>CAWJPY010000006.1:0-664792 GCA_963844865.1 uncultured Holophagae bacterium
CGAGAACTCCAACAACGATTGATCGCACGCTCATATCCCTTACTCCGGCGGAGTGTAGCGCATCCTCGCACGGGGCCCCTCGGCCAGCGTCGGGACACCGCCGTGAGGACCCGTCATGTCAGCGCGTCCGCTGACACCTCTATTCCGCCGCCTTCGAGGCGACGTCCGCAGAGCCCTCCCCGTGCCCGGCTGCGTCCCGCTTCGGCATCAGTCCGAGCTTCTCCCGGATCTGGAGCTCGACGTCCAGAGCAAGCTCCGGGTTGTCGGCCAGAAAGGAGCGCGCCGCCTCCCGTCCCTGGCCGATCCTCGACTCGCCGTGGGAGTACCAGGAACCGGACTTCTGGATGATGCGGTGCTCCACGCCCAGATCGAGCAGCTCACCGGTGCGCGAGATGCCCTCGCCGTAGAGGATGTCGAACTCGGCGGTGCGGAAGGGCGCGGCGACCTTGTTCTTGGCCACCTTGGCCTTGACCCGGTTGCCGATCACCTGGTCGCCCTGCTTGATGGAGCTGGTGCGTCGGATGTCGATGCGGACCGACGCGTAGAACTTGAGGGCGCGACCGCCCGTGGTGGTCTCCGGGTTGCCGAAGATGACCCCGATCTTCTCCCGCACCTGGTTGATGAAGACCAAGCAGGTCTTCGACTTCGACACGATCCCGGCGAGCTTGCGCAGGGCCTGGGACATGAGGCGCGCCTGCAGGCCCATCTGGGCATCGCCCATGTCGCCTTCCAGCTCGGCCCGGGGCACCAACGCCGCCACCGAGTCCACGACGATGACGTCCACGGATCCGAGCGGATCAGGGTCTCGGCGATCTCCAGCGCCTGCTCCCCGAAGTCCGGCTGGGAGATCAGCAGCTCGTCGAGATTGATGCCAAGCTCGCTCCGCGTAGTCGGGGTCGAGGGCGTGCTCGGCGTCGATGAACGCCGCGAGGCCGCCGGTGGCCTGGGCGTTGGCGATGATGTGCAGCGCGAGGGTGGTCTTGCCCGATGCCTCCGGACCATAGATCTCCACCACCCGGCCGCGAGGGACCCCGCCCACGCCGAGGGCCCCGTCCAGGGCGATGGACCCCGACGGGATCACGTTCACCCGGACTCGGTTGTCGCCCCCCATGCGCATCACGGAACCCTTCCCGAACTGGCGCTCGATCTGTCCGATCGCGGTTTCCAATGCCTTCATCTTTTCGGCCTTGGTGCTCATGAAACTCTCCTTCTGCGGATGCAGCGTGGCGGGGTGCACCCATCCTAGGTGGGGTGACCGGCGCCGTCAAGGCTGCGGCGAGCACCGCTCTTCGCCGTGACCTCCGACCGTCTGCCCCCGCAACCTCCGCGCCCACTCCGGCGGCGACTCCGGCTCGAAACGGACGCTGTGCAGCATGACGCCCAACCGCCGCCGGTCGTCTCCCGATCCCACGTCCGCCGGGACATAGGGTACGCTCGTCACCTCCAGGGTGACCACCCCCGCCGTGGATGGAGGGAGGCGGAGCCGGACGACGACCTCGGTCGGTGCACCGGTCAGCCGGAGTGGACCGGCCACCGTCGCCCCGTTCAGCCTGATGATGGTCTCCGGCGGCGAAGGGCGTGGGGCCGACATCTCCAAGAACAGGCGGCCCGGGCCGGCCGGGATGTGGAGTCGAGCATCCGGCGCGAGCCACGCTCCCCAGCCCCCGTCCGCGACGCGCTCCGGCGGGTAGCTCCCCTCGACAGCAGCCCCGAACGCTCCCGCCGCGTTCTGACCCGCCATCCGCACCACCCAGGGCAGGCTCGGTCCCCGCACCCCCAGGGCACGCACCTGCACCCCCAGGGGCCGCCTGTCGCCGGCGCCAGGGGGGTAGCCTTCAGCGCGCTCCAGGGACAGGAGGTTGACGGCGTCGTGCCGCCAGTGGTCGACGCCCAGCCAACGCCAACTCAGTGAGGACCGGCCGCCGACCTCCGCCACCTTCGTCCCGTTGATCGAGACCGTCAGGGGCGCCCGCCCGGGAGCCGGGCGCAGCTCGATCCCCACCGACGTATCGGGAGGCAGAGGCGGCAGCAGGAGATCACAGCTCGATCCGCCCCACATGAATCGCCCCCCCCCGGGGTCGTCCTCGGCGGGCCACCAGCCCGTCAATGGCAACGCCGGCGCGGCGATCAGCCAGGCCCTCAGGAAGCGCCCCTGGGTGAGACGGGCGAGGCGGGGGCTCACCCCACCCCACCGCATCTCCTCCCCCAGCAGGGAGTCGAGGTAGTGCTGGCGGTGCACCGTGGCCACCAGCCACGGGCCCTGGACCCCGGTCCACGGCTCTGGTGCCCATGGAGAGAGCACCAGGGGCGGCGGATGCCCTCCTTGACGCGCGAGGTCATACCAGTGGTACGACGCGAAGGGATACAGCTCGGGCTCGACGACCACGACGGCGTGCCGCGCCGCTCCCTCCTCGGCCGCCCGCACAACCGCCTTGTAACCGGGTAGGAGCGTGCGGTGCTGCTCGGCGACCACAGGGTACGAGACGACGGCGTATCCGCCGGCCGCCGCTGCCAGCGCGGTGGTGGCCGCCAGCGGCGGCAGCACGGCGGCGGCCGCCGCCACGAGGGGAGCGAGGGCGACCTGGGCCGGCACCGCATAGCGTGGGTAGCTGCGGTTCTGCACCAGGACCAGCTGCGCCACCAGGACCCCCAGGACAGCGGCCCAGGCCAGGGCGGAGGACCGCCCGACTCGCCGCGCCCAGACCACCAGGCCGGCCGCCGCGACGACCAGCACCAGCAGCCCCCAGCCCACGCCCCCCAGACCCTTCAAGAGACCAAGCTGCGACAGGCCGTCGGGGTTCGACACGAGCCGCGAGAAGTGCTTCTCACCGTGGCGCACGAAGGGCTCGACGAAGGCCCTCCAGCCCCCTTCCGCGATCGCCATCATCCAGACCGAGAGAACGACCAGAGAGCAGGCCGCCACCACACCTGGGAGGAGACGACGGCGCGGCCTGACCGTCCAGGCCCCGGCGAGCCAGAGCACCGCCAGCGGCGGCAGCAGGATCGGACGAATCAGGAAGGCGACCGTCACCAGGAGGGTGAACAGTGTCGCCCGCCGACCCTGCAGCCCGGCCACGGCCACCGCCGCCGCGGCGACGCCCAGGGCGGTGGCCGGGGTCGAGGAGAATCCGCGCACCGCGTGCAACCACGGCCCCGGGGCGAGGAGGACCAGTAGTGCGGCGGCGAGGGCGACGCCGGGGGGCGCCACGCGGCGACCCAGGGCGGCCAGGGGCCACACCATGGCCACGGAGAGCGCCGCCGAGGCCCACTGCAGGGCGCGCAGCGGGTCCCCGGCCACGGGCAGGAGGAGATGACCGATGGCCATCCAGCCCGGGAAGCCGGGCGGGTGGGGGAAGTGAGCCGCCAGGTTGAAGTCGAGGATGCCGCGGGCGAAGATCGCCTCGTCCCACTCCCAGGGCCCGGCCGCCAGGAGAGCGAAGCGCGACCACGCGAGAAGGCCCAGCACCGTCGCGGTGAGCAGGGCGTCCAGACGTCTGTCGGGCAGCCGGAACAGGAGCATGTCCTCGGCAACGGTTCGGACGCGTTCCTTCACGGGGCTTCCTGGAGCCGTCGCTTCAGCTCGGCGTGGAGCTGCTCCTGCGCATCGCGCTCGAGGACCAGATGCGAGATCGCGGCCTGATCGACGGCATCGGCGAACCCGTCCGCGCACGCTGCCGCCGGCAGCGGCTCCAGCCCCTCGCGTCGATAGCAGTCACCGTCCCCCAGCCGCGGGCCGCGGCGCAGATAGAGCCGGTCACCGTCCTGCCAACACCCGTACTCGCCGAGTACCGGACCGCCCCCCGGAGCACCGAGCAGGTTGCGGCCCAGGAAGGCGTAGGGGGCCGGGTCCACCCCGAGCAGGGCGAGCACGGTGGGCGCCACGTCCTGCTGGCCGGCCGCGAGGTCACGCACACCGCTCAAATCGGGACGTCCCGGCACCCGGATGATGAGCGGCACCCGTTGGCTCAGGTACCAGCCGGCGCTGTCGAAGGGCTGGCCGGTCATCTCCGCGAGTTCGCCGTCCCACTCCAGGCCGGCATCATGATCCCCCCACAGGACCAACACCGTGCGGTCGGCGAGGCCGCGCCGGGTCAGGTCGTCCACAAGGCTCTCGAATGCCCGGTCGAAGAAGTGCATCGTGTGCACGTAGTTTCCGAAAGGGGTCCCCTCCCGCTCTCCGAGGTCCAAGACCTTGAGACGATCGGGGAAGCCGGCGAAGGGGTGGTGCAGGGACAGGGTGATGAGCCAGGCGCAGAAGGGCCTGGAGAGCTCCGCCAGGCGGGGCACCGCCTGGGCGAAGAAGGCGCGGTCGTCGAGACCCCAGCCGATGGTCTCGCCGGGCGCAAAGTCGCGATCGAAGAGGCTCGTCGCATACCCGAACGCGCGATGCGTGAGGCGGCGGTTCCAGAACGACCCCGTGAAGGGTATCGCCGACAGTGTCGCGTACCCCCGTTCCCGGAGAACCTCGGCCACCCCCGTGAATCGGTTGGTGGGGTAGGAGAACGAGGCCACCTGGTGGGGCGGAGGCAGCAGGGAGGTCTGGGTAAGAAGCTCCGCATCCGAGGAGCGCCCTGCAGCCGTCTGGTCGGTGACGTCGGTGAACAGGAGGGAGCCTCGCACCCAGCGGTTCAGGAAGGGAGTCACCTCTTGGCCGTTCACTTCGAGCCCGAGCACGAACCCCTGGAGGGATTCGACCTGGATCATGAGGATGTTGCTCCCGGCGGCCGCCCCGAAGGCAGGCCCCGTCCCTCTGCGGAGCGGCGCCCGGGCCGCGAACCAGTCCGCGGTGCGCGCAAGCTCTGCGGGCGTGAGCTCGGTGCGGGCGAATCGCCGCCGCGTCTCCCGCACGAGATCCAGGACGTGGTAGTCGAGCACTCCCACGTCACGTGCCAGGTAGATGTTCCGGAAGACCTGGTGGATCACGCCGTCGTGGAGGGTCGCCACCCGGGCCCCGGCGATCACGCCCCCCAGCACGAGGCTCGCCAACACCACGGCGACCCCGACCCTGAACGCGCGCCGGGGCCGGCGAGGGGCCCGCCGCGCGGCCAGCACGAGGGGGAGTCCCGCCAGGAGGTTGAGCCCCAGCCAGAGATCACCGAAGCGGAGCAGGCTGAACACGCTGGCGCGGACCTGCCCGAGCTGACCCGCCGCTCCCGCCACCGACAACGACAGCACGTCGCCGAAGAAGCGCGCATAGACGATGTCGGCGAGGATAACCACGGACACCACTGCCACCCCTCCCCAGCAAGCCCACGCCCGCCAGCGAGGAGACAGCAGGAGCAGCATCAGCGCCAGGACCGCCGCCCCCCCCCAGGTGAGCAGACTCCCCGTCCACGGTTGGATCTGCCCGGCGCCGGTCAACATCGCCTCCTGGACGGTCACCATGGAGGCCACGCACCACACCACGTCGGCGACAGCCACCCAGTCCAGCATCCACGCGGGCCGGCCGCGCCGCAGCACGACGAAGGCCGCAGCACCCGCCACGAGCGTGCAGATCACCAGTCCGGCCGGCAGCCAGCCGAGGGGCGCCAGCACGATGACCAGGCGTTTGGGCTCGGGTGACGGGTCCCGGGCGGAGAGCCAGGTCACGTTCTCTTCCACCAGGTCCCACTGCAGTCGGTACAGACCCGGCCGGTCCGGGGCGTGGACGCGCGCCTCCACCGCCTCCGTCGCCCCCGGTTCCAGGGGTCGCTCGATCGTCGTCCGGGCGCCGTCCCACTGCACGAGGGTGCCGTCACGTCGGAACCAGTGGTAGGAGAGCGCGAACGAACGCCCCCCTGGCCATGGGACGGAGCCGTCGTTGCGGACCACGAGCGACCTCGTCACCTCGCCGCCGGGTCGCAACCACAGGGGTCGCGCCCCCCCCACGATGCTGAATGCGTATCCCACCTGGACCGTGACCGGGACGGCCGGCGGCGGCGTGGGATCCAGCTCCGACAGCCAGCGCACCCCTTCCTGGACCAGGTCCCACTGCAGGAGATAGTGGCCGGGCGTACGGGGTGCCTCGAGCACGGCGTCCAGAGCCACCTCTTCCTGCGGTTGGACCACCCCCGGCAGGGCCGTGCGTGCGCCATCCCACTGCACGACCACGCCGGAGGCGTCGCGCCAGTGCGCCGCCACGTAGAACCCCGCCGCAGGGCTCCAGGCAGTGGTGCCGTCGTTGCGCAGCCGCAGCGGGACGTCCACCCTGGCGCCCGCCTCCAGCCGTGGTGGCACGCCGTCCTCCAGGATGGTGAGGTCGAGCGCGTTGGCGGCGGACAACGACGATGCCACCAGCACGCTCGCCAGTCCGACCAGGATCCGTGACGTCATCCGGCCCCGGAGTATATCCCGCGCCGTCATCTCCTCCGGGAGGCCCAGCCGCGCCGTCGCCTACGGGCTCTGCGCCGGGAAGCGCTCGTCGTAGAGCCTGATGACCAGATCGGTGAGGTCGGCCGAGTCGGCCACGTACACCAGGGGCTGGGCCTTGAGCACGAAGACCGCGTCATAGCCGTTGGCGCGCGCATAGTCCGAGGCCACCTTGCCGACCTTCACCGCCACCTCGCCGAGGAGATCCGTCTGCTTGCCGTCGAGCTGGCGCTCGAACTCGCGCCGGGCGTCCTCCAGGGCGCGACGGGCCTGCAGCTCCTGATCGCGCAGGGCGGTGAGCGCGTCCGCAGAGGCCACGTTCCGTTGCTTCACGATCTTGTCCCTGAGCTCGGTCACCCTGGTGCGAAGGTCATCGAGGCGGTCACGCTGGGGGCGGGCCCACTCCTCGAGCTCCCTCACCTTCGCCTGGCCTTCCTTCACGGTCGCCACCGCACGCTCGGCATCCACGAATCCGATCTTGCCGGCCAAGGCTGTGGTGGCTGCGAGCAGGATGCCCGCCACCATCAACCATCGAGAACCTCGCATAGATCACCTCCAGCTCGGGCGCGTGATTCTAACATGCCGCCAGTGGGCGCGTTACGGTACAATCGAGGAGAAAGAGCACGACGTGAACGCGGTGCATGCAACACCTCCCGGCACTCGTCTCCTCGTGGTCGAGGACGACGTTCGGCTCGCACAGGGACTGTGCCGCAACCTGGAGATGGAGCAGTTCTCGGTGGCCAGCGTGCCCACCGGAGAGCGAGCGTTGGCCGAGCTGACGGCGGACGGGGGCGCTGCCGACCTGGTGATCCTGGACATCATGCTCCCTGGCATCGACGGCCTGGAGGTGTGCCGCCGTCTTCGTGCCCAGGGCAATCCGGTGCCCATCCTGTTCCTCACCGCCCGCGGCTCCGACGCCGATCGCATCCTCGGTCTGGCCCTCGGCGCCGACGACTACCTCACCAAGCCCTTTCTCGTGGAGGAGCTCATCCTCCGGGTGAGAGGGATCCTTCGCCGCACGGCCTGGGTGCGCTCACCGGCCCCCACCGGCCCCGTCGTGCGCATCGGTGACAGCGAGGTGGACCTGACCACGATGCGGGCGGACACCCCGAACGGAAAGGCGTCCCTCACCGAGCGAGAGGTGATGCTCATCCGTTTCTTCGCCGAGAACAGTGGCCGCGTCCTCACCAGGGGCGAGCTGTTGGAGAGGGTCTGGGGCTACACGTTCGACACCTCCACGCGAACCCTCGACACCTTCGTCCACCGGCTGCGCAAGCACTTCGAACAGGATCCCCGCCATCCCCGGCACTTCCACACGGTTCGTGGAGTGGGTTATCGGTTCACCGGCGAACCGGAAGACTGAGCCGAGCTACCTCTCCACCACGTCCACTGCGGAGTTCTCCGCCGCCTCCTCGACGTCGTCACTGCGGGCCTGCTGCCGCGCGCCGGCGTCGCCGCTGTCCGGTCGTTCGATCCCGTGATCCTTCAGCTTCCGCCACAGCGTCACGCGCGAAATCCCGAGCCGCTCCGCGGCATCCTGCATGCGCCAGCCGCTGCGCTCGAGAACCTCCCGCAGCAACCTCTCCTCCATGGCGGCCAGGGGATCCGGGCGACGCAGGAGCTCGTCCACCAGAACCGTGTGGTAGTCGGCACACGGGATGTGCGCCACCTCGAGGCGGTCGCCCGCCACGGCGACGGCCGCGGTGAGCACATGTTGGAGGCGCTCGAAACCCAGATCGGAGGCCATCCGACAGAGTCGCTGCAGCGCGCCGGGGCTGACGGCCAGGCCCGGCGCCAACCTGGCCAACCATGCCGCCACCACCAGCGGCAGATCGCCGCCCAGGTCGGACGCCCGAGGCACCTCGACGGTCTCGAAGGCCACCACCGCATCCCGGCGCAGGCGCTCGGGGTCGGACGCGCTCACCACCAGTCGCCACCCGTCGCGGGGAGGTTGCCCGAGCACCGAGCCCACACCCTCGCCGACCGCATACAGGGTTCCCGGTGGCCATGCGGGAATGGACGTCCAACCGTCGACGGCGCGAAAGAACAAGGCCTCGGCCATGCCCGAGAGGCGATGCAGGGCGAGGGCGACGTCGGTACACGCAGGCTCTTCGCCGATCAGGGCCACGTGGTCGTGGGCGGCGGCCAGGCGGGCGATGCGCCGCCGCAGCTCGCCCACCGCCTGGCCCCGTCCGGCCAGCACGAACCCCACGTCCGGCTCGGTGGGTCGGAGGATCTCCACCGCCCCCCGGAAGCCGCCGTCAGGACCTCGGACGGGGATGATGGTGACCTCCAGGGGCACGGGGGTCCCCTCCCTCGTGTGATAGACCGTCGCGAAGTCCCTCACGCCCTCCAGCTCGCCCTCGAGCGCAAAGGTCAGGGGGCAGGCGTTCTCACAATCGACCCCGTGCGTCGTGAGTCGACAGCGCCCGCCGAGCTGCTCCTCGTCGCCATAGCCGAGAAGCCGTCGCGCCCGCTGGTTGGCGTAACGCAGCGTCCGGTGCTCGTCGAGCACCAGCACCGCATCGTCCAGGCTGGCCAAGAGCTGCGGCCAAGTCGCGCCCAGGATCTCCTCGAGCACAGGCGGTCCGTCCACGCCTGACGTAACACGGGTCATCGGGCCGGTATTCACCGCGTCGGCGGGACGTCGGAGGGCGCCATTCAGGAACGCCGGGGCGTCAGGGCTCGATCTCCATCTCCTGATCGCGCGCCGGCTCGGGATCGGTGAAGTAGAGGGCGCTGTGGGCGATGGGAACGAACATGGTGTGCCGATTGCCCTTGATCACCACCTCCAGGTGGTAGTAGCCCGTCGGCGATACCGCCACCAGGACCGCGGCGGTACCCTTGGCGTCGATCAGAGGACAGTACAGGGAGACAGTGCCCGGAATCTCCATGGTCGCTCCTTTCCCGTGCCTTCCTATACTAGCCCGGACCTTCTCCGGAGGCCGCGCGAGGGCTCACTCTTCGGAGGGCCCACCACGGACCGACACCTCGCCGTACTCTTTGAGCTTGCGCTGCAAGGTGCGGAGGCCGATGCCCAGGAGCTTGGCGGCTCGAGCACGGTGACCGTCGGTGTAGTTCAGGGTCTTGAGGATCACCTCGCGCTCGATCTCGGCCATGGGCCGCGGCTGCCAGTGTGCGGGAGACGGTGTCACCGGAGCGCTGGTGGGGACCCGATACTCGAGGGGGAGATCCTCCAGGGTGATCTCCTCGGACTGAGCGAAGAGCACCATGGACTCCACCAGGTTGCGCAGCTCGCGAACGTTGCCCGGCCACGGATAGCGCTTCAATGCCGCCAGCACCGCAGGGTGGACGCCGCGCACGTTGCGATCCAGCCCTGATTCGAGCGCTCGAGGAAGTGGCTCGACGAACAGTGGGACGTCGTCAGCGCGCTCGCGCAAGGGCGGGATGTGGAGCGTCACCACCTTGAGCCGGTAGTAGAGGTCCTGGCGGAAGCGACCCTCGGCGCACTCCAGCGCTCCAGGGACCGGTTGGTGGCGGCGACGAGCCGGAAGTCCACCGAGATCGCGATGTGCCCCCCACCCGCATGACCTCGCGCTCCTCCAGGACGCGCAGCAGCTTCACCTGCAGATCGGGCGACAGCTCCGAGATCTCGTCGAGGAAGAGCGTGCCGCCGTGCGGCCGACTCGATGAGACCGATCCGTCGTCGGTCGGGCGCCGGTGAAGGCCCCGCGCTCGTGTCCGAAGAGCTCGGACTCGAGGATCTCCCCCGGAATGGCACCGCAGTTGACGGCCACGAAGGGCCCTTCGGCCCGCGGCGAGTTCTGGTGCAGGGCGTTCGCCACCAGCTCCTTGCCCGTTCCCGACTCCCCCACGACGAGCACCGTGGACCGGGTGGGCGCGACCAGGCGGACCCGGTCCAGGAGCTCCTCCATGGCCCTCGAGTGCCCCACGATTCCCTCGAAGCCGAAGGACTTGTCCAGACGCTGCCGCAGATTTCGGTTCTCGAAGCGCAGGACCCGCCGGTCGAGGTGGAGCTGGACTCGCTGCCGCAGCTCCTGCACCTTCACCGGCTTGGTGAGGTAGTCGTCGGCTCCCTGCTGGAGCGCCGCTACCGCGTCCTCCACCTCACCGTACGCGGTGACCAAGAGGAAGGGCAGGTCCGGACGCTGCTCGCGGACCCTCCGCAGCAGCTCGTAGCCATCCATACCCGGCATACGGACATCGGACAGCACCACGTCTACCTGGTCGCCAGCCGACAGGCGCTCCAGAGCCTCCTCGGCGGACGCGAAGGGCTCCACGTCGAAACCGACCCGGCGGAGGGCACGCGTCATCGCCTCCCGCGAGCCGTCGTCATCGTCGACCACGAAGATTACGGCTGCCACAGGTCCCTCCCTGCCCGCTCTCGCACCACGCGTCGGAGACCCTCCTCGTCCAGGGCCGGCACACCGAGCCGTCGCGCCGTCATGAGCTTGCCGCCGGCCTCGGCCCCGGCGACCAGATAGTCGGTGGTGCGGGAGACCGCGCTCGTCACCCGGGCGCCGAGGGCCTCGAGAGACCGTCGCACCTCGGCGCGGGGATGCGTCAGGGACCCGGTGAGGACCACCGTCAGACCCGCAAGCGGAGCGCCCTCCGCACCGTCGCCGGGAACACGCCCACCCGTGATCCCCATCGCCGCCAATCTGGCCAGCAGGCGCACGTTGGCCGGAGCGGCAAACCAACGCTCCACGGAACCTGCCACCACGGGTCCGATGCCCTCGATGGCGGTGAGCTGCTGCCGGCCCTGGACGGTCACATTCTCGAGAGTGCCGAAGCGCTCGGCGAGCAGCCGCGCCGCCCTCTCCCCCACGTGGGGGATGCCGAGGGCGAACAGCAGCCGCCCCAGGGGCCGCTCCTTCGCCTCCTCCAAACGACGTCGCAGCTTGACTGCCGACGCCTCTCCCCACCCCGGAAGCTCGGCGAGACGGCTGGGATCGAGCTCGAACAGCGACGCCTCATCGCTCACCAGCCCGGCCGCCGCGAGCTGCTCCAACGACCGTGCGCCGAGGCCCTCGATGTCCATGGCGGGGCGGGAGCAGAAGTGACGCAGGCGCGCTGCCACCACCGCCGGGCACCGGTCGTTTGGACAGCGCACGGCCACCTCCCCCGGCTCCCGCACCAGGGCGTTGCCGCAGACCGGGCACTCCTCCGGCGCTCCGTACGGGGCCACCCCCGGAGATCGCTCGGAGCTGATCACGCCAACCACCTTGGGGATCACCTCACCACCCTTGACGACCCACACCCGGTCACCCACCCGCACGTCCAGGCGCGCCACCTCCTCGAAGTTGTGGAGGGTGGCCCGCGACACCGTGGAGCCCGCGACCGCCACCGGTTCGAGGATGGCGACCGGTGTCAGGACGCCGGTCCGCCCGACCTGGATCGAGATGTCGCGCACCGTGGTCGCCTCGCCGGCAGGCGGGAACTTGAACGCCACCGCCCAGCGGACCGCACGTCCGGTGGCGCCCAGGGCCCTGCGTTCGTCGGCGCGGTCGACCTTCACGACGATGCCGTCAGTGTCGAAGTCGAGACCGGAGCGACGATCTTCCCAGTCGGCGATGACGCGCTCCACCTCCGCGATGGTGGCGCAACGCACGACCCCGGGAGACACGGGGAAGCCCGACGACTCCAGGCGCTCGAGGTCCTCCACGTGGCTGTCGGTCCGCCAGCCCTCGGCCCGGACCAGCTGGTAGCACCAGAGGCCGAGCCGACGCCGGGCGGTCTGCCGGGAGTCGAGGAGGCGGACGGCGCCGGCGGTGGCATTGCGCGGGTTGGCGAAGGGCGGATCGCCGCTCTCCAGCCGCTGTCGGTTGAGCTCGCCGAAGACGCTGCGGGCCATGTACACCTCGCCCCGCACCTCCAGCAGCGGCGGCGCGTGCTCGAGGTGGAGGGGGAGGCCCCGCAGCGTGCGTGCGTTGGCGGTCACGTCGTCCCCCACCAGCCCGTTGCCACGGGTCACCGCCCGCACTAGCGCTCCATCCTCGTAGATCAATGAGAGGGACACACCGTCGATCTTCAGCTCGGCCGCCAGCGCCGCGGGCTCGTGCCCCAGCTCTCGGCTCACCCGGGCGTGCCAGCTGCGCAGATCCTCCAGGGAGTAGCCGTTGTCCAGGGACAACATGGGCACGACGTGGGCGACCGCGGCCAGCTCCGGCACCGGCTCGCCTCCCACCCGCCGGGTGGGTGAGGTGGGGGTCGCCAGCTCCGGGTGCTCGGCCTCCAGTCGCACCAGCTCGGCGAACAGCCGATCGTACTCGTAGTCCGAGATCTCGGGCGCCGAGCGCACGTAGTAGAGGAGGTCATGGCGGCGGATCGCCCGCCGCAGCTCCTCCACCCGGCCTCGGATCGCGGCGGAAACGCTCACTTCTTCTTCCTCCTCCGAGACCGGCGAGGACGGCGCGATCGCCGACGAGGCCGCTCGTCGCTCTCGGGCTCCACCGGCTCTCCGGCCCGCACCCGCTGCAGCGCCCTGGCCCAGCCGAGATACGTGTCCTCGGAGCTGAGGCCGGCGGCGGCGGCAAAGGAGTACAGATCCCAGGTCACGGAGAAGTGCTCCTGACGGATCAGCTTCAGGACCTGGCGCCCGCGCTCCGGGGGGCGCGCCATCTTGGCGAGGGAGAAGAGACCCTGGTGGAGGAGGTGGACCAGGTGGTTGGACAGGTGCATCGCGGCCGCGCTGGGCTCGAGCATGGCGCGCAGCCTGGTCAGGAGCTCCGCGTTGTCGAGGCGGCGCTGGCCGTTCGTCATCGACGCCAGCAGGCTGTAGAACCGCTCCAGGAAGAAGACACCGATGAGGGTGGCGTCACGGAGGCCATCGCCTTCCGCCATCCTGCGATCCACCGTCTCCAGCAAGCGTTTGGTCTGATCGTCGACGCCGACCAGGGTTGGAAAGGCGAGCTCGAAAATGCCCTCCCGCCGCCAGGCCCCGATGATACCTGCCGCGCTCCCGGATCGAAGGGTCTCCAGGAGCTCATAGGTGAGCCGTGCGGAGGACGCCTCCTGCAGCGCGGAGCGGCAACGCTCCATGGCGGCCAGGGAGGTCTCGTCCACGGCGAAGCCCATCCGCACTCCGTACTCCAGGGCGCGCATCATGCGGACCGGATCCTCGCGGAAGCGGGCGTCGGAGTCGCCGATGGTGCGGATGACGCCCGCCTCCAGATCCGGAATGCCTCCCACGTAGTCGAGGATCGAGTAGTCGGCGATGTTGTAGAAGAGGGCATTCACGGTGAAGTCGCGGCGGCGTGCATCCTCGGCCGGCGTTCCGTAGATTCCTTCATCGTCCAGGTTCCTGCCCCGCGCGGGGGCCTCCGCCTCCTCCTCCATCGCCTCCTGCTCTGCCTCCTCCCAGTCGTCCGGGCCCTCCGGGGCCTCCGGGCTGGACCGAAAGGTGGCGACCTCCACGATCTCGCCCTTGAAGAAGACGTGGACGAGCCGGAAGCGGCGTCCGATGACCCGTGAGTTGCGGAAGAGACGGCGGATCTCCTGGGGACGGGCGTTGGTGGCGACGTCGAAGTCCTTGGGCGTGCGGCCGAGCAACAGATCGCGCACCGCACCCCCGACCAGGAACGCCAGGTAGCCCGATCGGTGGAGCCGATACAGGACCTTCAACGCGTCAGTGGAGATGTTCCGCCGTGAAAGCGAGTGTTCGGGACGCGCCAGAACCCGTGGTTCCAGGCGCTCGGATTCCGCTGTCGTCACTGGAGCCCCTTACCTCCCCAGAAGCTCCCTTCGAGCCTCTGCACACGGGAAGATCTGGCGCCGGAGCCGCGGCCTGCGGCTGCCCGGCGCCGGGCAGATCTTAGCAGATCGGTCGATCCAGGACTCGATCTCAGAGGTGGGCCCTGCCACCGGAGGCCCGGGGCGGACCGGCTCCCCAGGACGTGCTCAGTTGTCGACGACGAAGTGCCGCTCGCCCACGACCGTCTCTCCTCCGAAGTAGTCCAGCGACCGCACCACCAGCACGTGGGGGCCGTCGCTGATGGCTTCGGCCTCCGTATCCAGGTCGAAGCTGAATCCGGCGTGCTGGGTGTAGTACAGGGGCAGCCACGGGAACATCGCCGTGACCTCGGGCGTGGACAGGCCGATCTCGGAGCTCCCGATCATGGTGCCGTCCACCCAGATCTGGATCTCCTCGGCGGTGTCGGGATCGATGGCCCACCCGGTCACCTCGACGACCCCAGCAACCTGCTCCATGTTTGCGGGTGTGTAGATGTCCCCGAAGGCAGGGCGGTCTGGGTCGTCGTCGCAGTCCAGGATGAAGGGGATCTGGGCGATGTCGGCGACATTGTTCTCGAGGTCGCCGGCGCGGATCTTCAAGTAGTGCAGGCCCTGGCCGAAGCCGAAGCCGCCGGGGCCGGTGCTGTGGAGCTGCGAGGCGTCGAGCAGGAACATGAAGCCCGCGTCCTTGGAGTTCGGCACGTCGGGGAACAGATGCTGGATGTCCAGACGCTCCAACCCATAGGTGTTCACGTCGGTGTCCAGCGTGCTGAAATGGAAGGGGTTCGGAGGATAGGTGTCGGTGATGATGACGCCGTCGATCAGGAGCTGGACGTAGGCGACGCCGCCCTGATCGGTCCGGGAACCCACGTCCAGGGCCCAGCCGCTCACCGGCTCCACCACCTGCACGTCCTCATAAGGCGGCGTCGAGATGTCCAGGGGCCTCGCGCAACCCTTGGCGAACATCACGTGGTTCGCGGGCGGGTAGTCGATGCCCCCGAAGGGAGGCAGGTTGTAGCCGGTGTTGAAGGTCTGGACGAAGCGCCGGCCGATCACCCGTGACGCCCCCTGCTCGTCGGTGAGGCGGACGGCGAGGCTGTGTACCCCGTTGGGGAGCACCGTGGTGTTGAGCATGCGCACGAAACCGGCCCGGTCCGCGTCCGGCCGCGAGGGGAAGCGGTGGGCGATGTCGGGGCGATGGACTCCAAGGTTCGCCTGCCCCACCGCGAGCCCGTCCACCAACACCTCCACCAGACGCACCTCGCCGTCGTCCAGCGCCCAGCCGGTGACCGGGAAGACCCCGTTCATGGGCTGGTTGAGTCCGGGCAGCTCCAGCGCTCCGATGGGCGCCTGGTTGAGCTGGTTGTCGACCGTGAACATCCGCGTGCCGTAGTCGTCTGCGGTCATGTCGCTGAACGTGACCCGCACGAAGAGCACGTGGCTGCCGTTTTCCAGGTCGCGGGAGTCGAAGGAGGTGGCGAAGCCGGGCCGCTCGTACGCGGTCCCCGCGTACCAGGGATAGGCCAGCAGGACGTCGTACCGGGGCTGGTCGAGGTCCGCGGACGCCACCAGCTCATCGTCGATATAGAGATCGACGGCGGTCACCGACGCACTCCCGAACTGGCAGTTGTTCCACGTCCACTGCGGGCCGCACTCCTCGCCGTCGTCGAGGATGAACCCGGTGACCTGCACCAGTCCGAAAACCGTAGCGTCTTCCTGGGGTGTATCGAGCCGGAAAATGGTCCCGGCATCTCCACTTGCCGCTACCAGAAGAGGGAGCAGGAGAAATGCCCCGCCGATGACCTTCTGCCGCATGACGACCCTCCTTGGGACAACGCTACGACGTTCTCGAAACCTTTCGTCACAATGATATACCACAGCGAAACTCGTGGTCAAACAAGAACAAGCATGAACTTCCCCCGGCGGGCAGCGTCACAGGGGTCAGAATGTGACGTAGCTCAACTGTTCGAAAACTGCTCACAAAACCAGAGCTGATGGCTCAGCCATTCTGGGCCGGTTTTCGTGAGCTAATTGGGCGGCGTTCCCTCGCTGCTTGCCGGGGAGGCTCTTCCCGCCAATTCCTCGACATGGGCGCGCACCGCGGGCCCCAGCGTCCGCCGCTGGTATCCGCCCTCCAGGATGGACAGCACCCGTCCACCGGACCACCGGGATGCGCGGCCGACCACCGACGCGGTGAGGCGCCGAAACCCGTCCCGAGTCATCGCCATCCCGCCGAGCACGTCGCCTTCGAGCGCGGTGAAGCCGGCCGACAGCACCAGCACCGCCGGCCGCAACCGGTCCACGAGCTCATCCAGACCGTGCTCCAGAGCGGTGCAGACGATGGCGTCGTCCGCGCCCGCGGCGAGCGGGATGTTCCTGGTCAGGCCGAGGCCTGGGCCCTCTCCCGCCTCGGCCGCCGTCCCGGTCCCCGGAAAGGCGGGGTAGCGGTGCACCGACAGGTAGCCGACGTCGGCGCGATCGTAGAAGTGCGCCTGCGTGCCGTTGCCGTGCAGGGCGTCGAAGTCCACGATCAGGACCGGCTGGTTCCAGCTCCGCACGATCACCTCCGCGGCCAGGGCCACGGCGTTGAAGAAGCAAAAGCCGCGGGCGCGGCCCCGCTCGGCGTGATGGGAGGGCGGACGAACGGCCAGGAAGGCCCGGTCGAGGCGCCCGTTCACCAGGTCCAGGGCCGCCTGCATCGCGAGGCCGCCGGCCGCCAGCGCCGCCCGGTAGGTGCCCGGCGAAACCACGCAGTCGTGGGAGTCCAGCCAGGGGGTGCCGTCCTGTGAGGCGCGCCGCACGCGCTCGATGTACGCCCCGTCGTGCACCCACCTCAGGACTCCCACCACATCGTCCTCCCTGGGGAGTGGCGCCGCACGGTTGACGGACCAGGGATGGACGCCGCCCTCCTCCAGGGCGGCCAGGACGTCCTCCAGTCGTGCCGGGGCATCGGGATGGCCGGGCGGAGGTACGTGTTCCAGGCAGTGCGGATGGGAGCGGACCTCGAGGAGCCCCGGGGATGCCTTCGTGCGAGGACCGGTTGTCGGCATCTCCGCATCATACTACCCTGAGAGCGTGACTCGGCGCGCCCTCCGCACGCTCGTCTCGCTCCTGTTGATGGCGGCTCTGACCGCCCTCTTCCTGTGGAACGTGGATCTGGGCAAGGTCGGCTCGGCGCTCGGCCAGGCCCGTCCCCTGTGGTTGGCGCTCGCGGTCATCGTCGCCCTCGCGAGCTACTGGTTCCGGGCCGTGCGCTGGCAGCTGATCCTGCGCCCGGTCGGCAAGGTGCGTCACTCCAGCGCGCTCCTGGCCACCGCCGTGGGGTACGCCGCAATGACGCTGTTGCCCGCCCGTATGGGAGACCTCGTGCGGCCGGTCGTGCTGGCGCGACGGGAGCACCTCCCCATGTCGGCGGCCCTGGCCTCCATCCTCACCGAGCGCGTGTTCGACCTGTTCTCGGTGGTGTTCTTCTTCCTCATCTTCATCGTCTGGCCGCCCGCCATGCCCGCCCTGGACCGGCAGGCCCGATCCCACCTCGAGATCCTCCGCCTGTCGGGGTACGCGGCGGGTGCGGTGCTCGTGGTGGGCGTCGTGCTGGTGCTCGGCCTCCTCCGCTACCAGGAACGGTTCGTCGAGCTCGCCACGCGCCCGGTGGCGCGTCTCCGCCCGCGCTGGCGGCCGCCGCTGCAACGCTTTCTCGGGCACTTTCTCGATGGTCTCCGGGTGCTGCAGCGGCCGTGGGATCTGGCCGTCACCGCCGGCGCGTCCCTCCTGCTGTGGTACGGCATCGCCTGGCAGGTCCGGTTCACCCTGATGGCCTTTGACCTCCACCTGGGCCTCAGGGTCAGCTACTTCCTGCTCACCATGGCGGTCCTCGGCCTCGCCATCCCGACCCCTGGGGGCGTGGGGGGGTTTCACAAGGCCACCCAGGTTGGCCTGACCGCCTTCTTCGCCGTCGGCCTCAACCGGGCCACTGCAGTGGCCATCGCCTATCACGCGATCTGCTTCCTGCCCATCACCATCATCGGTCTCCTGTGCCTGCCTCTGGTGGACCTGCGGCTCCGCGAGGTGGGCGAGCTGTCGACCTCGGGTCCTCCAGCGACCCACACCAGAGAGGCCGCCGAGCCATGATCTGCCCTTTCTGCGGCCACCCCGACAACCGCGTGGTGGACTCGCGGGAGGTCCGGGAGGGGGCCGAGATCCGCCGCCGCCGCGAGTGCCTGGGCTGTGCCCGCCGCTTTACAACCTACGAGCGCGTGGACGAGCTTCCGGCCACCGTCATCAAGCGCGACGGCCGCCGTGAGAGCTTCGATCGCGAGAAGCTCCTCACCGGCCTGCTCAAGGCGTGCGAGAAACGCCCTGTGGCCCGCCGCGAGCTGGTACGGATCGTGGACACGGTCGAGTCCGGGCTCGCGTCCCGCGATGTGCGCGAGATGTCCTCCGAGGAGATCGGGGCGCTGGTGATCGAGCAGCTCCGCCACCTCGACCAGGTGGCCTACGTCCGCTTCGCCAGCGTCTATCGCCGCTTCGAGGATGTGCACCAGTTCCTGGAGGAGCTGCGGGACCTGTTGCGCCCGGGCGAAGGCGACGCCGCTCGCCCCGCGTCCGCCCCGCCCACGCCGCCGTCGGCGTCGGCCGGGCGCAAGGGACGCTCTCCGACACGCGCCGACCGGCGACAGGAGCAGCCGCGGTTGGGCTTCGAAGAGGACTGAGCCGTGAGGCGAAGCGCTCCGGAAGCACCAGAGCCGGTGCCAGACACCCTTTCGGATGAAGCGATGGGCGCGCCATCAAATCAAGACGGGGTGCATGGCACCGGCTTTCCCCTCGCGATGTGCATCGACGGCGGCGACGGGGTTGTGCTCCGGATGCCTAGGTAGCGGGGGCGCCCCGCCGCTCGGTGAAGTACGAGATGGTCGCCGCGAGCCCTTCCTCCAAGGAGATCCGCGGCTCCCAGCCCAGCACCTCACGGGCGAGAGAGATGTCCGGCTGCCGCACCTTGGGATCGTCCACGGGTAATGGCTCGAACACCACGTTGGACCGCGAGCCGGTCAGTCGCAGCACCGCGTTGGCGAACTCGAGCACCGTCATCTCGGTCGGGTTCCCCACGTTGACGGGCTCGCGATAGTCGCTCTGGAGGAGGCGCCAGATGCCCTCGATCAGGTCGGAGACGTAGCAGAAGGAGCGGGTCTGGGAACCGTCGCCGAAGGCGGTCAAGGGGTCGCCGGCCAGCGCCTGGGCGACGAAGGTGGGCACCACCCGTCCGTCGCCGAGACGCATGCGCGGACCGTAGGTGTTGAAGATGCGCACGATCCTGGTGTCCAGCCCGTGGTGGCGCTGATACGCCATGGTCAACGCCTCGGCGAAACGCTTGGCCTCGTCGTACACCCCGCGGGGGCCCACCGGGTTGACGTTCCCCCAGTAGCTCTCCGGCTGGGGGTGGAGCAGAGGATCCCCGTAGACCTCGGAGGTGGAGGCGAGGAGGAACCGCGCCCCCGTTGCCTTGGCCAACCCCAGCGCCTTGTGGGTGCCCAGCGACCCCACCTTGAGGGTCTGGATCGGGAGGTGCAGGTAGTCGATGGGCGAGGCGGGAGATGCGAAGTGCAGGATGTAGTCCAGGGTGCCGGGGACGTGGATGAAGTCCGTGACGTCCTGCCTGACGAAACGGAAGCCCTCCGCGCCCACGAGATGCTCGATGTTGGCGAGGGAGCCCGTGATGAGGTTGTCCATGCAGACAACCTCGATGCCCTCCTCGAGGAGTCGATCACAGAGGTGGGAGCCGAGGAACCCGGCGCCGCCCGTCACCAGTGCACGTGCTCTGTTCTTCATCATCGGCGGAAAATAGCACACCCGGGCACGACCTCAACGAAACGCGCCTGCCCGTCAGTGGGCGGGGATCTCGTCCACCGTGCCCACGATCAGCGTGGGCTCCGGCACCGGCTCCGATCCCACCTCGAAGGCCGTCTGCACGCGCTCCGCGAGACGGTCCTCGTCCACCGGTCGCTCGCCCACCAGCAGAGTCGCCACGGGTTGTCCGGCCTCCACCCTGTCACCGATGCGCACGTGGACCAGGAGACCGGCACCGTACGCAAGCTCCTCGTCTCGGGTGCGGCGCCCCGCACCGATCTCCACGGCGACCCAACCGAGATCCGTCGCCGCGACGCCCTGGACCCAGCCGGCGCGCTTTGCCGGGATCTCCCGGCGCTGGATCGGCTGAGGCAGACGAGCAGGATCGGGGTCGCCGCCGTGTGCCTCCACCGCACGTTCCCAGGCGGCCAGCGCCGACCCGTCCTCGAGCACTCCCACGGCCTTGGCCTGTGCCGCTTCGCCGGACCAACCGCGCAGGGTCAGCGCAGCTTCCACGAGCCGGACGCTGAGTATCCGGAGGGCGCCCCCACCCCTTCCTGCGAGCACGTCCCGCGCCGCCAGCACCTCACAGGCGGTGCCCAGGGCCGGGCCCAGGGGCTGGTTCATGTCCGTCACCAGCGCCTGGGTGGCCACTCCCATCTCCCGCCCGACTCCTCGCAGCACGGCCGCCAGCTCGCGGGCCTCGGCGATGGTCGAGCGGAACGCACCGCGCCCCCACTTCACGTCGAGGACGAGCGTTCCGGCGCCCATGGCCAGCTTCTTGGACATGATCGAGGAGGTGATCAAGGGCAGGGACGGCACGGTTCCTGTGACGTCGCGCAGGGCGTAGAGCACGCGGTCGGCCGGGGCCACGCGTTCACTCTGGGCCACCATGGCGACGCCGCATTCGTCGAGCAGGGACAGCACGCCGTCGCGGCTCCAGTCGCAGCGGAAGCCGGGGATCGCGAGCAGCTTGTCCACGGTGCCCTGGGAGTGGCCGAGGCCACGGCCGGCCATCATGGCCACGGGCACCCCGGCCGCGGCCAGCATGGGCGCCAGCACCAGCGATACGGTGTCGCCCACACCCCCGGTGGAGTGCTTGTCCACCGCGTCCGGCCTCTCCTCGGCGAGGCTCCACTGCTCCCCGGAGCGCAGCATGGCCTCGGTCAGCCAGCGCGTCTCCTCGCTCTCCATCCCCCTCCAGAAGATGGCCATGAGCATGGCCGCGAGCTGCTCGGGCGGCAAGGTCCCCCGGGTCGCACCGGTCACGAACTCGGCGATCTGGTCGCGGCTCAGCACGCCCCCGTCGCGCTTGGTGATGATGGACTCCACGAAGCTCACAGCAGCCTCCCTCCCATCACACTTCGAGTGAGGCGGGACCCTCGGCGCGGTCCCTGTGTGCCGGAGTGAGCCTCAGCCCAGCTCCTGAAGCCGGCGGCGGGCGGTGTCGACGTAGGGCGAGTCCGGGAACTCCTCGACCAGCTTGCCGAAGAACGTCTTGGCACGATCCGGGTCGTGCTGACCGAGATAGAGCTCGCCGAGCTCATACAGGGCCACGTCGCCCGGCAGCGCCGCGTCGGGCCGGGTCACCATGGCCTCCAGCTCGCCGGCCACCTCGCCCGCCTGACCGGACGCCGTGCGCAGGTCGATGAGATCCAAGGTGGCAAGGCTGGCGATGGCATCGTCGCGGTGCCGGGTCTTCACCTCCACCAGGAGATCCCGGGCCTCGTCGGATCTTCCCTCGGCCACGGCCATGCGCGCCAGGTAGATGCGGGCCACATCGGCCTGATCCGAACGACCGTAGCGGTCCACGATGGCCTCCAGCTTCTCCTTGACCGCCGTGGGCTCTCCCTCCGACTGACCGCCCGCAACCTGCGCGTCATAGGCGGTGACGGCCTGGTGCAGGTCGTAGGAGGCTCGGTCCACACGGGCCGAGCTCCAGCGCCACCCGACCCACGCCAGGACGGCGATGACGCAGACCGCACCCACCCCTGCGGCCAGGGGGCGCCAGTTCGTGGCCACCCAGTGCACCAGCTTGTCGATGGTGGAGACGAACTCGTCCTGCTTGAGCTGCTTGCGTGTGATCCGTCGTCCCATGCATCTCCTCCGCTGCTCGCCGTCACGCGACGAGAACGTCCAACTCTAGGAGCGAACTCCACCGCTGTCAACGCGATCCCCGTTCGGTGCCCGATCACCACGACGCCGGCTCCGCTCGCCCCGGACCGCCACGGACGAGTGGGCGCTCACTGTGCCACTCCGCTGGGAGCGGCGGGCTCGGGCCGGAAGATGGCGGTGCGCGCCCACCTGCCGTGGGCCAGGTCCAGCCCCTCGACCTCGTCCACCACCACCAGATGACAGCCCGTCTGGGCGCCGTCCAGACGCTGCAGGTCCGAGGTCCTCGCCACTCCGAGGAACGGTGTCCCCCGGCGGCACAACCCATCGAGGCACTCCGGCGTGCGGCAGGTCGACACGCCGAGGGGCAGGTAGAAGTACAGGTCGTCGTCGCGGGGGTGATAGAGGACCAGGTCCTCCTCCGGGCGACGGTCGGCGACGGCTCGAAGGGCCGTCCGGGGACCCAGCTGGCGCCACCCGAGATCGGGTACGAACGTCAGAGCCAGCAGCGTCAGGAAGGTTGCCGTACCGAGGCTGAACGTGATCACTGCGCGCAGCGGCCGCCTCCGCCACAGGGCAACGGCCACGACGGTCGCCAGCGCCATCACGACGCCGGCGGAGACGGCGGGAGGCCGCGAACCAGGCACCTCGAGGACCTCCACGAACACCACGGGGACCATGGCCGTGCCCAGGCCTCCGATGGCCAGCAGCCAGAGCCCGACGGGTCCCGCCGGGTGGACGCGGCGTCGATGGTCCAGCAGCCACCACACCGCCAGCAACACGGCCGCCGGATAGGAGGGCAGCCAGTAGTGAACGAGCTTGGTCTGGACCAGCTCGATGAGCACGAGGGGCCCCAGGAGCCACGCCACCAGGTACCGCCATTGCCGATCATGGACGCGCCAGTCGCGGCGCCGCACCAAGGCCTCCACCACGACCGGGAACAACGGGAGGGCGACCACGAGACCGGTCACCAGGTAGAAGAGTGGGAACCCGCCGTGGCTCTCGAAAGGTGACAGGGAACGCTCCACCACGTGGTGACCCACGGCTCGACGCAGGAACTCCCCGTTGGTTCGGAGCTGGGCCGCCACCGCCCAGGGCACCGTCAAGGCACCGAAGAGTGGGAGGCCCCACCCCCAACGAAGGCGCCCCAACGCACGCCGACCCTCCTCGGAGCCCACCAGCCGCCACGTTGCCGCCGCCAGCGGCACCACGAGCACTGCCGGCCCGAGCCGCCACCAACCGAGCAGGGCCAGGCCCACCGCCAGGGCCACCTCCCAGGGCCGCCAGCGCCGGTTCATCGCCCACAGGGCGAGCGCGGTCATCAGCACCCAGGCCGGGGCGATGGGGCCCTTGGCGAGCACCGCAAACGCCAGGGCGGCCCAGAAGGCGGCCGCGTGCCACGCCCGTGCCGATCCATCCAGGAGCCGCTCGAAGGCCAGCATCGCCACCAGGGTGGGCAGCAGGAGCACCATGTCCGCAGTGCAGGCCTTGGCCTGGACCCAGAACACGATGGACACGCTGCACAGCAACCCCGCCAGCAGCCCCGCGCCGTGGCCCCAGCGCCGACGCGCCTCCCATGCGAGCAGCAGCACCGCAAGGGCGGCCGCCACATTGGAGGGCAGGCGGGCCGCCCTCGCATCGACCCCGGCAACGGCGTAGGACGCCATGGTGGCCCAGTAGATGAGGATCGGCTTGTCGTACCGGTCGCGGTCGGCGAAGGTGGGCACCACCAGGTCGCGCGCCGCCAGCATCTCGCGACTGGCCTCGGCGAACCGGGCCTCGTCCCGGTTCATGATGGGCGTCCGGGACGTCCCGGCGAAGAACATGACGAGGGCCAGAAGGGCCACCACCGCCGCCTCTCCACCGGATCCGAGGGAGATCGACCATCCCGCCGGGAGCCACGGCCAGCGGGCCCCGTGCCCGGCGGATCCGGTGTTCATCGACCCTCCTTCGCGGTGCCCGCCGGGGCCCGGCTCACCGGCCGGGCGCTGCGGCCTGGCCGCTCGCGGCCGTTTCCGGGGGCGCTTCAGGCACCACCGGTTCCAGCTCACCGAGGGCAGCGAGCGCGGGGTAGTCGGTCTGGTCGAGACCCAGCGGCACCACGCTCACCCAACCCGCCGCCAGGGCGCGGATATCCGTGCCGGGAGCTCCGTTCCGCGGCGGCCGCCAGCGGCTGCGGTAGAGCCGCGCGCCGTCGTCGCCGCCCACCAGCTCGTACACCGACGTCTCGGGTTGTGCCAGGCCCATGCGTGCCCAGCGGAAGCCATGGATGGTCGCCATGTCCCTGGGGATGTTGACGTTGAGGTACACGCCCGTGGGCAGAGGTCGGCCACGGATCGCGTCCACCAGCGCCTTCAGCCAGCGGGCGGCACCCGCATAGTCCGGGCGAGGATCCTTCCAGTCGAGCTCCAGGGAGCAGGCCAGGGCGGGCACGCCCGCGAGCACGCCCTCGCGGGCCGCACCGACGGTCCCCGAGTACCAGGCACTCCGGCCAACGTTTTCACCGCGATTGATGCCGGACACCACCAGGTCCGGAGGGGCCGACGCCATGAGAGCCGTGACGCCGAGGCGTACCGCGGTTGCCGGCGTGGCCGCCACGGCCCACGCCCGGCAGCCGGCTATCTCCCGGTGGGGACGCACCTCGACATCCCGGCCGATGACGAGGGCGGTACCCGAGCCGCTCTGCTGGGCGGAGGGCGCCACGACCGTCGCCTCGTAGGCGGGATCGGCGGCCAGGATCGCCGCCGCCGCCGCGATGCCCTCGGCGTCGATGCCGTCGTCATTGGTGAGGAGGACGCGGTAGGGGCCCTCCGCTGCTCCGGCCGGCACCGCAGCAAGGCCGACGACAACCAGCACCACGGCCACCACCGTTTGTCCTCGCCGCATCAGGCTCCTCCTCATCGACGTTGCGGTCGCATCGTCAATCCGAATGGACGGCCTCTCATGCTCCCGCCGGCGGTGGGGTCATGCCGAAGCTGAGGCGTACGAAGCCCGCGGCCCGCTCCTGGAAGGCGCGCAGCACAGGGTCATCGGCATTCACCACCAGCCCGTGGCGCTCGAGGTTCGGATTCCCACAGAACCCCTCCAGGGGGACACCGCCGATGCCCGTCTGCAGGTAGAGCTCCACGGTGGGCGACACCCCCCGCCGCCGAGCCGCCTCGGTGCACTCCCCGGAGAGTCGGAGATCGGCGTACATGGAGCCTTCCCAGTCGAAGAGCTGGGGATCCGGCAGGACCGGCTGGGAGGCATGGAGGAGCGGGGCGTGCGCGCCCGCAATGGCGCTGAGGAGGAGTCGCCGGCGGCGCTGGAGGTGGCGACCGATCCTCAGCTGAAGGCGGATGCGATCCCGGATCAGCTCCTCGTCATCGCTCGCGAAGGGGCCGAGGAGGCCGAGCACCACCGCCTGCATGGCGTTGGAAGGCCCGGCCATCACGTTCTGGGCGTACCGGATGACCCCTTCCCGGAGACGCTCGGACCGGCTCAGGACCACCCCGGCCCGCAGCCCGGTGACGCCGTGGGTCTTCGAAAGGGAGTCGACGAACAGAATCGCGTCGGCAAAGCGGGGATCGTCCTCGTACCAGGCCAGGAGCTCCCCGTACCGGGGGTGCATGCGGACGTACACCGAGTCCAGGATGATGGCGGCATGGGGCCACCTCTGGAGCACCGCTTCAACGAACCCACGCAGACGCTCAGGGGCCAGGGTCCTTCCCGTCGGGTTGTTGATGGGCATCAGGTAGAGGGCGTCCACATCGACGTCGGCTCCCACCTGGTCGAGGTCCGCCGCGGAGGGGTCCATGCCCGGGTCGGACGGGGGGAGCAGGAAGGTGCGGACGCCGTGGAGCGCCATCTGATCCAGGGGGCAGGAGAAGGTGGGAATCGGGACCAGGACCGTTGGCGCCCCACCGTTGCCCAGGCGTGTGCGGCGGGCCTCCGCGGCCCCCAAAATGGCCGCCTCGAGCGCCTGATTGCCACCGTGGAAGATCGCGATCTCGGGTGCAGAGTGACGCCTGTTCGCGAACTCGATTCCCATCTGATGGGACCACAGTGCGGACCACGCCCGGGTCACCGAGGGGTAGCCCACCGAGTCCAGGTTGTAGCCCAGGGGCTGGGAGGCGAGCTGGCGCAGCCATCCCTCCATGTGGCGGAACGCGGGCTCCAGCAGGGCCTGCCAGTCGTAGCGGAGGGAGGGGTCCTCCGGGTCGTCCACCGGGACCGTCCGCCAGTCGAGATCACCGATCGCCGTCGCCAGATCTCCGTACCCCATGGATCGCATGGCGCTCACGGTGCGGCTCATGAGCCGGATGGGCGCGCTGGCGAACAGCTTCCGGTAGCGATTGAAGACCTCGTTCCGCATCTCCTCGGCTCTGCGCTCGCCAGTGGCTTCTGCGGTCGCCTCCACGGTCACCCCCGATCTGTAGGCGCACCATGCTACCCGGCTCCGAGAGCTGCGACAAGCCGCTGTGGGCCCTTCTCCGCTTGACAGGGCACAGGGTGGGTGGAAACATGAATGAGCGCTCATTCATACGGAGGTGGCATGCCCGAGAGCCGAACCGCCCGCGAGATCTCCTCCCGGGAAACAAAGAGGCGCGGGATCCTGCTGGCGGCGATCCAGGTATTCGCGAAGAAGGGGTACTTCGCGGCGCGGATGAGCGACGTGGCCCACGAGGCCGGGGTCGCCGACGGCACGCTCTACCTGTACTTCGAGGGCAAGGAAGATCTGCTGATCAGCGTCTTCGACGATGTCCTGAACCGCTTCTGCGTCCGCGCCAGGGAGGAGATCACGGGGCTCGACGACCCGGTCGCCAAGCTGCGCGTGCTGGTGCGCCTCCACCTGCAGAGCCTGAGCAACGATCGCGCCCTCGCCCACATCCTGCAGATCGAGACGCGGCACTCGCGCCGTTTCATGAACGTCTTCACGCGCGGTCGGCTCGGTGAGTACCTCGGACTGATCCGCAGCGTCATCGAGGAAGGACAGGAGGCCGGCTGCTTCCGTCGCGACGTGCCGCCGGCGCTGGCCATCAACGTCGTGTTCGGCGCGGTCGACGAGCTCGTCACGAGCTGGCTCCTCACCGAAGAGCCGACCGATCTCGTCAGGTATCACGCTCCCCTCGTGGATCTCTTGTGCACGGGCCTGCTGGCGCAAACCACGCCAGAGGAGCAGTCGTGACGACCGCGCGCACCGTGCTCGACCTGTAACCGAGTGGAATCAGAGACCGCATCCGCAGACCACTACGTGCACGTGACACTCGATGGACGCCACACTGTCGATGGCAACCGCTTCCTGGAACGGACCGCGGCTCTGGCGAACGGCCTGGAGAAGCTCGGCATCGCCGCCGGTGATCGCGTGATGCTGCTGTCGGACAACCGCCCGGAGTGGCAGATGGTGGATCTGGCGGTGGCGGACCTGGGAGCCGTGGACGTTCCGGTGTACGAAACGCTCATCCCGGAGCAGATCGCCTACCAGGCGAGGGACTCGGGCGCCACGGCGGCGGTGGTGGAGAACCCCGAGCAAATGGAGAAGTTCCTGGCCATCCGCGGTGACTGTCCCGAGCTGGAGCACCTGATCCAGATCGAGGGAGGGACCGCCCATGGCGTGATGACGCTCGAGGAGATCACCGACGGGGGACGCTCCGGCGACGCCGTCGACGCGTTCTGGCGGCGAACACAAACCGTCGAGGCTGAGGATCTGCTCACCATCATCTACACCTCGGGCACGACCGGAAAACCCAAGGGCGTGATGCTGACCCACGGCAATCTCGTGTCCAACGTGCGCTCCGCCATCGAGCGGGCCCCGGTGTCCAAGGATGACTTC
This sequence comes from uncultured Holophagae bacterium, assembly GCA_963844865.1. Lineage (GTDB taxonomy): Bacteria > Acidobacteriota > Thermoanaerobaculia > Thermoanaerobaculales > Sulfomarinibacteraceae > CAWJPY01. Next base: position 27,830 of record CAWJPY010000006.1, read on the forward strand.
GCTCTCGAGTTCCTGCCTCTCTGCCACTCCTTCGAACGCATGCTCGGCTACACCTACATGGCGCAAGGCGTGCCCCGCGCCTACTGTTCCATCTGCGACATCGGCGCCTTGATCGCCGACATCAAACCCACGGTCTTCGCCGGCGTGCCCCGGTTCTACGAGAAGGTCTACGAGCAGGTGATGGAACGAATCGGCTCGGCTTCGCCGCTGCGCCGAACCATCTTCCGCTGGGCCCGCCAGGTGGGATCACATTCCGTGTCCGACCTCTTACGAGGCGAGGAGCCGCGTGGCCTTGCGTACGCCGCGGCGGACCGTCTCGTCCTATCCAAGGTCCGGGAGGGCCTGGGTGGACGCGTCCGCTTCTGCATCTCCGGGGGTGCGCCTCTGGCCATGTTCCTGAACGAGTTCTTTCACTCCATGGGCGTGCGGATCCTGGAAGGCTACGGCCTCACCGAGACCTCTCCGGTGATCGCCGTGAACGGCCTGGAGCCGGGCCAGACGCGACTCGGCACCGTGGGCAGACCGATCACGGGAGTGGAGACCTTCTTCGCCGAGGACGGCGAGCTGTGCGTCAAGGGTCCGAACGTGATGAAGGGCTACTGGAACCTGGACGAGGCGACCGCAGAGGCCTTCGACGCGGACGGCGCCTTCCACACGGGCGACGTCGGTGAGGCGGACGAGGACGGCTTCACCCGCATCACCGACCGGAAGAAGGACCTCTTGGTCACCGCAGGGGGCAAGAACGTGGCCCCACAGCCCATCGAAAATCGGCTCAAGGAGTCGCCCCTGGTGGACAACGCGGTCCTGGTGGGCGACTGCCGGCGGTTCGTGGCGGTCCTGATCTCACCGGCCCCCGAAGAGGTCGAGCGCTGGGCCGCCGCACAGGGTGTCCAGTACGAGTCGGTGGAGGATCTCTACCAGCACCCCCGCCTCCGCTCCGAGTACGCCCATGCCGTGGAGAGGACCAACGCCGACCTTGCCCGCTACGAGCAGATCAAGAAGTTCGCCGTCCTCCCGATCACTTTGAGCGTCGAGGGGGGTCAACTGACCCCGACGTTGAAGGTCAAGCGCCGCGTGGTAGAGGACCAGTTCGGGGACGTGATCGACGGTCTCTACGAGGAGTGAGCCATCGCCTATCGAGCGGTGCCAGGATCAGCCCTGCAACCGCTCCACAACCAGCAAGGTGGCATCATCGGTGAGGTGCCGACCGTCGGTGAACTGGGCGACCCGCTCGAGCAGCGTGTCGCACGCGGTGCGAGCGCTTGCCGGCGCGAGCCCCGACACCACGTCCTCCACCCTCTCCACTCCAAACTCCTCGTCCCGGTCGTTCGTGGCCTCCGTGAGCCCATCGGTGTACATCAGGACCAGGTCACCAGGGTGGAGGCAATCGAGGACCTCGGGGTAGGTGGCCTCCTCCAGAATGCCCAGGGGCAGACCTCCCGCCCCGATTCTCTGAACGGACCCGTCAACTCGGCGCACCACGAGAGGACAGTGCCCGGCGTTGACCACCCGCATGGTCCCGTCGCGGTCGATCCGGACGAGGGCGCAGGTGGCGAACCGGTTGTCCTCGGTCGCGGTGGTCAGGTAGGAGTTGATCCTGCAGGCAAGATCCGGGAGACCGATTCCCTCGGACTCCAGCAACCGAACCGAAGCGTGGATGCCAGAGGCGATCATCCCGGCGCCCACGCCCTTGCCCGACACGTCCGCCACCGTGACCAGGAGGTGGTCGTCACTCAAGATCACGTCGTAGGTGTCGCCCGCGACCTGCCGGCTCGGAGAGGACTGCGCCGCCAATCGGAAGCCGGCAAAGGACGGGAACTGCTGCGGGAAGAGGTGCGCCTGGATCTCCGCCGCCACCTCCAGCTCGCGGCGCAGCCGCTCCCGTTCCAAGGACTCCTGCGTCAGGCGCGCGAACTCCATGGCCACCGTGAGCTGGACCGCGAACAGCTCGAGGAGCCGGACATCGTTGGCGGCGAACGGCTCGGTGCCCGCCCGCGCCTCCTTGTGGGCGGCCACCAGCACACCCAGCGTCCCACCGTCCGTCCTCAGGGGCAGTGCCACCAACTCCTCGTCGTAGATACCGTTGTCCCAGGCTCGGGAGAGGTCCTCGGGCCCGAGCACCGGGGCGCCGAACCCCCCCACGCTTTCAGCGACGTCCGCCGCCGAGCCGAGGTAGAGATGAGCGCTCCGAACCCCTAGCAACGCCACCAAATGGTTGATGAGCTGCTCCGCCAACCGGGTCGGATCCAGGATCCCACCGATGCCAGTGGCAATGGAGCGGATGGCCTCGAGCTCCCAGAGATGGAATCGCTCGTCGAATCGCGTTCGTCTCAGCTCCTCGCGCAGATTCCAGGCCCGCAAGCTCAGGCGCACGGCGCCCATGACCTGCTCATCCACACGCTCCGCGTGGAGCAGGCGCAAGCTCCAGTGCTCCTCCTCCATCTGGTATGGCACCTCGGTCCAGCCGTCCGTCGCCTCCTCCACCTGCTGCGACACGGACCTTGGCCAGCGCGCCATCACGCGGTCGCCGCGGCGCAGGACGCCGGCCCGGGACGACGTCTCCTCCACCACCGCCCGGAGCAGGTCCTCCACGAGCTGTGGGTTCGGGGGGCCGGCGAGGGAGCTGTCGGCGATCCGGAGCAGGTCAACCAGCGCCATTGCCGGCCAGCTCGGCGGTCGCCGTGTCCCGGTCTGGGTAGACCTTCGCGTACTGCACGAGGCCCATGATCTCGAAGGTCTTCGAGATGGTCGGCGTGAGGTTGCAGAATGCCAGCCGACCATTGTCCTCGAGCAGCTTCTCCATGATCTCGAGCAGGATCGAGACACCGATGGAGTTGATGATCCTCGTCCCGTCGAGGTCGATCAGGAGCGTACCGCAGCCCTCGTTCATGAGTTGGGTCGCCGCGTCCGCGATGGCCTGACCACCCTCATTGTTGATGTACCCCGCGGCGGCGATGAGACCGACCCCCTCCGGAAGGACATCGGTTTCGAGCGTGATCCTCTCCTCATTCATGGCGCACTCTCCACGTACTTGCACATGCGTACCAGCGTCTGACCCGGCCGCGACTGGATCTGCACCTCATCCATGAGCTCGCGGATGAGGGTCAGACCCCATCCTCTCTTGGAGGAGCCACCAAGCACTCGGGGAGCGGTGCGCCGACTGGCCTTGGTTGGATCGAAGCCGCCGCCATGGTCCTCCACCTCGATGAGGAGGCGAGGTCGGACCCCGTCGTGATCTCCGGTCAACCGCACCAGCACTGGGCCGCCACCGTGCTCCATGGCGTTCAGGCACGCCTCCACGATGGCGACGCTCGCGGCTTCGACGCGACTGGTGTGCATCCCCAAGGCTTTGCCCAGGGTTTCTACGGCCTTGGCGGCCACCAGCTCGACATTCGGCACCACCGGAAGGTGCAGCACGACCTCCATGGCGAGCCTACAACTGTATCAGAAGCCGAGCCAGTGTCCATGCGAGCCGTAGCTGCTGCTCCGGAATGTGAAGGGGGAGATTCGCCAGCTGCATCGCCGCCGTGACCAGCATGGTCGCCCCACACATCGCCGCCGACAACCGCAGCACGGGAAGAGACCTCATCGACAACCTCCGGCCCCGGATGAGCAACTCCCATGCCAGCTCTCCCTCTCATGAGTAGCCCCCCGAATGGTGCAATGTGCAACACTCTGGATGCTCCCGCGGCCGTCATTCGATCCTCCAGCGCATGCCTGTCGCTGAAAACAGGCGAAATCTGATCACATGTTGCTATTTGCATCGGATGGTGCAAGACGCCTCATTCGCCGATACAGCGTGCTGCGATCGATGCCCAGGATGCGGGCGGCCTCCTGACGGTTCCCGCCCACCGCGCGCAGGACGCGCTGGATGTGGCGACGCTCCACCTCTCGCAACGACACCAGGACCCTCGATCCCGGGGTGTGGTCACCGGCAACCTCCAGGCGCAGGTCAGCGGCCGTGATCGCCTCCCCCGGGGCCAGCGCCACCGCAGCCTGGATGATGTTCTCGAGCTCGCGGACGTTCCCCGGGAACGGATAGCTCGCGAGCGCCGCCAGGGCCTCCCGCGTGAGCACCAGCTCCGGCCGCCCGAAGCGCTCCCCGTAGAGCTCCAGAAAGTGCTGTGCGAGCAATGGAATGTCCGTGAGGCGTTCACGGAGCGGAGGAACACCGATCACCACCACCCGGAGCCGGTAGTAGAGGTCGCGGCGAAAGTCCCCACCTTCCACCATGGCCTCCAGGTCCCGGTTCGTGGCCGTCACCAAATGGACATCCACCGGGATCCTCTCACGCCCGCCAAGGCGCTCGAGCTCCCTTTCCTGAACCACCCGCAGCAGCTTGGCCTGCAACGCCAGGCTGAGGTCGCCAACCTCGTCCAGGAACAGGGTGCCCCCGTCGGCGAGCTCGATCTTGCCCAGCCGCCGCTGGACCCCGGTGGCCACTCCCTCCTCGATGCCGAAGAGCTCCGCCTCGAGCAGGGTCTCCGGCAACGCCGCACAGTTCAGCGGCACGAAGGGGCCGTCCTCGCGCTCCGAGGAGCTGTGCAGGAGCCGCGCCACCCGCTCTTTGCCCACTCCCGACTCACCGCGGAGCATGACGTTCACACCCGTCGGCGCCACCCGCCGCACGAGCTCGAGCAGCGAGCGGATCTGTGGCGACTCGCCGATGAACCCTCCCCGTCGAGCCTGGTCGCGCAGACTCCGGTTCTCCTCCTCCAGCCGTTGCCGGTCCCGTTCGATGGCGACCACGCGGCGCGAGGTCGCCACCGCGGTCGCGACCATGCTGGCCAGTGAGAGCAGGAAGCGTGCGTCGGAATCGGAGAATGCGATTCTGCCGGCCCTGGCCTCCTTGTCCCCCAAGACCACGAGGCCCAGGGTCTGCTCCCCTGAGCGCATGGGTGCCGCCAACAGCTCGTGGGGAGGCGCGCCACGGTCGCGCTCGATGCGCACCACCTCGCCCCCGGCAAGCTCCTCGAGTCGGTCGTCCGGGATCATGGCGCGGATGGCCTCGAGAGTGCCCGGAAGCTGCACCGAACGCACCACCGCTTCCTGGCCGCCGGCGTGGTAGGTGCCCACGAATCCGCTGCCCGCATCGAGGGTCCCCACGGCTCGCTGCAGGAGCTCTTCCACCAGCGCCTCCTCAGGGCGCACGCCGGCGATGGTTAACGACAGATCGACCAGGGTCTCCAGCTGCAGCTCGCGCCAGTTGCGGTCAAAGGTGCTCATGCCGGAGCAAGTTTACATTCCCGGGCCTTGGACCGCGCGCACGGGCGGCTCAGGAGCCCGACGAAGCGCCAGAGGTCGTTGTAGACCCTTGGACCGCGCGCACGGGCGGCTCAGGCGTCCCCCCCCGTCAACACGAGCTCGGAGAGACGCTCGGCGGGGACCGGCTTGAAGAGCACATGGGCAAAGCCGTGCTCCATGGCCTGACGCTCCAGGCTCGGGCTCGGAAAGCCCGTCATGAGAATGAGCCGCGCCGCCGGGTTGAGAGCGCGGATCATGGCGCCCAGCATGACGCCGTCCACGCCGCCCAGGGAGTAGTCCAGCAGGCACACGTCGAAGCTCCGCCCGGAGCTCGCGTTGAGCGCCGCCTCTGCGGACGGGAAGGCCCGCACCTCGACGTGAGGCTGAGCCTCCAACCAGCGCGCGACCGCGGTCAGCACGAGCTCGTCGTCGTCCACCACCAGGATCCGCAGACGCCGCGTCTCGTGCTCGCGCTCCAGCCTGGCCAGCCCGTTCGTGTCAGGAGTCATCCGCCCCCTCCGCCGGCATCCAGCAGCAAGAGCGGTGCCAAAGCACGATGGGCTCGCAGGCACCGCGTGGTTGCTCACCGTCCCAGGCTGGGCCAGCCTGTCTCGAACCTGGACTGCGTGGCCGGCCGACGCTCGAGCGGCGCGCTGCCGCGCGCCGCTCAGATCGACCAGACAAGATGCCGAACGGCTACTTCTTGGGTGGCTTGCCGCCGCCTTGACCGCCGCCTTGACCGCCGCCTTGGCCACCGCCTTGACCGCCACCTTGACCGCCACCTTGACCGCCACCTTGACCGCCACCACCCCCGGTGTCGCCACCGCCTTGACCGCCACCGCCCCCGGTGTCGCCACCGCCGCCCGTGTCGCCACCATTCCCGTTGCCACCGCCGTTGCCGCCTCCGGGACCGAAGAACTTCTTGATGAAGCGCGGGTAGTTGGGGTCCTCTTTGCCCCACATGGCGAGCGTGGGCGGTCCCTCGTCCTCGATGTAGACGTACTTGCACAGGTTGCCGTGGTCGTGCTGGCAGACGATCACGAACTTGAGGTCCTTCCGCGTTCGCCTGGACTTTCCGGGATTCTGTTCGTCGAAGCCGTCCAGGTCATTGCCATGACCCTTGTTCCAATCCTCTTCGTCCGTCATGTAGAAGTACGGTCCCGGGCGCGCGCCCTTCCACACCGTCCCCCAGAAGTTGTACGCGTCGGGAAACGCCATGCCGTCGCTGTTGGCCCAGATCACCGACTGGATGGAGCGCATGTCGGTCATGCACTTCACCAGCCTGGCCTTCTCGATGCGGCCGTTGGCGATGCCGAGGAAGATGACCGACAGGATGGAGATGATCCACAGAGTCACCACGAGCTCGATCAGGGTCATCCCCACGTCGGCGGGCAACCTCCCACGGGGCGGAGGTGCCGGGTAAGCGGGACCCTGCGGCCCAGCAACGCCCTCCACCCGGCGGAAATGAACATCCCGTTCACCGGACGCCGAAGCCGCGGTTGCTGTGCGATTCGTGCTCATTGATCCGTCTCCTGTCTCTCTACAGGATAGCAACAAAGATGCCAGGAACGGGTCAGATATGTACACCAGCGAACCCACCGTGATGTCCCAAAGCGGAACGCCCGTATCGGATCGCGACCCATGCTCCGGCTCGGTTATCATCGTTGCCCGAGGGGGGAATCGTGATCATCGCGGGTGCTGGAAGCCGGTCGCGAAATCGCCGCCTGTGGCTGCTGAGCTGCGTCTTTTGCGCAGCCGCCGTCGGCGCCTCCCACGCCGTCGCAGCGGCCACCCAACCCCAGGCGATCGTCCTGATCACCGTTGACGCCCTGCGCGCCGACCGGCTGTCGGCCTACGGCTACGGCCGCCCCACCTCACCCCACATCGACGCCATGCTCGCCCGCGGCCTCCGCTTCGAGCGGGCGCGGACCCCGGAGACCCTCACCACCCCCGCCATGTGCTCCATGATCACAGGCCTGCCCCCCCACCAGCACGGGGCTTCCCGCAACGGGCTCCGCATGCAGGAGGGTCTGGATTCCCTGCCCAAGGAGCTGGCCCGCCATGGCTGGAGCACGGCCGCCTTCGTCACCAACTGGCCCCTCAAGGACAGCCTGTCGCGCCTGGGTGAGCACTTCCAGCACTACGGCGAGGTCTTCACCCGCCGGCGCTGGTTCGGGCTCCTCAACGCCGAGGCCACCGGCGAGGATGCGACCGACGAGGCCATGGCATGGGTCTCCGCCCATCTGGATGCACACCCCGAGCAGCCATTCCTCCTCTGGATCCACTACTCGGAGCCCCACGCGCCCTACCGCTTCCACAAGCAGTTCGCCGCGCGGCTCAGCATCGATGTGCGACACCCGACCCGGAGTGATCGTTACGACACCGAGGTGGCAGCGGTCGACGTCGCCGCAGGGAAGCTCGTGTCTGCACTCCGAGAGCGCATCCCGGCCGACCGCCTGCTGATCGCGTTCCTCGCCGACCACGGCGAGAGCCTTGGGGAGCACGACTACTGGGGACACGGACGCCACCTCTACGAGCCGACCCTCCACATCCCCATGGGCCTGAACTGGCCCGACCACATCAGGACGGGCACGGTGTCCGCACCGGCCACCCTGCTCGACCTCCCGGTCACCGTGCTGGACCTGCTCGGGCTTCCCATCCCCGACGGCTGGACCGGCCGCAGCTGGGCCGCGGCGGGCGCCGGAACCGATGCCGCCGTCGCCGACGACAGCCCTCTGTGCTATCAGGCCCACAAGGGGGCCGTCCACGGCGACCGGGACTCCGATCGGGCTCGATCGAAGGGTCTGCTGGAGGTCGCGGCCGTGAGCGGCGAGCGCAAGGAGATTCTCCGCGTGACCACCCACACCCGGATGCTCTTCGACTTGAGCAGCGACCCACGGGAGCTGCACAGCCTGGTCCCGGACACCTCCGAGCCGTCGCCTGAGCTGGTGCGCTGCCTGGGCGAGATCAGCCATGGCCTCGGCGCTCTCGACCGCCTGGTCACGAGGAAGCTGGACGAAGAGACCGTCCAGAGGCTCCGCGCCCTCGGTTATCTCGATGAGGAGTGAGGCGAGCGACCGGAAGGATCCCGTGCGCCACCCTCAACGTCGTCGATCCAGGGAGCGTTCGAGACGACACGGCTGACCTCCACCTCGACCACCAGCGGGCGGTGATCCGATCCCCGGGAGCCCAGCTCCAACCCGGAGCGCGCGGACAGGCCGCGCACGAAGACGTGGTCGATAGCGGGCCGCAGGGGACGTCGCTGGGCCACGCTCGCCCGTTCGAAGCCTGCTTCTGCGAGCACGCCCGGTGCCTTTTCAAGGGGACCGAACAGGGTGTTGAAGTCCCCCCCGAGAATCGTGGGGCCAGATGGGCCGTCATCGATGCGAGCCACCAGGCACCGCGTCTGCCGGCCTCGGCCCGCGGGTCCGGTGGTGTTCTCCAGGTGGACGTTCCACACGGTCGCGTCTCCACGAAGCGTCGGCACCGTCGATCCCAGAGCGAGGCGCTGCACCCGATGGCGGCGACCCAGCTTGGGTCGACTGACCCTGGGCAGGGGGACCACCTCCATGGCGACCACGGGCGCCCGTGAGGCCGTGAGCTGACCGCTCGCCAGGAACGGGTAGTAGGGCGACGGACGCAGCACCTGGTGCATGGGTGCGAAGCACAGGTGCCAGGATGCGAGGAGCTGCCGCAGGCCGTCACACTCCCAGAACGGTCGTCCAGGGAACATCGGCACCTCTTGGAGGAGCAGGACATGGGGGGCGGACGACCCGGTCAGGATGCCCTCCAGAGAAGCGCGCACCTCCTCGAGAAGGTAGCCGCGATGGATGTTCCAGGACAGCAGCCGAAAGCGCTCCGGGAGCGGATCCGAGCTCTCTCCGCCGCGCTGACTGGCCGCGTCCACCGGCCACGCCTCGGCCCCGCGGACCGTCGGGCGTAGGATCGAGTGCAGGTAGTCGGTCGCGATGCGGCCCGTGGCGCGCACGCGACCGAGCTCGAAGGCGAGGCCCGATGACACGACCCGGGCTCCTGTTACCTCTTGCGCATCCAGATCTCGGTCCCGCCGCGCCGGTAGTGCACCTCGTCCATGAGCTCGTTGATCAGGTAGATGCCTCGTCCGTGGTCTGAGTACACGCGTTCGCCCACGATGGGGCTCGGCACCTCGCTGGGGTCGAAGCCAACCCCGGGATCGCGGACGACAATCAGCATGCCCTGGCCGGGATCGCACTCCACCGAGATCTCCACCTCCTTGTCGGCGTTGTCGCGGCAGCCGTGGGTGACAGCATTGGCGAGCGCCTCGTTCAGCGCCACCTCGATGTCGAACTCATGATCCGCAGCGCACTCCATCTCCCGCACCACCGCCATGATCTCCTCGACCACCGGGGGAATGGCGTCCACCCTCCCGGGGATGGTCGCGTCGTAACGGCGCAGCAGCTTGTCCCCATCGAACTCACAGCGGTCCGGCCCTTTCGCGGTCATCATCATCGTCATGCCTCACCCGGCATCCCGGAAAGTTGAGACATTGTATACGAATTCCGCAAGGCCGGCGGCGGGGGGGATCCCCCATCTGCACGACCGGGCTCGCCCCGAAGACTCACGGGGGCGACGCCGAGAGGGCCGTCAGCGGCGCCTGGTAGTGCAGGAACCGGCCATACTGGGCGGCCGCACTCGCGGGCAGCATCAGACAGAGCAGGAGGGTCAATGACCCCAGGGCGGCAGCGGCCCAGCGGCCGGCCACCGGTCGACGTTCGGTGAGCGCGACCGCACCCACGAGGGCGAGCAACATGAGGAGAGGGACGAAGTCGAACATGAAGCGGGCCGTGCTCAGCATGGTCAACGAGAGCACGCCTACCTGCAGCACCACACTCCCCAGAAGCAGTGTCACCGGCCAACGCTGCTGATAGTCCACCTCCCTCCGCAGCCGCCCCAGGGAAAAGAACAGCAATGCCGTCACCGGCACGACGACGAACACCGACATCGCAAGCTCGTTGACGTGCACCAGGTGATAGGGAGGCATCGGCGTCGCGCTGGTCCTGGTCACTTCGGACATGGTGACGGCTGGCTCCAGGTACGGGAAGTGAGGAACAGCATGGGGCAGGTGAGCCGCATAGTCCCAGAGGTTGAAGGGCATATGGTCGAGGCGCCAGTAGTGTCCGGCGCGCATGTAGTCCTGGTCAGCGCGAGACCGACCGGGTGAGGCCGAAGTCGAAGGGGGACTCGAAGCGGGCCGCGTTGTACATCATCAGCCCGCCGACCACGAGCATGAGCGGCAGGGCGGCGGGCACCAGATACCTGGTGACAACGTGCCCGGCGCCCTGCCTGACGGCGACCGCCACGACTGCAGCCGCCAGCAGAGCCGCCGCAAAGACATAGGAGAAGCGACTCCCAACGGCCAGCGCCGCCGTCGCGCCCGCAAACCACGCCAGCTGGGAGGTCAGGCCGCGCCGGAGCGCACGCATCAGCGCCCACAGCGCCCCGAGGAGGAAAAGCATCGCCCAGAGGATCGACTCGTGGTGCACCGAGGGCACCAGGACCATGAACAAGGTGAGACCGTTGGCGGCGAACGCCACCACGAAGATGCGCCGCAACCAACGCATCTCCTCCGCAGGTGCAAGCTCGTACACCAGGGCGGCGAACACCCCCACCACCATGGCAGCCACCAGACACACCATCAAGCCGGTCGGGGGATCGAGGCCGACGAGCTCCAAGGGTACGCGGACAACAGCCGGAACCGGCCCGAAGTAGACCGTGCGGCCGCGGACGGTCGAGATCACGTCCACCGGAGGGTTCTCGGCGATATAGAGACGGCCCGCCGCGAAGGCCCGCGCCAGCATCAGGTGATTGGGGAAGAGTCCAATCTCCTGGAAACGGAAGCTGCCGCCGGTCATCCACGCGCCGTAGAGAACCGCCAGCACCCCGATCAGAAACATCGGGCCGGCCACTCGCCGCAACCATGCCCGCCCCCTGTCGCCGTCTTCCACCCACCCATGGTAGCCCGAAGCGGGCGATGTGGCCGCCGCTCCCTTCGGCGAGTTCGGCCCCGCCGCCAACGCCCATGGTGAAAGCAACGATCGGAGGGTCAGCCCCGCCCCTTCCTCTCGAACGTCGATCTCGCCGCCGCCCGGGCGGCGGCGAGTCCCTCTCCCCGCCAGGCACACCCTCGACAAGGGGAGCGGCCCGAGGGCTGGACACGCTGATTTCTCTCGGTTATCGAGCTCGACTGCACCTCGAAAAGCGACTGTGGATGTCCCCGAGGGGGACGGCCGGCTCACATCCACTCGCATTTCGAGGTGTGGCGAGTTCGGCCCCGCCGCCAACGCCCATGGTGAAAGCAACGATCGGAGGGTCAGCCCCGCCCCTTGCTCTCGAACGTCGATCTCGACCGTCGGCCGGGCAGCGGCAGTGGACGTAGCCGGGGGGGTCGCAGGGTCCGCCCGGAGAGGGGGACGGCCGGCGTACGTCCACCCGCTGGCCGGGCGGCGGCGAGTCCCTTCGGCCCCGCCATGAAAGCCACTGAAAAAGCCGCCCGTTTCGGGCGGCTTGTCGGACTCTGAATTGGCGGGGCCGAAGGGACTCGAACCCTCGACCTCCGGCGTGACAGGCCGGCGTTCTCACCAGCTGAACTACGACCCCGCTCAAGGCGCGCGGCGGCAGGCTGGTGGGAGGTGGGGGATTTGAACCCACGACCCCCTGCGTGTAAGGCAGGTGCTCTACCGCTGAGCTAACCTCCCAAACGGTCAACCGTTGGGAGGGTCATCGTAAGGTCGAAGGGGGGCCCTGTCAAGACCGCTGCCCTCCCGCGCCACGGCGCCGGGCCCGCCTTCCGGGAGAGCGCCACGGCCGAGGTGCAGACGAGTCCTTCGAGCGTACCCGAGAAGCCCGCTTTACAACCCTTTACGCGCTGCACTATGTTGGCCCCATGCAGGACCCTGACCTCATCTGGCGTTTCGGTCGTTGGATCGCGCGCCGACGGAGCGGATCTGCATTCCTGAGCTCGGAAGGAGGGGAGCTGACGCTGGGGATCCAGCGCGGACAGATCGTGTCCGTGCACGGGCCGGATCCGAGCAAGGTGGGCCGCATGCTGGGGTGCCCGCCGACGGGGGAGGAAGAGCTCCTCGCGGAGGCCAGGGACCTCGCGACAGCCCATGGCCTCCCCGAAACCCAGGCCGTCGGAGCGGTCAAACAGATTGTCCAGGGGGTTCTGGCCGCCTGGCTGATGGATCCGGATCGGGGTCTCGAGCTGGAGGAGCAGGAAGAGGACGACGTGCGGGAGGGACCGACCATTTCCCTGACCCACGCTCTCGTCGAGCTCGTCCTCGGCGACGACCGAGGGCGGCTTGCCTCCGCCGCCCTGCCCGAGCACCGGGTGCTGCTGCGCCGGACGACCAACTTCCTGGAGCTGTACTCCCCGTTGCGGCTGTCCGAGGAAGCGGACCTTGTGGTGGCCAAGATCACCGGCCAGCGCACGGCCGAGGAGATTGCCGCCCGTTCCCCTCACGGCGCCGACGAGGTGAATCGCCTCCTGGCCGCGCTGGTGACCACGGGCATGCTGGAGCCGGTGGCGCTGACGGAGGAGCCACCCATCGACACCGCGCCGCCGCACGTGGATCTTCCCGAGCCGGAGCCGTTGCGCCGTCCGATCCCGGTGCGCTGGCTGACCATCGCAGCCGCCGTGGTGGTCGCGATCCTCATCCTCCTTACGGTTCTCATGGTGCGCAGCGCGCCGTCGGAGCCGACACAGACGTCGTCAGCCTGGGGCCTGGTCGTCGACATGGGGTGCCAGCCGGAGGAGCTGCAACGGGTGCTCCGCAAGGCGCGCGAGCACCCCTCGTCCCTGCGGCCCGTGCAAGCCTCGTCCGATGAAGGCAATCCGTGCTGGCGGCTGGTGTGGGGCCACTTCCCATCCCGGGAGGCCGCCGCCGGCGCGATCCCCAAGATCCCTTCGCGCCTGCTCCTGGACGGATTCACGCCCCATCCGGTGGAGCTGCCGGAAGAGCAGGCGTCACCGGTGCCGGACTGATGCCATGAGCGAGCCCTCAGCGACCGCCGGCAGCCCTATTCCGCCGCTCCCGGACCGCATGGCCTCGCTCGCCGCGGATCACGCCACCGGCGTCCTGGTGACGGGGAGCGAAGGGTCGCGACGTGAGATCGTCTTCGTGAACGGTGAGATCCGCGCCGCACGATCCGACGCCGAGGAGGAGAAGCTCGGCCTGTGGCTGGTCGCCCACGAGGTGATCAGCGAGGACGACCGGGCGCTCACACTGCTCGCCCAGGGATCCGAGACCGGCTTGCCCCTCGGCCATCTCCTGGTCAACCGCGGCAGCCTGGATGCCGAGAAGCTGCAGCGCGAGCTGCAGGAGCTCACCCTGACCATCATCCGACGGGCCGCCGCCCAGTGGCCCTCCGAGCACGACTTTCAGAGCGGACGCTCCTCCGAGCAACCCGACACCCTTCCCGACCTCTTCACCTCGCAGATCATCCTGATCGCGGCACGCGCCTTCCAGGACGCGACCGCGAAGCTCGCTGCGGTGGGGTCCCTGGACCAGACGGTGTGGCCCTCCAGTGGGATCGAGCACCTGCTGCAGGACTACAAGCTGACGCCGACCGAGGGCTTCCTGCTCAGCCGCGTCGATGGCGCGCGGACCATCGCCAGCCTTCTCCAGGTCGCCGCCCTCCCCCAGGAGCAGGCCATCTCCACCTTGTACTCCCTCATCATCTCCGGCGTGGTGAAAGTGGGGGACCGCAAGACCACGCCTCGTCCGGAGGAAACCGCGGCGCCGCCGCTGGTACGCGCCGCCGAGCAGGTGGACGAGTCCATGTTGTCGGACCAGCAGCAGCAGGAACGGCGGGACATCCGCCGTCTCGCCGACGACGTCACCAAGGTGGACCACTACCGTGCCCTGGGCCTGCGCCCGGGAGCCACCGCCGACGAGATCGCCAAGGCATGGGAACGGCTTCAGCAACGCTACGACCCCCGGCGGAGCAGCGAGCCCCACCTGCGCGACCTGGGATCTCGGATGCAGGCCGTCGTGGAGCGCGCCCGGGAGGCCTACGAGGTGCTGTCCAGCGCTCGCGACCGGCGACGCTACGACCGCGTCCTGCGCGACGTGGAGAGCGACCGGGACCGACTGACCAAGCGGGACCGCGGCCAGGACAGCGACGCCGTCGCCGCCCGCAACGCCATCGTCGAGGCCAACCTCAAGCGCGCCGATGAGCTCATCCACGACGGGGAGCTCTACCTGGCGATCCAGCTCCTCGAGCAGGCGTGCGCGCTGGATCCCCGGCCCACGGAGCTGGTCAAGCTGTCCCGGCTCCTGCTCCGCAACCCCCTGTGGACGAACCGGGCCCTGAGCTGCATGCGCCGCGCCATTCAGATCGACCCCCAGTTCGTGGAGGCGTGGATCGAGCTCGCGCTGTTCTGGCGCCGCCGGCGCAACCCCGAGCGCGAGCGCAAGGCGCTGGAGAAGGCCATCGCCGCCGATCCGGACAACACCCGCGGCGTCCAGATGTACAAGGAGCTGGTGGGCAAGAGAGAGCTCGAACGCCTGCTGCGGCGCGCCCAGCACGGCCGCTCCTGATGCCGATCCTCCTCGACGGGAACAACCTCCTCCATCGACTCCGCGGCGCCCACGGCCGAGCGGACGTCCGACGTCAGGTTCTCGACGCCTGTCGCGGGCAGCGGCGTCGGGTGACGGTCGTCTTCGACGGCCCGCCACCATCCGGCACGCCGGCGCGCGAGAGCTTGGGGCCGGTCACCGTGGTGTACTCCGGCGCGCGGCCGGCGGACGACGTCATCGTGAGCCGCGTTCCCGCGGGACCGCGGGGACGGGAGTGGGTGGTCGTCACCGACGACCGCGGCCTCGCCCGCAGAGCGCGGGCGCGCGGTGCGTCCATCCGGAGCCTCGCGGACTGGCTGAGCCAGAGCCCGCCCATGGACCGGCCCGCGCACGATCGAGGGCTTGTTCCGGACGACGTGGCGGCGTGGGAGGCCTACTTCGCTGAGGGACGATCCGACGACGACGAGTGATCCGGGGCTCATCCAGGAGCGAGGCCTCGGGAGCCCCCGCTCCGCAGCTTCTCAGCAGTGACGCCCCCCCTGCAGGGTGCGCACCACGCCGTCGCCAGCTCCGGTCGTTCCTGGCGACGATGGCGCACCGCGGTGGCATCTGGCACCACCCCTGCGCGCCACCGCCGATCGCCGATTCCGGTCGCTGGCGCTGTCCACTTCCCCTGAGCGCTCCCGCGGTCGCCGGTATCTGTCACTGACGACTGCAGCTGCCGCTTTCGACGACCCCGGCTCAACAGGTTCCCGAGACAGCACCACACACCTCATACCGAGTGCGGGCTGGGGTACACTCAGCGCCCGCAGCGAACGGCTGCCCTGGAGGCATCATGTCCGAGATCAGCAGCATCCTCGAACAGCTCGACGTCGCCGCCGAAGAGGTGGGCGCCTGCACCGGAACCTGGATCGAGCCCGGCGGCGATGGCCGGCTCGTGTCCATCAGTCCCAGGGACGGGGAGCCCATCGGCGCCGTCCGCGAGGCCGACGAGAGCGCCTGCGACCAGGTCATCGACGCCGCCCACGCCGCATTCCTGGAGTGGCGTATGGTCCCGGCGCCGGCTCGCGGTCAGGTGGTGCGCGATCTCGGCAACGAGCTGCGCGCGCTCAAGGAGCCCCTGGGTCGCCTGGTGTCGCTGGAGATGGGCAAGATCCTCTCCGAGGGGCTGGGCGAGGTCCAGGAGATGATCGACATGTGCGACTTCGCGGTGGGCCTGTCACGGCAGCTCGGCGGCCCCACCATGATGTCGGAGCGCTCCCGCCACCGCATGTATGAGCAGTGGCATCCCCTTGGCGTGACCGGTGTGATCACCGCCTTCAACTTCCCCGTGGCTGTCTGGTCCTGGAACGCCGCCCTCGCCGCGGTGTGCGGGGACACCGTGGTCTGGAAGCCCTCCTCCGACACGCCCCTGACCGCGGTCGCGGTGCAGAAGGTGGCCAATCGAGTGATGCGGCGGCATGGCCTCGAAGGCGTGTTCAACCTCCTCATCGGACCCGGACGCCGCGTCGGGGAGCGTCTCCTCAACCACCCTCGGGTCCCCCTGATCTCGTTCACCGGCTCCACCTCCATGGGACGGCATGTGGCCGAGGCCACCGCCCGCCGCTTCGCCCGCTCGATCCTCGAGCTGGGGGGCAACAACGCCATCGTGGTCGAGCCCGACGCCGATCTGGAGCTGGCCCTGCGCGCGATCCTGTTCGCCGCGGTGGGCACAGCCGGCCAGCGCTGCACCTCGCTCAGGCGACTGGTGGTGCACTCCTCTATCGCCGAGGAGCTCATCGAGCGGTTGCGCACCTCCTATGCCAGCATCACCATCGGTGACCCCCTCGATCCGGAGACCCTCATGGGACCGCTGATCAACCAGGGCGCCGTGGATGCCCACTTCGCCGCCATCGAGACCATCCGCGCCCAGGGAGGCGAGATCGTCGCCGGCGGCGGCCGCGTCGACCGCCCGGGCCTCTTCGTCGAGCCCACCATCGCCAGGATCCCGGAGCAGATCGCCGTCGCCTGTGAGGAGACCTTCGCACCCATCCTCTACGTGCTCACCTACGACACCCTGGACGAGGCGATCGCCATCCACAACGGCGTGCCCCAGGGGCTGTCCTCCGCGGTGTTCACCTCCAGCCTCTACTCGGCGGAGCGGTTCCTCTCCCACGAGGGCTCCGACTGCGGCATCGCCAACGTCAACATCGGCACCTCCGGGGCCGAGATCGGCGGCGCGTTCGGCGGCGAGAAGGAGACCGGCGGCGGCCGCGAAGCGGGCTCCGACGCCTGGAAGGCGTACATGCGGCGGCAGACCTGCACCATCAACTGGGGCCGCGAGCTGCCCCTGGCCCAGGGGGTGCACTTCGACGTAGAGTAGGGCGTAACCGGTCTGGACGTCTCTCCGGCGACGCCCTAGGATGGCCGGCATGCAGGGACGCGTTCTCATCGTTGACGACGACCCCGGCGTGCGCAAGGTGCTCGACCGGATCCTGAGCGGCGCCGGGTACGCCGTCCAGGAGGCCGGAGACGCCTTCCAGGCCCTGGATCTCATGGACGCCCAACCGCCCGACGCCGCCCTCCTGGACCTCAAGATGCCGGGCATGGACGGGTTCGCCCTGATGGAGAACCTCCGGCAGCGCGGGCTGGAGATTCCGGTGGTCGTCCTCACGGGGCACGGCGACGAGTTCACCTCCCAGCAGTGCCTGGAGGCCGGCGCGTCGGCCTACCTCACCAAGCCCCCCGATCGCGCCGAGCTGCTGCTCGCCGTGCAGGGAGCCGTCGCCCAGGGCCGGGTGGCGCGCGAGCTGGAGTCGACCGTCGAACCGCCGCCGCTGCTCGGCGACAGCACCTCCATCCGTCGTCTGCGGGAGGAGACCGCGCGCGTAGCGCCTTCGCGAGCCACGGTGCTCATCCAGGGCGAGTCCGGCACCGGCAAGGAGCTGGTGGCACGCCGCCTCCATCATCTCTCCGAGCGCGCCCGCCACTCCTTCGTGCGCGTCAACTGCGCGGCCATCCCCGAGGAGCTGATCGAGTCCGAGCTGTTCGGGCACGAGAAGGGGTCCTTCACCGGCGCCCACCGCAAGCAGCTCGGCAAGTTCGTACAGGCCGACCGCGGCACCATCTTCCTGGATGAGGTGGCGGACATGAGCCTGAAGACCCAGGCCAAGGTCCTGCGCGTCCTGCAGGACGGCGAGGTGGAGCCGGTGGGCGCGGGACGACCCTTCACCGTCGACGTCCGGGTGGTGGCGGCCACCAACCGCGACCTGGTCACCGAGGTGCAGGAGGGGCGCTTTCGGGAGGACCTCTACTACCGGCTGGCGGTGGTGATGCTGCGGACGCCTCCGCTCCGAGAGCACCCGGAGGACATCCCCCTCCTGGTCGGCCACCTCACCGGGCATTTCTGCCAGGAGTACAACCGCCGGCCCAAGAGCTGGAGCGACGGAGCCCTCGCCCAGCTCCGTCAGCATCCGTGGCCCGGCAATGTGCGGGAGCTCAAGAACGTGGTAGAGCGGGCGGTGATCATGGAGCTCGACGACACCATCCACCACGTGGACCTTCCCAGCGGCCCCGAGGGCGCCGGAGGTCTCGGGGCCCTCATCGACGCCCCCACACTGGCGGAGTTCCAGCGCTCCTCGGAGATCGCCTACCTGCTCCACCAGCTCGACAGGAACGACTGGAACGTGGCCGCCACCGCCCGCGCCATCGGCACGCCACGCTCCAACCTGTACAAGAAGATGCAGAGCTACGGCATCAAGAGGGAGAACGAATGACCACCTCCATCGATCTCGAAGAGCTGGCTCGGACCGGGGCTCTCCGCAGGGGGCACTTCCTGCTGTCGTCCGGTCTCCACGCCGCCGACTACCTGCAGTGCGCGCTCTACCTCGCCGAGCCGTCACGGGCGGAGCGGGCCGGCCGGGCCGTGGCCGAGATCGCGCGGGCCGAGTCCCTCCAACCGGATCTTGTCGTCTCCCCCGCCCTCGGCGGCGTGATCATCGGCCACGAGACCGCCCGCGCCCTGGGCGTGCCCTTCCTCTTCACCGAGCGTTCCAACGGCAGCATGGCCCTGCGCCGCGGCTTCGAGGTCACCGGCGGCCAGCGGGTCCTGGTGGTGGAGGACGTCGTGACCACGGGAGGATCCACGAGAGAGGTCATCGAGCTCATCGCCGAGCACGGAGGCGAGGTATTGGGGGTCGCCTCCCTGGTCAACCGCTCACGGATCACCAACCCCTTCGCGCCGCTTCCCTACCACCCACTCCTGGTCGTGGACTTCCCGGTGTGGACGCCCGAGGAGTGCCCCCTCTGCCGCGAGGGCAAGCCCATCGACCGGCCCGGCTCGCGCACCCTGCGCTGACGGTGGAGATCGTCATCGGGCTGGGCGGAAACCTCGGCGACGTGCCGCACAGCTTCCGCGTCGCCCGCTCGGGTCTCGCGCAGCTCGGGGACGTCGTCGGCTGCTCCCGCCTCTTTTGGACCCGCCCCATCGGACCCTCCCAGCCGGACTATGCCAATGCCGCCCTCGTCCTCGCCACCTGCCTGCCCCCCGGGCGCCTGCTGGACCGGTGTCGCGAGCTGGAGACGGCCGCCGGGCGCGACCGGGAGCGAGAGGCGCGCTGGGGCCCGCGTCCCCTCGACCTGGACCTGCTGATCGCCCGGGGCCTCGTCCACCGCGGTCCGTGGCTGGAGCTCCCCCACCCTCGCTTCGCCGAGCGGCGGTTCGCGTTGGCTCCCGCCGCCGAGGTCGCGGGGGGTTGGCTGCATCCGTTGCTGGGTCGCACCGTGTCGGACCTCGCGGCCGCCGCCGCCGCGCGGGAGCCGACCGCGGTGCGCCGGGACGGGAGCTGGTGAGGGCTCCAGGCCCCCCTTCCAGACTGCCTCTGAGCTGCCACACGTTTGCCACACCCGACGGCGGCGCCTCTGCTACTCTGGCGCGGTGAAGGTGAGCTGGCGCGGGGTGCTGGTCAAGGTCGGCGCGGCGATCGCCGGCGGTTGCGTTGTCGGCGCCGCCGCGGGGTGGGTCCTGGCCCAGTCGCTGCACGTCCCGCAGGTGGACCAGCTCGCCACCTTCCGCCCCGCCGCCACCACCCGCCTCTACGGCTCGGACGGGGAGCAGGTGGCCTCGTACGCCCTCGAGCGCAGAGTCGAGGTCCGCCCGGACCAGATTCCGGAGCACCTCAAGAAGGCCATCGTCGCCATCGAGGACGCGGATTTCTACCAGCACGGCGGGATCGACCCCAAGGCGATCCTTCGCGCCGCCGCAGTCACCTTCCGCAACTTCGTCACAGGCCGAAAGCGGGTCATCACCCAAGGAGGGTCGACCCTCACCCAGCAGCTCGCTCTCAATTTGTTCCTGAAGCGGGAGCGCACCCTACAACGCAAGATCAAGGAGGCGCTCCTCGCCATCGACATCGAGAAGCGCTTCTCCAAAGACCAGATCATCACCATGTACGCCAACGAGATCTTCCTCGGTCACGGGGCGTACGGGGTGGAGGCGGCGGCACAGCTGTACTTCAACAAGCCGGCCAGCGAGCTCACCCTCGCCGAGTCGGCGCTGCTCGCCGGGATGATCCCGAGCGCCAACAACCGGTACAATCCCGTCAAGCGGCCCCAGGCGGCCCTGCAGCGCCGCAACAAGGTGTTGAGTCGGATGCTCGAGCTCGGATTCATCACCCGGCAGGAGTACGACGAGGCCGTCGCCGAGCCCCTGGGGGTTTCCATCCACCGGCGGCACGCGGACACCGGCGAGTACTTCCTCGAGATGGTCCGCCAGGAGATCGAACGCCGCTACGGAACCGACGCGCTCTACACCGCCGGTCTCCAGGTCCACCTGACCATGGACCCCAAGCTCCAGGCCCTCGCCGAGACGAGCCTGCGCGACGGTCTGGTGAATCTGGAGCAGACCTATATCGGTTTCCGCCCCCCACCCAACGTGGTCCGGGACGGGAAGGCGGCGACGCCGCAAGACTACCGGGACCCGTCCTGGGCCACCCTCGATCTGCGCCCCTCGGCCATGGTCCGGGCGGTGGTCACCGAGGTGTCCTCGCGACGGGCGAAGCTGAGGATCGCAGACCACGTCGCGAGCCTCGACGTGGCCCAGGCGAAGTGGACCGGCGCGAGCTCACTGACCCACATCCTCCATCCCGGCGACCTCGTGCTGGTCCGTCTGCCCGACGAGCTCTCCGAGCTCGAAGCCTCCGAGGACGGGGCCGCGACCGAGACCCCTCCCCTGGCCGTCGAGCTCCTCCAGGAGCCCGAGATCGAGGGCGCGATGGTCGTCATGGACAACCGCACCGGCGCGATCCTGGCTCTGGTCGGCGGCTTCGACTTCGGACGCAGCGAGTTCAACCGGGCGGTGCAGTCCACCCTGCAGTGCGGCTCGGCCTTCAAGCCCTTCGTGTACATGACCGCCTTCCAGCAGGGATACACTCCGGCCGACACCCTCTTCGACGCCCCGTTCCTGCTCCCCGACGCCGAGGGCCGGCTCACCTACTGCCCCAAGAACTACTACGACCGCTACTACGGCATCACGACCCTGCGGCGGGCCCTGGAGATGAGCTTCAACGCCACCGCCGTCAAGCTGCAGCAGCTCGTGGGCGGCCAGGCGGTGGTGGACACCGCCAAGAGCTTCGGCATCACCACCGAGCTCCACCCCTACCCTTCGCTGGCCCTCGGGGCATTCGAGGTCAAGCTCATCGACCTGGTGCGGGCATACACCGGCATCGCCAACCTGGGAGAGCTGCCGGAGCCGTACTTCATCGACCAGATCTCGGATCGCGACGGCCGCCTGGTGGAGCGCTTCTTCCCACGCACCGAACGAGTGATGCCGGCGCCCGTCAGCTACCTCATGGTGCACATCCTGCGCGGCGTCATGGAGCGCGGGACCGGCCAGTCTGCGGCGTCGTTGCCAGGCAACCTCGCGGGCAAGACGGGCACCACGGATTCCTACTCGGATGCGTGGTTCGTGGGGTTTTCGCCGCGCATCACGGTGGGCGTGTGGGTCGGGCGCGACCTCAAGAAGCCCATCGCCAAGCGCATGACCGGCGCCAAGGCGGCGCAGCCCATCTGGAACCGCTTCATGGCGACCTACCTGGAGGGGCTCGACCCCGACGCGCGCACCGAGGACTTCCCGGTCCCACCCGGGGTGGTGTTCAGTCCGGTCGACTGGTACACCGGCGAGCGGGCGATCCCGCCCTGCCCGGGCCAGTCCAAGGTGATCCTGGAGGCCTTCCTCGACGGCACCGAGCCCAACGCGCCGTGCAGCCAGAGCCTGCCCGACCTCGCGGAGCTGCCGTGGCCGTTCCAGCTGCCCTTCTACTCGCCCCGGCCCGGTGAGCCCATGCCCTCCGCCGAAGCGGTGGCCGTGGCGGACCATCGCGTCGCTCCCGACGACGAGGACACCGACACCGCGGAGGCCGACACCGAGGCGGACGAAGCGATCGACGTCCCGTACCCACCCGACGCCTTCACCAAGAGGGACCACGCGGGCACTCGCTGATGCTGCCTCCCTGAACCAGGGTCGGCGCGCAGCACCTCGGTCGCGCCCTGCTTCCCATGCCTTCCCCGCGGTGAACCCAAGGGCAACGGCAGCGCACTCACGCGGAACAGCGGCCTTCCAGAGAACGGCGCGATCCTCGGGCGTGCCACTGGTGACACTTTCCCGCGCCACCGCGTACCAGTCCTGCATCGCTTCCGGTCGGAACAGTGTCAGCGGTGGCAACCTCGGGGAAGGCGTCGATACATCGGCGCGTCGCGAGAGGCGTCACTCCACGTGACCGCTGCCGCTGAACGCTGTCGTTGCTTGCTGTCTCTGCCGCCGCGACCCTCAGGCCAGCTACCCGCGGGCTGTGCCGTCCGGGTGCAGGATGCCCTCGAGCGTGTTGAAGAAACCCGTGGGCGGCATGTAGCCGGGGATCCGACCCATCTCACGGCCCGAGGTGTCCAGAAGGACGATGGTGGGAGGGCCGTCGATGCGGAACCGATCCAGCACCGCCCGGTCCGCCCGGTCGATGTCCACGCTCAGAGGGACCACGTCCTGGGCGAGGACACCCGCCACCTTGGCGTCGCGGTAGGTGGTGGAGTCGAGGACCTTGCACCACACACACCAGTCGGCGTAGAAGCTGACCAGCACCGGCTTGTTTTCGGCGCGCGCGCGAGCGAAGGCTGCATCCCAGTCCTTCTCCCAGTGGACATCCGGAGCCTGATGGGAGGTGACGGCAGCGGTCTCCGGCTGGGAGGCCCGCGGCTCCCCTCCACCGCACGCGACCGCGCCGACCAGCAATCCGCCGACCAGCAACCCACATCCACCGAGCTTCACCGCACCTTTCAAACCAATCACACGAGCCTCCCGGCGCCGGCAACTCCGACGGCCCGACATGATATCACCCGATGGCCATACAGAAAGATGAGGGCCCGACCCGTCCCACCTTGCCCGTCGCCGCGGCGCGTGCCATGATCCGGCCGTGCCCCGGAGCCCCGTCTCGCTGTACCGCCGTATCGAGCGCGCCCTGGAGACCATGACCTCTGCCGGCTCGCCCCTGGAGACCCTGCACCGGACGGCGGTCTACCTCGTCGAGAGCTTTGCCGACGACCTCGGTATCTCGGGCGGCAGGATCTACACCCAGGATGACGGCAGCTACGAGCTGGTGAGCACCTTCGGCGAGGTCAGCAAGGCGCCCGTCGGGCTCCGGGTGTGGCGCACCTATCCCCCCTTCGAAGAGCTGCTGGCGGTGGGATCGCTGGTCATGGCCCGAGACGACCCGCGGCTCGACCAGCGCCTCGAGGAGGACCTCGGCACCCGCGACTGGTTCGCGGCCATCGCCGTGGCCCACGGCCGTTTCGTGCTGTCCTTCGACGTCGCGGACGGCGGTCACCACGACGAGCTGGTGGCCACGCTCAACATCGTGCGCCTCGTCCTCAACCAGAAGGTGCGCGAGGAGCAGGTGCTGGGGGTGCTCGAGGAGGCCCACCAGATCCAGCTCTCGATCCTCCCCCACCACCTCCCGAGCACCAGCGAGTTCCAGATCGCAGCGCGCAGCCTGCCTGCAGAGGTGGTGGGGGGTGACTTCTACGACGTGATCATGCTCGACGACGAGCTGTTCACCGTGGTGGTGGCCGATGCCACCGGACACGGTCTGCCCGCCGCCCTCCAGGTCCGGGACATGTTCACCGGGCTGCGCATGGGCCTGTCCCGAGAGTTCAAGCTCACCCGCACGCTGGAGCGGCTCAACCAGATCATCCACCGGACCCGGCTGGCCACCAAGTTCGTGTCGGCGTTCGTTGCCGAGGTCCACCCCAACGGCACGATCCTGTACTGCAACGCCGGCCATCCCCCCGCGCTTCTGGTGCGCGGCGACGGGGCCATCGACGAGCTCGCCAAGGGGGGGATGCTGCTCGGTCCGACACCTGCCGCCGCCTACGAGATCGGCGTCGCGGAGATCCTCCCCGGCGATCTTCTCGTGGTGTACACCGACGGCATCACCGAGGCCCGCCGGGACAGCGACTCCGACGAGGAGTACGGAGAGGCCCGCCTCATCCACACGCTGCGCAAGGTCCGGCACCTCGACCCGGTGGCGGTCGTCGATCGCACCTTCACCGCGGTGAACGACTTCAGCGGCGCGGCGTCGCCCCACGACGATCAGACGGTGCTCGTGGTCAAGCGTCGGCCGGCCGCTCTCGAGGAGGCGCCCGCATGACCAACCCATCCGATCTCACGGCCGACCGC
This sequence comes from uncultured Holophagae bacterium, assembly GCA_963844865.1. GTDB lineage: Bacteria > Acidobacteriota > Thermoanaerobaculia > Thermoanaerobaculales > Sulfomarinibacteraceae > CAWJPY01. The sequence continues at coordinate 52,337 of CAWJPY010000006.1, forward strand.
TTCTTCGAGCTCGAGGGCTTCGCCCACGTCCCGCTGTTCGCCGCCGACACACCGGTGTGGTCGGCGTTGGGTGCGGCACTGACCGCCTACCTCGACGCGCGCTCGGAGTGGAAGATCGAGTGTGAGCTGCCGGCCGGCGTCCACCTGCTCGGCGACCGCATCGCCATCGCCCCGGGCTGCAGGATCGAGCCGGGAGCGGTGCTCGTCGGTCCGGCCATCCTGGAGGAGGGCGTCGAGATCCGCACCGGTGCGTACGTCCGCCAGTGTGTGATCCTCGGTCGGGAAAGCCTGGTGGGCGCCCACTCCGAGGTCAAGGGATCCATCCTGCTGCCCGGCGCCAAGGCGCCCCACCAGGCCTATGTGGGCGATTCCATCCTCGGCCGTGGCGTCAACCTCGGGGCGGGCACCATCCTCTCCAACGTCAAGAACGTGGGCCGCGAGGTCAGCTTCCGCCACCGGGGCGAGCGGGTCGACACGGGGCTGCGCAAGTTCGGCGCCGTCCTCGGGGACGGCTGCAAGACCGGCTGCAACACCGTCCTCAACCCCGGCGTGCTGCTGGGCCCGGGCTGCGTGACCTACCCCAACACCACGCTGCGCAGCGGCTTCTACCCCGCCAACACCCTGATCAAGGTCCGGCAGCAGCAGCAGGAGATGTCCATGGAACGGCTGCGCCGGGAGTAAATCGCGGCCCTCCCTGCGGACGGCGGACAGGGCACTCGAGCCTGGCACCCATGTTGCAGCAATGTTCGGTGGGACGGGAGGTGGACCATGAAACGACTCACCATCGCGGCGCTCCTGATGGCGGCTGCGAGCCTCGGGATGGCCTCCGAGGAGGACGATGCGACCTCTCTGAGCTACATCTCCTATCTCGAGCGCTACGCCACGGTGCAACCCGCCAACCAGGATGAAGCCCTCGAGGCCCAGATCAACATGCCTCTGGTCCCCGGCGACCGCGTGGACACCGCCCGCGAGGCGCGGATGGAAGTGATCCTGGCCGACGGCAACACGGTGTGGCTGGACCAGTACACGACGGTGAGCCTGGACGCGGTAGCCTTCAGCCGCGACGCCGGTGGTGACCGGACCGTCCTCTACCTGGGCGAAGGGTCCATGATGGTGGAGCTGTCGCCGAACAGTCTCGGCGAAGATCCCATCCGGGTCGACAGCGGCCACGCCACGGTCTACCTGGACAGCACCGGCCTGTATCGCATCGAAGCCCTCCCCGAGGGGCGGCTGCGGCTGGAGGTCCTGCAAGGGCTGGCGGAGGCGGCCACCTCCTCCGGGGGTGTCCTCGTGCGCTCGGAGTCCGCCGCCGAGGTCGGTGACGGATGGGTGGGCGACATCCAGGGCGGTGACGTGAGCTGGAGCGACGACTTCGCGAGCTGGGTCGAGCAGAGGAGGCAGATCAACCGGGGCGAGAGCGAGCAGCACCTCGAGGCCCGCTACGAGCGCCAGGCGGCGCAGCTCGACAACTACGGCACCTGGGTCTACGTGGATGGTCTCAACACCTGGGCCTGGCAGCCGGCGGCCGTCGGGCCGGACTGGCGGCCCTACACCGCCGGGCGTTGGTACTGGACCCCGGTGGGCTGGTCGTGGCTCTCCTACGAGCCGTGGGGCTGGCTGCCCTACCACTACGGCAGCTGGTACCTGGACGCAGGCTTCGGCTGGGTGTGGTCGTGGCAGCCCTACTGGAGCCCCGCCTGGGTGCGCTGGGTCTGGTGGCCGGGCTACGTGGGCTGGTGCCCCTGGGGCTACTACGACTCCTGGTACTGGCCCCGCTACCACGGCTACTACGGCTATTCCTATTGGCCCCACTCCGGGCATGGCGGCGGGGCCGGGTACCCCCAGCAGCCGCCGCGACGCGACGTGGTCCCACCCAGGGCAGCGGACACCCGCGTCGGCCACTCCGCTGCGGTAGCCCCCCCGGCAGGCGACGTCTCGCTGGACCTGAACGGGCGCGTGCGGGTGGCCGAGATGGACCGTGCCGCCTGGACCGTGGTGCCCGAAGGGGACTTCTCCAGCCAGCACCTGACCCGATTGGCGAAGCCCCTGGACCGGGTCGTGCCCGACGGCAGCCAGGCGGAGGGCATCGTCATGTCCCGTCCGCTGTCCACGGCCCCTCCGGAACGGGTTCGCACCAGCACCGAGCTGGAACGGGTGTTCGGTCGCGTCGGCGAGCAGGCGCGCGCCGACCTGAGCCCGGTGCTCGGCCGCAACAGCAATCTCGATGGCGCGGAGGCGGTGCGGCTGGTCAAGCCCATCTCCCCGGCCGAGGCGAGTCGCGGTGCACCGACGCAGTGGAGCTCGCCGGTGGCCGCGACCGGCCCGACCTCTCCCCTGCGCTCTCCCGCACGGGTGGCGGCCCCGAGCCGTGAGGTGCAGGGTCTCTCCCGCAACCCCTTCGTCAGCCGTCCCGAAGCGTCACGGTTGGCGCCGGCGGGGGGGCTCGATCCCGACCCGGCCCGCGGCGGCGTCGCGCCTTCCCGGGTTCGCGAGATCGGATCCTCACGGCCGATGATCGTGCCCCGCACCTCCACCACCCGGCCGATGATCGTGCCCCCCACCTCGACCACCCGACCGGTGATCGTGCCCCGCACCTCCACCACCCGACCGGTGATCGTGCCCCGGACCGCGCCGCCCGGATCGAGCCGCGTCGGGAGCTCCCGTTACCCCAACACCGTGCGCAGCGCTCCCCCGGCCTCCAGTGGTCACTCGGCGGGCTCCTCGACCCGCTCGGCCCCGTCCCGGGTGGGCAGCAGCTCCTCGAGCCACCGCAGCTCCGGCAGCTCCCGCTCCGGTGGGTCCCGGAGCGGGTCGGCACACCGCAAGTAAGACGCCCAGCCCGACGGGCCGACCCGTCACCACATCTTGACGTCTCCAGTGGCCGCCCCCGGGCGGCCACACCATGTCAGCGCCAGGGGCACACCGCAGCGACGGTCGCACCGACCCATCCCGGGCGGCGTATAGTTGGGCCCGATGACCATGGATCGCCACACCGAGGACGTCCTGGTCGCCGCCGCCGGAGCGGCGCGCGCCAACGCCTATGCGCCCTACTCGGGGTTCGCGGTCGGGGCGGCCGTGGTGAGCGCAGACGGGCAGGTGTTCTCGGGCTGCAACGTGGAGAACGCCTCCTACGGGCTGACGGTGTGCGCCGAGCGGCATGCCGTGGCGGCCGCGGTGGCGGCCGGCGCCCGTGACCTTCGCGGCCTGGCCGTGGTCACACCGGTATCCCCTCCCGCGCCGCCGTGCGGAGCCTGTCGCCAGGTGCTCGCGGAGTTCGGAGAGATGGACGTGGTGCTCGCCAACCCCGGGGGCGAGCGCGGGCGCACGACGCTCGGCGCACTGCTGCCTCACGCTTTCGGGGCCGGCGCCCTGGACCATGACTGACGGCGGCGGCCCCGCGCCCCCCACTCTTGACACGACCATCCACCCCGACCCATATTGGAGATGTTCCCGGGGAACCGCGGGTGTCAACGGACCTCACAGCCGCGAGACCCACTGCAAAGGTCCGGGTGGGCACACCCACCGCGACGAAATCCCGCGCTGGCGGGATTTCGTTTTGTCCGGAACCACACCACCACGCCCCCAGACCCATGAGCGACGCGAAGAGCCGCTTCGCTGACCGCCGGCGGGCGCTGCGCCGCGCCCGTCGCCGCGCCGCCTACCGCCGGGGGCTGAGACCGTTCGCGGTGGCGGTGGTGGACGTCTCCAAGGAGCACAACGTGGGCTCCCTGGTGCGCACCGCCCACGCCGCCGCGGCCAGCGAGCTGCTGCTGGTGGGGGAGAGGGAGTGGAACATCGAGGCGGCCCGAACCTCTGATCTCTATACCCGGGTGGTCCAGCTCCCGGATGCGCAGGCCCTGCTCGATCACCTCCGCCGGCGGCGCCTCCACCTGGTGGCGGTGGAGCTGGCGCCAGGCGCCGTCAACCTCTTCGAGGCGGACTACCCCGATCACCCGTGCTTCCTCCTGGGGGCCGAGCTGGGCGGCGTCCCGACGCAGCTCCTGGAGGCCGCCGACATGGTGGTCCAGATCCCGCAGTGGGGGCTCGTCCCCTCCCTCAACGTGGCGGTGGCGGGGTCCATCGTCATCTACGATTACCTGGCGAAGCTCCACCGTCGGCACCGTCTCGACCGGCCGCATGGGGGGCTCGTCCAGGACAACGAGGCGAGCGAGTGACGCCGCCCACTTCGAGCGGTCGCGGCATCCTCCGGATCACCTTGTATAGTGCGAATCGGGCCTGTTAGAGTGAACACGGCCAGGGAGGGTCGGATGAAACTCGCGTCGCGCACGGTCGCCGGATTCCTCACGATTGTCGTGCTTGTCATGCTGGCGGGCTGCAAGAGCGCCGCTCCCCCGCCGCCGCCGCCCCCGACGGCACCGGCAGCGGAGCCGGCAACGGCCTCGTCGGTCCCCGAAGAGCAGGTCACCGAGCCCAAGACCGAGACCATCATGTCCGAGGAGGTCACCACGGAGCTGCCCGAGGACCTCGAGGTCCTCAATGCCCGCGGTTACCTCCAGGACGTGTTCTTCGACACCGATCGTTGGGACATCAAGCCCGCGTTCCGCGAAGCGTTGGCCAAGAACGCCGCCTGGCTGCAGAAGTACCCCTCGGTGCAGGTCCTCATCGAAGGCCACTGCGACGAACGCAACACCCGTGAGTACAACGTCGCCCTCGGCGATCGCCGGGCGAACGCGGTGCGTGACTATCTGGTCTTCCTGGGCGTCGCTCCGGACCGGATCAGCACCCGATCCTACGGCGAGGAGCGCCCCTTTGCCATGGGTCACAACGAGGATGCGTGGAAGCTCAACCGGCGTGCTCACTTCGTCATCATCGCTCGCTAGGAGTGGGGCCATGAAGAAGCTGTACTGGATCGCCGCCGCGGTGGCGCTGGCGCCACTTGCCGCATGCACCTCGTCCGAGGACATGACGCTCCTCCACCGCGAAATCACCGACGTCCAGAGGCAGGTCCAGCAGCTCAAGACCTCCATGCCCGACAAGAGCTCCATGTCGGACATGGAGAAGACCCTGAAGGACCTCACCTCCCAGACCACCCGCTCCAACGCCGACCTCTCGGTCCGGGTGGAGCAGCTCCAGGAGCAGATCGAGGCCCTCCACGCGAGCCTCGAGGTCACCACCCGCCGCCTCCAGACCATCTCCCAGGAGCTGGCCTCGGCCCGGAGCGGCATCAGCTCGGGCACGGTCCTGCCACCGGTGACCGCTGCGCCCCCCCAGGGTGGGGACGAGGGAAGCCAGGGGGGAGAGAGCCCGTCCGGGGGTTCGTCTCCGGCCGCAGCGACAGCGCCATCGGCATCGACGCCGGAGGAGCTCTACCGCACCTCGTACGAGGACTATATGCGGGGAAACTACGACCTGGCGGCCCAGGGATTTCGGGAGTACCTCAAGCGCTGGCCGGACACCGACCTCGCGGACAACGCTCTCTACTGGATCGGAGAGTGCTACGACGCCGAGGGCAAGACCAAAGAGGCTCTGGACGTCTTCTCCCAGGTCCTGGAGCAGTACCCCACCAGCGACAAGGCCGCCGCTGCGCAGCTCAAGAAGGGCCTGCTCTACCTGAAGCTGGGTGACAAGGGCCAGGGGGTGCTCAACCTCCAGTACGTGGTGTACGAGCACCCCGGCACCAAGGAGGCGGATCTCGCCCGGGAGAAGCTCCGTTCTCTGGGCCTGACCATCCGCTGAGTCCTCGCTCTCCGGCGGGTCTCCCCGGCAGGCGGACCGCGTCACCGTCATCTGGTCACGGGTGTGGACTAGCGTGTTTCGACACATTCCGCTAGAATTGCCCGCCCGTGCTGCCGAGGGCAGCCAATCTCGAGGAGACGAAGGATGGCAACCATTAAAGGCACCAAGAGACAGGCGCGCAAGCGGCATCGCCAGTCGCTGGAGCGCCGGATGCGCAACCGGGCGGTGCGGAGCCGAGTTCGAGGTCAGCTTCGACTGATGCGGGCCGCCATCGAAGAGGGCGACGCCGGCAAGGTCAAGGAGCTCCTGCCCGAGACCATGTCGGTGATCGACGTCGGCTGGCGCAAGGGCGTGCTGCACCGGAACACCGCAGCCCGCTACAAGGCGCGCATGGCCCGTCAGGCGCAGGCAATCCTGGCCGCCAAGGAAGGCTGACATGGCACTGCTCACCACCTCCATCCCCGAGGGTGAGCTGGTGAGCCGTGGCAAGGTGCGGGACATCTACGCGAGCGGAGAGTCGCTGATCCTGGTGGCAACCGACCGGATCAGTGCCTTCGACTGCGTGCTCTCGCCCGGCATCCCCGGCCGCGGCGTGATCCTCACCCAGCTCTCCACCTTCTGGTTCCGACGCTTCGCCGACGTCCCCAATCACGTGCTCGCCACCGAGCTCGACGACTTCCCCGCGCCCTACCGCACCCACACCGAGCTGGAAGGCCGCAGCGTGCTGGTCCGGCGGCTCGACGGGATCCCCATCGAGTGCGTGGCCCGCGGCTACCTGGCCGGCTCCGGGTGGAAGGAGTACCAGGCCACGGGAGAGGTCTGCGGCATCCGGCTGCCGGCGGGGCTGCGGGAGTCCGAGCGGCTGCCAGAGCCGATCTTCACGCCCGCCACCAAGGCCACCGAAGGACACGACGAGAACATCAGCTTCGATCGCACCGTGGAGCTCGTGGGCGGCGAGGCCGCGGAGGCGCTGCGCGAGCTCACCCTGAGGCTGTACCGCGAGGCCAGCGAGTACGCCAGCCGGCGCGGCATCCTGATCGCCGACACCAAGTTCGAGTTCGGCCGCGCCACCGACGGGCGGCTGGTGTGGATGGACGAGGCCTTGACCCCGGACTCCTCCCGCTTCTGGCCGGCCGACTCCTACGAGCCCGGGCGGTCCCAGCCGTCCTTCGACAAGCAGTACGTGCGTGACTGGCTGGAAGCCAGCGGCTGGGACAAGAGCCCCCCGGCTCCGGAGCTGCCGTCCGAGGTCGTCCAGGGCACCCTCGAGCGCTACCGGGAGGCGTACGAACGCCTGACCGGCGTCCGGCTGGAGCTCGACGGCTAGCCGCCCCATCATCTTCACTAGCGGAGGAGAATCCATGAGCGAGGCCACGTCAAACATCAGGAACATCGCCGTAATCGGCCACTCCGACACCGGCAAGACATCGCTGGTGTCGGCAATGCTGTTCGACAGCGGGACCGTGAACCGGCTGTGCAAGGTGGACGCGGGCAACACGACCACCGACTTCGACGATGACGAGATCGAACGCAAGATCACGATCAACCTCGCTGCAGCCCACCTGAACCACCGCTCGGTAAAGATCAACCTGGTCGACACCCCCGGCTACAGCATCTACACCACCGAGGCCGTCCAAGGGCTCAGGGTCGCCGACTGCGCGCTGCTCATGGTGTCGGCGGTGGCTGGCGTGGAGGTCCAGACCGAGAAGATGTGGAAGGCCGCGGCCTCCTTCGGCCTGCCCGTCATCATCGCGGTCAACCTGATGGACCGGGACCGCGCCTCCTTCGCGCGCACCGTCGAGGCGTTGCAGAAGCGGTTCGGACGCGAGGTGACGCCGGCCCAGCTTCCCATCGGCGCCGAGAACGAGTTCCACGGCGTGGTCGACCTCATCGGCGGCAAGGCGCTGACGTGGTCGGACGACGAGAGCGGTGCGGTCACCGAGGGCGACGTCCCCGCCGACATGGCGGACGAGGTCGGCGCAGCCCGTGAGTCCTTGATGGAGATGGTGGCGGAGCGCGACGAGGAGCTCATGGAGAGGTACCTGGAGAGCGGCGAGCTGGACCATGACACCCTCGTCGCCGGCCTGCGGCGGGCGGTGATGGCCCGCGACCTGGTGCCCGTGTTCGCAGTGGCCGCCGGCAAGAACATCGGCGTGCAACCGATCCTGGACGCCGTCGTGGACCTCGCCCCGGCGCCCGACTGGCGGCCGGCGGCCGTCACCGTCGCCGGCGAGCGCAAGGAGCTGCCGGTGGCTGCCGACCAACCGCTGGCGGCCTACGTGTTCAAGACCCTCTCCGACCCCTTCGCGGGACGCATCTCCATGTTCCGGCTGTTCACCGGCAAGGTGGCGTCCGACGCCACGGTCGCCAACTCCACCCGCCGGGCATCCGAGAGGCTGGGCGCGCTGTCCATCATGCAGGGCAAGGAGCTGGATCACGTCAGCGAGCTCGGGCCCGGAGACATCGGCGCCGTCCCCAAGCTCAAGGAGACCCACACCGGCGACACCCTGACCGGACCCAAGAGCGACCTGCAGCTGGAAGCGGTGCCCATCCCCGAGCCCGCCATCAGCTTCTCCCTGGAGCCCAAGAGCAAGGGCGACGAGGACCGTCTCGCGGCGGGCCTGAGCAAGATCCGTGACGAGGACCCGACCATCAGCGTGGGCCGCGACGAGCAGACCAAGGAGCTGCTCATCTCCGGCGCCGGGCAGCTCCACGTGGAGGTCATCGTCGGACGCCTCAAGAAGCGTTACGGCGTGGAGGTCGTCCTCAAGCAGCCCAAGGTCCCCTACCGCGAGACCATCACCACCAGCGCCGAGGTCACGGTCCGGCACAAGAAGCAGACCGGCGGCTCGGGACAGTTCGCGGAGTGCAAGATCCTCATGGAGCCCAACGACGAGGGCGGCGGCTACGAGTTCGTGGACAAGATCTTCGGTGGCTCCATCTCCCAGGGGTATCGGCCCGCGGTGGACAAGGGAATCCAGGAGGCATCCGTGAAGGGGGTGCTGGCAGGCTTTCCCACCGTGGACTTCCGGGTCACCCTCCTCGACGGCAAGGAGCACTCCGTGGACTCCTCGGAGATGGCGTTCAAGATCGCCGGCCGGAGAGCCTTCCGGGAGTGCGCGGCCAAGTGCAAGCCGACCCTGTTGGAGCCGATCATGCGCATCGAGGTCTACACCCCCGACGACGTCATGGGCGACGTCATGGGCGACCTCAACTCGCGCCGGGGACGGGTCCAGGGCATGGACACCGAGGACCACACCACCATCGTGCGTGCCCTGGCGCCGTTGTCCGAGATGCTGACCTACTCCCCGACCCTGCGCTCCATCACCGGTGGCCGCGGCGATTTCCACATGGAGTTCAGCCACTACGACGAGGTGCCCAAGCAGCTGCAGGAGAAGATCATCGCCGCTGCCGGGAAGGAAGAGGAAGAGGAGGAGGACTGATCCCGGGACGCATCGGGGCGGCTGACGCCACGCCGGCGTCCTTCGCTGCGACGGTGCCCCCGCCAAGCTCGGCCAAGGGTTCCCGGCTCCATGTCGCGAGCCCGCGGGAGGACGAGGACAGGGATGGATCGTGCCGTTCCATGGGCACGGCTCCGGCCCGAGGAGGCAGGTTGGGACACCGATGCACAGGAGCCGTGCTTCTCGCCGTCGCCGTCGCGATGACCATCTCGTGCCATCCACCCAGGGGCGCCATTCTGCCGGACGAAGGCAGGACGATCATCCCTGGCGGGCGCTACCTCGGCATGCAGCCCCCCGGCGAGGAACCCGTCCTCTTCGCCCCCGGGATGGTTTCCACCGGGCTCGACCAGCGCGACACCGCCCTCACCCCCGACGGCACGGAGCTGTACTGGACCCTGTGGGGCGGAGGGCGCGGCGCCATCGTCCGCATGCGGGAGGTGGGTGCGGCCTGGAGCGGTCCCGAGATCGCGCCGTTCTCTGGGACCACCTCCGACCTCGAGCCCTTCATCACCCAGGACGGCCGGCACCTGTTCTTCGCTTCCAAGCGACCCCTGGATCCAGGGGGGGACGAGAAGGACTGGGACCTCTGGGTGATGGACCGTCAGGGTGATGCCTGGGGCGAGCCCCAGAACCTCGGAGAGCCCGTGAACACGCCCGGTGGGGAGTACTACCCGACCCTGACCTCGGACGGCGTCCTCTACTTCACCGCGACCCGCGCGGACACCCTGGGCGGCGAAGACATCTACCGCTCACGGCCCGTCCCGGGGGGCTGGTCGGAGCCCGAGAACCTGGGCCCCGCCGTCAACTCGCCGGGACCCGAGTTCAACTCCCTGGTGGCCCCCGACGGCAGCTTCCTCATCTTCGGGTCCGCACGGAAGGGCGACCATGGTGGCGGCGATCTCTACATTTCGTTCCGGGGCCGGGACGGGGCCTGGCAGCCGGCGGTCAACATGGGCGAGCCCATCAACTCCGCCGCCCTCGACTACTGCCCCGCCCTTTCGCCGGACGGTCGGTACTTCTTCTTCACCAGCCAGCGTGTGACCGCCCCGAGCCCGCTGCCCACCACCTACGAGCACCTGGTGAGCTGGTTGGGAGCGCCCGGCGGGGGATCGATGAGCATCTACTGGGTGGACGCAGCCGTCATCGGAAGCCTGCGCCCGCGGTGACCAGGCGGCGGATGACGGCCACGATATAGTGAAGCCGTGATGGAAGACGCGCCTGCTCCGCCCGGCGAGATGTCGAAGGTCCCAGCGGCCGGCTGCGGCTGAGCCCGGACAGCAGCGGCCCGTGAGGCCGCCGATCCCTGCCGACAACCCTTCGTCACCGGCAGCCTCATGACACCGGTCGGGCCGGTCCCCCGCCTCTCTGCTACCTGGAGTCGGCCGGATCGTCTCGGTGCCGTCAAGGTCCGGTGGGGTGCCGGCCGCATGGACTACCAGGTGCTGCCGGGCCTCTATGCCCTCGGCAATCCGGAAGCGGCGTCTCCGGTGCTGGTGAGCGCCAACTACAAGCTCAGCTTCGACCGCCTGCGGCGGGCGGCGGCAGGCCTCGACGCCTGGATCCTGGTCCTCGACACCGATGGCATCAACGTCTGGTGCGCCGCCGGCAAGGGCACCTTCGGCACGAAGGAGCTCGTCGGGCGGATCGCCGCCACCGGTCTGGCCGCTGTAGTGGACCACCGCCGCCTGATCCTCCCCCAGCTCGCCGCCCCGGGAGTGGCCGGCCACCTGGTGGCGCAGCGGAGCGGGTTCGAGGTCGTCTGGGGACCGGTCATGGCCGAGGACCTGCCCGCCTTCCTAGCGGCGGGCTCGGTGGCCACCCCCGAGATGCGGCGCAAACGGTTCCCGCTCCGCGAGCGGGCGGCCCTGATTCCGATCGAGCTCGTGAACGCGGGCAAGGTGATCCTGCCCGCGGCGCTGGGAGTCCTGCTCCTCGCCGGGGTCGTCCACCCCCAGACGTTCGCCGCAGGACTGCTGGGTCCCGGCGTCACCGGCGTCCTCGCCATCCTGTCGGGTCTGGTGGCCGGCGCCGTCCTCACTCCCCTCTTGCTGCCATGGCTGCCGGGCCGCGCGTTCGCCGCGAAGGGCGTCGTCGTCGGGCTGCCCGTACTACTGGCCGTGCTCATGCTGCGGATCGGAGTCCCGAAGACCCTCGCCGAGGAGCTCGAGCTAGCAGGCTGGATGCTCGCGGGTACGGCGCTTGCCGCCTTTCTGGCCATGAACTTCACGGGATCGTCCACCTACACCTCCCTGTCCGGCGTGCGCCGGGAGATGCGGTACGCGGTGCCGGCCGAGATCGCCGTTGGAGTCGTAGGGATCGCCCTCTGGGCGTCGTCCTTGTGGGTGATCTGAGATGGCCGGGCTCAACTACCTGCGCGGCGTGACCACCCTCGAGCTCGATCAGGGACTGTGCTGCGGCTGCGGAACGTGCGAGGCGGTGTGCCCCCAAGCCGTGCTCGCCATGGTCGACGGAGTGGCCGCCATCCTCGACCGCGACGGCTGCATGGAGTGCGGCGCCTGTGCCACGAACTGCGAGATGGAGGCCATCACCGTCCGCTCCGGCGTGGGCTGCGCCTCGGCCATCATCAACGCCGCCCTCGGCCGCTCGTCGGCCTGCTGCTGCGCACCCACCGACGAAGAGGCGAACCGGCCGACCTGTTGCTAAGATGAACCTCCAACCTGCCGGAGTGGCGGAACGGTAGACGCAGGGGACTTAAAATCCCTTGGACGTGGGTCCATGTGGGTTCGACTCCCACCTCCGGCACTCTCTCGCTACTTGCGGGTTGGCGTCATCCACCACCCACCCACCCTATGACGCCTCGCGCCGGAGCCAGCGGGTGATCGTACGCCGCCCCCCTCCCTCGTACCGACCCCCTCGGCTACGACCACTCGCCGCTGCCGTCCGGCGCGTTGACGCCATCCCCTCACCACCTCATCACGCCCCACAACCAATGCCAGCGGGTGATCGTACGCCGCCCCCCTCCCTCGTACCGACCCCCTCGGCTACGACCACTCGCCGCTGCCGTCCGGCGCGTTGACGCCATCCCCTCACCACCTCATCACGCCCCACAACCAATGCCAGCGGGTGATCGTACGCCGCCCCCCTCCCTCGTACCGACCCCCTCGGCTACGACCACTCGCCGCTGCCGTCCGGCGCGTTGACGCCATCCCCTCACCACCTCATCACGCCCCACAACCAATGCCAGCGGGTGATCGTACGCCGCCCCCCTCCCTCGTACCGACCCCCTCGGCTACGACCACTCGCCGCTGCCGTCCGGCGCGTTGACGCCATCCCCTCACCACCTCATCACGCCCCACAACCAATGCCAGCGGGTGATCGTACGCCGCCCACCCAACCTACGGCGCTTCGCTGAGGAGCCAGCGGCGGAGGAAGGCGTTCGGCAGGTGCAGGCCGCCCGTGTCGTCGTCGCTCACGATCCCCAGGCTCTGCAGGGCGCCGAGGCTGCCCGCGAGTGCGTCGCCGTGTTCGGGAAGCGCTTCCCGGACCGCCGCGAGCGACTGGGAAGGCCGCTCGGCGAGCAGGCGCATGATGGCGCGCTCGGGCTCGTTGAAGAGCTCGAGGTCGACGGCGAAGAAGTAGCTCACGGCGCGGTCGCCGGCAACGTCCTCGATCGCGGTGTCGAGGTCGTCGCGCTCCATGGCGCGCCGGCACAAAAGTTGGATCAGGTAGGGATGGTTGCCGCAGGTCTGGCGGATCCGCTCTACGTCACCGGCGCTGAACGCCGGCCGCGCCCCGGGCCCGAGCCTGGTCTGTCGGATGAGCTCCCGCGCCTCGTCGTCGCGCAGGCATCCCAGGTAGAGCGGCGGGGTGAAGCCGTCCAGAAAGGGTGAGGTCTCTCCCTCGGCCGCGGCCAACCGCCACAGCCGGCTGCTCGAGGCGAGCACCGACCGGATCCCCTCCCGCGAGTGCATCTCCCGCCGCAGTCGGCGCAGCAGCGCCGGATCCTGGTCGTTGAGGTGGATCAGCTCCTCCACCTCGTCGCACAGCAGCAAGAGGTCGAGGTCCGCCGCCCGCAGCGCCCGCCGCAGGAGTCCGAGCGATTCGAAGAGGTCTCCCGAGCGCACCTCGTCGGGAAGGATGCCGACAGCCCGCAGACGCTCGCCGGCGTCCAGCAGCGCCTCGCCGAAGTCCCGGTGCAGGTCCTGCGGACGGTCAGCGCCCTGCAGATCCCAAAACAGGGGGAAGAACCCCAGTCCGGGCGACGATACCGCCAAGTGCTCAAGCTGCTTGAGCAGCGAGGTCTTCCCAATCCGGCGGGTGCCGAGCAGCCAGAGCCAGTTGCGGTTGCCGTGCAGGATCTCGGCGATCTCCGCGGCGCGCCCGTAGAACGCTTGTCCGCGCACCCACTGGCCGACCACGAACGGCAGCGGCGCGCCGGCCGCTCCCGAGGACCCCGGCGACTCTCTCCCCAACATCATCGGCGGCCGCGAGGCGCCGGCTGCCGGCGCCGACACCTCGGCGATGAGACGGTAGCCGCGCTTGAGGATGGTCTCGATGAACCGCGGCTGCCGCGCATCGTCGCCGAGAGCCCGTCGCAGGCCGGCGATGGCCCGACTGATCACCGACTCGGTAATGTAGAGCTCCGGCCACACGGCGTCCATGATGTCTCGCTTGGAGACGACATCGCCGGCGCTACCGGCGAGGAACACCAGTACGTCCATGACCTTGGGCTCGACCTGGATCGACGTCTCGCCCCGCCGCAGCCGGTTCAGACGCGGCTGGACCAGCCAGTCGGCCAGACGAAAGTCGCCTGCGGATGGCCTGTCGTTCTCCTGCGGGCCGGTCATGTGCGGGCATTCTACCCGTTCCGACCATCGCCCGCCCTCAGAACCGGTAGCCGAAGCCGACGCTCAAGATGACCGGGTCGAACCCCAGGGACCCGTGCTCGCCGGGGGCGGTATCCGCGGTCTGGATGTACCGCAGCGATCCGCCCAACGACCAGCGTCCGTTCCCCAGCCCGACATCGACGCCCAGGTTCGCCCCGATCCCCGCGTCGTGGGAACCGCCCACCGATTGCTCCACACCCGGGCCGATGGTGATCTCGGCCCCGCTGTAGGTGATGTAGGCCAGAAGCGGTCCCACGTACACGTCCGCGCGGCTGCCCGGCGTGAGATGAACGTTGAGACCCGCCGTGATGGGGGTGACGGTGACACCGCTCGCCAGGCGGACCCGACCATGCCCGATGTCGATGTGGGCGCCGATGCTGGGCGCGGCGCTGAGGACGCCGACGTCAATCCCCAGACGGTCGGAGACCCGGTACTCGAGGTCCACCCCCAGACCACCGCCGACCTCGGTATCGACGCTGACGTGCGCACCCGGACCACCGACATCGACCGAGGTCGACGGCGAGTCCATCGCCACCAGGCCGACCCGCAGCCGCCACCGCCCGTCGTCGCTCTCGGCGGCCGTCGCCGACGCGGCCGACACCACCACCAGCAAAGCTCCCAGGAGCGTCCACCTCATCGTCTTGCTTTCCATCGTGCCGTCCTCCTTTCCCACCTCCAACCTTGTCCCCTGGCCGCAAGACCGCTTGAGGGAGCCGTGATGGATCCGTGACCCCCTCTTGACGATCTCCCGCGTGATACGATCTGGGAAATGACAACCAACTCCCGGCCCTCGGCGTGTCGGCGTCATCCCCGTTGTCGGTTCCCCGACGCGCTCGTCGTCGGTATCGCCCTGGTGGCGGTGACGATTTCGACGGCGGTGAGCGGCCAGGAGACGCCGGAGACGTTCGAGTTCAGCTTCTCCTCTAACCCGGGGGCGCGCAGCCTCGGCCTCGGAGGAGCCTTCGCCGGCCTCGCGGACGACGCGACCGCAGCCTTTGCCAACCCTGCCGGGCTGGTTCAGCTGGCGCGGCCCGAGGTGTCGCTGGAGGGGCGGCTCTGGAGCTACTCGACCCCGTACGTCGCGGGTGGCCGCTACGAGGGCTCGCCGACCGGCATCGGCATCGACACGGTGAGGGGATTGCGCAGCGCCCGGTCTCTGGAGAACACCAACGGCCTGTCCTTCGCCTCCCTCGTCTACCCCCACGCACGGTGGGCGCTGGCCCTGTACCGTCACCAGCTCGCCAAGTTTCGC
This sequence comes from uncultured Holophagae bacterium, assembly GCA_963844865.1. GTDB lineage: Bacteria > Acidobacteriota > Thermoanaerobaculia > Thermoanaerobaculales > Sulfomarinibacteraceae > CAWJPY01. Next base: position 67,594 of record CAWJPY010000006.1, read on the forward strand.
ACCCACACCCAGACCCAGGGGCTCTTCGGGCTGGCCGGAGACGGCGTCACCACCACCCGCTCCTTCGACCGCATCTGGTCCACCGACCTCGATATCGTCGGCTACGGGATCTCCGGCGCCTACCGGATCGCCGAGCACTTCAGCCTCGGTCTCGCGGTGGTGGCCTACCAGGGGCGGCTGAACGCTCCCTTCCGTTGGTACTGGCCGGACGACGACTCTCTGGGGGCTGTCTTCGGCCCCAACTCCTATCTCCCGGAGAATCAGCTCATCGACGGTGACATGGGCTTCGACGACAGTGACTGGGGACTGAGCGCGGGCCTCCTCTGGGAGCTGGCTGAGCGGTGGAAGCTGGGTGCCTTCTATCGCCAGGGACCCGAGTTCGACGTGCTCTTCGCCGTGCGCGCAGCGGCAGCCGGGTCGATCCTCGAACCATCATGGTCGCCGGGCGAGGAGCTGCTGGCGGTGGCGGGCTCGATGCGCTTTCCGGACGTCTACGGGCTGGGGATCGCCTTTCGATCGCGGGAGGGGCGTCTCGCCGTCGGCTTCGAGTGGGATCGAGTTTCCTACTCCACCATCTTTTCCAGCTTTGGAGCGCGACAGGTAGGGGGGATCGACCAGGACCCGGACCTCGAGGTCCAGCTGGCCGCCGACGACGGCGACGAGCTCCACCTCGGAGCGGAGTACGCCTTCATCGAGTCCACACCCGTGATTGCAGTCCGTGCCGGCGCCTGGCTCGATCCTGACCACCGCTTCCGCAGCATCAGCAGGGACGCTGAACACCGCGCGCTCTTCCCTCCCGGCGACCAGGAGCTCCACTTGGCGGCGGGCTTTGGCCTCGCGTGGGCGAGGTTCCAGATCGACGCCGGGGTCGATTTCTCCGACCTGGTGGACACCGCCGCTGTTTCGGTGATCTACAGCTTCTGAGTCAGTCACAGCAGCGCGATGGCGATCAGGAGCAGGAGAAGGAACAGCGCGGCGGCCACCGTCACCGGGACGTCGCGGGGCTGCGGATCGTCCGGCGCGTCCACCTCCGGCGTACCCAACAGAAGCCGCTTGAGACTCCGCATCCCGCGTCCTCCCCGCAGCTCACCGCGCCCTCGCATTCCACCAACCACGGGTGCGCCTCTCATCGCGCCGCCGGGATCGTCGTCGGATCGTTGGTCGCGTTGTCCACCACAGAGGCGTACGCGACGATCCCGGCGCCGGAATTCACCGTCACAGAGGCGTAGCCCGCGACGATGTCGTCGCGTCCAGCGATTCGCGAGAAGGGCTCCTGGAGCTGGAGGCGCCCCATCGCCTCGATGGTGCGCTGCCGAGCGGTGAGCTCGTGGCCTTCCCCGTCGTACAGTCGGATGAGGACCCGTGCGGTCGTGTCGCCCCCGTTGAGGATGCCGAGGTTGGTTCGGTAGGAAGCGTTCTGCTGCAGCTGGGACAGCCACACGACCCGGCCCGCCGAGGCCGCGTCCTCGACCGGCGCGGCGTCGATGAGCTGACCGTACGTGCCGGCATCGCCCGTGGTATAGGTCCTCGAGCTCGCGAGCACCGACCGGTCCGAGAACACCTGGAGGCTGCCGCTTCCATCCGACCCGAGGTTGCCGACCACGTCGACCCACGTGCGCTGCTCGCCGCCCTGGAGCACGATCATCCCCGTGGCTGCGCGGCCGTCGTCCGACCGGTACCGCACCTCCACCGTGGCGACCTCCCCCGACCGGTTGAGAAGGCACAGGTCGGTCCGCCACACGCTGCCGTGCGCTCCACCCGTGCTCGCGGCCGCGGCCAACCACTGGTCGACGGAGCCGGGACCGGTCTTCATCGCGATCGTGGTCGGGTCGTCGCTCGAGTTGTCGACCACCGAGCCGTAGGCCACGACGTGTTGGCCGAACAGTACCGACACCACCGCGTAACCGGAGTCGATGTCGGCGCGTCCACCCCGGCGCCAGAATGGACGGTTGAGCTGCACCGTGGACTCCGGCGGCACGGTCGTGACGAAGGAGGCGACCGGCAGGCTGCTGCCGTCGAGCAGGGTGATGGCGACGTCGGCCGGGCGCTTCCAGCCGTTGTGGAGGCCGATGTTGCTGCGGTAGGACTCGTTTTCGGCGAGCTGCATGAGCACCACTTCGTCGCCGGTCTGGAGCCCACTGACGGGAGTGACACCACCGAGAAGCTGGCCGTAGGTACCCTCGGAGGCCAGGGTGAAGGTCCTCGACGTGACCGAGAGGGGCTCGGACGAGAACACCCGGAGCGGGAACGATCCATCGAGCTCGAAGCGCGACAGCACGTCGCCGAGGGTGCGGGACTGCCCGGGCGCGAGCTCGATCTCCTCGGCAACGGAGGTCCCGCCGTCGGCGAGGCGAAGGCGCACCCGGTTGGCCAGGGTCGAGCGGTTGAGCAGCCCGAGGTCCGACCGCCACTCGCTCCGCCCGACGCCCGACGCATGCGACACCACGGGCACCCAGACCTCGGTCGGAGCCGCTCCCACCGGCTCCAGCGACACCCCGACCGATTGCCAGAGGTCGTGATCGGGCCAGGATGCGATCTCGGGGAAGTCGAACCTCGGGATGATCGGGTCCTTGTTGGTGAACCAGACGAAGACGATGCCGTCCGAGCGCCACAGCGCCAGGGAGTGGATGCCGGTGCCGCCGCCGCCGTGGCCGTACACGTCCAGACCATCGTCCGGGTCGATCAACCACTCCACGGAGTGGTTCATGTCGATGAACATCTTCTCCTGGATCCAGCCCCGTCCGTAGCCCAGCGCGACAGATGCCGGGAACGGGAGCGACAGCATGGAGTCGATCGTGCTCCGCGCGAGCAGCCCCTCAGCGTCGGACGAGTCGAAGAGCGCCGAGAACAGCCGCGCCATGTCGGGCGCGGCCATGACCCAGCCGCCGGCGGCCGCGGCGTTTTCGATGGCCAGGTTGTAGGGAGCGCACTCGAGCCCGTCGTACGTGGTCTCGGTGGGCACGCGCTCGCTCAGCAGCTGGTGGGCCACACGGGCGCGACCGACGCCCACGGGCCGGAAGACGTGATTCAGAACGTACTCCTCGTAGGGCTCGCCGCTGGCGTGCTCGATGAGCTGGTCGAGCATGATGTAGCCGTAGTTGTTGTAGTCCCAGACGGTCCCCGGGTCGAACATGAACGGCTGGCCGACGACGTAGGAGAGGATCTCCCGTTTGGTGGGGGGTGGACCGGCGCCCACCGCCGCCGCCACCCGCTCGTCGATCACGTACACGCTGTCCACCGAGGACAGCCCGCTGGTGTGGGTCAGCAGGTGGTCCACGGTGACCTGTGCGAGCCTGGGATCGGTCACGTGTCCCGGCAGCGGCTGCAGGCCGAGGGTGGAAGCCACCGGCGTGTCGTAGCTGAGCAGACCGCCTTCGATGAGCTGGTGGACGGCGATCGACGTGATCGCCTTGGCGATGCTCCCGGTGCGGAACAGGGTGGTGGGCTGGACCGGCTCCACGCCGGGGTCGTCCCAGGTGAAGCCCCGGGCGTAGACCAGACGCCCGTCCTTGGCGATGGCGACCTCGGCGCCCCGGATGCCGTAGCTCACCATCTGGAGCTGCACCATCCGGTCGATCTCGGCCAGCTCCGGCACCTCCTGACCTGTGACCGTCCATTGCCGCTGGGCGGCAGCCGCCGCCGCCAGGAGCAACGAGACGGCGGACACGACAAGTATTCGAGCAGTCTGTGACATCATCGCCTCCCCATTAGTCAGAACCGGTAGCCGACGCCGAGCCCCAAGATGAAGGGGTCGACGTCCACCTCCTGGGTGTCCGGATCCTCGGCGTTCGAAACCCTCAGAGTTGTGTCGAGGTAGCTGGCCGACACTCCGATGGACCACGGTCCATCGCCCTGCCGGACATCGGCGCCGACGGTGGCCCCCCAGCCGACATCGTCGTCACTGGACAGCTCCAGGCGCCGTCCCTCCCCGGCGTCGAGCTCCAGATCGCCATAGGCCACATAGGCGACCATCAGGCCCACTGAAAGATCGACTCGACTCGCCGGTGTCAGGTGAACGTCGAGGCCGACCGTCAGCGGTCGCATGGACAGATCGTCGCCGGCGCTCACCGGCTCACCCGAAGGAGGGGTCACGCGGACGACGACCCGCGGCGCGGCGGAGAGACCCCCCACGGTGAGACCGAGCCGATCGTTGAGGCGGTACTCGACCTCGACGCCGAAACCCTTCGCACCGTCGCCACTCGCCGTGATGCGCTGGCCCTCGGCGTCCATCGTGTCGAGGGTGATGTCCGGGGTGACCGAGACCCCGGACATGCGCAGCAGCCAGCGCTCCTCCCCGGCGGCTGCACGTTGCGGCGTCGCAAGCGACGCCAGGACGCCCACCGAGGCGACGATCACGACGAAGAGCGAAGGGTGTCGGCAAGCCATGGTCGATTCCTCCCATCGGGTTCCTCGACTGGTGGTCATCCGCCGTGTCGCCGCTGGGCTCGCGATCGGCGCCACGGGACGGCAGCCACGGAAGAAGCATGCAGTCCGTCGAGGGGTCGCGCTTGATGGAGGGGTGAGGTCGTGATGATGCCTTGATGACGGCCGGTCACATGCTAGGATTCCCTCCGGCACCTTCGAGCACGCACAATTCGACCACAGGTACGAGGTGCAGGCAGTCGTGTCGATCAGGAATGTCGCCCTGGCTCTTTGTGCACCGCTGCTGGCGGTGGCTCCGGGGTTCGCGCAGGAGGCGCCTGGAACCTTCGAGTTCAGCTTCTCCAACCCGGGAGCCCGCAGCATGGGTCTCGGCGGTGCGTTCGTGGCGCTGGCGGACGACGCCACGGCGGCCTTCGCCAACCCCGCGGGCCTGGTCCAGCTCCTGCGGCCGGAGGTGTCTCTGGAGGTGCGGCACTGGGGCTTCTCGACGCCCTACACCGCCGGCGGCCGAGCATCCGGGGCGCCCACCGGGTACGGGATCGACGTCGAGCCGGGGATCCGCACCTCGACCTCCAAAGAGGACACGACCGGGGTGTCGTTCGCGTCGTTCGTCTACCCGAAGAACAGGTGGTCGCTCGCGCTCTATCGGCACCAGCTGACGACGTACCGACTAAACAACGTCATCAACGGCCTGTTCGCTGCTGGAAACCCGCCCGACGGCGTGGTCCGCTTCCTCGATCAGCGGTTGGCTACCGAGCTGGACATCGTCAGCTACGGCCTCGCCGGCGCCTGGCGGGCAAGCGAGTCGCTGAGCTTCGGCGTCGGAATTTCCTACTTCGAGGGATCCGTCAGCTCCGACACCCTCGCCTTCGCGGTGGACGAGTTCCCCGCGACGTACTTTGAAGCCAACACCTTCCGTGACGACCGGCTCTACGTCGCGAGCGCCTTCGACGTCGATGCCTCCGACCTCGGGTTCAGCGCGGGCTTCCTGTGGAGCGTGGCGGAGAGCTGGAAGGTGGGCGGCGTCTTCCGGCAGGGCCCCGAGTTTCCATACCGCCTCGTCAACCGCGCGGGGCCCGCCTCCGGCCTGCCCGTCGGAACGGTGATCGCCTCCGTCACCGGACGATCCATCGCGTTCCCGGACGTGTACGGGTTGGGGGTCGCGTACCGGAGCGCCGGCGGCAGCGTCACGGTGGGCCTCGAGTGGGACCGCGTGGAGTACTCGTCCATCGTCGAGTCCCTCGAGTCTCCGCTCTCCGACATCGCCCATGTGGCGATGGACGACGCCGACGAGCTCCACATCGGTGTCGAGTACGTGATCCTCGACTCGACCCCGCTGATCGCGATCCGCCTCGGTGGCTGGAGAGACCCCGATCACCAGGTCCGATATCTCGGTGACGACCCCTTCGCCCGCGCCATCTACCCGCCGGGTGAGGACGCCCTCCACGGGGCGCTGGGCTTCGGCATCGCGTTCGAGCGCTTCCAGCTCGACCTCGGCGTCGACTTCTCGACGCGCGTCGACACGGCTGCCGTCTCGGCGATCTATAGCTTCTGATGACTCGACCCGTCTCCGGCGCGGCTCATCGCCAGCAGCTCGGCACGAAGCCCGTCCGCGCTCGAGAAGCGCGCCGCGGGGTCCTTGGCGAGGCAGCGCAGGATCAGCGCGGCAAGCACCGGAGGAACCTCTGGGTTGAGGTCGCGGGGATCAGGCGGCGGGGCGCTGCGCTGCTGGGCTAGCAGCTCGGCGACCGACTCGGCCGCGAAGGGCCTGCGACCCGTCACCATCTCGAAGAGCACCAGGCCCAGCGCGTAGATATCGGAACGCTCGTCCAGCTCCCCCAGCGCCGCCTGCTCGGGAGACGCATAGTGCGGGGTGCCCACGAACTGCCCGTAGCGCGTGGTGGCTGCACCACCGATAAGGCGGGCGAGACCGAAGTCGGCGAGGTAGGGTTCGCCGTCATCCGCGAGCAGGATGTTGCTGGGCTTGATGTCGCGGTGCAGGATCTTGCGACCGTGGGCGGCCGCCAGGGCAGACGCGAGCTTGGCCGCGATCGTCAAGGCCACGTCCAGCGGCAGCGGGGTGTGGTCCGCGAGAACGTCGGCCAGGGTCCGGGCGCCAATCCACTGCATGGTCAGATAGGTCCCGCCCTCACAGCTTCCAAGATGATAAGTGCGGAGGATGTTGGGATGGCCGATGTCGCGGGACAGCACGATCTCCTGGCGCACGCGGTCCAGAGCCTCGGCATCAGCCGTGTACTCGGGACGCAGCAGCTTCACGGCGACCGGCGCATCGAGCAGCGTATCCTTGGCCTTGTACACGGTGCCGGTGGCGCCCTCGCCCACCCGTTCGACGAGAATGTACCTTCCGTCGAGCACATCCAGCCCGAGGGTTGGCGCCGAGGCCGGGACGACATCGTCCGGGCTCCGGGAGGCCGGGATGGCGGCCATCCAACGCCGAAGGAAGAAGCCCGCCACCTCCAAGCGATCGTCGTTCCTCTGACGGATGAAGCCGAGGTCGGCGAGGCGATGCAGCGCCCCGCTTGCAGGTTGGTCGCGGAGCACCTCCTTGAGGTCGCCGGAGGCGATCGGACCGCGTGCCGCGAGCGCCCTGAGGACCGTTTGCTCGAGACCGGACAGGAGATCGAAGTCCACCTCGAAGAAGTGGCTGACGGTGGCGTCCGACGCGACCCGTTCGCACGCCTCCTCCAGGTCCCCGATCTCGAGGAAGCGCTTGCACACAAGCTGGATCAGATACGGGTGGTTGTGGCACCGGGTGCGGATGGTCTCGATCTCGTCGGGGTCGAAAACTGGGCGGGCCTGCTCCGCGAGCTGATCCTGGCGGATCAGGGAGCGGGCCTCGTCGTCGGTGAGACCGTCCATGACGAGCGGGGGGGTGAAACCGTGCAGAAACGGGGATGTGTCGTCGCGCTGCTCCGCCAGAGCGAACAGTCGCACCGACGAGGCGAGCACGGACCGCACGCCGTCCTGGGACTGCATGGAGCGCCGCAGCTTGCGGAGCAGGGTTGCATCCGAGCGGTGGAGGTTGACCAGCTCCTCGACCTCGTCGCACAGCAGCAGGAGGATCAGACCCCGAGCTCTGAGGCGGCGGCGGACGGTCGCGATGGCTGCGAAGAGGTCGTCATCCGGGACATCGGCGACCGTGACTCCGACCGCCGCGAAGCGCTCCTCGGCATCGAGCAGCGCGTCGTGGAAGGTCGCCGCCAGCTCGGCAGGATCGTCGGCGCCCTGGAAGTCCCAGAACGCGGGCAGGTAGCCGCTGTCAGGCCGCGCGGTGAGGACCTCGAGCTGCTTGAGCAGCGAGGTCTTCCCGACCCGCCGTCTGGCCAGGACCCAGACCGAGCTGCGCGGCCCGTCGAGGATCTCCCGGATCAGTCCGCCGCGTCCATAGAAGCAATCGCCCCGCACCCATTGCCCGACCACGTACGACACGGCTCGGGGTGGTCTCACGGCTCCGCGGCTCCGCCCACCGCGTCGACGTCGGAAAGGGTGATGGTTCGTCGCTTCTGCTCGTGGAGACGGTTGACGAGCGCGATACAGAAGCGCTGGATCGCATACGGCTTGCGCTGTGTGAGCTCGATGATGCGGTCGACCACGCCGGGGTCGATCGAGAACATCCCGCGAATCGGCTCCCGGATGAGAGCCTCGGCATCCTCGCGTTCGATCGCGGTGACCTCGATCTCCTCGAAGAAGTTGTACCAGGGGCTGCCCTCCCTCTCCCACTGCTTGCGAATCTCGACCCCCGATACGACCGCCACCAGATGCTCGGCGAAGCTCTTCATGAAGAGGCTGCGGAGCCTCTGATTGATGCGCGGATCGTAGTCGTTCAGCTCGTCCACCTCGTCGATCAGCAGCACGAGCTTGACGCGCTTGGAGCTGCGCGCCTGCAGGGCCTTGAGCACCGAGCGGAGGTCGGCGACGAGCTGTCGATAGCCGTAGGTGGAGCCATCGAAGAGGGATGTGCTGGGCGCGAGATCGCCGAGAACCGGCGCCAGCTCGGCGAACACGTCCTCGGCCAGGGTCGCGAAGAACCGGTCCTGCGGCGTGCCCTGGAGGTCGATGTAGACGGGATGGAAGTCGTACTCTGGGTCCTGGATCTCACGCAGCCGCCGCTTGAGGTGGTGCTGCAGCGAGGTCTTGCCGATGCGCCGCTCGCCGTGCAGAAGGAGGCTGTTGTTGTGGATGGTCTCGAGGATGCGCTCGATGAGTGCACGGCGCCCGAAGAAGAGGCTGTCGTCGAGCACCGGGGCGCCGGCGATGTAGGGATTGAAGCGACGGCCGAGCAGCCGACGGCGGCGTGAGGCCCTACGTGCCCAGGCCGTCGCGACCAGGCCGACCGGTATCGCCACCAGCAGCGAGATGAACCATGGGGAGCGGTAATAGGGCGGTGCGTAGACCACCGTGTACTCGCCGCTGGTGGTCAGGCCGGCGCTGTCGGTGGCGGTGAGCCGATAGGTCGACCGACCCCGGGCCAGGTGATCGCCGACGGAGAACTCGGTGACGAAGTACTCCCCCACCGGCTGGCTGACACTGGTGCCCTCCATCTCCTCACCCACAGGGCCCAGGAACCTCACCGTCACCGGCGAGTTGTCGATGATCACACCGCTCAGGCGGAAGTCCGAGCTTCGAACCACCTGCGCCCGGGACCCGTCCGGCATGTCCTGGCGGAGATCTGCGAAGCGGATGGCGGGAGGGATGTTGCCGACGGTCCGCGGTCCCAACAGCCGACTGCTGATCTCCCGGTAGGATCTCCGCACCCAGTCGAGAGCCGCGGCGTTGCCCGGGTCCCGGGCCAGGACCCGGTTGGCGGCCGAGATCGCGGACTCGAATCGACCGGCCGTGAACTCCTCCTCCACCATCGCCAGCTCCCGGGTGACGGCCTCGCGGAGCGAGATCTCCCGTTGGGCACGCAGGATCCGCTCCTCGGCCGCTACGGCCTCGGCGTTCGTGGACTCGACGGCCAGGACCGACTGCAGCCGATCGAGGGCCTCGGCAAGGCGCCCGGCGGACTCCAGCTCCCGGACATCGGCCAGAGCCTTCGCAACCCGCGCCTCGCGATCCCGGGTATCGCGCTGGGCGAGGGCCTTCCCGCGGAGGGCTGCCTGTGCCCGGTCGAGCAGCTCTCGTGCGGTCGCGTCCGCCCTCACCGACAATGCCTGGCGCAGGACGCTGGCGGCCGACGAGTACTCGCCCTGCTCCAGCAGCGACCTGCCCCGGTTGACCAGGTCCGCCACGCGCGCGTCATCGGCGGCCTGTCGCTCCCGCTCGACCACGGCGGTCCGCAGGCGGTTCATCATGGCCGTCGCCTGGGAGTCGTCAGGATCCACGGCCAGGCCCTTGCCGAGCACATCCATGGCGGCCTGCAGTCGACCCTGGCGCTCGAGCGACGCGGCCTCGTCGAGGCTCTCCCGAACGATCCCGGCGATCCTACGCTTCTCGGCCTCGCTCGCCTCGCCCTGGGCCGCGAGAGTCAGTTGCCGGTATCTGTTGAGCTCGGCGAGGTCGGTCGCCGAGGACTGGATGGCGCCCAGGCGCTCTTCGGTCTGAAAAGCCTCCAGCGCCGCCTGGTACTGACCGAGATGGAAGTAGGCGATGCCCAGCTTCAGGTAGGGGAAGTACGAGATGACCTTCATCCCGTAGGAACGCACCCGCGCTCCGGAATCCCCTTTGCGTTCCAGCGCATCGAGAAGCTCCTGGACCGCCCGGCTCCAGTCCTCGGCGTCGAGAGCGCTCTCCGCGCGGGCATAGTGCTCGTACCAGTAATCCGCCGATGCGATGGGCGCCACGGCCATCATCGCGGCCACGACCGCGGCAAAGCCCAGGGACCGCGCTCTCCGCCATGCGCGGCTGGGTGTTGGCGGCGTACGACCCTCGAGCACGAGCCCCGACCGGGGGATTGCTTCCTTCATTGGTCGTCCGTCCTTGTTGCTCGGCTCCAATGTATCAGGCACAGGGGGGGTGGCTGCTCGTCTGGCCACGCCGCGATCGGACTCCAAGCATGGACCACGTGGTCGTCGAGGAACCCTTCCGTTCACCGAGCGTAGAACAGGGAGATGCCCGGCGCGCCGAGATCTCGAGAGCTGGTAGCATGGCGCGTCCCCGTTTGGAGGAGCCATGGTTGCCATCATCGTCGTCGCTCTCGTCTTGTTGGCGTGCCCGATGGGCCCCGCGCACGCGGCCGAGCCCACCCGCCTGCTTCGCTACCCGGACGTGTCCGCCACCCAGGTGGTCTTCTCCTACGCCGGCGATCTCTGGATCGCGTCCCGCAACGGCGGCGCGGCGCGCCGGCTCACGAGCCATCCCGGCGAGGAGATCTTCGCCAAGTTCTCGCCCGACGGCACCAAGATCGCCTTCACCGCAGAGTACGACGGCAACGAGGACGTGTACGTCATCCCCGCCGCGGGCGGCGAGCCGCAGCGACTGACCTATCACCCCGGTCCGGACAACGTCCTCGGCTGGGACCCGGCCGGGGACAGGGTGCTCTTCCGCTCCGCGCGAGTCAGCGCACCGCCCGGCTACACCCGGCTGTTCCTGGCCTCTCTCGATGGCGGGCTGCCGCAGATGTTGCCCTTGCCGCGGGCCAGCCTTTCCAGCTTCTCTCCGGACGGCGAGAGCCTCGCCTACAACCCCACCTCACGGGAGTTCCGCCACTGGAAGCGCTACCGCGGCGGCTGGACCAGCTACATCGGAATCTTCTCCCTGACCGATGAGAGCTACCGCGAGCTGCCCCGCTCGGGGGCCAACGACATGTTCCCCATGTGGCACGGCGACGGCATCTACTTCATCTCCGATCGCGACGGCGTCATGAACCTCTACCGCTACGATCTCGGCACCTCCGAGACCCGCAAGCTCACCGACTTCACCGAGTACGACGTCACCTGGCCGAGCCTCGGCCCCGACGAGATCGTGTTCGAGAACGGCGGGCTGCTGTACCGGCTCGACCTCGCCACCGAGAAGATCCTGGACACGCCGGTGACGGTGGCCGCCGAGCTGCTGGCCGCCCGCCCCGAGCTGGTGCCGGTGGCGGACCTCATCAACGGCGCCGACATCGCACCGGGTGCTGAGAGGGCGGTGGTGGAGGCCCGCGGCGACCTCTTCACCCTGCCGGCCGAGCACGGCAGCCCGCGCGCCCTCACCAGCTCGTCGGCCGTGCACGACCGCGATCCCGTCTGGTCTCCGGACGGCAAGTGGATCGCCTACTTCTCGGACGCCACCGGGGAGTACCAGCTCTACCTGCGCCCCCAGAAGGGGGGTGACGCGGTGCAGGTGACCGACGACCTGCGCGGCTATCCCGATGGCCTCATCTGGTCCCCGGACAGCACCAAGCTCGGTTTCACGGACAACGAGCTCCGGCTGTGGTACGTGGATATCGAAGAGCGCAAGCCGGTGCTCATGGACCACGGCGCGTACAGGGGCGTGGAGATCAGCTCCTGGGCGCCGGACAGCCGCTGGCTGGCCTACGTGAAGGTCACCGCCAGCCGCAACCCCGTGATTTGTCTGTACTCACTGGACCAGGGGAAGACGTTCCAGGTCACCGACGGCTTCTACAACGACCGCTCGCCGGTGTTCGACCCGGACGGTTCCTATCTCTACCTGCTCTCGGACCGCTACCTGTACCCGGCCGGCGACCGGCTCGACTGGCACTTCGGCTACTACGACACCACCGGGGTCTTCGCCCTCACCCTGGCGCGTGACCATGCCTCTCCATTCGCGCTGCGAAGCGACGAGGAGAAGGCGGAGGAGGGCGCCTCCGGCGACGACGACGCCAAGCCGGACGAGAAGACAGGGAAGAAGGGGGCGGAGAAGACGAAGGACGGCAAGGAACCCGCCGAGCCCAAGGGCGAGAAAGGGAACGGTGCCAAGCCGGTCCACATCGACATCGAGGGCCTCGGCCAACGCATCGCCGCCTTCCCCATCCCGGCGGGCATCTACGCCGACCTGGACGCCCGTTCCGGCAAGGTCTACTACATGTCGGCGTCCTTCGAGACCTTGGAGAACGGCCGCCCGGGGAGTGGACCGCCGGAGGGGACGCTGCACGTCTTCGATCTGGAGTCGCGCGAGGACGCAACCCTGATGGGAGGGATCTCGGGGTACGCCCTCGACCGGAAGGGAGACAAGCTCCTGTACGAGGCCGGCGGCAAGCTCGGCATCGTGGACGCCACGCCGGGCAAGGCCAAGGTAGGGGAGGGTCTCCTCGCCACCGCGAGCCTCCAGGCACGGGTCGATCCGCCCGCCGAGTGGCGCCAGATCCTCCACGAGGCGTGGCGGATCGAGCGCGACTTCTACTGGGACCCGAACATGCGGGGTCTGGACTGGAGGGCCGTCGGCGCGCGATACGAGGCGCTGCTGCCCTGGGTCGCCCACCGCTCCGACCTCAACTACGTCATCGGCGAGATGATCGGCGAGCTGTCCACCTCGCACACCTACGTGGGTGGCGGCAAGGTGCCCCCCACCCGCAAGGTGTCGGTGGGCATGCTCGGGGTCGACTTCGCCGCCGACGGCGGCTTCTGGCGGTTCGCCACCGTCTACGAGGGCAGGAACTGGCAGCCCGACGCCCGCTCGCCGCTCACCGAGCCCGGCCTCGGAGTCCACGAGGGTGACTACCTGATCGCCGTGAACGGCCGCCGGGTGCCCAGCACGGACAACCCCTACGCCCACTTCCAGGGCCTCGCCGGCGACACCGTCGAGCTCACCGTCAACTCCCAACCCACCGCTGAGGGAGCACGGACCATCCTGGTCGAGCCCCTGGCCGACGAGACCGACCTCCGCTACGTGGCCTGGGTCGAGGCCAACCGCCGCAAGGTCGCGGAGGCCACCGGAGGCCGCGTCGGTTACATGCACGTACCGGACACCGCGGTCCACGGGCTCCAGGAGTTCGACCGCGCCCTCTCGGGACAGCTCGACGCGAAGGCCATGATCGTGGACGAGCGCTACAACCGCGGTGGCTGGCTGCCGAGCTTCTACACCGAGAAGCTGCGCCGCCAGCTCCTCGCCATGGCGGCGCCCCGGGGCGCGGGCGACACGCCCTGGCCGCCGGTGGCCATCGCCGGCCCGAAGGTGATGCTCATCAACGAGCGCGCCGGCTCGGGCGGCGACGCGTTCCCGTTCTTCTTCAAGAAGCAAGGCATCGGCCCCCTGATCGGGGTCCGCACCTGGGGCGGCCTGGTGGGCATCTCCCGCCGCATCCCGCTCCAGGACGGTGGCACCGTGACCGCTCCCGAGGTGGGCTTCTGGGACCCGGACACGGCCGAGTGGGTGGCCGAGAATCACGGCATCGAGCCGGACATCGAGGTCCGACAGCGGCCGGACCTGGTGGTCAAGGGGCAGGATCCACAGCTCGAGAAGGCCATCGAGGTCGTGCTGGAGCAGCTCGAGGAGGTCCCGCCGCTGCCCGAGCGGCCGCCCTACCCGCCCCGCTGATCCCGGCCGCTCCGCCGCCGTTGCGGGGAAGATTCCGCCTCGTCACTCCCTGGGCGGGGGCGTGAGGCCGTGCTCCTTCCACCTGCCCCATGGCGCCTCGCGCCGGAGCCGGCGGGCGCTGTCAACCGCCGATCCGCCCGCTGCCCCGAGGCGGCGATGCACCAGCCATCCCACCGGCCTGCGCGCCCGTGCCCGGCCCGCCGGTCATGCGGCCGCCGGGGCCCTGCTGGCCGGGCGCGTTGGCACCCGGCCCACCGGGTGGGCGCCCGTCGGCCGGACCGCCCTGACCGGGCGCGTTGGCGCCAGGTCCCCAGCCCACCGGGCCCTGGGCCGACGGCGGGCGCCGCCCACGGTCCCAGTCCGAGGGTCCCAGCCCATGGGGCGTGGGCTGTCCGACGACGGGTTGACCGTGGCGCACCCTGACGTGGAAGCCCGCCTGGACGCGCACCCACTCACCCTCGCCGGCCGGGTTCCGCACCTCCACGACGCCCTTGAACACCACCAGATCGGTGTCCCCCCTGCGCGTCACCTCGACCCCATACTCGGTGCCTCGTACCGCGAGCACGGCCGACGGCGTGATGACCATCCGCTCCGGGGGAGGATCGGCGGCGAGCTTGTCGAAAATGGCGCGCAGTCGACCCCGCTCCAGCTCGAGCAAGACCCCGGGCCGCTGGCTGGCCAGCCGCGCCCTCGTGGAGGGCCCCAGGGCGAAGCGGGCGCCGGCCTCCTCGACGACGATCTCGGCCCGTGATCGGCGGCCGGTCCGGAGGAGCTCTCCCGCCGTCGGATGCGCACCCACGGCGAGCTCGACCTCGGGCTGCGGGTCCTCGCGCATGAGCTTGCCCTTGAGGCTCGCGACCTCATAGTCCGGGGGAGCCGGCGTCACGTCGGGTCTAGAGGCGGAGAGGCCCACGGCCGCTGCCGCGACCACCACGCACATCACCCAATGTCGTCTGTGAGGCTGCCACATGGCGTTCCTCCAGACCTCTAAGTTAGCAAAAGAGATGCCACTCTGCTCGCCTCGACCGGGCCCGCGCCGCACCGGTGGCGGGTCGTCATGACCCGCGCTGCGGGTCCCGGCGACCCGCCTGGACCCCGGATCGCCATCCCCGGCCGCGGCCAATCCTGGCACCGACCTTGCCAAGACTCTCGGCGAACGCGCCGGAGGCACCCCCTCCGAGCCCCGAGCATCGAGGAGGACGACATGAACGCACGAGTCATACGGTCCATTATCGCGGTGAGCGGCGCCCTGCTGGTGGCCGGCACTCTCGCCGCTCAAAACGGGATGCCACGCAGCCGCCAGGCCGACCGCCGAGTGGTGAGCAATCACGTCACCGCCACGGCGGCCCTGGATCCGATTGACGCCGTCGAAGGCTGGGGCCGGATCGCGGTCCGGGATCAGCCGCTGTGGAACGTCAGCGCCGAGGCGAGGCTCACAGAAGACGGGCACCGCCTGGTGACCATCAACCTGTGGGGCCTCGCGGCGGAGAGCTCGTACCGGGTGGTCGTCGACGGGTTCCCGGTCGCGGACGTCGTGACCGATCCCTACGGCGACGCGAAGGCCATGCTGGAGAGCCCACCCAAGCCGGGCCCGAGCGTCGTGTGGCCGGAGGTTCCTGAGGACCTGCCGGCGGCCATGGACCTGGTGCGCGCCGAGGTCTACGGGGTGGACGAGGGAGGCGCGGAGGCGGATCTCGTCCTGGAAGGGTTGTTCACGACCAGGTGGTCGGGCACCGGCGGAGCGCAGCAGGTCGACCTCGTCTACTTCGAACGCATCGAGCTGGACAGCGCCGCCGGGACCTTCAAGCCACGCGGGGTGGCGAAGCTCGCGCAGGACGTGGACGCGGTGCTGACCTTCTCCACCCATGCATGTGGGCTCGAGCCGGGTGAGGTCTACGAGATCTGGGTGGGGGGCACCGTGGTCGGCACCGTCGAGGCCGATGCGGTGGGGTACGCCTCTCTGCAGCTCGCCAGCACCGGCGACGGAGAGGTCCTTCCGCCGGATCTTGTCAGCGCCTTCGACCCTGCCCCCGATGTCGGCGGCCCCGAGGGGTGGCTCGTGGACTGGTGGTACCACGCAAACGACGGTGCAAACCCGTTGGTGCTGTCCGGCGCCTTCACCGGGGTGAACATGCTGGGCTGCCCCTGTGACGGCTGCTGCGGCGGCGGCGGCAACGGCGGCCAGGGCGGCAACGGCGGCGGCAATGGCGGCCAGGGCGGCAATGGCGGCGGCAACGGCGGCCAGGGCGGCAACGGCGGCGGCAACGGCGGCCAGGGCGGTAATGGCGGCGGCAGTAACTGACGCTCCTTTCGAACACCACGCACCAATCACCTTGCACAGGGGGGCTCGCGGAGCCCCCCTTCGTCCGCTCTCCTTCCCGGCGGTGGGCAACGTTTCGGCCCGCCTCCCTGCGCACCGGGCTGAAGTGAGATACGCTGGCTGCGGTGGGCACTCTCATCTCGACGCCCCGCCGCCGCGAGCTCGGGCTGGCCACGTTGGCAGCCGGCACCGCGCTCGCGCTGTGGCTGGCCGGCTCGCTGCCGCCCTTGGAGCGGCCGGTGGCTGATCTCCTGCTCCGCCTGCCCCGGCCCGGAACAGCAGCGCCCGTCCCGGTGGCCACGGTGCTCATCGACGACGCCGCCCTCGACAGGTACGGGAAGCTCCCTTGGCCGCGTGACCGCATCGCCGAGCTGGTCCACCGCTCCTACGCAGGTGGCGCTCGCGCCGTGGTCCTGGACCTGATCCTGGCGGAACCGAGCGACGAGGCCTCGGACCAGGCCCTGGAGGCCGCCATCGCCGAGGGACCGACGGTGCTGGCCGCGGTGCTGCTCCCCGACGGTGGCTGGCTGCTGCCGCTGGCGCGTTTCGGTGGGTTGCACCGAGCCGCCCACGCCCACGCCGAGATCGCATCTGATGGGGTGGTGCGGAAGGTGAGCGCCACCAAGCAGGCTGACGGCCTGGTGCTGCCGGCGCTCGGGGTCGCCGCGGCGCGGGCGCTCGGATGGGACCATCCCCTCGCTCCGGGTGAGATGCTGCGACCCGGCTTCTCCCGTTCCCCCGCAACGCTCCACAGCGTGAGCGCGACGGCGCTCCTCCAGGGCACGGCGCCGCCGGACTGGGCCGCTGGCCGCGCGGTGCTGCTGGGCGTCTCCGCTGCTGGCGCCGGCGACCAGTTCCTCCTTCCCGTGGGCACCCGCGATCGTCCGGTGCCCGGGGTGCTCATGCACGCCGCCGTCACCGCCTCGCTCCTCACCGGCGATCTCCTGCGCTCCCCGGGCCCCGGTGTCGTCGTCACCCTGATCTTCCTCGTGGCCCTCGGGGTGCAGTGGGCCCGCACCCGGGCCGGCCGTCTCACGCTCACCCTGCCCGCGAGCACGGCTGGCGTCCTCGCGGCGGCGGCGGTGCTCGCCCTGTGGATCGGCAGAGTGCAGCTGCCCGTCGTCGCTCTGGTCGTCGCGGCAGCGGCTTCCATCATGCTCCGCGAAGCGGCGGAGTCGCGGGACGCGCAGCGCGAGACCGGCACCATCCTCGCCTCCCTGCTCGCACAGCAGCAGGAGGCCGGGCCCGGCAGGCTGCCCCACGGCGTACACGGCCGGCTGCAGCTGGTGCAACGTCTCCAAGACGAGCTCGCCAGGGACCGCGACCTGCGGCGCCGCCTCCTGGAAGGTCTCGAGGAGGGCGTCGTGCTGTGGGACCACCAGGGACGAACCCTGCTCGGCAACGCCGCCACGACCCGCCTGTGGGGAGGGGACCCCACGCTGGCGGAGGTCATGGCGGCCGCCGGCGCCGCGGCGGCGACCTCGGAGCAGCCCACCGAGGTGGAGCGGGGAGGACGGTTTCTGCGCCTCGAGGTGCGGGCGGTCAAGGGCGGGTCCCTCGGCCTGCTGCGCGACGTCAGCGTAGAGCGAGAGCTCGAGCGTCGCCGCCGGGAGACGCAGCGCCTGGTGTCCCACGAGCTCAAGACGCCGCTGGCGTCCATCGCCGGCTTCGGTTCGATGCTGCAGCGATACGCACTGTCCGAGGAGGAGCTGCGCCGGGTGGCCGGCCTGATCCAGGGAGAGGCGGACCGGCTCGGCGCCATGGTGCGCACCTACCTGGAGCTGGAGCGACTGGGCGCCGGCCAGCTCGAAGCCGAACGCAGCATCGTGGACCTGGCCGAGCTGGTTCGGTCGCGCTGTGCCGTGCTCACCCCGCTGGCCGCCGAGCGCGACCAGCGGATCGCGATCGACGCCACCGGGCCCGCCCACGTCCACGGGGCCCCGGCGCTCCTGGAGCAGGTCGTGGACAACCTCATCGGCAACGCCCTCAAGTACTCTCCCGAGGGGGGAGTGGTGGCGGTGGGCGTGGAAGGCGGACCGGCGGCGACGCTGGAGGTCCGCGACCAGGGCCCCGGCATCCCCAGCGATGCGCTCCCCCACCTCTTCGAGCGTTTCTATCGTGTGCCGGGAGCGACCGCACGGGGCTCCGGCCTGGGCCTGGCGGTGGTCAAGGAGGTGGTGGACTGGCACGGTGGAGCTATCGAGGTGCAGAGTGAAGAAGGTCGAGGCTCCACCTTCGTCGTCCGCTTTCCCCAGGCGATGAAAGGGAGGCAGGTCCATGGGACCGCGGATCCTGGTAGCTGATGACGACCCGGCGCTGCTGGAGCTGATGGCGCTGACCCTCCGCAAGGAGGGCATGGAGGTGGTCACCGCGGCCACGGCCGGGGAGCTCCTCGCCCGCCTGTCCGACGGACCGTTTCACCTGGTGATCTCCGACATCTACCTCGGCGATGCGACGGCTATCGATCTCCTCGATGACATCCACGGCGCCCTCCCGGAGACACCGGTCATCCTCGTGACAGCCCAGGGCACGGTGGAGACGGTCGCCGCCGCCACCGCCGCCCGGGTCTTCGACTACCTGGCAAAGCCTTTCGCCCTCGACGCGTTCGTGGGACGGGTGCAGGCAGCCCTCCACCCGCCGCGCACGGATACGGGGAAGGCCCCCGAGGGCCCGGAGTCCATGATCGTGGGCAACCATCCCGCCATCGTGGAGATCTACAAGGCCGTGGCCAGGGTGGCGCCCCTGGTCGTCCCGGTGCTGGTACGCGGTGAGACCGGCACCGGCAAGGAGCTCGTGGCTCGGGCGCTGCACCGCTACGGCGCAGCCCCAGAAGGCCCCTTCGTGGCGTTGAACTGCGGGGCCATCCCCGACACTTTGCTCGAGAGCGAGCTCTTCGGTCATCGCCGGGGGGCCTTCACGGGCGCCGACCGCGATCACCGCGGCGCCATCGAGGAGGCGGCGGGCGGCACCCTGCTCCTGGACGAGGTGGGAGAGCTCCCACCGCTGCTCCAGGTCAAGCTGCTGCGCTTCCTCCAGGAGAGCGAGGTGAGGCCGCTCGGATCGAATGCGGCTTTCCACGTCACCACCAGGGTGGTGGCCGCCACCAATCGCGACCTTCGCCGCGCGGCGGTCGACGGCGTCATCCGGGAGGACTTCTACTATCGCCTAGCCGCCTACGAGATCGTGATCCCGCCGCTCAGGCAGAGGGTCAGCGACATTCCACTGCTGGTGGATCACTTCTGGCGCCGCCTGCAGGAGGACCTGGGCGAGCCCCGCCTGGCAGGACCGTCACCGGCCACGCTGGACGTGCTCCAGGGGTACGCCTGGCCGGGTAACGTGCGCGAGCTCGAGAACCTCCTCCAGCGGGCGGCCGTGGATCTCGGCTCGCTCTCCGACGCCGCCGCGGTGCGGAGGCTCCTGCAGGTGGTGGGGGAGCCGGAGGCTCCGGCGGCCGCGGTGGAGCCCGGCATCGGCGACGATCTCACCTTGGAGGAGCTGGAGCAGCGACACATCGAGGCGGTGCTCAGACGGACCGGCGGCAATCGCACCCGCGCCGCCCAGATCCTCGGGATCGAACGGAAGTCCCTGTATCGGAAGGCCAGGCGTCTCGGCATCGATCTCGACCCCGAGCAAAGTGCATAGCCACTGTCACACCAGGGTAAAATGGTCCGGACGACGGATGCAGCTCGCGCGCTGCCCCGCAAGGAGGGCACCACGTCCGGATCGCCACGGCCCGCCACTCTCGTCGCCACCACCGGAGGCGTGCTGGTGGCCGCTGCGGTCGGAGCCCCGGTGGTCGGCAGGTGGTTGGGCTTCGCCCCGCCGGAACCGCCGCCACCCGGTCGCATGGTGTCCATCGGCCGCAATCTCGAGCTCAACGTGTTCGACCAGGGATCGGGGCCGCCGGTCGTGCTGGTCCACGGGCTCCCCGGCAGTGCCTACGACTGGGGGGCGTTGCCGCTGCGACTGAACGCGGCCGGCTTCCGGGTCATCCGCTTCGACCGCCTCGGCTACGGCCACTCCAGCCGCCGGCCGGCAGGCGCCCACTTCGGCATGTTCGACAACGCCCGCGATCTCCTCGCGCTCCTGGATGCCCTCGAGCTGGAGCGGGCCGTGCTCGTCGGCTGGTCCTACGGTGGCGGAATCGCACAGCTCACGGCGCTGACCGCTCCGCACCGGGTGGCGCGCCTGGTGCTCGTGGCCACGGTGGGCCCCGCATGGGCGGGCCCTGCCGAGTCGCCGGGGGCGGCGGTGGCTGGGAATCGCCTCCTCCAGCGCTGGATCCTGCACTCGGGTCTCGCCCGCATGCTCGCGGCGCGGGAGGCGTCAGCCGCGTTCGCCCCGCACGCCGTCCCCCCGGGCTGGCTGGAGCGCACCCTGGCGCTCCTCGCCCTCCCGGGAGCGCTCCACACCTGGTGGTCGGAAGGTCACGAGTACAGCGCCGAGGATCTCGACCCCAGCTTCCCGCTGCCTCCCCTGCTCGCCCTGCACGGGACCGCTGATCGGCTCGTGGCTCACAGCGTCGCCCGGGACCTGACCCGCCGGATCCAGGAAGCCCGGCTCGTCTCCATCGCGGGCGGCGGCCACATGCTGCCCGTGACCCACGCCGACCGCATCTCCGACGAGGTGCGCCGGTTCCTGGGCCCGCACCTCGCGTAACGCGCAAGGCCACCTGGCGTTCGCTGGCATAATCGACGGCTCCTGCACGTTGTGGTCCGAGAACGTCGCTCGAATGGGGAGTGGCTCCTCACATGGCCATCGCAGAATCAGACCTGTTAGAGCATGCGGCCAAGCCCCATCCCGTGGCGCGCGCCGCGGCCCGAGCCCACGCCGCCCTCCTCGCCCAGCAGCTCCCGGAGGGATGCTGGTCCTACCCCCTCGAGGCGGACTGCACCATCCCTGCCGAGTACGTCCTGCTCCTGCACTTCGAGGGCGACGAGCGGCCCGAGCTGGAGAAACGCATCGGCTCCTATCTGCGGGCGCGCCAGGGGGAGCACGGCGGCTGGCCCCTGTACGACGGCGGCGGGTTCGACCTGAGCTGCACCGTCAAGGTCTACTATGCGCTCAAGCTGATCGGTGACGATCCGCAGGCCGAGCACATGCGCCGGGCGCGGCGCGCGGTCCTGGCCGCCGGGGGAGCGGCCCGTGCCAACGTCTTCACCCGGATCACCCTGGCCCTCTTCGAGCAGGTGCCGTGGCGGGCCGTGCCATTCATGCCACCCGAGCTCATGCTCCTGCCACCCTGGTTCCCTTTCCACCTGTCCAAGGTCTCGTACTGGTCGCGGACCGTCATCGTACCCCTGCTGGTGCTCTATGCCCACAAGCCGGCGGCCGCGAACCCGCGCCGGGTGGACGTGCAGGAGCTCTTCACCATTTCGCCGGAGCGCGAGCGTCACTACTTCCCGGTGCGGTCGAAGCTCAACCGGGTGATCCTCGCCGCCGAACGGGTGGGACGCCGGCTCGAGTGGATGATCCCCCGCCGCCTGCGACGCCGGGCACTCGCCCGCGCCACGGAGTGGATGTCCGAGCGTTGCCGCGGCGAAGGCGGGCTCGGTGCCATCTTCCCCGCCATGGTCAATGCCTATCTGGCCCTCCAGCTCGAGGGCCACGGCAGGGACCACCCACTGGTGACCACCCAGCGCCGCGCCATCGACGATCTCATCGTCGACGACGGCGAAGAGGCATGGGTCCAGCCCTGCGTGTCCCCGGTGTGGGACACGGGCCTGGCCTGCCTGGCTCTGCTGGAGAGCGCCGACGGAGGAAACCAGGCCCGGCGCCCGTTGCGGCGCGCCCTGGAGTGGCTCCGCGTCCGACAGCTCGTGGACGATCCCGGTGACTGGCGCTGGAACCATCCGGACCTCGCGGGCGGTGGCTGGGCCTTCCAGTTCGAGAACGCGTACTACCCGGACCTGGACGACACCGCGGTGGTAGCGTGGGCCATGCAGTCGTTCGACCCCGGGCACTTCGCGGAGTCGGTCCACCTCGGCGCCGATTGGATCCGGGGCATGCAGTCGGCAAACGGCGGCTTCGCGGCCTTCGACTCCGACAACACGCACACCTGCCTCAACGAGATCCCCTTCGCCGACCACGACGCCCTCCTGGACCCGCCCACCAGCGACGTGTCCGCGCGCTGCGTCACGCTCCTCGGCCTCCTCGACCGGAGCCAGGATCGGGAGGTCCTGCAGCGAGCGCTGGCGTTCCTCCGGGACGAGCAAGAGGCCAACGGCTCATGGTTCGGACGATGGGGCTCCAACTACATCTACGGGACCTGGTCCGCGCTCATCGCTCTGGCCCAGGCCGGGGGCCCGGAGGATGAGGAGCGGATCCAGCGAGGCGCAGATTGGCTGGTCTCCGTGCAGCACGCCGACGGCGGCTGGGGCGAGCACAACGACAGCTACTTCGACCCGGACCACAGCCCCGCGGAGGATGAGAGCACGCCCTACCAGACCGCGTGGGCGTTGTTGGGACTGATGGCGGCAGGGCGGGCCCATTCCGCGCCGGTGCGGCGTGGCGTTCGCTACCTCCTGCGCACCCAGGGTGACGACGGCCTCTGGCACCACCCTTCGTTCACCGCACCGGGCTTCCCCCGTGTCTTCTACCTCAGGTACCACGGCTACTGCGCCTACTTCCCACTGTGGGCACTGGCTCGTTTCAACAACCTCGCCGCCGATCACCACCAGGGCACCGCCTGATCCCGGCGCGGGAGGGCAGACATGCTCGGCATCGTCACCGCCCTGCCCGTGGAGCGCGGCTGGCTCGGCGTCATCGACGGCCGTCTGGGTCCGGCGGTGGAGGTTTGCGGCGCCGGCAGCCGCCGTGCCCGTGAAGCCGCCCATCGGCTCCTCGCCGGAGGCGCCACGGCCCTGGCGAGCTGGGGCACCGCAGCCGGCCTCCAGGCCGCCCTCGGCGCCGGCACCGTGGTCCTGCCGCGACAGGTCCTCTGCAGTGGGAGCGAGATCTACGAGGTCGACCACGACTGGCAGCGCAGGTTGTTGGATCGTCTGGACGAGCACGTCACGGTGAGCACCGGGCCCCTGGTCCACGCTTCCCTCCTGCTGGAGACCGTGGCCGCCAAGACGGATCTCGGGGCAAGGACAGGGGCGGTGGCAGCCGACATGGAGAGCTCGGCCGTGGCGGCGGCGGCGGCCGCCGCCGGCCTGCCGTTCCTGGTGGTGCGCGTGGTGCTCGACGACGTCGCCTCGGCGCTGCCCACGTCCGTAACTCGCGCCCTGGACAGCGCGGGCCGACTGCGGCCCGCCGGAATGTGGCGCGACCTCCTCACGCACCCCGAGGAGTGGAGGCTCCTCCTGGAGCTGGCGCGCTCCTACCGCCGCGCGCGGAGGGCCATGCGCGAGCTCTGGCGGCGAGCCGGTCCCGACCTGGCGCTCGGTGAGGTTCCCCACATCGCGACAGACGCCGCCGGTTCGGCTAGTCTGTGAGCTCTTGGAGTCAAAACCGTGCAGGCCACCGCCGTCGCTCACCCCAACATCGCCCTCGTCAAGTACTGGGGCAAGCTGGACGCTGACCTCAACCTGCCCGCCATGGGATCGCTGTCCGTCACCCTCGACACCCTCACGACCACCACGCGCGTGCGGTTCGACGGGGACCTCGACGAGGATCGCTTCGCGCTCGACGGGAAGCTCGACCGCCGCGGCCAGGGGCGGGTGACACGCTGCCTCGACCTGGTTCGGGAGCGCGCCGGAGTCTCCTGGAGGGCCGAGGTGTCGAGCAGCAACAGCTTCCCAACCGCCGCCGGCCTGGCATCGTCGGCGTCCGGTTTCGCCGCCCTCGTGGTGGCGGCGGATCGAGCTCTGGAGGCCCACCTCGACCCATCCACCCTCGCCGATTTCGCCCGCCGGGCCTCCGGGTCGGCGGCGCGTTCCCTGGCCGGAGGCTTCGTCGAGCTGGCCCTCGACGAGGCGGCTCGGACCACCCACGTCGTGCAGCTCGCAGCTCCCGACGCCTGGCCCCTGGAGGTGATCGTGGCGGTGACGGCGCTGGAGGAGAAGGAGGTGGGGTCGTCGGGGGGCATGGCCTCGAGCGCGGCCACCTCACCCTTCTATCCGGCGTGGGTGTCGGGCGCTGGCGACGACCTGTCCGCGGCGCGCGCCGCGGTGCTGGAGCGGGACTTTTGGGCCCTGACGGAGGTGAGCGAGCGCAGCTGTCTGAAGATGCATGCCGTGATGCTCTCGTCCTCGCCGGCGCTGCTGTACTGGAACGGAACCACCGTGGCCTGTCTGCACGTGATCCGAAAGCTCCGAGCAGACGGCGTGCCGGTGTTCTTCACCGTTGATGCCGGTCCCCAGGTCAAGGCGGTGTGCCTGCCCGGAGCCGCCGGCCGGGTGGAGGAGGCGCTGACCGCGGTACCGGGCGTGCTGTCCGTGCTCACGGCCGGACTGGGCGGTGGTGCCCGGGTCGCGGACGACGCGCCATGATGGTGGAGTGCTCGGCCCCCGGCAAGCTGGTGCTCGTGGGCGAGTACGCCGTCCTCTTCGGCCACCCCGCGCTGGTCATGGCCGTGGACCGGCGGGCCCGGGTCCGTCTCCACTCGTCGGAGGACGGGCATTCGACGGTCACGGCCCCGGGCCTCCAGTCGCAGCCCCGGGAGCTGACGATCGCCGGCGACGGCTCCGCCTCGTGGCGCGACCCATCCACCCACCTCCCCCTGGTGGAGAGCCTTCTCCCCGCAGCGGGCAGGTACGGCCTGCTCGGCGCGAACCTGCTTCCCTTCGCGGCCGAGCTCGACACCCGCGCCTTCTTCGCCGAGGATGGAACGGGCCGGCACAAGCTCGGCCTCGGCTCGAGCGCGGCGCTCACCGTGGCGCTGGCGTCGGCGCTCGCGTCGTGGAGCGGCAGCCCGCCTCCCAGAGGTCGTCTCGACTGGTTGCAGGTGCTGGTGGAGCTGCATCGCGAGGCCCACGGCGGACGCGGCAGCGGCATCGACGTTGCCGCCTCCCTGTTGGGCGGCGTGGTCGAGTATCGCCTGGGAGAACGGGGCGACGTGGCGGCGGCAGAGCCCGCCGTCCTTCCCGACGAGCTGCAGATGGTGTTCGTGTGGACCGGACGCTCCGCGGACACCGGCGACTTCCTCGAGCACCTGGAGCACTGCCTGGGTCGGGACTCGGGCCGGGTCGAGGCCGCGCTCGCGCGGCTGGGGACGGTCTCCGGAGCCGCGGTCGAGGCCGTCCACCGGCGCAGTGCCAGCGCCGTCCTGGGGGCTGTGGACGCCTACTGGGACGGCTTGAACGGCCTGGAGGAGGCCGCCGGACTGCCCATCCTCTCCGCGGAGCACCGGATGGCGCGCCGGGTCGCCCTCGCGTCCGGTGCGACCTACAAGCCGAGCGGAGCGGGGGGCGGCGACCTCGGCATCGCCCTCACCGACGATCCGGATGCAGCCGCCGCCTTCGGTCGAGACATCCGAGCCGCCGGCCTCGAGATCATGGACCTGTCCCTGACCGCGACGGGCTGCCGGCTCACGTCTCCCACCGGCACCTGAGGCGGACCACCATGACCAGCTTGTAGAGGAATAGTGAGAAAAGGCAGCACGTTGACCGCCAAGGGTCGTCGGTTGTGAGCCTCGGATCGTGGGACGAACGGAAGAGGCGCGGCTTCGTGGCGCGTTCAACACTGTAGAGGGACGCGGTTGGCGCGCCAGGAGTGGAAAACGGAGGCACGATCGCTTGCCGACCTGATGATGCGGTAGCACACGGAGGACCCATGGCGGAGGCAGCAGCTCGACTGGTCGCGCGAGAGGACGATCCCGGGATTCACCCGTGGCTGGAGGATGAGCAGTTTCAGGAGCGGATCCTACCCGGTGTCTCGCGGACCTTCGCCCTCACCATCCCCCAGCTTCCCGACGACCTCAAGCTCGCTGTCAGCAACGCGTACCTGCTCTGCCGCATCGCGGACACCATCGAGGACGACCCGCTCCTCGAGGTCCACCAGAAGGAGCAGTATCACCGCTCCCTGGTCTCTGCCCTGTCCGGTGGCGATGGGATCGACGCCCTGGCGGCGTCCACGTCCCAGCGGTTGTTCGACGAGGCACTCCCCGCGGAACGAGAGCTCATCGCCTCGAGCCCGCGGGTGGTCCGGGTGACCTATCGCCTCGGCGGTCGCCAGCGCGCCGCCATCCGCCGCTGCGTGTCCATCATGAGCGGCGGCATGGCCCAGTTCGAGCGGAATCGCAACGTCCGGGGCCTCGCGACGCTCGCCGATCTCGAGCGCTACTGCTACTTCGTGGCCGGGGTCGTCGGCGAGATGCTGACCGATCTGTTCTGCGCCCACTCCCCGCTGATCCAGCGACGGCACGCCGCACTCATGGAGCGGGCGGTGCAGTTCGGACAGGGCCTCCAGCTGACCAACATCCTCAAGGACGCGTTCGAGGATCTCGAGCAGGGCGCCTGCTGGCTGCCACGCGACGTGTTCGCCGAGGAAGGCTTCGACCTCGACCGGCTGGCCACCAACGGCGACGATCCGGCGTTTGCAGCCGGCATGGACCGGCTGATCGGCGTGGCGCACGCGAACCTCCGCGATGCCCTCCGCTACACGCTTCTGATTCCGCGCAGCGAGACCGGAATTCGGCGATTCCTGACGTGGGCGATCGGGCTGGCCGTGCTCACCCTGCAGAACATCCATCGCCGGCCGGGTTTCACGTCGGGAGAGGACGTGAAGGTGTCGCGCCGTACCGTCATGGGGATCATCGGGACCACCAACGCCGTCATCCGGAGTAATATGGCGCTGTCGGCGCTCTTTCGCCTCGCGGCCCGCGGGCTGCCGTTGGCGTGTCCTTCCCGTGGGAAGGTCGGCGTCTTTGGCGCGGCGCCGCATGCGAGCAGCGACAATCATTGACGGAGAGTGGCCAGTGACTGACTCCTGTATCCCCGGGTTCCACAAGCTCTCGATCCCCGAGCGCGTGCGTGCCGTACGCGAGAGGGGCCTCATTTCGCCGGAGGACTCCCGCGCGCTTCTCAACGGCGAACATGTGCTGACGCTGACCGGCGCCGACGCCATGATCGAGAACGTGGTCGGCGTCATGGGCCTCCCCGTGGGGTTGGCGCTCAACTTCCTGGTCAACGGCAAGGATTACGTCGTCCCCCTGGCGGTGGAGGAACCGTCCATCGTGGCGGCCCTCAGCTACGGGGCCAAGATCGCGCGCGCCAGCGGCGGCTTCCACGCCGAGAGCACCGAGCCCCTGCTCATCGGCCAGATCCAGCTCGTGGACGTGCCTCAGCCCACGGCGGCCCGCCGCCGACTCCTGCAACGCAAGGACGAGGTCCTCAACCTGGCCAACAGCATGCACCCGCGTATGGTGGCACGGGGAGGAGGGGCCACGCGAGCTCGAGGTGATCCTTCACCCCTCCGGCAACGACAGCCCGGAGATGCTGGTCGTCCACCTCCTCGTCGACACCTGCGACGCCATGGGCGCCAACCTGGTCAACACCATGTGCGAGGGCGTCGCGTCCCTCGTGGAGAGCCTGACCGGGGGCAAGGTCTTCCTGCGCATCCTGTCCAACCTGACGGACCGCGCCCTGGCCCGCGCCCGGGTGAAGATCCCCGTGGAGAACCTGACCAGCAAGGGCTACGACGGCGAGGAGGTTCGTGACGGCATCATCCTCGCCAGCCAGTTCGCCGCCATCGACCCCTATCGGGCGGCGACCCACAACAAGGGGATCATGAACGGCATCGACGCCGTGGCCCTGGCCACCGGCAACGACTGGCGGGCCATCGAGGCCGGCGCCCACGCCTACGCGGCCCGGGGCGGCCACTACACCGCCCTGACCCGCTGGTAGCAAGGCGTCCGACGGCGATCTCGGCGGGCTCGATCGAGATGCCCATCAAGGTCGGCACCGTGGGAGGGCCGCTGCAGTCCAACCCCACCGTCGCCCTCAACCTGCGCCTGCTCAACAGTGCGAGTCGGCGCGCGAGCTGGCCGAGGTCATGGGGGCCGTGGGCCTGGCCCAGAACTTCGCCGCCCTCGGGCGCTGGCCACCGAAGGCATCCAGCAGGGGCACATGACCCTGCACGCGCGCAGCGTCGCCTCCGCGGCCGGTGCGACGCCGGAGATCTTCGACACCGTGGTCGAGCGGCTGGTGGAGTCCGGCGAGATCAAGGTCTGGAAGGCGCGAGGAGATCGTCCGCGAGGTCACCGCCCAGGCACGTCCCCTGTCGGGACTGCGGCTGCGGGGGAGACCTCGCAAATGGCCGCCGGTCACGGCAAGATCATCCTCCTCGGCGAGCACGCGGTGGTCTACGGCAGCCGCGCCATCGCCGCGCCCGTGCCCCTGGCGGTGCGGGCGCGGGTCATGGATGCCGACGACGGGATCTGGCTGGTGGTCCCCCGCTGGGGCGTGGAGCAGCTGATGCAGCCGCGAGCCCTCCAAGCGGCAGTCCTACGAGGAACCCGCCGGCCTGATCCTGGAACGAGCTCGGGCTGGCCGACCGCGCCATGCGCATCGAGGTGTATCCCGAGCTGCCCGCGCGCCATGGGGCTGGGCGGCTCAGCCGCCGTCGCCGTGGCCATCATCCGGGCCCTCGACCAGCACTTCGCCCTCGGCCTCGTGGACGAGGAGGTCAACGACCTCGCGTTTCGTTGCGAGAAGGTGGCGCACGGCACCCCGTCCGGCATCGACAACACCGTGGCGACCTACGGGCAGATGCTGCTCTATCGGGCGGGCTCGCCGGCGGAGATCGAGGAGCTCCACGTGGAGAAGCCGATCAACTTCGTGATCGGCATGACCGGGGTGGAGAGCCTCACCGCCAAGATGGTGGCGCGGGTGCGCGAGGCGTGGACCCGCTACCGTCCCGTCTACGACCGGATGTTCAAAGGCATCGACGCCCTCACCGTGCAGGCCCTGGACGCACTCCGGCGTTACGACCTGGAGCGGCTCGGCGACCTGATGAACGTGTGCCAGGGGCTGTTGAACGGGCTCCAGGTGTCCAGCCGCGAGCTGGAGGAGCTGATCCAGATCGCCCGCGAGCACGGCGCCCTCGGCGCCAAGCTCACGGGAGGCGGTGGCGGCGGGTCCATGATCGCCCTCTGTCCCGACGGCGGGAGCGAGGTCGTGCGCGCCATCCAGGACGCCGGCTACCAGGCCATGGAGGTCCAGATTGGCTGAGCCCATCGCCGAGGCGACCCGCAAGATCGTGTCCTCGGATCGGGAGCCCCTCATCCTCGTGGACGACGACGACCGCGAGGTGGGGACCCTGGCCAAAGGCGCCTGTCACGATGGAGACGGGGTGCTCCACCGGGCGTTTTCGCTGTTCGTGTTCAACCCGCGAGGCGAGCTGCTCCTGCAACGGCGCAGCCGGGACAAGCGGCTGTGGCCGTCCTACTGGTCCAACAGCTGCTGCAGCCATCCCCGAGCAGGGGAGTCCATGGAGGAGGCGACCCACCGCCGGCTCCGTCAGGAGCTGGGCATGGGCGCCACGCTTCGCTATCTTTTCAAGTTCAAGTACCACGCCCGCTTCCAGGACGAGGGCTCGGAGCGCGAGCTGTGCTCGGTGTACGCAGGCATCAGCACCGACGAGGTGCGGCCGAACCTGTCCGAGGTCGCCCAGTGGCGCTGGATCACTCCCGCGGCCCTCGACGGCGAGCTCGCGACCGAACCCGACGCCTTCACTCCCTGGTTCAAACTGGAGTGGCCGCGGCTGCGGCAGCGTCTGGGCGAGATCCTGGCGGACGAGAAAGGTTCATGATGGGCGTTCCATTGATCCAACAGCTCCGGGTCGGCTCCTACCTGCTCAAGCAGCGCTTGGCGGGTCGGGAGCGCTACCCGCTGGTCCTGATGCTCGAGCCTCTGTTCCAGTGCAACCTGGCCTGCGCCGGGTGCGGCAAGATCGACTATCCCCAGGACGATCCTCAGCCGCCGTGTCAGCGTCGACGACGCCCTGGCGGCAGTGGACGAGTGCGGGGCCCCGGTGGTTTCCATCGCCGGCGGCGAGCCGCTCATCCACAACGAGCTGCCGCAGATCGTGGAAGGGATCATCGCACGCAAGAAGTTCGTCTACCTGTGCACCAACTCCCTCCTCCTGCCGCGCAAGATCGACCACTACAAGCCGTCCCCCTACTTCACCTGGTCCATCCACCTCGACGGAACCGGGAGCACCACGACGCCTCGGTCTGCCAGGAAGGGGTGTACGACCGCGCGGTCCGCGCCATCCAGCTGGCACTGGACCGCGGCTTCCGGGTCACCATCAACTGCACCCTGTTCGTGGGCGCCGATCCCGACGTGACCGCCGCCTTCTTCGACGACGTGATGATGATGGGGGTGGAGGGCATCACCATCTCCCCCGGGTACAGCTACAGTCGCGCCCCGCGTCAGGACGTGTTCATGACCCGGCGCCAGTCCAAGGAGCTGTTCCGGGAGATCTTCAAGCGCGGCTCGACCCGTCGCCGGCCGTGGCGCTTCAACCAGTCCAGCCTCTTCCTGGACTTCCTGGCGGGCAACCAGGACTACCGCTGCACGCCCTGGTGCGAACCCCACCTACAACGTGTTCGGCTGGCAGAAGCCGTGCTACCTGCTGGTGGACGAAGGCTACGCAGAGAGCTTCGCGGAGCTCATGGAGACCACACCCTGGGATCGCTACGGCTCCGGCCGCAACCCCAAGTGCGACAACTGCATGGCCCACTGCGGGTACGAAGGAACGGCGGTCCGCGACACCTTCCTGCATCCCCTCAAGGCCTGGCGCGTTTCCCGGCGCGGCCCCATGACCGAGGGGCCCATGGTGCCCGATCCGCCCCTCACCTATCTGGACGACTACCGGGACGAGCACGAGCTGCCGGTGCGCCAGACCGGCTGACCGCACCCCGCCGGGGCATGAACGACACGCTCTGGCTCGCAGTCACCGCCCCAGGGGCGCTGATCTGGGTCGCGATCCTGCTCCTGCCCTTCAGGCCGTGGAGCACCCGCGAGCGGCTGGAGGCGAGGGGAGACGGGACCGCCGAGGTCGACCTCGGCGAGGTCACCGCCCTGATCCCGGCCCGGGACGAGGCCGCAACCATCCCCGGGACCCTGCGGAGTCTCGCACGCCAGGGCGCCGGGCTGCGCGTCGTGGTCATCGACGACCGCTCGACCGACGACACCGCCGATGCGGCCCGGTCCAGCGGCCTGGAGCACCTCGAGGTCGTGGCGGGGCGGGAGCTTCCGGCCGGCTGGAGCGGCAAGATGTGGGCCCTGGAGCAGGGCCTCGCTGAGGTCCGCAGCCCCTACACGTTGCTCCTGGACGCGGACATCGAGCTCGAGCCTGGGATCCTGCCCGTCATGCTCCACCGGCTCCGTGGTGGTCGGCTGCACATGCTCTCCCTCATGGCGACCCTGAGCATGACGGGCTTCTGGGAGAAGCTCCTGCTGCCCGCCTTCATCTACTTCTTCAAGCTGCTCTACCCCTTCCGCCTCGCCAACTCGCCCCGCTCCGGCGTCGCAGCCGCCGCCGGCGGCTGCGTGCTGGTCTCCACCGAAGCGTTGCACGCCGTCGACGCCTTCGCTTCTCTCAGGGACGAGCTCATCGACGACTGCGCCCTGGCGGCCCGCCTCAAGGGGGCCGGCTTCACCACCTGGATCGGTCTCAGCCGGTCCGTCAGGAGCCACCGTCCCTACCGGAGCCTGGGATCGGTGTGGGAGATGGTGGCCCGTACCGCCTACACCCAGCTCCGCACCTCGCCGGCGCTCCTGGCGGGATGCGTGCTCGCCCTGTCGTGGGCGTTCTGGCTGCCCCTGGTGGGGCTGGGGGCGCCCGCCGCCGCGACCCGCGCCCTCGCTGTGACCGCCCTGGCCGCCATGATCGTCACCTACCTGCCGACCCTCCGCTACTACCGTCTGTCGCCTCTGTGGGCGCTGCTCCTGCCGGCGGCGGGCATCCTCTATCTGGCCATGACGGTGGACTCCGCGCGGCGCTTCCACTCCGGTGTCCGCTCGCGCTGGAAGGGACGGACCTACCCCACCACCCCCACCGAATCTTGAATTCTCGGCGTTCGCTTCGAGGGGGCCAGAGTGGGTGCCGGGCACGCTTTCGAATGAAACGATGTGCGTGCTCACGAATCGAGACGGCGTGCCCGACACCCTCTCTGGCCTCCCCGACCTGCGCTGATCGCCGCCGCTGTCGCCGAGGCGGTCCTCCGTTTACCGGCTGAACCTGAATCACGGGTTGTCGTCAGGCTTGGTGACGCGCTTCAGCTGGCGCCGGAAGAACCGAGGAGCCAGGGCCTGTGCGGGATACGCCGCGGCGATCCAACGGGGAAACGTGAGCTCCCTCCGGCCGGCCCGTAGCGCCTCGAGAATCGCGTCTACCAAAGGCTCCGGCTCCACCATCCGGCGCTTCGCCACCGCCGGGAGACGGCGCATGGCCTCAGCGTCGAAGAAGGGTGTGCGGATGACCCCGGGATAGACCGTCAGCACGTGCACTCCCGCGCTCTCCACCTCCAGGGACAGGGCGGACGCGAGCCCGGTCATGGCGAACTTCGAGGCCGCATACGCGGTCTCCAGGGGCGGCGCGATGCGGCCAGCCACCGACGAGATGAAGACCAGCCAGCCGCGGCGCCGCGCCACCATGTGCGGCAGCAGCGCCTTGGTGAAGGCCAGGGCGCCCAGGAAGTTCACCGCGAACATCCGCTCCATGTCCTGGAGGTCCCACTCCAGGAAAGAGCGGTGACGGCCGTAGCCCGCGTTGTTGACCAGCAGGTCCACCGCTCCGAGCTGGGCTCGGGCCCGTTCCGCCGTCTCCAGCACCTGGTCGCGATCGCCCACGTCACAGGGCAGGACAACGGCCGCGCCGCCGGCATCGGAGATCTGCGCCGCCACCTCCTCCAGCCGCTGCCGCCGCCGCGCCACCAGGGCCACCTTCGCCCCTCCGGCGGCGAGACGCTCGGCCAGGAGTCGGCCGATGCCGCTGGACGCTCCCGTCACCACCGCACCGATGCCCTCGAACGAGTCCAGTCCAGCCATGGCTTCCCCCAGTCTCTGCCGGCGCTCCCTCGGTCACAACACTCCGACGGACGCGTCCTCCACGCAGATTCTCGTCCCTCACCGACCGATTCTCAACTCAGAGCACTGCCGCGGACACGAGTGGCCTCCTTGTGTCACCGGTCCCCCTCCTGTCATACTCGTCGTACACATGCTCTCGTTGCACGTGACGCCGGCGGATGGCGACCCCCTTCAGCGCGACCTGGATCGCGACGAGGTAGTCATCGGGCGCTCCAAGAGTGCCGACCTCACGGTGGCGGATCGGTACCTCTCGCGGCGCCATGCCCGCTTCGTCCACACGGCAGACGGCTGGCTGGTGGAGGACCTGGGCTCCCGCAACGGGACATTCGTCAACGGCCGCCGCATCGACGCGCCCACTCCCGTGGCGGCTGGCGACGTGGTGTCCGTGTCGGCGAGCATCCTGAGGCTCCTGGATCGACCGCCGGAGGGCTCACCGGCCGTGCCCCACACGGGGCAGTCCGGCTCCCTGCTCCGCCGGGCCAGCGACCTCGTCGACTCCACCAGCCGTCTTCCGGATCCCGACCGGCCCACGGACCCCGAGCAGATGCGAAGGCACGCCGAGAGGTTGGCGATCCTGAACGACGTCCACCGTACCCTCGCCACCTCCATCACCCGCGACGACCTCCTCGACACCATTCTGGACCGGGTCTTCAATCACCTCCGGCCGGAGCAGGCGGCCATCTTCCTCAAGGGTCGGGACGGGAGCCTGGAGCGGGTGGCCGGCCGCACGACAGCGGCTCAGGACGACTTCGTCGTCTCCCAGAAGCTCACCGCCGAGGTGGTGGAGCGGGGCATGGCCGCCCTGGTGCACGATCTCGAGGTCGACCGCCGCTTCGCCGACGCCGAGAGCCTCATCGCCGCCGGGATCCGCAGCCTGCTGGCGGCACCCCTCGCCGACCCGACCGGCACGCTGGGCATGATCGTTCTCGGCTCCAGCGCCCGGGTCCGGGTGTTCAACGAGGACGACATGGAGCTGCTGAGCTCGCTGGCCTCGGTGGCCGCGTTGCGCATCCGCAACCTCGCCCTGGCCGAGGAGGCGGCGGAGCGGCGCCGCCTGGAGAGGGAGGTCGCGCTGGCCCGCGTGATCCAGAACGCTCTCATCCCCGACCAGCTCCCCACCATCCCGGGCTACGAGCTGTACGGCGCCAACCTTCCCTCGCAGGGGGTGTCCGGCGACTACTTCGAGGTCACCGAGCGCCGAGCGGGCGGCGAGTGTGCACTCCTCATCGCCGACGTCTCCGGCAAGGGCATCGCCGCCTCGCTCCTCACCGCCTATCTGGAGGCTCTGACCGCGCCGGCGATCGAGAATGGCCTCCCGCCGGAGCAGATCTTCCTCCAAGTCTCCACGCGCCTCTTCCGCCGCACGCCCCCCGAGCGCTTCGCCACGGCCCTGCTGGTGGTGGTGGAGTCGGCCACGGGACGCCTCCGTTTTGCCAACGCCGGCCACAACCCCGCCCTCCTCCTGCGCGCCGACGGCAGGGTGGAGCACCTCGAGGGCACCGGGCCCCCCCTGGGTCTGCTGTCCGTCGCCGAGTACCGCGGCGTCGAGATGGAGCTTGGCCGAGGCGACACCCTGGTGCTCTACACCGACGGCTACACGGAGGCGGTCAACCCGGCAGACGACGAGTTCGAGCTCGAGCGGCTCGAGGCTTTGTGCCGCGCCGACAGCCACCTGCCTCTCGGCGAGCTCGCCGCGGTCCTGAACGCCGCACTGGACCGCTTCGTGGAGGGGGTGGCCTTCGCCGACGACCGCACCCTGGTCATGCTGCGCCGCTCGCCCTGATCCCCGCGCCCAACCCCACCGACGGGCCGCCCCGTGGCGCGGCCGGGGAGGTCCTCAGCGGGCTTCCACCGACTCCCGAATGCGGATGGCCGCGGCCAGGGCGTCGCGGGCGGTGCGACCGTCGACGACGACGCCACCGTCTCCGCGACAGGCGGCGACGAAGCCCTCGAGCTCCGCCCGCAGCGGCTCCCGGCGATCCACCCGGATCTCCTGGGGCACGATCCGCGGTTGGGGGGGCACCCGCTCCAGGCGAGCCGCCGATACGCTCTGCTCCGCATAGTCGATGGAGAAGTAGGCGTCCCGTGCGAACAGGCGCAGCTTGCGCACCCGCTCCGCGGACACCCGGCTCGCGGTGAGGTTGGCGACCAGGCCGCCGCCGAACTCGATCCACGCGTGGCAGAGGTCGACCTTGTCGGTGAGCACCGGCACACCCACCGCACGGATCTCCGTGGGGACGGCGCCGGCCACGGCCAGGGTGATCTGGAGGTCGTGGATCATCAGGTCCAGGACCACGTCCACGTCAACGGAACGGGAGGTAAAGGGAGACAACCGTTGCGCCTCGAGGTAACGCACCTCCCGCGCCACGTGGAGGGCCGACTGCACCGCGGGGTTGTGGTACTCCACGTGGCCCACCGCCAGCACCCGCTGCGCGTCGGCGGCCAGCGCGATGAGCTGGTCGGCCTCCTCGACCGTGGCGGTGATCGGCTTCTCCACCAGCACGTGACAGCCACGCTCGAGCAGCGTCCCGGCGGTCGCGCAGTGGTTGACGGTCGGCGTGGCCACCACCACCATCTGCGCGGCCGCCGCCTCCTCCACCGAGCTCAGGGCGGGCACCCCGTGCTCGCCGGCGATCTCGGAGAGGCGCCCACGGTCGTTGTCGTAAGCGCCCAGGAAGCGCACTCCCTCCATGTCCGCCAGCAGGCGGACGTGGTGACGGCCCAGGTGTCCGACTCCCACCACGGCTGCAGTGATCTCACTCGCACTCATGGCGGCAGAGGATAGCGCAACTCCCGATCCAGAGTACAATCGGGCTCCGCCGCAGCGGGCCCGCGGCAGGCACTGTGCAGTCTGCAGACGGGGCACGAGAGGTCACGCTCGCGGCCGCTCTCGCTGACGACCCGAACCGCCGGGACGTGGAGGCACGACATGCTCGATCTCGAGAAGCTCTTCAGCGACGTCTTCGACCCCCAGGCGGGCGAGGTGGCAACGGTGATGATCGACCTCCCCCACGACCGGATCGCGGACAACGAGGAGTGGCGCAGCCGCCGCCAGATGGCCGAGCGGTGGCGCAACGCCCTGGCGGAGCTCGGCGAAGACCGCGGCTTCGAGGTGCGACCGCTGCTCACCTTCGAGGCCAGCGGCGCCAACAACGCGGACCTGCCCCCCAAGGGACGTCTGGGCGACGAGGAAGTGGATCTGGCCGACGCCCTGTCCGGCTCCACCCTCGTCATCGCCATGACCGAGTTCTCCGCCACCGCCCCCCTGAGCACCTTCGCCCGCGACCATGACGACTTCCGCGCCGCGTCCATGCCCGGCGTGGAGGAGCGCATGGAGCAGACCTCCCTGGCGGCGGACTACAGCAAGGTCGCCGCCCGTTGCCAGGCCATCGCCAAGGTCATGCGGGGCGCTGCCCTCCTCGACGTCCTCTTCTCCACCGGCCACCGCTGCTGGTTCGACCTGCGCCATCGCGGGGTGGAGGTGGACGACGGCTTCCTCCCCGTTTCAAGGAGGGGGACCCGGTGATCAACCTGCCGTCGGGTGAGACCTTCATCGTGCCCTATGAGGGCGAGTTCGAGGACGTGCCCACCTGGACGGCCGGCACCATTCCGGTGGCGACGGACGACGAGATCATTCTCTTCCACGTGGTGGCCAACTCGATCCAGGTGGTGGAGGGAGACAGCGCCGCGGCGCAGGAGTACGCCACGTTCTTTGACTCGGATCCGGCCCGGGCCAACATCGCCGAGGTCGCCTTCGGGGTCAACGACCGTGCCGAGGTGACGGGACAGGTACTGGAGGACGAGAAGGCGGGGTTCCACTGGGCCTTCGGCCGCTCCGACCACCTCGGTGGGGTGGTGGGGGCCGACGACTTCCAGCAGCCGGAGAACGTGATCCATCAGGACATCGTGTACGCAACCGGGTGCCCGGTTCAGGTCGAGTCCGCCGAGGTCGTCCACTCCGACGGCCGGCGGACCCCCGTGATCGCCGGCGGTGAGTACGTGCTGTGACCACGCCCCGGAGCTGCTAGGCTTTGAGCCGACGACCAGGAGGTGGCCCATGACCGAGGTTCAGTCCCTGCAGGAGGCGGTGGAGCACCGCGGCCCCTACGCGGTGTGGGATCTGATGACCGAGGAGGAGCAGCGGGAGGCGGCCATGGCGCTGTGGGCGAACGCCGATCGCGACAGCCGCACCGCGCTGGAGCTCGCCCTCGCCAAGGACCTCAAGTTCCGCCCTCAGTCCGTGCGCAAGCTGCCCGCGGAGCGAGTGGCCGGAAGGCTCGCGCGCCTGGTCGAGGACGTGCCCCAGGAGGTCGCCTTCCAGTTCTTGTTCCACCTCCACATGAGCCACCGCAGGCCGCTGCTGGCGGAGTTCCTGGACGCGGTCGGCCTGCCCCACGAGGACGGTGTGCTCGACCTGCCGGAGGACGCCGACGTCCCCGACGAGCAGGCGGTGGGGAAGGCCGCCGACGACCTGGTCGCGGCCCACCAGCATGAGGCCCTCGTCTACCTGGCCACCCTCCGGGTCGCGGACAAGGACTTCTGGAAGGGCGTGGACCCGACCCTGGCGAGGTTCGCGGAGGATGGCACGGCCCTCGCCGAGACGTCGGCCGACGGCCAGGAGTGAGGGAGGGTGCCGGGCACCCTTCCTCACGATCAGGCGCTGTAGGTGGCGCTGTTGCGCTCCGTCTCGTGCACGGTGACGGCCGCTAGGTGCAGGCCGCGGGGCAGCTCCGGCGCGATCCGGTCGTAGAAGGTGCGCGCCAGGTTCTCGGCGGTGGGGTTGATCCCTTCCAGCCAGGGGATCTCGTGGTTGAGATGGCGGTGGTCCACGTCGTGCACCACGACCTGGTTGATGATGTCCTTGAGGTCGCCCATGTCGATGAGGTAGCCGGTCTCCGGGTCGACCTCGCCCCGGACCGCCACCTCGAGGGCGTAGTTGTGACCATGACCGAGCGGATTGTTGCACTTGCCATAGGTCCGCCGATTCCAGTCGTCGGACCGCTGGGGGTTGTGGAGGCGATGGGCCGCCTCGAAGTAGACCCGGACCGTCAGGGTGGTGACCATGTCGTCTCCCCCGGAGGAAAGCGCTTCCGCCCCCCGAGTATTCCACAGGTGGGAGGGCGGCGGCGAGCGCCGGCGGGCTGCCGCACATCTTTGCCCGCTCTGAGATAATGACGGCGCGATCCACGCGCGATGGGGGAGTGACGGTGCACGACGGCCCGACCACTAACCAGTCCGGCGTCCCAGCGGCGAGCGCGTCCTCGAGCACGAGATCCGACCGCCACTGGTCGCAGCGGCCGCTGCGGGTGGTGCCGGTGCTCCTGGGCATCAACATCCTCGTCTTCTTGGCCTGGCAGGTGGCCGCCCCGGGCTCATCGTTGTGGATCCTGCTGGCCAGGAACTTCCTGGTGAGCACCACGAGGCTCGACGCGGGCATGTGGTGGACGGTGTTCACGGCCGCCTTCTCGCACATGGAGCTGTGGCACCTGGCCCTCAACATGGTCGTGCTCTGGTCCTTCGGCAGCGTCCTCGAACGCCTGTGGGGAGTGCGGGTGTTCATCGGCTTCTACCTGGCCGCGACCGTGGTCTCCTCACTCAGCCACTGCCTGCTGTCGTCGTGGCTCATGGGCGACGACCGCATCGCCGCGCTGGGCGCATCGGGAGCGGTCACCGGCCTGCTCATGGCGTTCGCGCTCCAGTTCCCCCGGCACCGGATCCTGCTGTTCGCCATCATTCCCATCCCCGCCCTGGTGGGGGTGCTGGGCTTCGTCGGGCTGGACATCTGGGGGCTGGTGGCCCAGAGCCGCGGCGGCGGCATGCGCATCGGGCATGGCGCCCACCTGGGCGGCGCACTGGCCGGCGCCGTCTTCTACCTGACCTATCTACGTCACCATTTCCCGAAGATGCCTCCCCCGGCCCGCCCGCGACAGGGCCACCCCACCATCGAGCTGACCGCCGAGGAAGCGGCGGAGTTCGACCGCCTGCGCGCCAAGCTCGCCCAGGAGGGCCCTTCCGCCCTCACGCCGAAGGAGCAGGATTTCCTGCGCCGTCTGCGGGCCCGCGCCCTCGGCGACGGCTGAGCCCCAGCCCCGACGGTCGCGGTGGACCACCTCCTGTGGCCCACACAGCGAGAAGGAGTACGATGGCAAGCCGTGACGCAGGGGAGGTTCACGGTGGGGAAGCACATCGCGTCCACAGTCCTGATCATCATCGCGGCCGCGACCGTGTCGGCCCAACAGCCGCGGGAGAGCTTTACCGGCGAAGCGACGGTGAACGTGATCCAGGTGCCGGTGCGGGTGATCGACGAGAGCACGGGGCAGCCGGTCACCGGCCTGTCCGCAGCCGACTTCGTCATTCTGGAGAACGGCATCCGGCAGGAGATCACGAACTTCGCCGAGATCTCACGGCCCGGCCTGCAACCCGTGGACGTCGCGGCTCTCCCGGCCCCCGAGGCGGCGAGGCGCCCCGTGGAGGTGGTGTACTTCCTGGACCTCTACCTGATGTACCCCGCCGACCGGGATCGGGCGCTCGGCGCCCTGGAGGAGCGCTACCGGGGTGGTGTGCCGGATGAGGAGAGCGTGTCGCTGGTGGTCTTCGACGGCACCCTGCACAACCTCCTGGACCGCAGCCGCGACCGCCACGAGATCGTGGCAGCCGTCGGCAGCGTCCGGGGGATGCGGGCGCACGGCCCGGAGCAGAGCATCGCCTTCCGGGACGATCTCAGCCAGGGCCCGGTCAGCGGCGAGCGCAACCCCGACTTCTACGAGCGCCGGCACCGGGCCCGCGAGTACGTCGCCGAGCTCGAGCGACGGGTCGGCCGGGTGGGCAGCGCGCTCGCCGCCACCATGGCCCGTTACGCCGGGGCCGACGCGCGCAAGGTCCTGGTCGCTTTCACTCCCGGCCAGCCCCGCACCGAGTGGGCGCCCTCGTACTCGCCGGTGGACTTCGTCAACGCCGCCGTCTCCTACCCCGCCGGCAAGCTCTGGGACGATGTCGCCCACGACGCGGCCGACCTCGGCTTCACCATCTATGCGGTCGACTCGTCCGGCACGGTGGCCGACGGCGGGATCGACTCCACCTCCTCCCACCTCGGCTCCGGGGACCGCGGCGCGGCCGCGTCCGGCGGAGGAGCGGGCGCACCCCGGTCCGACGCCGCCATCGGGCCGTCCTCCACCTCCGATCCCACGCTGTCCTCGGTCGACCCCAATGCGCCGACCTCGGTGGCTCGGTGGCTGGAGCGGAGCCGCAAGGACCTGCTCATCTCCGCCGCCGCGACCACGGGGGGCGACGCCCTCTTCCCGTCCAACGTCGGCAACGCTCTGGAACGCGTCGCGGACTCGCTGGCTCACTACTACTCCCTGGCCTACACCGCCGACCACATGGGCAGCGGCAAGACCTACCGCATCGAGGTGCGGGTGCCCGGGCGCCCCGGGCTGCGGGTCATCCACCGCACCGCCTACACCGATCTTCCGGAGGCGACCCGTTCGGCCGAGCGTCTGCGCTCCGACATGCTGTTCGGCAGCGACGCCAACCCCCTGGGCATCCGGGTCGACCTCGGGAAGTCGTCACGTCGCTTTCGACTCGGGGCGGCCGGGTCGAAGCGGGTCAAGCTGCCCATCGTCGTCAAGATCCCCTTCGCCCATCTGGACATGGTTCCCCGCGGCAAGGACTACTGGGGCAAGGTCCAGATCACCTTCTTCAGTCAGGACGCCGCCGGCAATCAGTCCGAGCTCGCCACCTTCACCCAACCCATAACCGTGGCCGCCGACCGCTACCATGAAGCCGTCGCCAAGGGCTACTTCGCCTACGAGGCCACGATCCGGATCGAGGGGGGGCAGCAACGGGTGTACGTGGGCGTCAAGGACGAGCTCGGTGGGAGGACGAGCATCACGCCCTTGTCCCTCAACTTCTGAGCAGACCTGCCCCCGCACGGGCCGTCGCGGCTACGGTTTGACAGCCACCGTCAAAGGCTGCGATAGTCGCTCCATGTCAACCGGGAGGACATCATGATTCGGCGCCTGCTCGTGCTTGCGATCCTGGCCGCGGTCGCCTTCGCCGCGTATCACAACCGCCAGCGCATCGCCGCCCTCGCCGGCCTCGGCAGCCCGGAGGTGCAGATCGCCGGCGACTGGTACCCCTTGAAGGACGGGTTCAAGCAGGACGCGCGCTACACCTTCGCCGACGAGCTCATCAGCCGCGACGGCGACTTCGTCGGCCAGTACAACTTCAAGGGCTTCAGCGACGTCGAGGTCACCATCGATGAGGAGACGACGACCTACATCGTCGACTTCCCGGACGACGACACCATGGACTGGTATCGGGAGGTCCAGGGCGAGCGGCGGCTCATCCGTCGCTGGCGACGCTGAGCGCGCGCGGCGGTGGTGCGATGACCGACGGACCCGGTCGCCGGACGCCCCTCGGCTTCCGGCGCCTCCCCGAGACGGAGATGATCAAGCGGGCCCGTGCGTTCGCCGAGGACATGGGGACGCGGCGGTCGGTGCGGGCGTTCGCTCCGGACCCGGTGCCCGCAGAGCTCATCGAGCTCGCCGTGACCGCGGCCCACACGGCCCCGTCCGGGGCCAACCGCCAGCCGTGGCACTTCGTGGCCGTCTCGGACCCGAAGGTCAAGCAGGAGATCCGTCGTGCCGCCGAGACCGAGGAGCGCGCCTTCTACGAGGGGGGCCGGGCCCCTGCGGAGTGGCTCGAGGCCCTGGGCCCCCTGGGCACCGGCTGGCGCAAGCCCTTCCTGGAGACGGCGCCGTGGCTGGTGGCCGTGTTCAGGCAGATCCATGGGATCGACACCGCGGGCCGCAGGAGGCCCAACTACTACGTCGCCGAGAGCGTCGGCATCGCGTGCGGCCTCTTCATCGCCGCCCTCCACCGCTCGGGGCTCGCCACCCTCACGCACACCCCCCAGCCCATGCGCTTTCTCGGCACCATCCTCGGGCGTCCCGCCAACGAGCGCCCCACCATCCTGTTCCCCGTCGGATATCCGGCCCGGGACTGCACCGTGCCGGTGCTGGACAAGAAGCCCCTCGCCGAGGTCTTGACGTGGATCACCGGAGGCGGCGCATCGTCCGATCCCTGAGGGCGGCACGACCCCAGCTCCCCTAGAATGAACTGATGAGACCTGGAGCGGGCGGCATGACCTTCGCGGGCGGTGGGCTGCTGATCGCCGCCGCCTGGCTTCTCGGCGCGCTGTGGCTGCCCTCTCCCTACAGCCCGCTCACCACGGTGCTCGCCGAGCCCCTGGCGGTGCTCCTGGTCGTGCTCGCCTGGCGCTTTCGGCGCAGCCGTCTGGCCCTGGCCGCCGTGACCATCGCCGTGGCCAATCTGCTCCTGAGGGGACCCATGGCGGAGGCGGTGAGTGCCGGTCAGGGATCGGCCCTCGCCGCCCTCGCCATCCTCCTCCCCCTGAACCTGGCGGCCATCGCCCTGGCGCCGGAGCGCCCCCTGACCCGGCCGTGGGTCGCCGTCCACCTGGCCGTGATCCTCCTGCAGCCGTGGCTGGTGGCGGGGCTCTTCTGGCTGGCGCCCGCAGCGGCCGTCTCCCTCCCCGGCGCCTGGGTCCGGGTGCTGGCGTCGAGCCACACATGGCTCCTGGTCTTTCTCATCGCCGCCGTGTTCACCGCCCTCGTCCTGGTGGCGCGGCGCGGCGCCTTCGAGGTGGCGTCCGTCTGGGTGCTGACGGCCTCCGGGCTCGCCCTGCTCGTGGCGCACAGCCCCCACCAGGCGACGCTCATGCTCGCCGGCGCCCAACTGGTGCTCCTCTTCGCGGTCATCGAGGACTCGTACCATCTGGCCTATCACGACCAGCTCACCGGCCTGCCCGGCAGGCGCGCACTGGAGGAAGGGCTGCGCCTGCTGCACGGCGACTACACCCTGGCCATGGTGGACATCGACCACTTCAAGCGCTTCAACGACCGCTTCGGCCACGAGGTCGGGGACCAGGCGCTGCGCATGGTGGCGGACGAGCTGGCCAGGGTCGGCGGCGGCGGCCGTGCCTACCGCTACGGCGGCGAGGAGTTCGCGATCCTGTTCCCCGGCCAGACCCTCCCCGCCGTCGAGGAGCAGCTGGAGAAGCTGCGCCTCCGGGTCGCCTCCCGCACCTTCGCCATCCGCTCCCCGCACCGGCCCCGCCGGCGGCCCGAGCGCCCGGTCACGCCGCCCACCGTGGAACGGGTCACGGTCACCGTCAGCATCGGCGCCGCCGAGTCGGGCGCCATGGCCGCCGAACCGCCCCGGGTGCTGAAGGCCGCAGACGCCGCCCTCTATCGCGCCAAGCGCCGCGGCCGCAACCGGGTCGTGCTCGACGGCTCCAGAGGCCGGCTGCGGCCCCAGTACCGGAAGGTCGGCGCGTCAAAGGGCGGGAAGGCGGGACGGTCCCGGGCGTCCACCCGCTGAGGACCGGTCGCGCCGGCCCATCCACTCCCCTGGAAGAGGGCCTGCAGGCCCGAGCCCGACATGTCCGCTCCGGGAACCTGGAAGGGGCGGCGGCCGATCCTCGTTGCATGGATGAGGAGACCTGCCCATGACGCCACGCGCCCTTCGGCGGATGCCGTGACGCTCCGCACCGCCTTCAAGACCGTGGAGACCGAGCGCGCGGAGATCGTGCACTCCGGCGTCGTGCAGCACTCCGAGGCGGCCGATCGGGAGGCGCTGTGGCGGGGTCTGCGGCAGGCTCTCCCCACCATCAACTCCAAGTACTTCTACGACGACCACGGCTCGAAGCTCTTCGAGGACATCACCCGTCTCCCCGAGTACTACCAGACCAGAACCGAGGAGGCGCTCCTCGAGGTCGTGGCCGAGGAGCTCATCGCCGTCACCGA
The DNA here is from genome assembly GCA_963844865.1 of uncultured Holophagae bacterium. GTDB lineage: Bacteria > Acidobacteriota > Thermoanaerobaculia > Thermoanaerobaculales > Sulfomarinibacteraceae > CAWJPY01. The sequence continues at coordinate 111,543 of CAWJPY010000006.1, forward strand.
GCCCGACGAGCTGGTGGAGCTCGGCTCCGGCGCCGGGCGCAAGATCCGCATCCTGCTGGACGCCATGCAGCGCCGGGGCGGACCCCTCGGGTGCGTGCTCCTGGATGTCAACCGGACCTTCCTCGAGACCTCCGCCCTCGGCCTGGCCCAGGACTACCCTGGCCTCGCGGTCCGCGGTGTGGTGGGGGACTTCCTCCGCGACCTGGCGATCCTGGGGGCGGGCGGCCGACGGCTTTTCCTGTTCTTCGCCGGCACCATCGGCAACCTCCACCCCGACCGGCTGCCGGCCTTCCTCTCCGACATGCGCGCGGTGATGGAGGACGGTGATCACTTCCTCGTGGGTGTCGATCAGGTGAAGGACCGGGCGCGTCTGGAGGCCGCCTACAACGACCGCGCCGGGATCACCGCCGCCTTCAACCGCAACATCCTGCACGCCGTCAACCGTCGCTTCGGGACGGACTTCGAGCCCGGAGATTTCGAGCACATCGCCTTCTGGGATGCCGAGCGGCAGTGGATCGAGATGCGGCTGCGGGCGCGCCGGGACGCCCGCGTCACGCTCGGCCGGGACGGCGGCGTTCTCCACCTTCCATCCGGCACCGAGATCCGCACCGAGATCAGCTGCAAGTTCACCCGTGCGACCTTCACCGAGCGCCTGCGGGGCAGTGGTCTGGCCCTCTCCCGGTGGTTCAGCGACCCGCAGGAGCTGTTCGCCCTCGCCCTGCTGCGGCCTGTCTGATCGCGGGCGTGCCGCGTGGAATCCCCGTTCGATGCTGGCTCGCGACGACCCCGCTTCCGGGGAGGCAGGGGAGACCATGACGATACGGCACGTCAGCTCCGGAGAGTGAACCGATGACGACTTCCATCGAGGACCGTTTTCGAGCCATGTGGCGGCGCTCCGATGAGCTCTTCGGCCTCCTCGACGCCGAGGCCATGTACGAGCAGCCCATCAGCCTCCGCCACCCCGTGATCTTCTACGTCGGCCACCTCCCGGCCTTCGCCTGGAACCAGGTGTGCCGGGGGTTGCTCGGCCGAGCTTCGTTCAACGAGGGCTTCGACCACCTCTTCGAGCGCGGCATCGACCCCGTGGGGGTGGACGCCCACCAGGACGCCACCAGGTGGCCGTCCATGGCCGAGGTCGAGGCCTACCGTGACCGCGTCCGGGAGGCGCTGATCGAGGCCGTGCCCGAGGTCGCGTCCCGCGCCGGCGACAACCCGCTCGCCGCCCGGGGGCGGATCTTCGAGGTGGCCATCGAGCACGAGCTCATGCACCAGGAGACGCTGCAGTACATGTTCCAGCAGCTCCCCCCCGAGAGGAAGCGCCGACCGGCCGGGATGCCGCCCACCCGCTTCGACGGCGCCGCCCGTCCCGGCGAGGTGGAGGTCCGGGGCGGGCCGGTGGTCCTCGGGGCGCGCTTCGACGAGCTGCCCTTCGGTTGGGACAACGAGTTCCCCGAGCAGGTGGTGCAGGTGGGCGACCTGGTCATGGACCGCACCCCGGTGCGCACCTCGGAGTACCTGGAGTTCGTGTCCGACGACGGCTACCGCCGTCGGGAGCTGTGGACCGACGGCGACTGGCGGTGGCGCGAGCGGATCGGCCTCGAGCAGCCGGTGTTCTGGTCATCCGACGGCGACCGCCGCTTCTACCACACCATGTTCGACCGCCTCGACCTGGAGCTGGTCCGGGACTGGCCCGTGTATGCCAGCCTCGCCGAAGCGCGCGCCTATGCCCGCTGGCGCGGGCGTCGCCTGCCCACGGAGGCCGAGGTGGTTCGCGCCGCCCACACGGCCCCCGACGGCTCGATCCGGTCCTTCCCCTGGGGAGAGGGCGCACCGTCGCCGGACCATGGGAACTTCGACTTCGCCCACTGGGCTCCGACCCCCGTGGGCGCCTTCCCCCGCGGCGACTCGGCGTGGGGCGTCGCCGAGCTGGTGGGCAACGGCTGGGAGTGGACCTCCTCGGTCTTCGCCCCCTTCCCGGGCTTTGAGCCCACCATCTCCAGCTACCCCGGCTACTCGGCCGACTTCTTCGACGGCCGCCACTACGTGATGCTGGGGGCGTCCTGGGCCACGCCGGCCCAGCTCATCCGGCGCAGCTTCCGCAACTGGTTCCAGGACCGGTACCCCTACATGTTCGCGAAGTTCCGGACCGTGCGCGCCGGCTGACAGGGAGCCCGCAGGGACTCAGACCGCGGCGCTCGAAGGCAGGGCGCAGAGACCGCGCGGCAGGCGCACCCGCAGCGGGGCGCCGACGCCGTCACCTGCCCCGGTCACGACCTCGAGGCGGTCCTCCGCGACGAGCCGCCGCACCGCCCAGTGGGCGCGCTCCACGAGCCGCCACCAGCGGCCTCCGTCCGCCACCAGACGCGCCGCCTCGGCCGGGATGATGGTCCCCCCCACGGGGCGGCAGGAGAGCAGGCCGAGGATGGCGTGCTCGAGCGCCCGGTCGACCTCGTCCAGGCTGTGCCGCCTGCAGCGGGGGCCGCAGTAGCGCATGCGCTCCCAGCAGCCGGCCAGCTTGGGCTGCCAGCGGATCATTTGCCCACACACAGCGCACGGCTTCACGGCGACCTTGCCCATGTGACCCACAACACAAAATCCCCCCGTCGCGTTCCCAGACCGGTGGCCGCCAGGGCTCAGGCCCGGGTCAGGATGGCGACCACGAGCGTCACTGCGAGCACCGTGTTGGTGGCCAGGTTCCAGGCCACGTTCCCGCCCAGGGCCGGCACGGGCACCGGCTGCGTGGGATCGCGCACGACCCAGCCCAGGGCGGGCGCCACCAGGATGGAGGGCAGGACCGCGGCCAGGGCCAGAGCCGGCAGCGCCCCCAGGGCGACGGCCACCGCGATGGACACCGGCGTGGCCACGGCGGCGAACGCGTAGATCCAGGCCGCGCCGCGCCGTCCGAAGACGTACAGGAGGTTGCGACGACCTCCCTCGCGGTCCGGGATCTCGTCCGGAAACTCGTTGAGGAGCAGGAGATTGAACGTCATGAAGGTGGCGGGGGCCGCGGCCGCCCAGGCCGCCGGGCCGATGCCGCCGCCCTGCACCAGGGCCGTCCCCAGCACCGGCAGACCACCCAGCCCGAGGCCCGCTGCCACCTCGCCGATGGCGAGCTTCGCCAGGATGTCCGTGTACGCCAGCACGGCGATGCCCCCGGCGAGCATGATGGGCAGCAGGACCCAGCCCACGACGGTCAGGAAGTAGACGCCAACCGCCAGTCCGAACGCGGCGCAGCCGAGTCCGTACACGAGGGTCCCGGACAGGGACATGGCGCCGGCGGGCAGCGTGCCGCTGCCCCCGGAGAACGGTGTGCGGGTGGTCTTGAGGTCGATGCCGGTGCGCATGTCCGACCACTCGTTGAGGATGTTCACGGCCATGTGCAGGGCCAGCAGCCCCGCGAAGGCGAGGAGGGTCCGCGGCCAGCTGAACGTCCCGTCGTAGGCCGCCGCCGCCCCACCAGCCGCCACCAGGGTGATGGGCAGGACCAAGAACGGCCCACGCGCCACGCCCACGTACGCCTTGAGCTCCGCCATCTCGAACCTCCAGGGTGCCGGCCAGATCCTACTCCATCCGGGGGCGATCGGAGGTCGGAGGCGCTCCTTGGGTTCGAAGCGTCGCCCGCCTCGCGCGCAGTGGACGCCGAAGGCGCCCGCGGTTTCGTTTCCAGGCCCCCGCGTGTCTCATTGCTACCATGAGGACCGCAGCCGTCATGACCGACGCCGACCTCCCTCCACAGCAACCCGGAACGCCGGTGCCCCCGGCTCAGGAGCATGCGCTGCTGATCGCTGCGGCCTCCGGGGACCGGGAGGCGGCGGGCCGGCTCGTGGACGCAACGTACTCCGCCGTCTACGCCGCCCTCTATCGGCTGGCGGGCGGCGACCGGGAGCTGGCCGCCGACCTCACCCAGGAGACCTACCGCAAGGCGTGGGCGGCTCTGGCCGGCTTCAACGGGAGGTCGCGGTTCTCCACCTGGCTGTACCGCATCGCCTACAACACCTTCCTCAACCACGTGCGCAGGCCCCGGCCCATGCTGCCCCTCGAGGAGCGCCACCACAGCGCGACGCCCGACGACGCCCCGGACGGGGAGGAGATGGCGGCTCTCCGCCAGGAGGCAGCCCGGCTCCGGCGGGCCGTTCTCGACCTCCCCGAGACCCTGCGCCTGATGATCACCGCCCGCTACTGGGGCGAGGTCCCGGTGCGGGAGATCGCCCGCGCCGAAGGCATCACCCAGCCCGCCGTACGCAAGCGCCTGAAGCGGGCGCTGGCCATGCTGGCCCGCGCCCTGGAGAGTCCGTCATGAGAAGGGGAACCGTCGAGAAGATGTTGGTCGACACGCCCACGCCGCCCCCGCCCGAGGGCCTGGCGGAGCGCATCAAGGCCGAGATGCCGGAGCGCCTCGAGCTCTCGGACGAGCTCACCGGACCACGCCGCGCGGCGCCACCCCGCCGCGCCACCTGGTACCTGGCGGCGGCCGCCACCGTGCTCCTCGGGCTGACCGCCGCCGTCACCTGGCAGCTCAGGTCCAGCGGCCCCGACCCTCGTCTGCTCGAGCAGGTGAGCGCGCCGCCCGCGCCCCGGGCCAGCACGGAGACCGCACCGGCTGCCCCCCCGGTGCCCCCGGCGTCCGACCGTGAACGTCAGCTCGAGTCTCCCGCGAGGAGCGCCGGCACCGACTCCCACACCACCAAACAGCAGGCCTCGCGCGCGCCCGTACCCGAGGAGGTCGGGGCCGCCGACAGCGGGAGGGTGGTCACCGCCGGCAGGCTTGAACGGCCGTCGAGCGAGGCGGAGGGCGCGGCGAAGGACAAGGCGAGCGACGACGAGCGGCGCTCGCAGCTCGGCGGTGCGGCGCGGCAGACCGAGACACGGCGAATGCCGATTCCGGACATCGTGGCGAACGAGCCGGAGCCCCCCCGCTTCGCCCGGGATAAGAACCTCATCCTCGGCGTGCCCGAGGCGCCGCCCCCGCCCGATCCGCCGCTCACGGGCGAGCTGTACAAGAAGGTGACGGGCGCGCCGCGACCGCAGAGTCCGCGAGACGCGGTGGTCACGCCACCGAGCGCGGCCCCGTCCACCGGCGGCACCACCGAGCCCAACGACCGGCCCTACGGGGACGTGTTCTTCCAGGGGTACGGGGTGAACCCCTTCATCGACACCGAGGACGACCACCTCTCCACCTTCGGCCTCGACGTGGACACCGGCTCCTACACCATCATCCGCCGCTATCTGCGCGACGGTCACCTGCCGCCGCCGGAGGCGGTGCGGGTGGAGGAGGTGGTCAACGCCCTGGACTACGGCGACCCACCGCCCCGGCGAGGCGACTTCGCCCTCACCGCCGAGGGAGCGCCCACCCCATTCGCCGAGGGTGAGCGCTACGCGCTCCTGCGCTTCGCGGTGACCGCACGCCAGGTCGCGGCCGCCAGGCGACCGCCTGCCGTCCTCACCTTCGTGGTCGACACGTCGGGATCCATGGCCCGGGAGAACCGCCTCGGGCTGGTGCGCGCCGCTCTCGACGAGCTGCTGGGGCAGCTCCGCCCCGACGATCGGGTGGGCCTGGTGGTCTACGGCTCGCGGGGCCAGGTCCTGGTGGATCCCACCACCGACCACCGGTCGGTGCGGGCGGCGCTCGAACGCCTCCGCCCCTCGGGCTCCACCAACGCCGAGGAGGGCCTGGTGCTGGGCTACGAGCTGGCCGACCGCCACTTCCAAGAGGGCGCCGTCAACCGCGTGATCCTGTGCTCGGACGGCGTCGCCAACGTCGGCCGCACCGGTCCGGAGAGCATCCTGGGGCGGATCGCCGCTCACGCCGAGCGCGGCATCGAGCTCACCACGGTGGGCTTCGGCATGGGCAACTACAACGACGTCCTCATGGAGCGCCTGGCCGACACCGGCGACGGCCGTTACGCCTACGTGGACGCTCTGCCGGAGGCGCGCCGGATCTTCTCAGAGGAGCTCACCGGCACCCTCCTCACCGTGGCCCGGGACGCCCGCGCCCAGGTGGACTTCAACCCCGCCACGGTGGCCCGCTACCGGCTGCTGGGGTATGAGAACCGCGACATCGCCGACGAGCGCTTCCGCGACCCCACGGTGGACGCGGGGGAGGTGGGGGCCGGCCACACCGTCACCGTCCTCTATGAGGTGAAGCTGCAACCCGGCGTGCGACGCCGCTCGGGAGCGCCCCTGGCCGCGCTCAGCCTGCGCTGGCGACCCATGGACGGCAGCCCCGAGCAGGAGATCCAGCGCTCCCTCGCCGTGCGCGACCTGGCCCCGAGCTGGGAGGCCGCCTCCCCCGCCCTGCGCCTGGCCTCCCTGGCCGCCGAGTTCGCCGAGATCCTGAAGGGCACCTACTGGGCACGGGAAGGGGACATGGGAGACGTCCTGCGCCGCGCCCAGGAGCTCGCCCCCGCCTTCGCCGGCGACGTCCGGATGGCGGACTTCGTGGGCCTCGTCGCCGCCGCCGCCGAGCTGCGGCCCAGACCCCCTCGGGGACTGATCGCCCCGGGGGGGCCAGCACGTGACGCCGCCGTTGCACCTGGCCGCCCACCGATCGATGCCGCGGCGCGCCGCCGCCCATCGCTGTCGCTGCCCCTGGTCGCTGCCGCCGCGCACTGGCGCTGTGACGAATCCTCATGGACGGATCGGGTCAGAATGCGGAGTTCCTCCACCTCGCAGGGGTCCCCGACCCTGATCGTCCCCCTGCCCTCGTGGAGCAGGTTCTGGCCGAACAGCACCTGGCCGTCCACCGTCCGGTAGGTGGCGAGGGTGCGCAGGGGCTCCGGGCCGCGGGCGCCGGTCTCCTGATCGGTGGTGGTGATCACGCAGCGCGCACAGGGCTTCGCCACCCGGAAGAGGACCGGACCGATGCGCAGCGTCCTCCAGGAGTCCTCGGCGTGGGGGGCGCAGCCGGCGACCACGATGTTGGGCCGGAAGCGGTCCATGGGGAGCGGCCGCTCGAGGCGACGGTTCAGCTCGGCCAGGGAGGCCTCGGAGAGGAGCAGGAAGGGGAACGCGTCGGCAAAGCCCACCCGGTCGTCGCGGCGGGACCGGTCGGGGTCCGGACGGCGAGGGCTGCCGGCGGGCATGCGCACCAGCTCGCAGCGCGTCCCCAGAAGGTGGCTGAACCACCGCGCCGCGTCGCCTCCGGCCGACTCCGCAATCACGGTGTCCCGCCAGATCGTGACGGTGCGATTCGCGCTGCCCGCAGGTGCCAGGTGCACCGCGAGCTCGTCCATGCCCGGGGCGCTGAGCAACAGCCGGTCCGAGGCCAGGGCAACCCGAACCCGCGCCAGCTCGGGCCGGGTGCGCTGGCTCAGGAAACGTCCCTCGGCGTCCACCACCATCCACTCCCGGTCGTGGCGCAGCCCCCGCTCGCTCACCTCCGCCGACTCCAGGTCGATGCCCCGGCAGGACTTCACTGGGTAGCAGGTGAGCGCACTGACCCGGATCATGGGCCCATCATCGCATCCCGGGCACCTCTGGTCAGCCGCTACGACCGGTGAGGGCCGTCGTCGGAGGCGGGACGATCGGATGCCCGTCTGGATCGCGGCGCGGCGCCCTGCCGGCGCCACCACCGTCCAGCGACGATATACTGGCTCCACCGTGCCGGACCTGGAAGAGCCGTTCATCGCTCCCCTGCTGGCCGCCGTTGGCGTCCTGGTGGCGGTGGGCCTGGGCGTGCTCCTGCGGCGCTCGGCCCGCCACCGGGTGGATGCCCTGGCGGCGGCGTTCGAGGCTGGGACCGCGCACACGGTGGGCCTGCTCGCCTCCACCGTGGCGGGGATCTTTCGCGGCTATGTTTGCCGCTACACCATCCAGCCCCGGTCCCAGTACAACCCGGGCGGGGCCACACTCAGGGTGGACGTGACCAGCCCCCTGGAGTGGTCGGCCTCCCGGCAGGACGCGGGCGCGCGCATCATGACCGGCCTCGGCATCCTCAAGGACATCCGACTCGGCGACGAGGAGCTCGACGCCCTGCGCATCGCGAGCCGCGACGAGAGCGCCCTGAGCTCCACCCTGGGCCAGGAGTCGGTCCGCAGCGCGCTCAGGGACCTGATGCGCACGGCGGGCTTCCACTCCATCTCCGTGCGCTCCGACCGGGCGCTGGCAAAGTGGAGCCCGCGTCGGCCGGAGCTGGACGAGAACGTGGAGGTCGTCCGCCGGCGCCTCGAGGCCACGGTGGCCGTACTCGCCGCCTGCGGCAACCCGCCCCGAATGGGTTGATCCCCGGACGCCGGAGCCACGTCAGGACGACGGCAACAGGCCGCAGCGCGCAGTGACCGTCACAGCGATCAGGGCCAGCGGGCGCATCCAGCAATACGCGAACGACGAAAAGCTGACGGTACCGATCCTCAGGCGGCGATCAGGATCTGCAGGCGCAGGTACAGGTTGGCGATGCCCAGCGTCTCCAGGGGCACCTCGAACACCTCGCCGTGGCGGACCCCCCCGGGCACCCGCAACCTCACCACCCGCTGCCGCTCCACGTACCCCTCCTGGCCACAGTCCACGCAGGGGAAGAGCCAGTCCTCGCCCGTCCCGCCGCAGCGGGGGCAGCGCTCGAAGACCGGCACGCCGATGGGCACCTCCACTCCCTGGGTAGCCTGCTCGAGGGTCAGCTCCACCTGGACCGTGAGCGCCTGGGGCCGCTCCGCCTTGGGCACACCGACCCCCGAGAAGTTGCGCAGGAAGCGGTCGAACAGGGCCTCCACCGACGGCCTGACGGTGTGGAAGTCGTCCAGCACCGACATGGGCTCGGGCACCAGGGGCTCCGGCCGGGGACGCCGCCGGATCATCGGCTCGGCCCTGGCCGCGCCCGGCTCCCGCTCCCCCTCGATCCGGTAGTTGTAGCGCCGGCGGCGTACCGGGTCGGACAGCACCTCATACGCCTGGTTGAGCTCCCGGATCGCCGTCTCGTCGCCCGATCCTGCATGGTCCGGATGGAGCCTCTTGGCGAGATCGTGGTAGGCGGCGCGGATGCCTCCTTGGGTCTCGTCCTGCGGCACGCCGAGAATCGCGTAGTAGGTTCTCCCCATGCCGGCCTCCCCATCGCTGCTGAAGAGTCTGTGCGGACGTCTGGATTCCAAGATCAACATCCTGGCGGCGTCTGTCAAGTGCGAGCAGATGATCCCGAGAGCGGGTGGCGGCAGTTTCCGTAGTGCTCGCCCCCGAATGACGGGCGCCGAGGGCGGCGGCCTCTGAATCAAGACGCGGTCGCTATTGGTGTAAAATCGGAGGGCATCCATGATGATCTCCGGTGACACGGTCCGCCGCGTTCGAGCAGTCTGCATGCTGCTTCTGCTCTGCCTGGTGGCGGCGTCGCCCCTGTGGCACCAGGAGCATGAGCTCGGCCCCGCATGGGTCGCGGCCGGCCACGGCCGCGAGCTCATCCACCGCGCCGCCGGCACAGCCCGCCACCAGGCCGGTGAAACCTCCGGAACCTGCCCGATCTGTTTCTCACAGCATCTGCTCTCCCTTAGCCTCCTCGCCGCCCCGGTGGAGGTCCACACCGCGGCCGGCCTGCCCGAGACCTTCGGTCAGCCCGCAGCGCCGCCGGTGGTCGCCCTGTCGCAGCTCGACCGGGCACGCGCTCCTCCACTCGCCTGATCGATCCCGCAGCGGGAACGATCAGCCACCGCACCCATCGGGACCCGCCTCACGGCGGGCCGGCCCATGCAACCGAGAGGAGGAAGGCATGACACTCCACCCAAGCCGGCGACGAGGTCGACGAAGCGCCGCCCTCGTCGTCCTGTCATTCGCCCTGGCGACCACACCTGGCCTTGCCGGGGACGCGCAGCCGCCGCCCGCGCCGACGACGCCCAACGAGCAGCAGCTGGCCGATCAAGTCCGTGAACTCGCACGGCAGCTCGAGGAGCTGCGGTCCGTCCGCGATCGTGAGATCGAGGAGCTCCAGCTGCGTCTGCACGAGCTGGAGGAAAACCTGCGCGGGCTCGAGGAGGCGAAGCAGCAGCGGGAGCTAGAGTCCCTCCGGGAGGAGGCGGAGCAGCTCACCACCGGCGAGGTGGAGAAAGAGCGGGCGGCCGCCGCCCAAAGGGACTCTTTCACCGGGCGCGCCCGCACGCTGCAGGCCCTCAACCCGGAGATCAGCTTCCTGGGCGACATCTCCTACGACTGGAGCGCCTCCTCCCACATCCCCGACCGCTTTCTGGTCAGGGGGGTGGAGATCGGCTTCGCGGCCCCCCTGGACCCGTCCACCCGCTTCAAGGGCTACCTGGCCGCCCACCAGGAGCCTCCGCTCTATGCTCCGGGAGAGCACGAGGAGGAGGCGCACGTGGGCCACGACCACGGCGAGGAGATCAACCTCACTGTCGAGGAGGCCTACATGGAGTGGGTCGCCCTGCCGGGGAACACCCGCCTGCGTGTGGGCCGCTTCCGCCAGCAGTTCGGGACCCTCAACCGCTGGCACCCCCACGCGCTGCCCAGTGTCGACATCCCCTTCGCTCTGCGCGACCTGTTCGGCCACGACGGCCTCATCGGCCTCGGCATCGGCGTCGACTGGCAGCTCCCACGCCTGTGGGCCAGCTCCAATGGACTCACCCTGGAGGTCACCAACGCTGACAACCCGACCGCCTTCGCCGGCTCCGACTTCGATCGGCCGTCGGTGCTGCTACGGCACACCGGGTTTTTCGACCTCGGCCCCGACGCCTACCTCGAGCTCGGCCTCACCGGGATGGTGGGTCCCAACGACGCGTCCGGGGACCACCACACCACCCTGGCCAGCATCGACTTCAACTTCAACTGGGAGCCCGCCAGCCGGGCGAGGTACCGCGGGCTGGAGGTGCGCGGCCAGTACATCTGGAGTCGCTTCGGGGCTCCGGACGGCGCCGTGCGCACGGGCTCGTTCTTCACCTACGCCACCTGGCGGCTCGGCCGGCAGTTCCTCACCGGCCTGCGCTACGACGACGCCGAGCTGCCGACGCCGGAGGTGGAGCTCTTCGACCGGCCGTTCTCCACCGGCCTCAGGGAGCGGGCCTGGAGCCCGTACCTGACCTTCTGGCAGAGCGAGTTCGTCCGCCTGCGGATCGAGTACCAGCACGCCACCCGGGACTTTCAGTGGGAGTACGGCCCACGTGAGGACAACCGCATCTTCGTCCAGACGACGTTCGCGGGCGGCCCTCACAAACACGAGGCCTACTGACGGAGACATGACCATGAAGACGACGCATCGCTGCCTCTCCATCCCTCATCGCCTCGTCCTCGGCGCGAGCGTGCTCGCGCTCTTGACCTGGGGCTCGACGCCGGCCGTGGCCGCCGACGGGACCGGCGGCCGCACCTTGAGGGTGGTGACCACCTTGCCCGACTACGCCTGGGCGGCCCGCGAGATCGCCGGGGACGCGGCCCGGGTGGACGCCATCGCCAGAGGAAACCAGGACGCGCACTTCGTACGGCCCCGCCCTTCCTACAGCGCCCTGCTGCGCTCCGCCGACCTGTTCGTGTCCACCGGCCTCGACCTGGAGCTGTGGGTACCGACGCTCCTGGACGCCGCCGGCAACGACAGGGTCCTGGAGGGGGGGCCCGGCTACGTGGCCGCGGCCACCGGCGTCCCGCTCCTGGACGTGCCCACCACCCTGTCGCGCTCCGAAGGGGACGTCCACATCTACGGCAACCCCCACATCCACACCGATCCCCTCAACATGGTGATCATCGCCCGCAACATCCTGGCCGGCCTCCAGAAGGTGGACCCGGACCGCGCCGACCTCTACGCCGAGCGCGAGAAGGTTCTGGAGGATGACCTCTGCCGCCGTCTCTTCGGCGACGAGCTGGTGGACCTGCTGGGGGGGGAGACCCTGGCGCGCCTGGCCCGCTCCGGCCGGCTCCAGCCCTTCCTCGAGGGCAAGGAGTACCCGGCGGACAGCGGCCACGTCCTGGCCGAGAAGCTCGGCGGCTGGATGCGCGAGGCGGCTCCCCTGAGGGGGCGCTCCCTCATCGGCTACCACAAGAACTGGATCTACTTCGCCCACCGCTTCGGCCTCAAGATGGCCGGCTATATCGAGCCCAAGCCGGGCATCCCCCCCACCCCCCGTCACGTGGAGGCCATCATCGACCTGATCGGCAAGGAGGGCATCGAGGTCGTGCTCTCCGCCAACTACTTCGACCCCTCGAAGCCCGAGGCTATCGCCGCCCGCACCGGCGCCCACGCCGTCATCGTGCCCCTCTCTACCGGCGGCGAGCCAGGAGTGGAGACCTACCCGGAGCTGATCGACACCTGGATCACACGCCTGGTGGACGCCTTCAAGGCCACGGAGGCCGGCTCATGAGCGACCTCCTCCACCTCATGGCCGCGCCTTTCGCGGCCTGCATCGTGCTCGTAGGGATCCACGCCTACCTGGGCATGCACGTCATCCAGCGCCGGGTCATCTTCGTCGACCTGGCCCTGGCCCAGATCGCCGCCCTCGGCGCCACCAGCTGCTACCTCCTCGGCTTGAGCCCGCACGGCACGGGGGCCTACCTCTTCTCCCTGGGCTTCGCGGTGGCGGGGGCGGCCATCTTCGCCGTCACCAGGATGCGGCACGAGCGCATCCCCCAGGAGGCCATCATCGGCATCGTCTACGCGGTGGCCCTGGCCGGGGCGATCCTGGTGGCCGACCGGGCCCCCGAGGGGGCCGAGCACATCAAGGAGACCCTGGTGGGCAGCCTCCTCTGGGTCACCTGGCCGACGGTGGTCAAGACCGCCGTGATCTACGCCCTGGTGGGGTGCCTGCACGTCGCCCTCAGGCGGCGCTTCTTCCAGATCTCCTTCGCACCCGACGAGGCCTACGCCCAGGGTCGCTGGGTGCGCCTGTGGGACTTCATCTTCTACGTCACCTTCGCCTTCGTGATCACCTCTTCGGTGGCCATGGCGGGCGTGCTCCTGGTCTTCTCGTTCCTGGTCATCCCGGCGGTCATCGCCATCCTCTTCGCGCGCCGCATCTCGGTCCGCCTCGTCATCGGCTGGAGCGTGGGCATCGCCGCCTGCCTGATCGGCCTGGTGGCCTCCTACCGCTTCGACCTGCCGTCTGGCCCGGCAGTGGTGACCTCCCTGGGGATCGCCCTCCTCCTTGCCGCCACCCTGTACTCCATCGTCTCCTCTCCCCGCCGCGGCCGCGCCTTGCTCAAGGCCGCTGCCGGCGCCGTGGTCGTGCTGGGCGCGCTGGCGGCCCCGGCCATCCTTCTCAGCGAGGGCAAGGTCCTGCAGATCCCCCACCACCACGAGTGGGAAACGTCGAAGGGGGCGCCCACTGGTCACGCTGTGACCGACGATCCCTGGGATTCCATCGCCGCCGCCTGCGGCACCGACGCCACCTGCATGGCCGCACGGTTGAGCGAGCGTCCCGAATGGCCCCGGGTGTTAGCGGCCCGGCTCGCCGCTACCGACGCGACCCAACGGGAAGGGGCCGCGCGGGCGGCGGCGGCCCTTGACGACCCCCAGGCCCGGGACCTGCTGGCCGCGGCCGCCCGCCGCGAGACGGACGACCTCCTGCGCCTGGAGGAGGCGCGCACCCTGGTGCGTCAGGGCGACGCGAGAGGTCTCGAGCTCGCGCTGGGCTTTCTGGAGGGTGACGCGCCCCTGCTCTTCCGCCAGGAGGCCCACCAGCTCCTGGTGGAGGCGGCCGGCCGCGACGTGGGCGGTGACGAAACCGGAACGGCCGACGCCACTCCTTCAGCCCTGGAGCGCTGGCGCGCGTGGGTGAAGGAGCAGGGATCTGGCGAGCATTGAAATTCGGAGGCGTCGATGCGCTATACCTATGCTGACGGAGGCCATCCGCGGGGAGGACCCATGACCACCCCCGGCAATCTGCGGCGGGTCGACGACACGATCTGGGAGCTGCCCCGCTCCCACCGCAAGGGCATGCGCGTGCCGGCGAGAATCTACGGCACCGAGAAGCTCATCCGGGCCATGGACGACACGGTGTTCGAGCAGGTGGCCAACGTCGCCACCCTGCCCGGGATCACCGACTACGCCTTCTGCATGCCCGACGGCCACTGGGGCTACGGGTTCCCCATCGGCGGGGTGGCCGCCATGGACCCCGAGGACGGGGGTGATCTCCCCCGGCGGCATCGGCTTCGACATCAACTGCGGCATGCGCCTGGTGCGCACCAACCTGACGAGGCAGGAGGTCGCGCCCCACCTCAAGCGGCTCGTGGACCGGCTCTTCGATCGGGTACCGGCGGGCGTCGGCAGGAGCGGGCTCCTGAAGGTCTCGCGGCAGGAGTTCCGAGAAGGTCGTGGAGCAGGGCGCACCCTGGTGCGTGCGCGAGGGCCTGGGCTGGGAGGAGGACCTGGAGCTGACCGAGGAGGGGGGCTGCATGGCCGGCGCCGACGCCGCCGCCGTCAGCGAGCGCGCCGTGGACCGCGGCTTCAACCAGATCGGCACCCTGGGCTCGGGCAACCACTACCTGGAGATCCAGGTGGCCGACCGGAAAACGTTTTCGACCCCGAGCGGGCGCGCGCCTTCGGCATCTCCGAGCCGGACCAGGTGGTGGTCATGTTCCACTGCGGCAGCCGCGGCTTCGGCCACCAGGTGGCCACCGACTACCTGCAGAGCTTCCTCGAGGTCATGGAGCCGAAGTACCGGATTCCACGTCCTGGACCGGGAGCTGGCCTGCGCGCCCTTCTCGTCCCCGGAGGGGCAGGACTACTTCGCGCGCCATGAAGTGCGCCATCAACATGTCCTTCGCCAACCGCCAGGTGATCCTGCACCGGATCCGCGAGGTCTTCTCCGAGGTCTTCGGCCGCGATCCGCCGAGGACCTGGGCATGCACCAGGTCTACGACGTGGCGCACAACACCGCCAAGCTCGAGCGAGCACCACGTGCGACGGCGCGGAGCACGCGGCTCCTGGTCCACCGCAAGGGCGCCACCCGGGCCTTCGGCGCCGGGGATGGCCGGGGTCCCGGCCCGCTACCGGGCGGTCGGGCCAGCCGGTGATCATCGGCGGCAGCATGGAGACCGGCTCCTACCTGCTGGCGGGGGTCGCGAGGGGGCCAGCAGACCTTCTTCAGCACCGCCCACGGCAGCGGCCGCACCATGAGTCGGACCCGGGCCCGCAAGACGTGGCGCGGGCAGAGCCTGCGCGACGACCTCGAGCGGCGCGGCATCTACATCCGCACCGCCTCCTTCAAGGGCCTGGCCGAGGAGGCGGGCGGCGCCTACAAGAGCATCGACGACGTGGTGGAGGCCACCGAGCTGGCAGGGCTGAGCCGGCGGGTGGTGCGGTTCGCGCCCATGGGCAACGTCAAGGGATAGGAGCCGTGCCCTACGCCTTCCTGGACGACCTGGCGCCGGCGGACGTCGCCTTCCGGGCGTGGGGGAGCGACCCCGAGGAGCTCTTCCGTGCCGCCGCCGACGCCACGGCCAACGTCATGGTGGAGGAGCTGGACAGCGTACGGGAGCGCGAGAGGCGGCACGTCACCCACGCCCGGGACAGCCTCGACATGCTCCTGTTTGATCTCCTGCAGGAGCTCATCTACTTCAAGGACGCCGCGGGGCTCCTGCTCCGGGTCACGCACCTGACCGTCGCCGAGCACGCCGGCACCTGGCGTCTCGAGGCCGACCTGGCGGGCGAGGCCGTTGACCCCGAGCGTCACCTCCTGGGGGTGGACGTCAAGGCGGTGACCCTGCACCATTTCGAGCTGCGTGCAACGGCCGACGGCTGGGAGGCGCAGGTGGTGCTGGACGTGTGAGGGTGGCGGCGAAGACACCCTGGAGCAGATCGAGAAGAGAGATGGGGCCCTTTCGCCCGGTCGGCCCCGGAACGGCCCCATGGGCGGTGCACCGGCGGTTGCATAGGATCGCCCCGACGAGGAGGCGGCATGGCGGACGACCAGGTCGAGCGCGGCGACACCGACGAGCAGACTTCGAGGAGGAAGCTCAGCCCGTGGCACGGGCTCGGCTGCCTGGTCCTGATCGGGCTCGCCCTGGCGATCCTGTTCAGCAGGGGCAGGCACGAGGGCTCCTCCGAGACCGAGGCCACTCAGGCCCTGCTCTACCTCAAGACCGCGGTAGCCCAGGTCGCCTGGGACGAGGTGGGGTCGGACAACGTCTACATCGGCTTCTCCAGCCGCCCGGACAACCTCTCCACCATCGTCTCCGAGGCGGCCATCGCCGGCGACCAGGCCACCGGCCACGCCTACACCGCCTGGGCCGTGGACGCCGGCGTCGCCAAGCAGGGATGGCGCCCCGGGGACGCCGGCCTCATCTGCTCCGCCACCGCCCGCCGCGGCCGCGTCGAGTCCAACACCTGCCAGCAACCCGAGAGTCCCAGCTCCAGTGACGTGACGCCGGGCTAGCAGACCCGGTCGAGCAGAACCGAGACGTCAACGCCGAGCCGGGATGCGGCGCCTGAAGCGCCTTGCCTGCAGTTGGGGTGGTCGGATCGAGGCAAATGTACGTCATACTTGACAATTTGTTCGGTTGACCACACATTTTCATCGGTGGCCGCCTTGAAGAACCACATCAAACAGCACCGGGCCAGACTTGGCTTGACGCAAGAGGATCTCGGCTTGCGCGTCGGCGTGCGGAGACAGACGATCCTGGCCGTTGAGAAGGGGAAGTATCTACCGTCCGTGCTTCTCGCGTTCAAGATTGCGAGGGAGCTTGGCATGAAGGTCGATGACCTGTTTGAAATCGTGCCTGACAGAGAGGGCGGGTGATGGCCACTGAGATGGACGTGGTGAGAATGGACGAACGTCAACGGCTGTCGTGGTTGCGCGCGAACAGAGCGACGTTGATGCTGGTGGGGCTGACATGGCTCGGGATAATCGGGTACGAGCTTTCCAGGGACAGGATTCCCACCTTCCTCATCGTCATGGTCCCGGTGTTCGCCCTTGCTCGGTTCCTCATCTATCGCTACTACCAGTCCACTGGCATGCGCTCCGCAAACTGACGCCTGATGAGGCTGCCAAGCGGAAGACGGCCAACCTTGCATGGATCGCAGTCTGGTACGAAACAGGGATCGGCACGTGCTGCCCGTTCTCTCCCGATGGTCGAGAACGGAGCCTGGCGCACCGGGAGGGACTCGCACACGCCCCCGGCAGCGGTCCGTGGCCGTGGCCGAGGGCGTCGGCACGAGGGGGCAGGACGGCCTACGGCCACCCGCTGGTGGGGGCGGGTCGAAAAGCGCGCCTTGTTTCTTTCGCCCCAGAATCAGAGACCGGCTTGCCAGGGCGAAGTTCTCGACCCTCAGTGCCCTTGCAGTGGAGTGTCCGGCTTCGCCTGCGGCTACGCCGTGACAGGCTTGTTCTCTCCCGGTGGTCGAGAACGAAGCCTGGCGCACCGGGAGGGACTCGAACCCCCAACCTTCTGATCCGTAGTCAGATGCTCTATCCAGTTGAGCTACCGGTGCGGCCCGGGAGCGGGATTGTGCCACAGGGCGCTCGGCGATGCAAGCGCTGCGCACGCCCACAGTTGGCACTTTGGCTGCATCCTCCGTATCATGGCCTGCCGAGGAGGTGGCGTCTTGGAGTCGTTGTTGGAAGTCCGCGAGGTCAGCAAGCGCTACGGCAACCACCTGGCGGTGGACCGGTTGTCCTTCGCCGTGCCCCGGGGATCGGTCTTCGGGCTGCTCGGACCGAACGGCGCGGGCAAGAGCACCACGATCCGCATCATCATGCGCATCATCTCGGCCGACGCCGGCGCCGTGCACCTGGACGGCGCGCCCGTGGACGACGACCGCCGCCGCCTCATCGGGTACCTGCCCGAGGAGCGCGGTCTCTACCGCAAGATGAAGGTGCTGGAGCACCTCGTGTACCTGGGGACGATCCGCGGCCTGGCGCCCGGGCTGGCGCGGCAGGCTGCCTCCGACTGGCTGGAGCGTCTCGACCTCGGCGAGTGGGCCACCCACAAGGTCGAGGACCTCTCCAAGGGCATGCAGCAGAAGGTCCAGCTCATCGGCACCATTCTCCACCGGCCGCAGCTCCTCATCCTGGACGAGCCCTTCTCCGGGCTCGACCCCATCAACGCCCGCCAGCTCAAGGACCTGCTCATGGCCATGGCCAAGGAGGAGGGGGTGACCATCGTGCTGTCCACCCACGTGCTGCCCCAGGTGGACGAGCTGTGCACGCACATCTGCCTCATCAACCGCGCCCGCGCGATCCTGGCGGGGCCCCTCGGCGAGATCCGGGCCCAGTACGGGGGCAACGTGTGGCGGGTGAACGTCGAGGTCGGGGCCGACACGCTGGCCGAGCTGCCGGGGGTGACCTCGGTGCGGCCCCTGCGCGACGACCTGCTGGTGGAGCTGGACGACGCCCACCAGCCCCGGGACCTCCTGCGGGAGCTGGTGGCCACCGGCGGCGTGGAGTCCTTCACCCGCTTCGAGCCCGATCTCGAGAACATCTTCATCCGCGCCGTGGAGGAGGACCGCGCCCATGCTGTCTAGGCTCTTCGCCGTCATCCGTCGCGAGTACCTGGAGCGCGTCCGCACCAAGGCGTTCTGGATCTCCACCCTGTTGGTGCCCGTCTTCATGGGGGGCATGATGGTGATCCCCGCCTGGTTGGCGGCGCGGGGCGGCGGGGAGTTCAAGATCGCGGTCCTGGACGAGACGGGACGCTTCTTCGACCCCATGGCCGCCCAGGTCTCCGAGAGCCTGGCCCAGGACGGGGCCACTCTCGAGGTGAACCTGGTGCGGGTGGACCCGGGGCCCGACCCCCAGGCCACCCGGGAGCAGGTCAAGGAGGACGTCCAGGCGCAGACCTACGACGGCCTGCTCATCATCCCGTCCACACTTCCCGCCGCCGGGCAGCCGGAGTACATCGCCCCCAACGTGGCAGCCTTCCGCCTGCTGTCCGTGCTCGAGAAGTCGGTGAACAGCGTCATCATCGCCGACCGCCTCACCTCCGCCGGGCTGGACCCGTCCCAGGTGGGCAAGCTCACACGCCGGGTGGACCTGAAGACCTTCAAGCTCGGAGCGAAGGGAGAGGAGACCCGGGACCAGGGGCAGAGCTTCATCCTCTCCTACTTCTTCGTGCTCATCATCTACATGACGGTGCTCATGTACGGCATGTACGTGATGCGGGGCGTGCTGGAGGAGAAGAGCTCCCACATCGTGGAGGTGATCATCGCGACGGTGCGCCCGTTCGAGCTCATGCTGGGCAAGATCCTGGGCATCGGGGCGGTGGGGCTGACCCAGATGGTGCTGTGGGCGGCGCTCGGTCTCGCCCTCTCTACACCCGCCATCCTCACCGCCATCGGCCTCAGCGGCATGCAGCTTCCCCAGATCCCCGTCACCCTGCTCGTCTTCTTCGTGATCTACTTCGTCCTCGGCTACCTGCTCTTCGGCACCCTGTACGCCGGCGTGGGCGCCGCCTTCGACACCGAGCAGGACGCCCAGAACTTCCAGAGCGTGATCACCGTGTTCCTGATCATCCCCCTGGTGCTGATCATGCAGGTGGTCAACCAGCCCGACGGCACGGTGGCCGTGGTGCTCTCGCTGATCCCGTTCTTCACCCCGATCCTGATGTTCCTGCGCATGACCCTGACCCAGGTACCCTTCGTCCAGCTCGCCGCGTCGGTGGTGCTGATGGTGGCGACCATCCTGGGCATGGCCTGGGTCGTGGGCAAGGTCTACCGGGTGGGCATCCTGGCCCACGGGGCCAAGCCCAAGCTCAAGGACCTGGCCCGCTGGGTCCGGGAAGCGTAGCGCCGCGGGCCGGTCGGCTCCGGCTTCGAGCGACGATTGACGCGGCAAGACCCGTTGCTATAATGCCGTTCCCCACGCGGGGGTCCTGGGGTGTCGTCCAATGGTAGGACATGCGGCTCTGGACCGTAGTATCGGGGTTCGAATCCCTGCACCCCAGCCAGATAAGATGCCGACAGGTCCCCACCGTCTCCGGACCTGGTTCTCATGACTGGATGGCTCCGGATTCCCTCGACGACCAGCGGCCGACAGGAGAGGGCCCACCCATCCCACCCATCGCCCCGGCTCCTCCGCGAGACAGGGTGATAGACTGGCGCACGCCATGCAGACGCGAACCGACGCCCTCTCGGGCACGGTGTACATCCCCGACACCTCCGCCCTCATCGAGAACCCGGACGCCCTCGACCGCCTGCTGACGGGCGGCAACGTGGTGGTGCTGCTGCACCAGGTCCTGGAGGAGCTGGGGCGGCTGCAGACCTCCCGCACCAAGCCCGACGGAGTCCGTCACGCCGCCCGCCAGGTGACCCGCAAGATGCTCGAGTACCGGCGCAGCCAGCTCATCAACCACGGCGTGGAGGCGGTCCTCCGCCACGAGGCCGCCCCGGAGGTGTTCGTGCGCACGCCGGCGGGCGGCGTCCTCGCCTGGGAGCCGGACGGCGGGGTGAGCGAGCCCTACTCCGGGGAGACCGGCGACAACCACATTCTGGCCAGCGCGCGCCACATCGCCGGCGTGGCCCAGTCCAACGGCAACCCGGGCTTCCAGGTGGTGGTGATCTCCGAGGACTCCAACCTGCTCCTGAAGTGCGACGCCGCCGGCGTGGCCGCCGAGAACCTGCGCTACGGCAAGGTGAGCCTGGAGAGCGTGGACGAGGTCTACCGGGGCGTCGTCCGGGCCGAGCTCTCCGAGGGCGACCTGCAGCGTTTCTTCGACAGCGCGGCGCCCGGCCAACGCTGGCTGCCCCTGTCCGCGGCCCGCACCCCCGAGCCCGTGGAGCTCCTGCCCAACATGGGCGTGGTGCTCAGCGCGGGCGAGGAGACCATCATCACCCGCGCCAACCCGGCCCAGGAGCGGCTGGAGGACCTCCGCTACGCCCAGTACTGGGACCGCAAGCGGAACGTGTACCGGCCGCGGCCGATCCTCTCCTTCAGCCCCCGTGACGCGGAGCAGACCCTGGCCATCGAGTTCCTGCTCGATCCGAGCGTCCAGCTGGTGGTGCTGGACGGCCCCGCCGGCTCCGGCAAGACCCGCATGATGGTGGCCACCGGCCTCTACATGCTGGTGGGCCAGCCCTCCACGTGGCGGGTGGCACCCCAGTCCGAGCCCCTGTCCCCCGACTACGGCTACGACAGCGGCATGCTCCTGCTGCGCCCCGAGCACGCCTCCAGCCAGTACGAGCTGGGCTACCTCCCGGGGGACTACGAGAGCAAGCTGACCCCCTGGCTGGAGCCCTTCTTCCAGGCCATCCGCGCCCTCTCGTTGACCAACGAGCACGACTTCATGGAGGAGCTGCGCTCCTCCAACCGGCTGACCATGATCTCCACCTCCATGCTGCGGGGCCTGGACATCGAGCGCTCCATCGTGCTCGTGGACGAGCTCCAGAACGGGGACCGCCACCTGGCCAAGACGCTCATGAGCCGCTTCTGCGCCAGCTCCAAGGTGATCCTGGCCGGCTCCCTGGACCCGATCCAGATCGACAACCCCTACGTGGACTGGCGGTCCAACGCCCTGACCCGCATCAAGGAGACCTACCGCGGCTTCGGGGCGGAGGTGGCCCAGGTCCGCCTGGAGCACAACTACCGGGGACCCATCTCCACGCGCGCCGACGAGCTGTAGAAGGACGTTAGACGTAAGACGTTAGAAGTCCGCCCACCCGCCCGGTCCGCCCTCGTCCCCTCTTCTACCTTCTAACTTCTAACTTCTAACGATGGTCTCCACCGTCATTTCGGGGGGCGCTTCCATGGTCCGCTTCACGGTGCACTTGGCGGCGGCGCGAACCAGCGCGTCGTGGTACTTGGCGGGGAAGCTCTCCGGGACGAAGATGCGAATACCGATCTTGGTCAGCCGGCCCTTGTCGCCGCGCTCCCATGACTGTTCCAGGCTGATCCCCTCGGCGGGAATGTCCCGCCTCTGACAGAAGCCGAGCACGTAGATGCCGGCACAGGTGGCCAGGGAGGCCAGGAAGAGATCGAAGGGCTCCGGCGCCGTCCCCTCGCCGCCGTTGTCCGGCCCCTGGTCCGTCGCGATCTCGAAGCGCCCATAGTGGGCGTGCACGCGCTTGCCCCCCGGAAAGCTCACACTCATCTCTTGGCTCATGAATCCTCCACATCGAGGTGCCCCGGGCCGCCGTCCCCCGGCGTCTCCGCCTCGGGGCTCAGCTTCCCAAACACCGCCAGCTCCTCCTGATTCCCCTTGGGCCCGCGGACCGCGGACGGCACGGTCCCCTCCAGGACGAGCCCCAGGGCGGCCAGGGCACCCACCACCTCGTCCACGACCCGCCGTCGCACCGCCTCGTCGCGCACCACCCCCCCGGAGGCCACCTCCTGCCGGCCGGCCTCGAACTGGGGCTTCACCAGGCAGATCAGGCGGCCTCCGGGCCTCAGGTGGGGCAGCAGGGCGGGCACCACCAGGCGCAGGGAGATGAAGGACACGTCCACGGTGACGAGATCCACCGGAAAGGGCAGGTCCTCCGGCGCCAGGTGACGGGCGTTCACCCCCTCCATCACCACCACCCGGGGATCCTGACGGAGGCGCCAGGCGAGCTGGCCACGGCCCACGTCCAGGGCGATGACCCGACGCGCCCCCCGCTGGAGCAGCAGATCGGTGAAGCCGCCGGTGGAGGCGCCCACATCCAGGCAGTCGAGCCCGTCCACCGCGATGGCGAAGGCGTCCAGGGCCGTGGCCAGCTTGAGGGCCCCCCGCGAGACGTACGGGTGGTCCGGCTGGACCAGCTCCAGGCCCGCATCCTCCGCCACCTGGGTGCCGGCCTTGGTGACGGTCGTACCGTCCACCCGCACCCGCCCGGCGAGGATGAGCGCCTGGGCCCGGGCCCGGGACGGCACCAGCCCCCGCTCGGTCAGGAGCACGTCAAGCCGGCGCTTGCCCATCCCCGCCCACCGCCGCGGTCATTCCGAGAGCCGGAAGTGCACGAGGCGGCTCTCCGCGGTCTCGGCGGCCACGATCTCGCCTCCCGGCAGCACCGCCATCGCCGTGACTCCCGGCAGGCCTGTCCGCACCCGACGGGGCGCCAGCCTCCCCGCGGGATCGATGGCCCACACCTCGCCGGGTCGGGGGGCGCTGGCCAGCAACCGACCGTCAGCCCCCACCACCAGGTACCCTTCCTGCTGCTGACCTTCACTCCAGCCCGGGACCTCGAGACGCCGCACCTCGGTCCACGCGGCCGGATCGATCAGCACCACCTCGCCCGCGGCGGGAGTCGCCGCCGCGAGCATCCCGCCGACCCATGCCAGGCCCACCACCGGGGCACCGAAGCGGAAGAGCTCCCGGCGCTGCCAGGACGGCGGGCGATACTCGAGCAGGCGGCGGTTGCCGGTGTCGGCCACGAGCAGCGTCGCATCCGGGGCCCACGCCAGGTCGCGCGGGCCGTAGAGATCCTCGCCGATCACCGCCACCGTGCCGTCCGGCCTCAGGAGCTGGATGCGTCCGTTCCAGGTGTCGGCCACGGCCAGGGTGCCGTCCGGCGCCAGTGCGAGGCCCGAAGGCTCCCGGAACTCGCCCGCGGCCTTCCCCTCGCGCCCAAACTGGTCGAGGCACGCGCCGCGGTAGGTGAACCAGGCGACGCGGTGGTGCCGGGTGTCCGCCACCGCGAACCAGCCCCCGGGGGACGACGCCAGGCCCCGCGGCTCCTCCAGGGGACCGCCGCCCGCCGGGGGCTGCCACGGCGAGCCGCACCCCTCGGCGACCTGCTGGACCAGGGTGCCGTCCTCGAGCACCAGCCACAACCGCTCCCCGGAGCCGGCCAGGGCCGCGGGGGGAGCGAGCGCCGGGTACGGCCGCCGCCACGGCAAGGCTCCCCCCCCGCTCCGCAGCACGCCGCCGGCCGTCGACGCCCACAGGGTGCTGCCCTGCCAGGCCAGGGCCCGCACGCCCTCCAGGTCGGCCTCGGTGCGCCGCCACGCTCCACCGGACGACACCCACACGCCGGTTGCGTTGGCCATGGCGATCAGCCCACCCTGCGCCGCCGCCGCGGTCACGGGCCGCGGATCCACGGGACGCCACTTCCCGCTGCCGTCGAAGCGCCAGAGGCCGTCCGCGCCCCAGGCCCAGAGTCGATCGCCGGCGGCGAGACCTGCGAGCCCCGCCACCCGCCCCAGGGGGCTCCAGCCGTCCCCGTCGAGGCGGAACACACGCCCGTCGCCGCACCCGAGCCAGGTCGTCCCCCCGCGCCTGGCCACCCCCACCGCCGGACAGGGTGGAGACGGCGGCGGCGACAGGGGCTGGCCCTGCGAATCGAGCGCCATCAGGCCGCCGTTCCGGAGCACGGCGGTCGCTCCACCCTGGTCCAGGGCCAGGGATCTCAGCACCGGCGTGCGCTCCACCGGCACCGTCCCGAGCGCCGTCATCCCGGGTGGGAGAGCGGACCGGCCGGGGGGCAAAGCCGTGATCCGGGACGCCGCCCTCGTCATCGGCCGGACCTGGTAGAGGATGTCGCCACCCCTGCGAACCATGGCCACCACCCCCGGCACCCCGGCCAGGGGGTCGCCGGCGGCCAGCCCATAGGTGGACCGCTCCAGGTCGCCCAGGACCACCCAGCGCACGTGGTAGCGGTCCAGCACCGCCCGCCGCGCCAAGGGATCGCTGCCCCCGTAGAGCACGGTGAGATCGGCGTACCGCGCCTCGATCTCCTCAGGCGACTGCCCCCGCTGCTGCAGGTGCCACGGCCACCCCACCACGGTCGGCTGGCCCGTGTGCATGGCGATCCTGGTGTACTCCGCGTAGGCGGTCTTGGCCGCCTCGGCCACCACGTCTCCCGGCCGGGCCATCCCCTCCAGGGCGCGAACGAAGAACCAGGTCTGGGGCCGCTCGGGGGCCAGATACGCCTGACCGTCCAGGGTCGGCCGCGGCGAGGAGATGCGCGGCTGCACCCAGCCCTGCGCCACCCCCAGGGGGAGGTTCACCAGGGCCACCGCCTCCAGGGGCAACCAGGCGAACAGGAGCAGGCGTCGGCGCCACCCGCCGCTGCGCAGCACGAGAACGCCGAGGGCGGCGGCGAGCAGCACCCACACGCCGTTGTAGATCTTGAACAGGGTGTTCATGCGGTCGATGACCGTGAAGCGCTCGCAGGCCGCCACCGCCAGCATGGCCAGCATGGCGAGGAACCAGACCATGCGCTGGATCCGCTCCTGGCGATCGGCAGCCGCAGCGGCGAACAGGACCGCCGCCCCCAAGGCCAGAGCGGCCGCCGAGGAGAGCGTCGCGAGCCCCAGCAACGCAGCCGCCACCGCCACGGGCACGACGGCGAGCAAACGCCCGCGGCCCCAGAGGAGGGCGACGGCCAACACCACGAGGGGCAGCAGGAAGACGCCGAAGTGGCGCAGGATCGCCCATGCGGGTGCGAAGTCCTGACGGGTCAGGAGCAGCAACCGGCCGCCCGCACCCGCTCCAATCCCCTGGACCAGCTCGACCACGAAGGGCAGGGTCGCCAGCACGCTCACCACACCGGCCACGGCGAGGCGCCCCAGGCCCCGAGCCGGCCGGGGAGCGGCCGCCACGGTGGCCACCGCCAGCGTCGCCACGAGCACGAACAGGTCCCACGGGTTGGTCGCCACGAGGATGCCGGCGCTGACGCCGCACAGGGCCGCCGCCACCGGCCACCGCCGACCCTGGTGCACCGTGTGCCAGCCCCACAGGAGGGAGGCCAGGAGCACGGGCAGGGCGATGAAGTGCCCGTGGAGGTCCGCGAACAGGGCCGTCCACAGAGGGTACTCGTCGATGGCGAACCCCGGCACCACCCGCGACGTCGCCCACCACGCGTCGAACCAACGATGTCGGCTGAGCAGCTCGCCGAGCCACGGCCACTGCAGGTTGCCGGTGAGAAGCACCAGAAGCGGCAGCAGGCCCGCCGCCAGCCAGCGTCGCCGCCGCCGCGCCACCAGCAGGGCGAAGGCCGCCAACAGGGCCGCGGACATGGCTGGGATCGCGGCGGCCATCAGGTTGTAGCCCACCGCGGCGCCGACGTTGGAGACGAGGATGGGGAAGGAGGCCAGGACCTCTCCGAAGTAGTAGTAGTGCAGCGGCATACCGGCCATCCACGGCTCGCCCGGAGGCCACGACGAGGCGCGGAGGAAGGCGTTGAGGAACGAGAAGTCCATGGGCTTCTCACCCCAGTAGATGGCGGGGTTGATGGCGCGCACGAGGAGGAACAGCGCCCCCACGACCACCGCGGCCAGCAGGACCAGGCCCATGCCCCTGCGACGCCTCCGCCACAACCTGGCGGCCAGTCGCCGCTGGCGCCAGACGGCGATCCCCCCCGCCCCGGCCACGGCGAGCACGATCACCGTCGCCGTTGCCGGGCCCACCGCCCACAGGCCGAGCTCCGAGCCCAGCCACAGCAGCCAGGAGGGCGCGAGCCAGCCAGTCACAAGGCCCAGCGCGAGGCCGGCGTCGGGCCACGAGCGCACCACGGGCAGCAGCAGGCCCCAGGCCGCCGCGCCGAGGACGGCGAAGAGGAGCAGCCACACCGTCACGTCGAAGGTCTGGCGGACACCGCCCGGTACCGCGGGCGGTCGCGGCAGGGGCGCCACGAAGCGCGCCTCCAGGGCGGTCGCCCCCATCCCCTCGAGGTAGGGCAGAGGCCGGCGGGTACGCTGGACGAGAGCGTCCACGTCCACCGACTCGACCCGGCGCAGCACCACCACCCGCGGGAAATCGTAGTTGACGAAGCTCTCGTCGGCCCGCTGGATGTTCCTCTCGATGCCGAACAGGCGAGGGGCGCGGTCGAACCTGGCCAGGGGTTCGAAGCCCGCTTCGCCGGCCAGGAGCAGCCGGTACAGGCGACCGGTCCGCGGGTACCGCTCGGGGTTGGCGAGCACGGTGCGGCGCACCCGGTTGGAGGTGAGGACCACCCAGTCGGCGGAGGCGAGGGCCTCACACCACTGGCGCACCTTGGCATCGTCGTCGGGGAGCTCGTAGGAGGGGAGCTCGACGCTCCTGCCGACGGTCAGGGGCACGGTCTCGTCCCAGTGCTCGAAGGCCACCGTCTGCCGGGGCTCCACCATCATCTGCAGCCAGTCGCCGGCCGCACGGTGGGGATGGGGCGCGGCGAACCCCCACAACCACGTGACGCCCCACAGCACGGTGCCGGCCACCACCAACGGCACCGCGAGGCGCCGTTGACGCCGAGGGAGCCTGGTGAGGGCCCAGGCCGCCACCATGGCTGCCGGCACCACCAGGGGCTCCCAGTAGCGCAGGTACTTGACCTGGAGCGTGGCCAGCCGGAGGCTCATGGGCACGAGCCAGGCCACGAGCAGGGCGAGCAGGACCATGCCCTCGTTCCAACGGCCCTCCAGCCAGCGCCGCCAGCGCCGTGCGAGCACCCACAGCGCCCACGCCGTGCCGCCGAGAGCCGTCCCGAGGAGCAGCGGTCCAAGGCCCCACCACCCCAGCTCCCGCAGGGGGTAGAGGAACGGCTCCGTCCCGTGGTAGACGCGGACGTAGGGGAGGTCGGCAGCGCCCGTCACCATGGCGACCTGCTCGCCCACCCCGCGCAGGTAGGCGGCGTTGAAGACAGGCCCGATGACCGGGGCGACACCGGGCGCCAGGGATGAGCCCGCCGGAGCCGGTCTGAGGGCGGCGCCGAGCAGGGTCCCGATCGCCGCCACCAGGAGGACCGCCCCCGCGGTGGGGGCCGCGCGCTGCCAACCCCGCGGGACGGCTCCGGCTAGCCGCGCCAGCACCACGGCCAGAGCGCCTGCTCCCAGGAGGACCAGGGGTGGCCGCGCTCCGACCAGCGCCCACGGCTGCGCGAGCCAGAACGCCAGCAGGCCCGAGGTGAGGGCGATGGCTGCCAGCTCCACGACCCGCGCCCACGTCCTGCCGCGGAGGGCGAGGAGCACACCCAGCGCCAAGGGGAGGGCGAGGCCCAGGGAGGCCACCTTCACGGCCAGGGAGCAGCCCACCGCCACCCCGGCGGCGACCGCGGCGGGACGGCTGCCGCGCACGGCAACCCAGAACGCCGCGGCCAGGGCGAGGATGATCCAGAGGCTGTGATGGGCCTCCACCGTGGCGAAGTGGGCCTGCTGGATGTCCAGAGGAACCAACGCGCCGAGGAGCAGGAACACCACGCCGGCGCGGCGGCCCCAGACCCGTCTCGTCAACCACCACCCCACCACCAGGGCCAGCAGGCTGGCCCCAAGGGAGACCAGCCGCCCGCCCATCAGCAGGCGGTGGAAGGCGTCGCTCCCGCCGATGAGCACGGAGGCCGCCCGCACCGCCTGGAAGTGCAGGGACCCGTACGCATAGAAGCCGGGATCGGAGAACCAGCCGGCCAGGTGCTCCGACACGAAGACCACCTGCCGCTCGTCGGGGTGGTGGCTGGTGCCCAGGCCGGCGTCCCACCACAGGGTCGCGAGCCGCGGCACGAGGGCCAGCAGCACCAGGAGGAACACCCACGTCCGACGCTTCGCCACCCGTCGAGAGTACTCAATCCGGACTCCCGCGGGCAACGGGCGCTCAGCCGGTCCTGTGAGCGACAAAGCCGGCGATGAGGGCGAGGCTCCCCCCGGGGCCTTCCAGCTCCCCCGCCAGCCCCTCCATCTCCTCCTCGAGCTCGGCCAGCCGCCGACGGGAGGCGTCCACCCCGTACAGCGTCACATACGTGAGCTTGCCGGCCGCGGCGTCCTTGCCGGGGGACTTGCCGAGCGCCGCGGCGCTGGCGGTGGCGTCGAGGATGTCGTCGGCGATCTGGAAGGCCAGCCCCAGCGCACCGCCGAAGCGGGCGAAACGATCGCGCTCGGCCGCGCTCGCGCCGGCCAGGATGGCCCCCAGTTCCACGGAGACCTGCAGGAGGCAGCCGGTCTTGTGGCGATGGATCCGCTCCAGGCGTTGGGCCGGTGGATCGCCGCCGGCTCCGCCCGCGATCTGCCCCGTCGCCTCCATGTCCTCCATCTGGCCCCCTACCATCCCTTCCGACGACACGGCCCGCGCCACCGCCTCCACGGCCTCCGCCCGACGCGGCGCCCACTCGTCGCCCAGGGGATGGCGGGCCAGCACCAGGAGTCCCTGGGTGAGGAGGGCGTCGCCCACCAGGACGGCCGTGGCCTCGTCGAAGGCCACATGGACGGTCGCCCGGCCCCGGCGCAGGACGTCGTTGTCCAGCGCCGGCAGGTCGTCGTGGACCAGGGAGTAGGTGTGGATGAGCTCGAGCCCGCAGGCGGCCTCGGCAATGGGCCCCGGATCTCCGGCGACCGCCCGGTAGGCGAGGCGGGCCAGGATCGGACGGACCCGTTTGCCGCCGGCGAACACCGCATACGCCATGGCCTCGTGCAGCCGCTGCGGCCAGCTCGAAGGGGCCGGCAGGACGCGCTCGAGCGCGCTCTCCACCTGCGCCCGCTCGGCCGCCAGCAGGGCCTGGACGCTCACGAGACCTCCACGTCCAGGGGCTCGGTGCGGCTCTCGTCCTCCTCCCCGTCCCGCTCCAGGAGGCGGCTGACCCTCTGCTCCACCTCCTCGAGCCGGGTACGGCAGGCCTTCACCAGCTCCATGCCGCGCTCGAACAGGTCCAGGGCCTCCTCCAGGCCGACACCCTCGTCCTCCAGCCTGGCCACGATCTCCTCCAGCCGCGCCAGCTGATCCTCGAATCGCTCCTCGTTCTTCTTCGTCTCGGTATCTGTCATCTCTCGCTCCCACGATCCGCCCCAGAGCCGAGCGGAGAAGACGAATGCCGTCCTCCCGCCCCGGCCCTCGACGTCGGAGTCTGCCCGGTCATGATGCCTTCACGCGCCACGCACGCCTCCTCCAGCCATCAGTCATCGAAGAGTGATGTCTGCCGGCCCCCGTCCTTCGACCGTCTCTGCTTGTGACCAGGTCCGTCCGGTGTCACCAGTGATCGCAGCGCGCCGCGGGCCAGGCGCGTGTGCAGCGTCTGGCCAGCCCGCACCGCGCCGGCGTCCCGCACGGGGCTCGGATCATCATCCACCGTGGTGATGGAGTACCCACGCTCCAAGACCTTGTGCGGGCCGAGATGGGTGAGGGCCCGCTCGGCGGCTCCGACGGCAGCCCGCCGGGCCCGCATCCGCGCCTTCACGATCTGCTCGAGCTGCTGGCGCAGCCCCTCCACCACCCGGCGGTGGCCGCCGGCGGCCACCCTCGCCGGCAGGCGGCGCAGGCTGGAGGAGGCGCGCTCGCAGCGTTGGCGGAGGCGCTCCAGCCGGACCGCCATCACCTCCCGCACCCGGTCGGCGCGGTCCAGCCGTGCCGCCAGGAGCTGGATCCGCTGCGGCACCCGCGCCAGACCGGACGAGCCCGCCAGACCGGCCAGGCGCGTGCGGGCCAGGTACAGATGCCGCTGCAGGTCCCGCCCGAGGCCCTTCTCCGCCTGCTCCATCCGCCGCACCTGCTCCTCCACGCGGGCCACCACGATCTCTGCGCCCTGGGTGGGGGTCGCCGCCCGGACGTCGGCCACGAAGTCGGCGATGGAGAAGTCCACCTCGTGGCCCACCGCGGAGATCACCGGCACGGGGCAGGCCGCGATGGCCCTGGCCACCGGCTCCTCGTTGAAGGCCCACAGGTCCTCGAGGCTGCCGCCGCCGCGGCCGACGATGATCACGTCCACCAGGCCCGAGCCCCCGAGCCGGGTCAGCGCGGCGGCGATCTCGGCCGCCGCCCCCGCACCCTGCACCGCCGCCTGCGCCGCCACGACCTCGACATAGGGACAGCGCTTCAACACCTTGAGCATGTCGCGCAGGGCGGCGCCCGCGAGGGAGGTCACCACGCCCACCCGCTGCGGGAGCAGGGGCAGGGGCCGCTTGCGCTCGGGGGCGAATAGCCCCTCCGCGGCGAGGCGTTTCTTGAGCTGCTCGAAGGCGAGCTGGAGGGCACCCACCCCGCGCGGCTCCAGCTCCTCCACCACGAGCTGGAAGCGCCCCCGCTGGGGATAGATGGTCAGCGACCCTCCGGCGATGGCGGCGAGCCCGTCCTCCACGGTGAAGCGCAGCCGCTGGGCACGGCTCGACCACATCACGCAGTCCAGGCTCGCGCCCTCGTCCTTGAGCGTGAAGTACAGGTGTCCACGGCCCGAGGCGGAGGCGTTGGTCACCTCTCCCTCCACTCGGATCCCGGAGAAGCCCTGGTCGAGCAGGGAGTTGACCTCTCGGATGAGGGCGCTGACGGTCCACATGCGGACGCTCACGAGGCTGCCTCTTCCACCAGGGCGAAGGGGAGGGCCAGACAGACCAGGGTGGGGATCCACACCTCCGCGTCCCCCCAGTTGTACTCGAACAGGCCGGCCACGGTGAGCCCGACCACCGCCAGCAGGCACGCCGCGAGAGCGGGGGCGAGGTCCGGTCCTGCGCGGGCGAGGGCGCCTGAAGTGTGGAGGAAGAAGACCACCAGGATGGCGAGGTAGGCGGCCGCTCCCAGCAGGCCCCGTTCGGCCGCCACCTGCACGAGGTTGTTGTGGAGATGGGGGACCCGATCCCGTCCGGGACCGGGTGCGTAGCGCGCGTAGGAAGGCTTCACCATGCCCAGCCCCACCCCGAACAGGGGATGGGATCGCACCATGGCGGCCCCCGCCGAGAGCATGCGCAGACGCTCGCTGTTGGAGGGCTGGCTGAGGTCGAAGGTGGACACGGCGCGCACCACCAAGGGTCGAGGCATGAGGACGAGCAGTATCACGGCCAGGAGAGGGTACACCAGCAGCAGGACAGGTTTGCGCAGGGCCGCGATCAGCACCAGGCCCGCCGCCAGGCCCAGCCAGGCGCCTCGGGTCTGGGAGAGCGCCAGGGCCGTGACGCACAGGACGAGGGCGGGCACCGTCCACAGTCGCCGTCGCCGAGACTGGTTGTAGGCGAGATCGGCCACGAGGAGCAGGATGACCAGCAGCGACCACTCCGCGAAGGTCATGTAGTGGCCGACCAGGCCGTGGGGCCGCCGCCCGAGGTCCAGACCGCTGCCCAGGGCCTGCCAGATGGCCACCAGCGCCGACAGCGAGGCCACGCCCGCCAGCAGTGCGAGAAACCGGTCCCAGAGCTCGCGATCCAGCAGGGTGACTGTCATGGGCACGACGGCCAGGGTGAGCAGGTCGCCGAGCTCGCGCACGCTGAAGGCGGGCCGGGGGGAGAACGCCACCGCGGCGAGGGAGGCGGCGACGTATCCCAGCACCGGCAGATAGAGGGGACACGAGCGCCAGCGGATCCGGCCCCGGGCAAGCCCCACGATCCACAGCAGGCCGCTCACTCCCAGGGCCACGTTGGCGAGCCCGATCTTGAGGCTGGCGG
The DNA here is from genome assembly GCA_963844865.1 of uncultured Holophagae bacterium. Lineage (GTDB taxonomy): Bacteria > Acidobacteriota > Thermoanaerobaculia > Thermoanaerobaculales > Sulfomarinibacteraceae > CAWJPY01. Next base: position 143,624 of record CAWJPY010000006.1, read on the forward strand.
CCGCAGCGGCCACGAGGCCGGACGCGGCGAAAGGTCGGGCCGACCTCAGCCCTCGATCTCCTCGCGCGACAGCGCCTCCTCCACCAGCATCACCGGAATGCCGGAGACCACGGGGTAGACGCGCCCCGCCGGAGACGCCAGACCGACCTCCACCACCGGCTCCTCGTCGCCGAACTGCTCCCGGTACTTCTCCACCAGGCGCCGGCACACCGCCTCCGGGAGTTGAGTCACCTCCAGCGGCGTCTTGTCCACCGGACACACCAGAATCTCGAGCAGCTTCGGATCCACCGCCATGGCGTCCCGCTCCTTCGCCGTCAGTCTAGCGCAGTCGGCCGGCGCGGCGCACCGACGCGCCGCTCGCCATCAGACCTGACCGTCACCGCTCGGACGGGGCGCGGGGCCCCCGGAGTCGCTCGGTCCCGCCGGCTCCCCATCGGGCTGGGAGACCCGCTCGATCTGCTCGCGGATCATGTTCTCGGTCTCTTCGCGCGCCGCCTCGAAGTATCCGGGATGCTCGTGTCGGTACATCTCCTCGGGCATGCTGCCGGTGATCCAGGACGGGTTCATGGGGTAGACGTGGGGGTTGAACACCGTCGAGTACATGTGCCAGACCAGGATGGCGAGGGTCGCCAGCCACGCTTCCCAGTAGTGGACGACCAACGACACGTCGAGCACGCCCTTGGGGAGGAACTGGATGAACCAGTCGTCGAACCAGAGCATGAGACCGGTGCCGATCATCACCACCGTGCCCCACACCAGGGCCCAGTACTCCGCCTTCTCCACGTAGGAGAAGCGACCGATGAACGGCTCATGGTCGCGCAGCCCGAGGTTGTACAGGATGCGGTTGAGAAAGTACGAGAAGTCGTTCCTGGAGGGCAGCATGTCGGCCACGAAGGAGCGGCCGCGGGAGGTGCTCAGGAAGAGGAGGTGCCAGATGACGGTGGCCATGAAGAGCACCGCCGCCACCCGGTGCACGAGCCCCCGGATCTGGAAGCCGCCCTCCCAGCCGAAGAAGAAGCGCGCGATGAAGCCCTGGTCGAAGCGCAGGGAGAAGCCGGAGATCACCAGCACGGTGAAGGTGAGGGCGAGGAAAGCGTGCTGCCAGACCTCGCCCATGCGCATCCGCTGCACCTGGGGCCGGGCGTCGAAGGTGTTCTTCAGGTGCCGCCCCAGATCCAGCAGCCAGTGCAGGACCATGAGCCCGATGATGACCACGATGGCGACCAGATAGACATTCTCGACCATGTCCGCGGCCCGCGTGCGCAGGCCCTCGCCCACCCCATGAATGGGGCGCGACGCCATCTCCTCCGAGATGCCTGGGTGGCAGTCGCCGCAGGTCTTCTGGAGGTTGGCCGGGTTCACGGTCGAGGTGGGATCCGAGCTTGGCAGGATGCGGTGGACGCCGTGGCAGGAGGCACAGTTGGCGACGTGGGTGTCGCCGGCCTTGCTCTTCAGCCCATGGTACGAGTCGATGAACGTCGCCAACCTGCCCGCCGGCAGCCCGTACTTCTCGTTGAGCACGGTGGACTCGTGGCAGGGCGCGCAGGTCATCTCCGCCACCTTGGACGAGGACACGGGTGACAGCGGGTCATCGGGGGAGAGGATGCCGTGCTCGCCGTGGCAGTTGGTGCACACCGGGGCGTCCGTCTCGCCCCGCGCCACCAGCTTGCCATGGATCCCCTCCCAGAAGTCGTTCTCGATGCCCCGGTGACACTTGCCGCAGGTGTGCGGGATGTTGAAGTGGTTGATGGTCGACTCGGGGTAGCCGGGGGCGAGGATCTTGTGGGCGGTACCCTCCGAGGAGTGGCAGTCGTTGCAGGTGGCAGCCACGTACACCCCACCCTTGGCGGCCTTCCCGTGCACGCTGCTCTCATAGAGCTCGATGGGGTGGTCGATGAGGATCTCGTACTTGGCGGTGATGTTCAGGTTTTCGTGGCACTTGCCGCACGTTTGGGGCAGGTTGACGGGGTGGGTGTGAGAGCGCTTCACGCTCGACGGCAGGATGTCGTGGTCCCCGTGGCAGTCGCTGCAATGGGGGATGTCGCTGCCCCCGCCCACCGCGGCCCGGCCGTGGCCCACGTACTCCTCCGAGGCCTGATCGTGGCACGATCGGCAGCCGTCGCTGCCCACGGAGAAGCCGGCCTGCTCCACGTGGGGCACGGTCCCCCGGTCCTGGTGGCAGTCCAGGCAGGCAAACCCCTCGTGGATGGAGTGGGAGAGGTCATCAACGTAGGCGCTGCCGAGCTTGCTCTCGTCGTGGCAGTCGGCGCAGGCCGAGCTGTCGATGGGCTCGGGCTCCTCGCCCTCCTGCGCGGCTGCCGGAACGCCCACGGCCAGGACGGCCAAGCTCAGCGCGCAGACAAGAATCTCCGGACACCGTCTCAGCTTAACCATCCCATTTCTCCTCACTTCCTCAATTGCAATTGTGAACATATTCACACGTGTGTCAAGACGGCCGGAGAACGGGCACCGAGAGAGATCGCCGGCGGCGGGCAGCGGCGGTCATCAGCTCACGCGGGCCAGCGGCCTTGGAGAGCCAGCGGCCTTCGAGAGAAGGGCGCGTCCCTCGGGCGTGCCACTGGTGACACTTTCCCGGTGCGACCAGTGCCGGCCGCGCTTCGCGTGGGTACCGGGAGAGTGTCAGCGGTGGCAACCTCGGGGAAGGAGTCGACAGATCGGCGCGTCGCGAGAAGCGTCACTTCGGATTGGCCAGAATCGCTGGATTGCCTGGATCGTGTACGGGCAATGATCTGGCGCCTCCTCAACCCGAAGCCCTGAGGATCGCCAGATTCAGAGACGTGCAGGGGGCGCTGATCGCAGTCGCTCATCGCAGCCCCAGCACGACGTGGGCGCGCACTCGGACGCGGATAGTCGCCTCAGGATGATGCGGTGGCGCTCACCCACACCCTGCGGGTACGGGGGCCGTCCAGCTCCACGAAGAAGACCCCCTGCCAGGTGCCCAGGCGCAGGCGACCGTCCACGACCGGCACGGTCAACGAGCAGCCGATGAGGGTCGACAGGAAGTGGGCGTCGGAGTTCCCCTCGGCGTGGTGGAAGCGCACGTCCGGGACCAGCTCGCCGAGGGCGGTCACGATGTCGTGTGCGACGTCGGGGTCCGCGTTCTCATTGATGGTGACGGCAGCGGTGGTGTGGGGTACGAAGACGTGGCAGGATCCATCCTCGACGCCCAGCTCCCCGACCACCTCCTGGATGCGGTCGGTGATGGCCACAAGCTGCCGCCTGCTGCTCGTTCGCACCTCGAGCTCCTTCATGATGCGGTCCTCCAGTCATCCGCGTACACGATTCGATACGCCTCGGCAAGGTAGGTAACCCGTCGCACATAGTTGTACGACTCGGGAATGGGAATGGCCTCGGTGAACCGCTCCCGCTCCGGCCACGCCCCCCACCACCGGTCCACCCGGGCCAGGCCCGCGTTGTACGCCGCCAGCGCCGGCTCCACTGCACCGAAGTGGGCCACGAGGCGGGCGAGCTCCCGGGCGCCCAGGCGCAGATTCGTCGCGGGATCGAAGAGATCGGGCCGCGTCCCCAGGCCCAGGGCCCGCGCGTGCCCGCTGGCCGTGCCCGGCAGGAGCTGCAGGACGCCGAGCGCTCCCCGCGGCGATCGAGCACGGGAGACGAAGGCGCTCTCCTGGCGCGCCACGGCTGCCAGCAGCCACGGCTCGATCCCGTTTTCTTCCGCGGCCCCCACCAGGGCGGCGCGCCAGCGGATGGGCAGGTAGGCTCGCACCGCGTTTCCGGGTGCCCGATCCATGACGACGGTGCCGAGATCTGGGAATGCCTTCAGGAGCCACGTGATCGCCGTCTGCTGGCGCCCCAGCCCCCGTGCCAGCTCGGACGCCGCCAACCCCTCTCGAGGCAGGACACCCCTCACGTCTGCTGCCCACCGCCAGTGATCGGCCGCCTCTCCGGCGGCGCCCCAGTCCAACAGCCACTCCACCGCCTGGGGTGGAGGACCCGGTGCGAGGTCCGGCGGCAGCCGGATGCCCAGCGGCTCGGCGCCCCCCACCGCCCGTCGCGCCCACTGGCCGTACAGATCGGCGAACGACGCCTGGCTCAGCTCGCGCAACCGCTCCCGGCCGCCCTCCCCCTCGGCGACGGCGATCCAATACTCGAGACAGCGCCGTTGCGTCGGCATGGCGGCGGCGAGACCGCGCACCGCCTCCAGATCCTGGCCCGCCCGCGCGAGCGCGACGCCGAGCCGGCGCCCCAGCCACTCGCGGCGACCATCCGCCCACCCCTCAGCTTCCAGCCGTCGCCACGCTGCCAGGGCCTCGTCCACAGCGCCGGCTTCAGTGCCGCACTCCAGCACCAGCTCGTACGCCCCGGCCACCTGCCCGTTCCGAGCCGCCTGGCGGGCGGCTGTGAGGCAGTCGCGGAACGCGCCCCGGGCGCTGCTCCGCGGGAACCGCTGCCAGGCCAGTCTGCGCAGTGCCGACGCCCGGAGGAGGAGCACATCCGGGTCGCGGGCGGCCGGTCGCGGCAGCACGTCGAGGGCGCGCTCCGGGGAGCCGACGGCAATCTCGGATCGCGCCATCTCGAGCCGACGCTGGTGCTCCTCCGCACCCCGGAAACGGAGCCGGCGCAGCTCGGCCACTGCGCGTTCCGGCCGGCCGGCGGCGCGCCAGCTCGCGCTCCGCTGCAGCCTCTCGTGCGCTGTCAGCTCGGCGAGGACCCGCGCCTCCAGATCGGGGTCGAGACGATGCAGCTCAGCCGGAGCGAAGATGGCCAGATGTCGGGCGGCTGTCCCCGGACTGTCCCCTCCGCCAGCTCCACGAGAGCCGCGTCGGCCCGGATCCGGCCCTCTCCATCCACGGTCTCGAGCTCGGAGACCGCGGCGCCGATCTGCCCGGCCGCGGCGAGGGCCCGCGCCAGTCCGATCCGCGCCCGCCCCTCGACCGCAGCCGGAGGATGCTCCGCGAGCAGCCGGCGCCAGGCCACCGGCGGGCTCGGCACGGACTCCAGCTCCTGGAGCCACGCCGTCACCCTGGCCCGTTCCAGCGTCGTGCCCGCCCCCGCGGCCGCGAACGCCTCCAGCGACCGTTTCGGATCCGAGGCGCGGGTTCGGAAGGCCTCGGCGAGGCTCTCCAGGCGTGATGGCCCGCGCGCCGGTTGCGGGTTGGCGCAGGCGGCGGCCGCCGCCAGCGCCATGACCGCCAAGGGGAGCTTCACATCCCCAGAGCTTCGGCGTTGCCGTCCGCGAGGATCCGCACCAGCTCCTCGTGGAAGTAGTCCTGGGCGGCGCGAACGTCGGGCGAGATCCGCTTCTCGTACATCTCGCGGCTGCGATCGATGTCCTCTTTGAGGCGCTGGTAGAGGTCGCGGCTCTCCCTACCCTTCTCCACCTCGCGCTCGTTGTAGAGCTTGATCTCGGAGACCAGCAGGCGCGCGAACCGACGCGCCTCCTCGTGCCGGGTCTCTTCCTCCGGGCTGAGGGACGGACCACCCTCGGACGTAGGCTCACTGTCCACCGGAGCCACTTCCGGGGGCGGCGAGATCGGCTTGACCGGTGGCGGCTCCACGGCAGCGACCGGCGGCGGCTCCACCGCGACCGGGGGCGGTTCCCATGCGTCCTCGTGGCGCACCTCGTCCTCGGCCTCCTCAGAGACGGTGTCCACACCGATGCCGCCCACCTTGTCCGGCGGTGACACCTCCACCTCACCGAGGTCCACCTGGACTGTCGCCGAAGGGTCGAACTCGGTATCGCCGATCTCGGCCGTTGCGACGACCTCGGGGTCGAGCGTCTCGGGAACCGTCGCATCCTCGGGAAGCGCCGGCTCGTCCGGAAATTCGAGCCCGTCGGAATAGTCCAGCTCGTCCCCGGACCCGTGCTCGTCGTCCGTCTCCGGCTCGGCAGTCGCCGGCTCCATGGCCACATCCTCGACGTCGGCAGCTGCGATCTCCGGCTCCTCGACCGGCCCCTCCTCGAGCTCGACCGCCTCGGGCTCCTCCTCCGGCTCCGGCTCCGGCTCCGGCCCGAGGTCGCGCTCGGGGCCCGAGACGGTCGGTGCCTCGCGTCCGGCCACCAGCTCGACAGGCGCGACGATCATGGGCGTCGGCACCTTCGAGCGGTGGTGGAGGGTATCGATGAGCAAGCAGCTCACCGCGACCAAAGCCTGCACCATGTCCGGGTTCCAGGGGCCGTCGCCCACGGCATCGGCGTACACCGCACCCATCACCTTGCCGCGCAGACTCACCGGCACCAGCAGCGCCTCGGCGGGGATCTCCTCGTCGGCAAGCCACTCCCCCAGGAGTGGATCCGCGGCGGGCGCGAACCGAATCGGGGTGCTTTCCGCCGCCAGGCGCCGGATCGCCTCGGAGGAGTCGACGGCACCGTGCCAGCTCTCGAGGTCGGTGTCGGGAGCGAAGCCGACGCCGCTCCATGCACTGACCTCCTCCGATCGGATGACCAGCACTGCAGCCCGGGAGGCATGGTCGGTGAGACTCGTCATGAGCCGGTTGAGCAGGTCCGACTGGCTGCGCGCCTCGTCCAACCCCCGCAGCAGCTCCAGGGTGACGCCGGGCGGCGCAGGTTCTGGCTGGGGAACGTCCAGCTCGTCGACTGCGGCTTCGACCTCGCGCAGGGGGAAGAACTCGTCGGCCGCTCCCGCCGTGGTGCGCTCCACCTCGGCCCGGGCATCCTCCAGAGCGGCGATGACGCTCTCGAGGCGGCGCCGCAAGGTCTCCTGGGCGCGGGCCTGGGCGCTCTTCAGATGCTCGCGGATGGCGTCGTAGGAATCCATGTCCATGGAGCCTCCAGGTGTCCGTTCAACTGGCATTATCGCCGTGCATCTCGCGGTGCGTCAAGGAGAACGCGGAATCGACCCGGCTCCAGCGCCGTCCTGCGACCATCCGCTCCCCGCTCACACCTGACCGGCTCGTACCACCAGCGTTGTCATGTTAGCTGAGATTTGCTAGCTTGCGAGCCGGAAGGGGGAAGCCATGCACATCCGTCGAAACATTGCCGTCGTGGCGGCCATGGTCGTCCTCTGCGGCACCTTCGTCGCATGCTCGAAGAAGCCGAATGAGGAAGAGCAGAAGAAGGCCCAGATCGACCAACAGTTCACCACCATCCAACAGACCTACGATCAACTGCAGCAGACCCGCAGCGATCTCAGCCAGGCCGAGCAGCGCAAGCAGGAGCTCGAGGGGATCCCGGAGAGGCGGCGGACCGACGAGCAGAAGCAGGAGCTCGACCAGGTCACGGCCAGGATCCAGGAGCTGACGTCGACCCGCGACACCGCCTTCGATGAGCTCCAGAGCAATCTGGCTGACTTCCTCAACGTCGCGCTGAACGACTTCCCCGACGATCCGCAGACCGTCGATGCCCTGCGGATCTACTCCGAGGAGGCCATCGTCTACGCCGACGACGCGGTGCAGGGCGCCGGCGACTACAAGAAGGCGCTGGGCCGCCTCACCACCGCCATGGGCTACTACCACGCCATCAACGCCGAGCCTTATCCTCCACTGCAGCAGAAGATCCAGGAACTCGAAGAGCTCCGCTACATCACCAAGGAGCGCTTCGACCAGATCAAGAACGGCATGACCAAGGACCAGGTCAAGGAGATCGCCGGCGTGCCTTACTACGGCAACATCCGCGAGGAGAAGGCCAAGGGCATCGAGATGTGGCTCTATCCCAAGGAGGACGGGGGCGCAGGCGGGATCTACTTCAAGACGAAGACCGGCAAGGTCTACGGCAAGAACTTCGACGCCGTGAAACCCCAGGTCGCGCAGTAAGCCAGGGCACCGCGGCGAGGCCACCGGGGCGGCTGATTCCTTGACCCGCCCCACCGGAAACTGGTACCCTGACGCTCCGCGCTGCGCGGAAACGTGCGAAATGTGCGCATGGAGGGGGGTGAGTCCAGCATGCCGACCGGTGTAACGGTCCGCGACAACGAGTCGTTCGAGCAGGCACTCCGCAGGTTCAAGCGGAAGTGCGAGAAGGCTGGCATCCTCTCCGAGGTGAAGCGGCGGCGCTTCTACGAGAAGCCGTCCGAGCGTCGTAAGCGCCAGATGATCCAGGCGCGCAAGAAGATGCTCCGCAAGCTCGCCAAGCAGCGCAAGGCCGGCCTCCTCTGATCGGCGCCGTCTCCTCGTGAACCGGGAGATGCCATCAGATCTGGAGTTCGACCGCATCCAGCAACTCATCGCGACCCAGGCGCGAACCCGCCTGGGTCGTTCTCTTCTCACCGCTGACGTCGGCCTGCCTCCCCCTCAGGAACGAGCCGTACGAGCCCGTCTGACACGGGCTCTCGAGCGCCTCCTCGAGGAGGGCGGCTCCCTGACTCTGGCCGGCATCGACGAGGCCGAGCCCTGGCTCGAGGCGGACGCGCCACCGCCCGGGGATCCCTCCGACCTGCTCGTCCTGCTCACCCTGGCGCGGCGGGTGGCGGCGATCCGCCGCCGTCTCGCCGGCGGCCCCACCGAGCTGGAGGAGCTCGCGAGACGGCTCCCCGACACCGCGCCGTTGGTGGCCCGGGTGGCGCCCCGGCTCGGCCGCGACGGTACCGTCCCGGACAACGCCTCCCCGGAGCTGGGTCGGCTGAGGCGGCAGGCGCTGCGCCTGCGGCAGGAGCTGCTCCAGGGTCTGGAGGGGATTCGCCGCGGCCTGTCCGAGGCGACCAGCGACGCCCCACCCACCCTCCGTCGGGACCGCTACTGTCTCCCGGTCCGGTCCGGCGCCCGCTCCGAGGTCCCTGGGTTGCTGCTCGATCGCTCAGCGACCGGGGCCACAGCCTTCATCGAGCCCTTCGCGATGGTGGAGCTGAACAACCGGCTGGTGGAGACGACCCTGGAGGAGCGCGAGGAGGAGCGCCGGATCATCGCTGAGCTGGCCGCCGAGTTCCTGACCATCAAGGACGACCTGAGCGAGGCTCTTCGCGCGCTGGCCGTCCTCGACGCCGCCCAGGCGAGGGCGCTGTTCGGAAGGTTGGTGGACGGCAGGGTGGTGATGCCCGGCTCGGGTGGGGAGCTCATCCTCAGGGGTGCCCGCCACCCTCTCCTGGACGAGCGCCTCCACGCTCTCAGGACGGAGGTGTTCGGCGCCGAGGAACGTCGCGATCCGTCCCACCGGGCGGTGCCACTGGACTTTCGCCTGCCCGAGGGCGTGCGCACGCTGGTGGTGTCGGGACCCAATGCCGGCGGCAAGACGGTGGTCATCAAGACCGTCGGCCTCATGGTGCTGATGGCGGCCCACGGCGTGCCGCTGCCGGCCGAGGAGGGCACGGTCATCCCCGATCTGGACTTCATCTGGTCCCACATCGGGGACGAGCAGGACGTGGCCGCCGACCTGTCCAGCTTCTCGGGCGCAATGGCCGCCACCGGACGCCTGTTGCGCATCACAACAGGCCGCGGCCTCGTCCTCTACGACGAGCTCGGCTCGGGCACCGATCCACTCGAGGGCGCGGCCCTCGGGTGCGCCCTCCTGGAGGAGCTCACCCGCCGATCCTGCCTGACGGTGGCCACCACCCACCTCGCCGCCATCGCCATGTTCGCTAGCTCCAGCCCGGGCATGGGCAACGCGGCCATGGGCTTCGATGAGGCGGGGGATCGCCCCACCTACAACCTGGCCATGGGGCGGCCCGGACGGTCGCGGGCCCTGGCCATCGCGGCCAAGAGCGGGGTGCCGGCCCCGGTGCTGGAGCGATCCGCCCAGCTTCTGGGCGAGGAGCACCTCCAGCTCCACCGCTGGCTGGAGCGCCTGGAGGAGCTGGAGAGCGAGCTCGTGGAGGAGCGTGGCCGGCTGGATTCGGCACAACGCGGCGTCGAGCGCCTCCGCGCCGAGACGGCTGCCGCACATGATCGGCTCGAGGACGAACGACGGCGCCTGCCGCAGGAGCTGGCCCAGGAGCGGGACCGCCTTCGCCGGCGCGCCCAGCAGCAGCTCGACGCAGCCCTGGAGCGCCTGGACGAGGCGATCCGGGAGCACGAGCGGTTGGGCAGACGCCAGCGCCAGCACCTGCGCGAGGAGGCCCTCGCGCTGGACATCCCCGCGACCGAGGATCGAAACGGCAGTGGTGGCGAGCTGGAGCCCGGCGCCCGGGTCCGGCTGACCGGACTGGGGACGGAGGGCACCCTGGAGGAGCTCCGCGGCAGCCGCGCCCTGCTCACGGTGGACGGCAAACGGCTGTGGGTGGCGGCCTCGGAGGTGACGCCCCTGCCGGGACGAGCCTCCGCTCGGCCCAAGGCCACGGTGGCGGTGAGCGCCGAAGAGCCCGCGGAGGGGGAGCTGATGCTCATCGGCATGAACAGCGAGCAGGCCCGAGAAGAGCTGGAGCACTTCCTGGACCGGGCGCTGGCCGCCGGTCGGTCGCGGGTGCGCGTGGTGCACGGCCACGGCACCGGCACCCTGCGGCGGATGGTGACCGACGTCTGCCGCACCCACCCAGCGGTGCGCTCGTTCCGCCACCCTCCTCAGCACCTGGGGGGCTCGGGCGCCACCGAGATCGACCTGGAGTAGGTCCCTCGCATCCGGAGCACCGGAGCCGGAGCGAGGCACCGTCAAAGCCGAATCGAGGATGCCGGCCGCCTCACCTGCGACGGTGCCTGGTCCCGCGTCTCGCGCCTCCCACAATCGGTGATAGGCTTGAACTATCTCAGATAGGGGCGCCATGAGAGTCGATGCCGAGATCGCGGGGCGTTTCCGCATCGTCGCCAAGATCGGCGCGGGCGGCATGGGGGAGGTCTACCGCGCCCGGGACATGAGGCTGGGCCGGGACGTGGCCCTCAAGGTGCTGCCCGCCGAGGTCGCCTCCGACCCCGACCGCGTGCGCCGCTTCGAGCACGAGGCCCGGGCCGCCGCCGCCCTCAACCACCCCAACATCCTCGCCCTCCACGACGTCGGCGAGCACGAGGGGGTGCCCTACCTGGTCACCGAGCTGCTGGAGGGCGAGAGCCTGCGCGGAGCGGATCGCCCGCGGGCCGCTGCCGGTGAAGGAGGCGGTCCGGATCGGGGTCCAGGTCGCGGGCGGGCTGGCCGCCGCCCACGGCAAGGGCATCGTGCACCGCGACCTCAAGCCCGAGAACCTCTTCGTCACCTCAGACGGCACGGTCAAGATCCTGGACTTCGGCCTGGCCGGCCTCAGAGGCGGTGCCGAAGGCGAGGGGCCCTCCACCGAGTCGCCGACCGAGACCGAGCTGACGCGGGCTGGCACCGTCCTGGGCACGGCGGGGTACATGGCGCCGGAGCAGGTGCGGGGCCTCAAGGTCGACCAGCGGGCGGACCTCTTCGCCTTCGGCTGCATCCTCTATGAGATGCTCACCGGCCGGCGGGCCTTCGCCGGCGCCACGACGGCGGACACCCTGGGTGCGATCCTGAAGGATGAGCCCGCAAGCGTCGCGACGCTTGCCAGTGACGTCAACCCGGCGCTGGCCCAGCTCGTGGCCCGCTGCCTCGAAAAGCGTCCCGAGGACCGCTTGTCCTCGGCCCACGACCTGGCGCTGGCCCTGCCGGCGGCGGTCAGCGACGTCGACCCACGCCTCGCGAGCGCGGTCGCAGGGACCCAACCACGCCCACGCCGGAGGATCCTCCTCGCCCTCATCGCGGCAGGAGGCGTGCTGGCAATCGTGGGGACGGCATGGCTCCTCCGCGGCCGTCTCGGCGCTCGCGCGGTCGCGCTCGACCCGGCCAGGGTGATGGTGGCGCCCTTCGAGAACATGACCGGCGACCGCTCCCTGGACGCCGTCGCCGCGAGAACGGCCGACGCCATCAGCCAGGGGCTCGGCGAGCTGGGCGACATCGACGTGGTACGAGTACCGGTTGGCACACCGACCGACGACGTGAGAGCTCTGCGCACCGCAGCGATTGCCTCGGGGGCAGGAGTGCTCGCCTGGGGAAGCTACTACCTGAGCGGCGACACCATCGAGCTGCGGGGCCAGATCACCGACCCGACGAAGGGCACGCCGATCTACGTCCTCGATCCCGAGCACGGTCCGCGCGAGCAACCCGGCCCCGCTGTGGACCGCGTGCGGCAGCAGGCCATGAGCGCGGTCCTCATGCACCTGGGACGGGCCGGATGCCTCGGCGCGGTCACCAGGTCCCCGCTGTACCCCGCCCTCAAGGAGTGGGTGGCCGCCACCACCGCCATCGGCATCGACTGGCGGGCCGCGGCGGAGCACGTCGAGCGAGCCGTCCAGCTCGACCCCGAGTTCTGGGCGCCTCAGAGCTTCCTCCTCATGATCTACAGGTTCACCGGCCAGGAAGGGAAGCTCGATGAGCTGCGTCGCCACCTGCACGACAGTCTGCCCCGAATGAGCGAGGCGGAACGGATCTTGATGCAGCACTTCGAGGCGTTGTCCGACGGTCGACCCATCGAGGCGCTGCGCCAGGGCCGAGCCCTGCTCGCCCTGGCGCCACACGATCTCTGCTATCGACTGGAGGTCATGAGCGTGGCACTCGGCATCAACCACCCGCGGGAGGTCATCGACTGCGCAGGGAACCTCGTGGCTCTCGACTGGGCTCATCTGCGGGCCTCGGTCCAGGCCGGATGGTTGATCCGGCGGGTGGCCGAGGCCCAGCACCTCCTCGGCGAGCACGAGGCAGAGCTGGAGACGATCCACCTGGGACTGGAGCACTTCCCCGACTCGCTCGGGCTGCGCCAGGACCTGGTGGCCGCGCTGGCCGCCCTCGGCCGGGTGGCAGATTTGGACCGCGAGATCGCAGAGTCACTCCTCGTGCGCGCGGAGGGCAGGACCCCCGGCAACGTCCTGCTGACCGCGGCCGCGGAGCTGGATGCCCACGGCCACTCGGACGAGGCCAAGCGCATCGCCGTCCAGTGCGCCGACTGGTACTCCCAGCACAGCGGTGAAGACGCCAACCCCGTCGCCCGCATCGCGTGCCTGACGATGGCCCGGCGCCACGAGGAGGCCACCGACCTTGCCAGGACCCTGTACGAGGCTCATCCACAGAGCATGTGGGGGAAGGCCTGCCGGGGACTCACCGCGGCACGCGCCGGCGACCGTGCGACCGCGCTGGACATGGACCGGGAGCTGGCCGAGATTCCCGCCAGGGGTCTTCTTGCTGGCAACATCTACTGGCGGCGGGCGGCCATCGCCTCCCAGCTCGGCGAGCCCGAGCGCGCCGTGGAGCTGCTCCGCGAGGCGCTGGCCCACGGCCCCGGCTCTTTCGCGTACTTCGATCTCCACAAGGATCCCTATCTCGCTCCCCTGCGTGGCTACCCACCGTTCGAGGAGCTACTGAAGCCCAAAGGATGAGGTGAGTGGCGCCGAAGAAAAACCTGGCTGGAGCTCGGGTGGGGAGGTTCGAGGTCGTCGCGCTCCTGGGCGCGGGCGGAATGGGGGAGGTGTACCGCGCCCGGGACACCCGCCTGGGGCGCGATGTCGCCCTCAAGGTGCTGCCTGCCGCGGTCGCCTCGGAACCCGACCGCGTGCGCCGCTTCGAGCACGAGGCCCGGGCCGCCGCCGCCCTCAACCACCCCAACATCCTCGCCCTCCACGACGTCGACGAGCACGAGGGGGTGTCCTACCTGGTCACCGAGCTGCTGGAGGGCGAGAGCCTGAGGGAGCGGATCGCCCGCGGGCCGCTGCCGGTGAAGGAGGCGGTCCAGGTCGCCGTCCAGGTCGCCCGTGGGCTGGCCGCCGCCCACGGCAAGGGCATCGTGCACCGCGACCTCAAGCCGGAAAACCTCTTCGTCACCGCGGACGGCACGGTGAAGATCCTGGACTTCGGCCTGGCCAGCCTGAGAAGCGATGCCTCAGACGAGGGCCCCTCCACCGAGTCGCCCACCGAGACCGAATTGACACGGGCTGGCAGCATCCTCGGCACGGCGGGGTACATGGCGCCGGAGCAGGTGCGCGGCCTCAAGGTCGACCAGCGGGCGGACCTCTTCGCCTTCGGCTGCGTGCTGTACGAGATGCTCAGCGGCCGGCGGGCCTTTGCCGGCGCCACGACGGCGGACACCCTGGGCGCGATCCTCAAGGACGAGCCGGCCAGGGTGGAGGCGCTTGCCAGTGACGTCAACCCGGCGCTGGCGCAGCTCGTGGCCCGCTGCCTCGAAAAGCGTCCCGAGGACCGCTTGTCCTCGGCCCACGACCTGGCGCTGGCCCTGGCCGCGGCGGTGAGCGATGTCGACCCACGCCTGGCGAGAGCAGTGACGGCTGCCCAGTCGCGACCTCGTCGGACACTCCTGCTGGCCTTCACAGCGGTGGCCGCAGCCGCTACAGTGGCAGTCGCGCTGTGGCTCCTCCGCGAGCGCCTCGCCGGCAACCCCGCAGCGGCGCTCGACCCGGCCAGGGTGATGGTGGCGCCCTTCGAGAACACGACCGGAAACGCTTTCCTCGACGCCGTCGCCGCCAAGACGGCCGATGCCGTCACGCAGGGTCTCGCAGCGCTGGGTGAGGTCACGGTGGTACCCGCGCCACGGAGCGCCCCGTCCGGCGACGACGCCGACCTGCGCACCGCGGCCCGGAGAGCAGGCGCCGGCGTCCTGGCATGGGGGAGCATCTACACGGTTGGAGACGAGCTCGAGCTGCGAGGTCGGATCATCGATCCCGCCAGCGGGACGCCCATCTATGTCCTCGAGCCCGAGCGCGGCCCACGCGCGCAGCCCGAGAAGGCCATCGACCGGGTCCGCCAGCGGGCTATGAGCGCCCTGTTGATGCACCTGGGCAAGGCAGTGGGCGTCGGCGGGGTGACCAGGCCGCCGCTCTACGGGGCCTACGGCGAGTTCCTGGCAGGGCTCAAGGTGGCCATGATCGACTGGCCGGTAGCGGTCAGTCACTACGAAACCGCAGCCGAGCTGGACCCTCGCTTCTGGCAGCCGCAAGTCATGCTCATGTTCGTGTACAAGTGGATCGCACCCGACAGCGCCAAGTTCGATGCCATGCAACGACGGTTGCGGGCGAATCAAGGGTCGATGTCCCCGGCGACTCTCCTCATGAAGGAGGAGTACGAGGCGCGAGCGGATCTGCGCTACCTGCTCGGTCTTCGCAAGGCCCAGGCGCTGCTCTCCCTGGCGCCCCGGGACTTCGTGTACATGTGGGACGCGGCGATACTCGCCGACCGTCTCAACCGACCGCGGGACGCGCTCGCCAGCATCGGCAACATTCACCGGTTCGATCAAGCGTACCTGCGCCCGTGGATCCAGGGCGCCTGGCTCATCAACCTGGCGGCGCAGGCTCACCATCTGCTCGGCGAGCACGAAGCCGAGCTCGAGGCAGTTCGCTTCGGGCTCCGGATGTACCCCGATTCGCTCCGCCTCCGCACGGGCCAGGTCAGGGCGTTGGCGGGCCTCGGTCGGGAGGAGGACGTCGCAAGAGTGATCGATGAAGCCCTCCAGGTCGCCGGCACCGAGAACGACGCCGGCAGCATCATGCTGACCGCAGCGCTGGAGCTTCGCGCCCACGGCCACCCGGTCGCTGCTCGCAGCATCGCCACCAGGGCCTCCGAGTGGTACACCTCCCACGCCGGTGAGGGCATCAGCCCGTACGCTCGTCTCGACTCCCTGGTACTGGCCGGGCGCGCACACGAGGCCGCTACCCTGGCCAGGGCGATGTACGAGGCCCATCCGGATGATGTGCTCGCCGTGGGCGCCTGGGGCGTTCTGGCCGCGCGCACCGGCAACCGGGAGGCCGCCGAGGCCATCGACCGCCAGCTCACGGGCGACGGACCCGCCCCTGCCACTCGATCTCGACTCCGGGTCTACATCGCCGCCCACCTCGGGGAGAAGGCGCTCGCCGTGGACCTGCTGCGTGAGTGGTTGGCGCGCGGCGGCAACTACTTCGACCTCCACACCGATGTCGACCTCGAGCCCCTCCACGGCTACCCGCCGT
This sequence comes from uncultured Holophagae bacterium, assembly GCA_963844865.1. Lineage (GTDB taxonomy): Bacteria > Acidobacteriota > Thermoanaerobaculia > Thermoanaerobaculales > Sulfomarinibacteraceae > CAWJPY01. Next base: position 159,431 of record CAWJPY010000006.1, read on the forward strand.
TCGAGGAGCTGATGAAGCCCAAGGGGTAGGCCGGTCGCCACGCCGTCCGAGCGCCGCCACCAGAGCATCAGCTGCAACCTGGCGCGACTCACGCTGTGAGACAGCGGGAAATGACTCCCCGCCGGGTAGGCAGGCGGTTGGACCCCGGGTTCAGACGCAGCCGCTCACGGGGTACAGTGGAGCTGCACGGACGATGAGCAGCGCGTCGATCTCCCGCCGTCACCTCGCGATCCTCTTCGTGGTCGCCCTGATCCTGACGATCGGTTTCCTGGCCGTCGCCCGGGACAACCCCTTCGTGACCGGCCTCACCAACGACGAGTCGTTCCACGTACAGGAAGCGGAGTCCATCCTGCACCAGGGCCTCGTGGGTCAGGATGCCTTCTACTTCGCACCCCTCTATCCCTACCTCCTGGCCGCGCTGTTTGCAGCGGTGGGTGAACGAATCACGGCAGTGCTCGCCATCCAGAGCGTCCTCGGCGCCGTCAACGTGGTGCTCGTCCTCCTGCTGGCCTGGAGGGTGTCGAAGAGCCAGAGAGTGGCCTGGTTCGCCGCCGGCCTCACCCTGCTCTTCGGCCCCTACCTCATGTACCAGACCCTCCTCCTCAAGACGACCCTTGCGGTTCTCCTCACCAGCATCGCGCTCCTCCTGCTGTTCTCCGCGCTCGACCACGGCACGGACTGGCGCTGGCTGGCCTGCGGCCTGGCGTTCGGCCTGCTCTGCCTGGTGCGTGGGAACGTCCTGATCGTGCTCGCGTTCCTCTTTGCAGGCCTGCTCATCGAGCACCGGCGGGGGCGGGCCACCCCGCGCTGGATCGCCCTGTGGCTGACGGGCATCGCCCTCGGCATCCTCCCGGCCACCGCGCACAACGCAGTGGCGGCGCTGGACTTCGTGCCCACCACCTACCAGGGCGGCACCAACTTCTACATCGGCAATCGCCGCGGGGCCTCCGGCACCTACGCCTCGCTGCGACCGGGCCGTGGCCATCCGATCCAGGAGCGGTACGACGCGGTGACGCTGGCGGAGGAGGCGACGGGCCACCAGCTCCGACCTTCCCAGGTGTCGAGCTACTGGCTCGGGCGCGGCCTCGCGGAGATCAGGGAGGACCCCGCAGGCTGGGCACGCTTGCTGGCGAAGAAGGCATTCCTGTTCCACAGCGACGCGGAGATCACGGACGTCATCGACTACCGCGTCTATCGCGAGCTCAGCCCGGCGCTGTGGGCTGCACCCGTCTCCTTCGGCATGCTCGCCGCCCTCGCCATCCCGGGGATGTTCCTCTTCCGGCGCAGGCCGGCGGCGCCCATGCTGGCGCTCGCACTTGTGGGCTCGGCCACGTCGGTGATCCTGTTCTTCGTCTTCGGCCGTTATCGGGTGCCGGCGGTGTCGCTCTACATCCTGTTCGCCGCGGTCACCCTCGACTGGGCCATCGACGTGGCGGCGCGGCGGTCCTGGCGCACCCTCTTCACCGCCGCCGCCATCGCCGCCGCATTGTATGGAATCCTGCGGATCCCGGTCGCGGAGACCAACCCCGCCATGGCGTACAACACGCTCGCTGGCATGTACGCCAGACGGGGAGACCTGACGGCCGCTCAGCACGCCCTCGAGCGTGCGGTGAAAGCGCTCCCGGGGCACCCGGAGCTGCGGCACAACCTGGCCAACATCCTCCTCAAGGAGCGGCAGTACTGTGCCGCGGCCGAGCAGTACGAGATGGCGCGCGCCCTGCGCCATCCACCCGACGACCCCAGCGCCGACCCCATCGTGGCGCTGCAGGCGTTCGAGCGCGCTTCCCTCCAGATCGAGACCTCGCGCTTGTGCGGTGCGCCGAAGGCGGTCATCGGGCAGATCGTCGCCGAGCGGCGCGGGCTGGCGCGACGTCTCCTGGCGGCCGCGACCAGCGGCGCCATCGACGTCGCACCAGAGCTGCGATCGAAGCTCGAGTCCGCCGCCGCCGACCGGCCCCCGACCGCGGGTCCGTGAGGACGGCCCCTCTCCGGGCACTCGACACCCACGTCCCCGTGTCGAAGGCAGACAGTCCCGCCACCTGACCTAAACGGTCGCTGTGGCACGGACGGCACGAGAGATCCTTACGGCATGCCCACCGACGCTCCCATAGCCATCGAGCCACGAGCTCGAGCTGCTCTGCTCATGTCTCGACATCCCTGGGGCCGGGCGACAACTCGGTACAATGCCGGGTGATGGACTTCGAGCTGGGCGGGGAAACAGTGGACCGGGTGCGGCAGGCGGCCGACCTGGCCGAGGTGGTGGGCGAGCACGTCCGGTTGCGCCGGCGGGGCCGCACCTACGAGGGGCTGTGCCCCTTCCACGACGAGAAGACGCCGTCCTTCTCGGTGGACCCCGACAAGGGCCTCTACTACTGCTTCGGCTGTCATCGGGGAGGCGACGTGTTCCGCTTCGTCATGGAGACCGAGCGGCTGTCGTTCCCCGAGGCGGTGGCGAAGCTGGCGCAGCGCTTCGGCGTGCACCTGGAGCCGCGCAGTCCTGAGGCGCGCCGGCGCCGGGACGAGAAGGACCGCATCCGCGGCCTGCTCGAGGAGGCCGAGCGTTTCTTCCGGGAGGAGCTGGCAGGGGCAGGCGGCGCCTCCGCCCGCAGGGAGCTGGAGCGGCGTGGCTTCGACGGGGGCACGTGGGCCGAGTTCGGCTTCGGTTGGGCGGCCGACGAGTGGCGCCGGCTCACCGACCACCTGCTCCGCAGCCACCCCCAGGGAGCCCTGATCACCGCCGGCCTGTCCGTTCAACCCGAGTCGGGGAAGTCCCCCTACGATCGCTTCCGCAAACGCATCACCTTCCCCATCCAGGGTGCGGACGGGTCCCTGGTGGGGTTCGGCGGGCGGATCCTGGGCGACGGCGAGCCCAAGTACCTGAACAGCCCGGAGAGCACCCTCTTCCACAAGCGCTCCACACTGTTCAGCCTGCACCGTGCCCGCGCCGAGATCCGCAGTCTCCGCGCGGTGGTGGTGGTGGAGGGCTACTTCGACTGCCTCTCGCTGCATCGGGCGGGCGTGGGACATGCAGTCGCCACACTGGGCACCGCCCTGACGCCGGACCACGCGCGGGTGCTGCGCCGAGAGCTGGGGGCGGCGGAGCACGGCAGTGAGCCGAAGGCGATCCTGTGCTACGACGGCGACGCGGCGGGGCGGAGGGCCGCCACCACCGGGATCCGTGTGCTCCTCGAGGCGGGGGTGGCGGTGGCCATCGTCGAGCTGCCACCCGGGCGGGACCCCGACGACATCGTTCGGGAGGGCGGGCCCGACGCCATGGCCAGCCTCCTGGAAGGGGCCATCGGCCCGATCCCGTTCCTGCTCTCCGATCTGCCGGAGGGACCGGCGCAGCGGCAGCGGGCGGGGGCCGAGCTGGCCGAGCTGGTGGGCGCAGCGGCGGATCCCCACACCCGCAACGAGCTGCTCATGGAGCTGTCCCTGCGTCTGGGCTTCTCCCAGGAGGTGCTCCGCGACCTCGCGCGCCACGCGGGCCCGGCCCCCGGCCGCGGGGTCATGCGGACCGCACCGCCCGCCATCCCCAGCGGCGAGTCAATGCTGGTTCGTATCGTCCTGGAGGGCGGTCGGTCATGGCGCCGCGTCATTGCCGAGCAGCTGGAGCCCGTGCTGCGCAGCGATCCCCGGGTCGTGCGCCTGCTGGAGATGGTACGCGCCTGCCACGGCGGACCGGAGCCTCCACCCGAGGACTTCTCCCGCTGGCTGCTCCAGCACACGGCGGACCAGGAGCTGGTGGAGCTGCTGGCTCGCGTCACCACCTCCGAGGCGCCGCCGCTGACCGACGACACCATCAAGAAGCACCTGCGTCTGACCCTCCACGAGCAGTGGCGCCGGCAGGCTCATGCGCTTACCACCGCGATCCAGGAGGCGGAGCGCGCCGGCGACGACGACCGGGTGGCGACCCTCCAGAACGATCTGCGCGCCCTGCGCTCGCGCCGCGCCGAGATCTGAGGCTCGCGGGACCGGGGCCGGTCCCGGTGTGGCCCAGGCGTATTCATTTTGCTGAGAACGACACAATAGGGTTGGTGTTGGACAACACTCGGCCGGGCAAGGGGTTGCCAAACCCGAGAGGAGGGCCCATATTGAACCGAGGCGAAGAGGAGGCCGGTCTTCGCCCCCGTTGAGAAACGGAGAGTGCCTGCCCTGTACCACAACGCTTTGGATGCCAGTAGGTGATTCAGCGCGTGCCGGAAGCTCTATCGGCATTCGGGTGTTGTATGACACGCGCCGCGGGTCGGACTGTCGACGGCAATGACATCCCCGTGGTCGCCCCACCCACAAACCTCTGGTAGGGAGGATTTGCGCGTGCAGATCGAGGAAAAGTACCCCGAGCTGGGAAAGCTCATTCAGGCCGGCAAGGAACGCGGCTTCATCATGTACGAGGAGCTGTATGACAACCTGCCGGAAGAGGTGACGAGCATCGCCGAGGAGCTGGACGACATCTACATGCGCCTCAGCGAGCTCGACATCGACGTCGTCGACTCGGACAGCGAGGACTCCGACGGGGACCGTGACTCGGAGCGGTCCTCGACGAGCGACAAATCGTCGTCCGACGACAACGGCAAGAACGATGGTCGGCCCGCCACCGTCCAGCTGGAGAAGACCAACGACCCGGTGCGCATGTACCTGCGCGAAATGGGGACGGTGAAGCTGCTGGATCGGGAGGGCGAGGTCGAGATCGCGCAGCGCATCGAGGCCGGCGAGGCCCGGGTCTTCATCGCGCTGTCCAAGGAGACCGAGCTCTTAGAGCTGTTCCTGCGCACCAACGAGCAGGCCCGTCGCGAGCGCCGGGGCATGCGGGAGCTGCTGCAGGGCCATACCGCCCAGCTCGATGAAAAGGCCGAGGAGCGGGTCCGGGAGGGCTTGCGCCTGTTCGCCACCATCAACAACCTGGACGACGAGTCCCGCGAGCTCAAGCGCCGGCTCCGCCGCTGCAAGCAGAGCGGTAAGCGCTACCAGGAGCTGTCCGACAAGATCGACGCCAACACGGCTGAGATCGCTATCCTGGTGCGGAAGGCCGACTTCACCACCAGCACCCGCAACCGGCTGTTGACCTTCCTGGGCGAGGTGGAACGTCAGTTCACCATCCCCATCCAGACCATCAGCAAGGACCGCAAGAAGCTGCAGCACGAGCGGAACGTGGAGCGACGCCAGTTCTACGCGGCGCGTATCGAGCGCTACGAGGAGGAGCTGGTCCGGCTGGAAGAGCGCTTCGAGGTCCCCTACGAGCGGCTCAAGGGGCTCCTGAACGAGGTCCGGCGGGGGGAGTCCCAGACGGATCGGGCGAAGCAGGAGCTCATCGTCGCCAACCTGCGCCTGGTGGTCTCCATCGCCAAGAAGTACACCAACCGCGGGCTGCAGTTCCTGGACCTCATCCAGGAGGGCAACATCGGGCTGATGAAGGCGGTGGACAAGTTCGAGTACCGCCGCGGCTACAAGTTCTCCACCTATGCCACGTGGTGGATTCGCCAGGCCATCACCCGCGCCATCGCCGACCAGGCGCGGACCATCCGCATTCCGGTCCACATGATCGAGACCATCAACAAGCTCACGCGCACCACGCGCATGCTCGTCCAGGAGCTCGGCCGCGAACCCACCGTGGAGGAAATCGCGGTGCGCATGGAGATGCCGGTGAGCAAGGTGCGCAAGATCCACAAGATCTCCCAGGAGCCGATCTCCCTGGAGACGCCCATCGGCGAGGAGGAGGACTCCCACCTCGGCGACTTCATCGAGGACACCAGCTCCGTGTCGCCCATCGAGGCGGTCATCATGCGCACCCTGAAGGACCACACCGAGACGGTGCTGAAGTCGCTGACGCCGCGTGAGGAGCAGGTCCTGAAGCTGCGCTTCGGCATCGGCGACGGAACCGAGCACACCCTCGAAGAGGTGGGGCGCACCTTCAACGTCACCCGTGAGCGGATCCGCCAGATCGAGTACAAGGCGCTGCGCAAGCTGCGGCATCCGTCGCGGGCTCATCTCCTCAAGCCCTTCTCGGAGGGTGCGGGGTGATCTTGCGCGACACGACGGACACCGGGGGCCGCCAGATGGCGGCCCTCGTTGTCTCTCGTTCCTCGTGGAACCGCCAATTCCCTCACCGCGCAGTCACTTAGCACACGCGGGCCCTTGCCCCCCACTGGACGTCGCGCTAGGATCGCCGCGGGCCCATAGCTCAGTGGTGAGAGCCGCCGGCTCATAACCGGATGGTCCCAGGTTCGAATCCTGGTGGGCCCATCACTCCCGCCGACTTCTTCCTGTTCCTGAGGAGATCCTGAGATCAGCACGAAGGGAGAGAGACGGGAGCGGCATCGGCATCCACCGGCCTTCCTCTGGCGAAACCATGTGCCATCTTTCGCGTCGGCTTGTCCCTCCGGCGGCGACGCGATACGATACCGACCCGGCGATGGCCCGCCGGCGCACGAGGAGGAGCCTTGGAAAGCGCACGACACGAGCTCATCTTGTTGGTCCAGCTCCAGCAGATCTACAACCAGATTGCCGAGGCCATCCGCGAACGACAGACTCCTCCCCCCGAGGTCGAGCAGCTCCAGGAGCAGAACCGCGACCGGGAGCTCGAGCTCGAGGAGATGGAAGGCCATGTGGAGGTCCACTCCCAGGAGCTCCAAGAGATCCGCAAGCGGGAGGACGAGTGGCGCCTGGAGCTGGAGCACTTCCAGAAGCAGAAGGCGATCGTCACCAACGAGCGGGAGTTCACGGCCGTCATCTCGGAGATCGACTACGCCACCAAGGCCCTCAACGACATCCTGGCGCGGCGTGAGGAGCTGGAGAACACCATCGCCGAGCTCAACTCGGAGATCGAGACCCGGCGGTCCTCCCGACCCGAGGAGGAGGAAGAGCATCGTCAGGTGGTCGATCATTGGGAGGGGCGCAAGTCGGAGCTCAAGCAGTCGATCCACGGCCTCGCCGAGGCGGCGCACAGCAAGGAAGCCGAGCTCTCTCCCAAGCATCGCGCCCGCTTCCACCGCCTGCTGGAGAGCAAGCGCGGGACAGCCGTCGCGGCGGTGGTGGACGGCTCGTGCTCGGTCTGCCACTTCGCGCTGCGACCCCATCTCCAGCAGCGGGTCCGCCGCTGCGACGAGCTCATCGCCTGCGAGCACTGCCACCGCATCCTCTTTCTCCCCGACATCCTCGACGACGCCTCATCGGAGACGTCGACCGGCTGAGGGCACGAAGGTGGCCGAGGAGGCCGGTCCCATCCGCGACCGCCTGGCTCACATCAGGCGGCGCATCGAACACGCCTGCGACGAAGCCGGTCGGGAGCCGACCGACGTGACGCTCATCGCGGTGGGCAAGACATTCCCCGCGGCGGTGGTGGCGGCGGCGGTACGGGCAGGGGCGACCGATCTCGGTGAGAACCGCGTCCAGGAGGCCGCGTCCAAGAAGGAGCACGTACCCGCAGCGCTCTGGCACCTGATCGGTCCCCTGCAACGCAACAAGGCGGGACCGGCGCTGGCTCTCTTCGACGTCATCCACACTATCGACCGACCGGAGCTGGTGGAGCGGCTGGAGCTGCTCCTGGACCGGGATTGGCCGGGACGGCGACTGCCGGTGCTCTTGGAGGTCAACGTCGGCGGGGAGGGCCAGAAGGCCGGCGTGATCCCGGCGGGGGCCGGGGACCTGGCGCGGACGGTGATGGCCTGCTCCCAGCTCGAGCTCCGGGGGCTGATGACCGTTCCCCCCTTCCATGAGGATCCGGAGGCATCGCGGCCGCACTTCGCCGCCCTAGGGGCTCTGCGCGACGACCTCCAGCAGACCCTGGGGACCGCCCTGCCCCATCTGTCCATGGGCATGAGCCACGACTTCGAGGTGGCCATCGCCGAAGGCGCCACCATGGTGCGCGTGGGCACGGCGATCTTCGGACCTCGTGCCTGAGGCCGATCCTTCTCTTTCCTTCGTGATGAGATTGTGAAAAAATTCCCATTGCAAGGAGGTTCGCTCCATGGAAGAGAAGGCGGGCATCTCGCCGAGCCTCGATCCACATCTCGTCAGGCTGGCGTCCGAGGTCGCACCACGATGCGTCGATTTTCTGCGCGACCTGGTGACTCTGCCCTCCCCCAGCCGTGGCGAACGCCTCGCCTGTGAGCGCGTGGCGAGGGAGATGGAGGAGCTGGGCTACCAGGACGTCCACCTCGACGCCATGGGAAACGTCCTCGGCCGCCTGGGCTCGGGACCCCGCGTCCTCGCGTTCGACTCCCACGTCGACACGGTGGGGATCTCCAACCCCATCCGCTGGCGCTACGACCCCTTCCGGGGAGTCATCTCGGACGGGGTCCTGTACGGACGCGGCGCCTCCGACCAGAAGGGCGGGCTCGCGGCGACCGTGCACGGCGTGGCCCTGGCGGGGCGCCTGGGCCTCCCCGACGACATCACCGCCTGGGTGATCGCCACGGTCAACGGCGAGGATTGCGTCGGCCTGGCCTGGCAGTACCTGATCGAGGAGGCGGAGCTCAGGCCCGAGGTGATCGTCATCTCCATGCCCTCCCATCTCGGCGTCTGCCGCGGTCAACGCGGGCGCATGGAGATCGAGATCACCACCCACGGCGTCTCCACCCATGGCTCCCAGCCCGATCGGGGCGAGAACTCGATCTATGCCATGTTCCCCATCGTCGGCGCCCTGGAACGGCTCCACCACCGCCTGTCGCCCAGCCACCCCTGGCTGGGGGCGGGCTCCATCGCGGTGACCGGCATCTCCTCGCGGTCGCCGTCGCTGACCGCCATCCCCGACGAGTGCACCCTGTACGTGGACCGCCGCGTCACCATCGGTGAGAGTCGAGAGGAGGCCCTGGCCCAGATCCAGGATCTCCCCGAGGTCGTCGCAGCCGGCGCGGCGGTGCGCCTGTTGGACTACGACCAGCCTTCCTGGCGCGGCTTCTCCTACCCCACCGAGAAGTTCTTCCCGGCCTGGGAGACCGCAGAGGAGGCGCCGGCCGTGCGGGCCGCCATGGCCACCGCGGAGAAGGTGCTGGGCCGGGAGCCGCGCATCCACCGTTCGGCGTTCTCGTCCAACGGGTGCACCACCGCCGGGAGGTACGGCATCCCCACCGTCGGCTTCGGCCCCGCGGACGAGGTGCACTCCCACACCGTCAACGACCAGATCCCCCTCGCCCAGCTGGAGCCCGCCATGGCCTTCTACGGCGCCTACCCGGAGACCTACCTGCGGCTCAGCGAGGAGGCCTCGGCCAAGGGCTAACCCTGGGCCAGGAGCCCGACCAGGTCGGCCACCGTGGCCACCGCCAGCGCCGGCAGCTCGAGCTCGCTCGAGGCGCTGCGCGCCGGCAGCGCCACCCGAGCGAAGCCGAGGGCCCGGGCCTCCCGCACCCGCTCTGGAGCGCGGCTCACCGCCCGCACCTCGCCCAGCAGCCCGACCTCGCCGAACACCGCCAGATCGGCGGGCAGGGGACGGTCCAGCACCGAGGAGACCAGCGCCGTCGCCACCGCCAGGTCCAAAGCCGGCTCCCGCACCACCAGGCCGCCCGCGAGGTTGACGAACACCTCCTTGTCGGCGAAGCGCAGGTTGCTCCGCCGCTCCAGCACGGCCAACAGGAGGGCCAGGCGCGAGGCGTCGAACCCCTGGGTCACCCGTCGCGGCGTGGCGAGGGGCGAGGGCGCCACCAGGGCCTGGACCTCGATGAGCAGCGGCGCCTGCCCCTGGAGGACTGCCGCCACCACGGACCCGGCCGACTCCGCCTGGCGGTCCTCGAGCAACCACGCCGAGGGATTGCGCACGGGCTCCAGCCCGCCCTCCCCCATGGCGAACAGGGCCATCTCGGCCACGGTGCCGAAGCGGTTCTTGGCCGCGCGGAGCACCCGCAGGTCGTGTCCCGGCTCGCCCTCGAGGGCCATGACCACGTCCACCAGGTGCTCGAGGAGCTTGGGCCCGGCGATCACGCCCTCCTTGGTCACGTGGCCGACGAGGAGCACGGGCACGGCGCGAGCCTTGGCCAAGTGCTGGAAGCGAGCCGCCACCTGCCGCACCTGGCCCACGGATCCGGCGACCCCGTCCGCGTCCTCCACCTCCATGGTCTGGACGGAGTCGATCACCACCAGGCTCGGAGACAGCTCCTCGATCCGACCCTCCACCGCCTCGCAGGAGGTCTCGGCGAGCAGGAGCAGGTCCGGGTTCAGGACGTCGAGCCGCTGGGCGCGCAAAGCCACCTGGGCGGCCGACTCCTCGGCCGAGACGTAGAGGACCGGCTTGCCGCCGTGCGCCAACGCGGCCGCCATCTGGAGCAGCAGCGTGGACTTGCCGACGCCGGGCTCGCCCGCCACCAGGACCACGCTGCCGGGCACGAGGCCGCCGCCGAGCACCCGGTCGAGTCCCTCCATGCCCGTGAGCACGCGCGCCGTGGTGGTGGCCACGGCCTCGGTCACCGGAATCGGCTCCCCGCTCCGGCGTGGGCTCCTGGATCGGTGCCGCGGCGCTGACGGCTGCTCCCGGAAGCTGTTCCACTCGCCGCACCCGGGGCACTGACCGAGCCACTTCGCGGACTCGTGCCCGCAGGAGGTGCAGAAGTAGACGGTGTCAGCCACCATCGGCTCCCACCCCCGGCTCAGTGCGCCGCGCTGCCCGCCAGACCGAGGCTGTACTTGACGTCCTCATCGCGCCACGTCACGCCACCACCGATGAGCACGGACGAGCTCTCCGACACCATGGGGTCGTCCCAGCCTGCGGTCAGGAAGAGGTGAGGGGTGAGGAAGTAGCGGCCCTCGAAGCGCAGGTGCAGGTCCTGGTTGTCCTCCCGGTTGAAGTCGTAGGCGTTCAGCGACAGCACCAGGGGGCGCCGCTCACTCAGCGGGACCTCGTAGTCGATGCCGACGCCCCCCTTGGACTCGAAGAGCCCGGCTCGCACGATGGTGTCGGGCAGCACGCGGTAGCCGATCTGAGCGTTGAAGGCGATCTTGTTCTCCACGGTCGTGGTGGTGGTGGTGTGGGAGTCCTGGCTTCCGTCCGGGTACAACGTGGTCACGGTCTGGGTCTTGGTGCGGCTGACCCCGAAGGGGGTGTCGACGCCGTCGATACGGTAGAACCGCCGGTCGGTGGTCCACAGGTCGAAGCCGAAGGTGGAGCGGGTCTCGCTCACCGACGCCAGCTCCGTCGTCTCGGCCTTCATGTCGAGCTTCCAGCGCCCCGCGCGGCCCAGGGACTCGTTGAGGGTCTGCACCCCGGCTGAGACGTTGTTCAGGGTCTTGTTGAGGTTGTCCACGGTCTCGTCGTCGTTGACCAGCTTGCCGATGGTGCCCTCGCCGGAGGCGATCTTGCCGGTGATCTCGTTGAGGTTGTCGGCAGTGGTGCGGAGACGGCCGGAAAGCTCGCGGACATTCTCCAGGGACGCCGTGACGTTCTCCCGGTTGGCCGCGACGACCTCGTTGAGCTGGTCGGAAAGATGCACCAGGCGGTCCGCGATCTTGGGCAGCTCATCGCGCAGGCTGGCGGAGAACTCCCTGAAGTTCGCGGTGGTGGCGTTCACGTTGGCCTGGTTCTCGGCCACCAGGGTCTTGAGGTCGGCGGTGAGCTGGCGGACGTTCTCCATGATCTGGTCGATCTTCTTCGCCCCCTGCTGCCCCCCCATGGACTCCCTGAGGGCCTCGGTCACCTGCTTGACGTCGCCTCCCACCTGGGTGGCCACCTTCATCACGTCGTCGAACGTGGGGGGCACCGTGCCCTGGATCTGGGTCCCCGACGCCAGGGCCGGCTCGGAGGAGGGGCCGGGCGACAGCTCCACGTACTTCTCGCCGAGCATCCCCATGCTCGCCACCCGCGCCGTCGCCCCCCGGTGCAGGGTCACGTCGGGCTCCAGGGAAAGCACCAGCTCGGCCTCGGCGCCCGCCAGGTGCACCGCCTCCACCTTGCCCACCCTGACGCCGGCGATGCGCACGGTGGCCTTCTTGTCGATGCCAACGGCGGAGGGCAGCAGGACCTTGACCTGCAGCCGCTCTCCCCGCTCTCCTATCGGAATGTCCTGGATCTTGATGATGAACGCGCCCAGGATCACCAGCGCGATCATCATGAACAGACCGATCTTGGCTGCCGGGGTCATAGCGTCTCCTCCCCCTCCTCTTCCGGAACCTCGCCATGCAGGAAGGCCTGCACGTAGGAGTCATCAATCTCCTTGAAGGCCGCGGGCTCGGCCAGGGCGAGGATCGTGCCGTTGCGGATCATGGCGATGCGATCCGCGATGTGGAAGGCCAGGGCCATGTCGTGGGTGATGGTCACCGCGGTCACGTTGAGCTCGCCTCGGAGCTGGTTGATCACCCTGGCGATGGCCGCGGTGTTCACCGGATCGAGGCCGGTGGTGGGCTCGTCGAAGAGCAAGATCTCAGGCTCCAGGGCGATGGCCCGGGCAAATCCCACCCGCCGCCGCATGCCGCCTGAGAGCTCGGCTGGAAACTTGTCCTCGACGTCGGCCAGGCGCACCAGGTGGAGACACTCGTGGACGCGTTCGGTCACCTCCGCCGGGATGGCGGTGGTGTGGCGGCGGATGGGGAACGCGATGTTGTCGAACACCGTCATGGAGTCGAACAGGGCGCCCTCCTGGAAGCTCATGCCGAAGCGCTTGCGCAGGTCGAGGGCGACCTTGGGCGACGCGAGCGTGAGATCCACCCCCGCCACGACCACATGGCCCTCGTCGGGTTGGAGGAGCCCGATCAGGTGCTTCAGAAAGACCGTCTTGCCCGCCCCCGAGCCCCCCACCACAACCACCGACTCCCCGGGCATGACCTCGAGGTCGATGCCCCGCAGGACGTGCTTGTCCCCGAACGACTTGACGAGGCCGATGACGCTGATCTTGGGCTCGGTCGCGGTGGCTGCCATGATCAGAACAGGATCTTGGTCAGGAAGAAGTCGGAGATCAGGATGTACAGGGAGCCCAGCACCACGGCGGTGGTGGTGGAGCGACCCACGCCCTCGGCGCCGCCCGTGGTGTAGAACCCCTTCGAGCAGCCGGTCACCGACAGGATGAGGCCGAACACCGCGGCCTTGATGAGGCCCGAGGTCACATCGTTGACCTCCAGAAACTGGAAGGTGCGGTCCATGTACAGGAAGCTGTTGGCGCGGAACAGGCCGACCGCCACCAGCCAGCCGCCGAAGATGCCCACCGCATCGCCCCACAGGGTGAGCAGCGGCAGCATCAGGATCGACGCTCCCACCCGCGGCACCACCAGAAAGTGCACCGGCTCCGTGGCCATGGCGTAGAGGGCGTCGATCTGCTCGGAGACCCGCATGGACCCGAGCTCGGCGGCCATGGCCGAGCCCACCCGACCGGCGGCCATGAGCCCGGTCAGGACCGGCGCGAGCTCACGGGTCAGGGACAGAGCGACCACCGAACCCACGAAGCCCTCGGCGTGGAAGCGCTCGAACCCGCGGAAGGTCTGCAGGGCCAGCACCATGCCGGTGAACATGCAGGTCAGGAACACCACCGGGATGGTGTCCCATCCCACCCGCACCATCTGGCGCAGCCACTCCCGAAAGTCGAAGGGCCGCCGCAGGGTCCACTCCAGCGACTGCGCCATGATGTAGAAGAATCGACCCAGCTCCTCGAAGGCATTGATGAACACCTGCCCGAAGCGGTCGAGCCATCCGATCATGAATCGCCTCCGCCGAACGTCCGATGCCTGCCCACAGTCACGGCTAGCATTCTTTCACACTCGTCCCGATTCGCCACGTTGCCCCTGTTTACGGAGTAGAGACCTGTGATGGTTGGGTCACGGGCGGGACCGCTACCAGGGAGCGTCCTGATCGTCGTGACCGAAGTCGGCATTCTCGAAGCGCGTGTACTCGTGCTGGAAGACGAGGTCGATCTGGCCCACCGGACCGTTGCGTTGCTTGGCGATGATCAGCTCCGCCTTGCGGGGGTCCTCGACGTCGGAGTCGTACTGGGAAGGCCGGACGATGAACAGCACCACGTCCGCGTCCTGCTCGATGGACCCGGACTCGCGGAGATCGGAGAGCTGCGGCCGGTGGTCGCCCCCGCGCCGCTCCGGCTGCCTGGAGAGCTGTGACAGGACCAGCATGGGCACGTCGAGCTCCTTGGCCATGCCCTTGAGGCCCCGGGAGATCGCCGACACCTCCTCGTTGCGGCTGGTGAACCTGCCGCCGCCAGACATGAGCTGCAGGTAGTCGACCATGACCAGATCCAGCCCGTGCTCCTGCTTCAAACGGCGTGCCTTGGCCGACATCTCGAGCACGGTGGCCCCCGGGGCGTCGTCGATCCAGATGCTCACATCCTCCAGGGACTGGGCCGCCATCTCCAGCTTGGGCCAGTCCGACTTCGCCAGGTAGCCGGTGGCCAACCGACGCTGATCCACCCTGGCCTCCGAAGCCAGGAGGCGGCGCACGAGCTGCTCCGCAGCCATCTCGAGCGAGAAGACCGCCACCTTGACGCCGCCCTGGAGCGCAGCGTGGGCGCAGATGTTGAGCGCCAGGGAGGTCTTGCCCATGGCCGGACGGGCGGCCAGGATCACGAGGTCCTTGCGCTGCAGCCCCGAGGTCAGCTCGTTGAGGCGGACGATCCCGGTGTCGATGCCGGTGAGCGTGGAGTGGCTGCTGCGGCTGGCCGCGAGGTTGCCGAGCTCGCGCTCGGCGAGGCCGCGAATGTGCACCAGGCCCCCGGACAGTGTGTCCTCGGCGATGGTGTACACGTCCCGCTGAGCCACCTCCACGGCTTCGCGCGCCCCTCCCTGGTCGAGGGTGCAGGTGGTGAGGATCCGTTGGGCGGCGGAGATCAGCCGGCGCTTGACGTGCTTGTCGTGGACGATCTCGGCGTAGTGAGCCACGTTGGCGACGTCGGGCAGGACGTCCACCAGGGACGACAGATACGAGGCGCCGCCGACCCGCTCCAGCTTCCCCTCCTCCCGGAGGTGATTGGTGACGGTGAGAAGATCCGCCGCCTGTCCTTTCTGGTGCAGCGTGACACAAGCCTGGTACGTGATCCGATGCGCCTCGAGATAGAACTCGCCGCCCGCGAGCTTCTCCAGCACCTGCAGGAGCGCGCCGGGGTCGAGGAGGATCGCGCCCAGGACGGCGCGCTCGGCCTCCGGCTCGTGGGGGAGGCGGTCCCCGGATGATGCCGGGACCGCTGTGATCTGGCCGGGGTTCACGCTCATCGGAAAGCCCATCCTATCGCATGGCGATCCTCGGTGCCAGGCGCACCGTCGATGGGCTTCGCGACGTCAGTGCCGGTGCCAGGCACCCCGTCTTGATTCGGTGGTACCCACATCGCTTCATCCGAAAGGGCGCCTGGCATCGTCTCTGGCAATCCCAACGTCCAATGGTGCCTGGACCCCGCTCTGTCTTCCCCGGAACGCATCTAGCGCAGCTCCTCCAGGATCTCTCGCACCTCGTCTGAGCCGACGCGCTGGTCGAGAAGCACGCCGTCGTCCGTGGGGAGCACCCAGCCAACACCGAGATCGTCCCGCTTTTTGTCCCGAGCGAGATGCCGGAGCACGGCGTTGGGATCCAGGTCCGAGATTTCGGGGAGGGGCCCCACGCCGTCCAGGACGGCGGTCAAGCGGTCGCCGCCGGCCACCGACAGCACCCCGCGACGGCGAGCCAGCAGCGTCACCGCGCGCAGGCCCCAGGCCACCGCTTCGCCATGGAGAAAGCGCTCATATGACGTCGCCGCTTCGAGGGCATGGCCCAGCGTGTGGCCGAGATTGAGGGCCTTGCGCGCGCCGTGCTCGCGCTCATCCGCCGCGACCACGGCAGCCTTCACCAGGATCGAGCGGCCCACGACCTCCGCCCACCCCTCGGCATCGAGGTCACCCACCCGGCGCGGCGGGGGATCGAGAAGGTCGAGGAGGCCGTGGTCGGAGATCCACGCCGACTTGACCACCTCCACAAGCCCCGCCCGCAGCTCGCGCTCCGGCAAAGTGGCCAGGGTCGCAACATCCACCACGACCAAGCGCGGCGGCCAGAAGGCGCCCACGAGGTTCTTCCCCTCGGGGAGGTTCACACCGGTCTTGCCCCCCACCGCAGCGTCCACCATGGCCAGCAGGGTCGTGGGAACCGCGACCCACGCCACACCCCGGAGATACACGGCCGCTGCAAAACCGACCGTGTCCGTGACGACCCCACCCCCGACTGCCAGCACGCTCTGGCCCCGGTGAAGCCCCACTCGCAGCCAGTGCGCGCACAGGCCCTCCACCTCCCTCCAGCGCTTGTGAGCTTCGCCGTCCGGAAGCTCCAGCCAGGGCGCCTCCAGCAGATCCGCACAGCGACGTCCGTAGAGCGGCCCGACCGTGGTGCTGCTCGCCACCGCCAGGGGCGGCTCGACGCCGAGCCCCCGGAGGAGCTCGCCGAGCCTGCCGGCCGCGCCGTTGTCCAGGACCACGAGGTGACCTTCCAGGACCGGAATCGTTTCCACGCAGCCATCCTAACCCGGTGCGCTCCGACCTTCGTCGACGGGCTCCGGCGCACTTCATCCAGGCTTTACCGGCTCGCCGCCCCCGCAGGTCTCACAACATCGAAAAACTCTTGTATTCTGTCGGTACTTCAGGGGAGACGGTTGCAAGAGCCGGTTCCCGACGTGCAAATCTTAGGAGGGAGGAGAGATGGTATGAGGCGTGTGAGCATAGGATTGTTTTGCGTGGCGGCGCTGCTGGTGTCCGGCGTCGTCCTGTCCCAAGGAGTGACGACCGGGGCCCTCAAAGGAGTGGTCGTTGACCCGAATCAGGACCCCGTCGCCGGTGCGTCCGTCACCGCGGTCCTGACCACGACGGGGACTCGGTACACCACGAGTGCCGACGCCGAGGGACGCTTCTCCATCGCCAACGTGGTCGCCGGCGGTCCCTACACGGTGACCATCAGCATGCCGGGCTTCCGGACCCAGGAGAAGACCGACGTCTTCGTGCGCCTCGGTGAGGTCACGGCGCTCGACTTCGAGCTCAACCTGGAAGCCGTGACAGGTGAGATCGCCGTGGTGGGGGAGTCCAACCCCCTCATCAACCCGTCGCGCATGGGTGCCGCCAGCAACGTGACCGAGCGCCAGATCGAGGAGCTCCCCACTATCAGCCGCTCGCTGCAGGACTTCGCGCGCACCAATCCCCTGATCTCCATCATCCCTGATCAGGACGGCGCCTCCATGATCAGCGTCGCCGGCCGCAACAACCGGTACAACAACATCCAGATCGACGGCGCGGTGAACAACGACGTCTTCGGCCTCGCCGCCACCGGCACACCGGGCGGCCAGACCGAAACCCAGCCCATCAGCCTCGACGCATTACAGGAGCTGCAGCTCGTGATTTCGCCCTTCGACGTCCGTCAGGGCGGCTTCTCCGGCGGCGGCATCAACGCCATCACCCGCAGCGGATCGAACCAGTTCCGGGGGTCCGTCTACGGCTACTACCGGGACGACAGCCTGGTCGGGGACGGCCCCAAGGACTTCCCCGAGCTCGGCACCTTCGACGAGAAGCAGTACGGCTTCCGCCTCGGCGGTCCGATCCTGCGCGACAAGGCGTTCTTCTTCGTCAACGCCGAGATCTCGCGCCTCAACCAGCCTACCGGCTGGTCCATCGACGGCGCCGCCGGCCAGCAGTACCTGGGTGGAACGGCCATCGGGGCGGCCGAGCGCTTCGTCTCGCTGCTGGGCGCCTACGGCTACGACCCGGGCGGCCTCAGCCAGCAGATCCGGCCCACCGACAGCGACAAGGTCTTCGCCAGCTTCGACTTCAACATCGCAGACAACCACAGGCTCAAGGTCCGCCACAACTACGTGGACGCCTCCAAGCTCATCAACTACCCCGACTACGACTTCTACGAGTTCCCCAACAACGCCTACGACATGAAGTCGAAGACCAACTCCACCGTCGCCCAGCTCAACAGCGTGCTCAGCGACAGCATGTTCAACGAGGCGCGTCTCACCTACCAGACCATCCGCGACCGCCGCCACGGCATCGGGCAGAACTTCCCGAGCATCAGCATCCAGAACGTGGATGGCGACTACGACGGGTTCGGGGCCGGCACCGAGGCCTACTCCACCCACAACTCCCTCGACCAGGACATCATCGAGCTGACCGACGACTTCACCTTCTTCAAGGGCGACCACGAGATCACCGTGGGCACCCACAACGAGTTCTACAGCTTCAAGAACCTCTTCCTGCAGAACGGCTACGGCGCCTACCAGTTCCCCGACCTGG
Source organism: uncultured Holophagae bacterium (assembly GCA_963844865.1). Taxonomy (GTDB): domain Bacteria; phylum Acidobacteriota; class Thermoanaerobaculia; order Thermoanaerobaculales; family Sulfomarinibacteraceae; genus CAWJPY01. The sequence goes on from CAWJPY010000006.1 coordinate 177,590, forward strand.
ACGCCTTCGAGGCCGGCATGGCGACGCGCTACGACTACACCTACTCGGCCGACCCCGACCCCTATGACAAGTTCAACGTCCAGCAGCTCGGCTTCTACGGCGGCGACAAGTGGTCGGTGCGCCCCAACCTGACCGTGACCTACGGCCTCCGGGTGGACATTCCGCTGTTCCCCGACAAGCCCGCCTACAACCCCCTGGTGGACGAGATCTTCGGCTACCGCACCGATCAGGTGCCGAACGGCAACGCCATGTGGTCGCCGCGCGTCGGCTTCAACTGGGACGTTGACGGCAACGGCACGCAGCAGCTCCGCGGCGGCGTCGGCCTGTTCTCCGGCCGCACCCCGTACGTGTGGATCTCCAACAACTACGGCCGCACCGGCATCGAGCAGGTGACCATCTCGGCCCGCGGGGACATCCCCTTCAACCCCGATCCGTACAACCAGCCCACCGACATCGGCGGCGCCTCCACCCAGGACATCAACGTGGTCGACCCGGACTTCCAGTTCCCCCAGGTGTGGCGCGCCAACCTGGCCTATGACCGGGAGCTGCCGTGGTGGAACCTGGTGGGCACGGTGGAGGTCGTGGCCTCCAACGTCCAGAAAGATATCCTCTACCAGGACCTGAACATCGAGCCGAGCGGCGATGTCCTGCCGTTCGACGGCCGGCCCATCTATGAGACGGTGAGCCGCACCTTCTCCGGCGCCTACCTGCTCACCAACACCGACGAGGGCCACGAGACCAACGCCCTCATCAAGCTCGAGCGGCGCTACGGCCACGGCATCTGGGGCTTCATCGCCTACAACTGGGGCGAGTCCAAGGTCATCACCGACGGCACCTCCAGCCGCGCCGTATCCAACTTCCAGTACAACGAGTCTCCGGACCCCAATCACCCGCGGCTCAGCACCTCCGACTTCTCGGTGGAGCACCGCTTCACCGCGTCCCTGTCCTACGAGTTCAACCCCGAAGGCAAGTGGTCGACGCAGGTCTCCGCCTACTACAACGCCCAGTCGGGGCGCCCCTACACCGCGATCTACGTGACGCCCTACGGCAGCGGCGGCTCCATCAACAACGACTGGTACTTCTACAACGATCCCATCTACATCCCCTCGGGGCCCGACGACGTGGTGATCACCAACGGCACCTGGGAGCAGCTCGACGGCTGGATCTCCAGCGCCGGCCTGTCCGACTACAAGGGCAAGATCGCGCCCCGCAACGGCAGCCGCGCGCCCTGGACCCACAGCCTCGACCTGCACGTCGGCCAGGACATCCCGGTGGGCTACGGCAACCTCCAGGTGACCCTGGATGTCTTCAACTTCATGAACCTCATCGACAGCAACGCCGGCCACGTGCGCTACGTCCCGTTCGGCACGGTCAGCCCGGTGACCTACCTCGGGACCAGTGATGCCGGCAAGCCCATCTACGAGCTCCGGTACATGGTCACCGACCCCGAGAACAACCCCCCGTTCAACCTCGACAACCTGCGCTCCCGCTGGCAGGCCAAGCTCGGCCTGCGCTACTCCTTCTGACACGACAAGAGCTGACTTCTGAGCAGGGCCCGGGCCACCGCCCGGGCCCTTTCCTTCTCTTCGCAGGAGCGTGGAATGAGCCTCAGCGGAGACCGCTGCGGATCGGGTTCTCCTCGGCCCCCGACGCGGCCTGTCGCTCTGCCGTCACTGATTCAACCAGCCGCCAGTTGCCGTCGGCCGCCGGCCGCCATGGGTCGTGCCGGGTGAGGTAGTCGGAGATGAGGGCCGTCATTTCCGCCGAGGTCCGCCACACCACCGGCGCCTCGGCAAGGTGGGGAAACCCGCCGCCCCCGGCGGCCCGGTAGCTGTTGCAGGCCAGGGTGAAGGTGGCGGCGGCGTCGATGGGCGCCCCGTGGAACGCCAGGTCCAGGATCCGATGGCCCTCGGGGAGCGTGGGATCGATGCGATACGTCACGCCGGCCATGGTGTCGACATTGTAGCGACGGACTCGAGGGTCCGTGAGCACGGTACAGCCCTCCTCCGACGTGCAGTCGAGACCGTCGTAGTAGCCCGCCGTGTGCTCCAGGATGTCCTTCACCTGGGCGCCGGTTACCCGGACCGCCACCAGCGAGTTGGCGTACGGGTAGAGGGCGTGCACCCAGCGCGCATTCACGGGCCCCGCCGCGAGGTCGGGGGTCCGATCGGTCAGCAATGAGGCCAGGGAGAGATCGGCGCCGGAGGCTTCGAGCTGCACGGCGTGGACGAGGTCCACCGCCGCACAGTCGGCGATCCGGCAGCCGGTGACGCTCACCGGCGCGGTGGCGCGACCCAGGGGTTGCTCGAGGGCCGCCACAACCCTCTGGTGGAGGGGGGCAGCCGCCGCCTCGATGGCGGCATCCGGCGCCGCATCGCGGGTGTCCAGGCTCTCCCCCGCCCAGCCCGCCACCACCCAGCGTCCATCTCGGCGCTCGAGGTCCAGGTCGATGCGGATGACGGCCCCCCCTCGAGCCGGCGGCTGGGCCACGATCACGCCGTTGAGATCCCGCGGCGCCAGCAACCGGTGGGTGTGGCCGGTGAGCAGGACGTCGATCCCCTGCATGCGGCTCAGGCGCCAGGCGTAGTTCTCATACTCCGTGCCGTTGGACGAGTCATCGCTCAGGTCGCGCTCGAAGCCGGTGTGGGCTAGGACCACCACCAGGTCGCAGCGCTCGCTGGAGCGCAGCACCGCGATCCAGCGCCGGGCCGCCTCCGCCATGGGCTCGAAGCGCAGGCCAGCGTAGTTGGCGGGTTGCTCCCAGCCCGGGACGTTGGGGGTGGTCAGCCCGAGCACGCCCACCCGGACCCCGCCCTCCTCGAGCACGCGATAGGGGGGGAACGCCGGCTCCCCGGTGCGCTCCAGGACCGTGTTGGCGGACAGGAAGGGGAAGGACGCCTCCTCCTGGGCGCGCCGCAGCAAGGGCAGGCCGAAGTTGAACTCGTGGTTGCCCACCGCCATGGCCTCATAGCCGATCTGTCCCATGGCGGCGATGGTGGGGCTGGGCAGACCCCAGCGCCGGGTGGCCAGCTCCTCCAAGGGCGCCCCCTGAATGGTGTCGCCCGAGTCGAGGAGGAGCACGGGGTGGTCCACCTCGGCGCGCACCCGCTTCACCACCGTCGCCACCTGGGCCAGGGAGCCCCGGTGGGCGACGCCGCGGGCATCGTCGAAGGGCAGGACCTGACCGTGGAGGTCGGAGGTGTGGAGGATGGTGAGGTGCTGGCGCTGCACCGCCTGAGCGGTCTCGCCGGAGACCGCGACGACCCCGGGCAGCAGCACGGCGAGGAGGACGAGCGTCAGCCGAAAGCGGTTGCAACCTGCAGTGCTTCTCACGGTGCCGATCCTACACCGCCTTGGCGAGGAGGGCGCCCCGTCGTATCCTCCCCGTATGCGAAGGCTGCATCTGCTGACCGGCGGCGAGTCCCATGGGCCGCGCCTCACTGCCATTCTGGAAGGGCTGCCGGCAGGTCTGACGGTGGACCGGGCCGGCATCGATACCTGGCTGGAGCGCCGGCAGCACGGCTTCGGCCGCGGCGGAAGGCAGCGGATCGAGCGCGATCGGATCCAGATTTCGGGCGGGCTGCGGAACGGACGCACCCTGGGCTCCCCGCTGGTGCTCGAGATCTCCAACCGCGACTTCGAGCACTGGGCGGCCGTGATGGACCCCTGGGAGGTCGACGCCGAGCAGGCCGCCAAGCGCGCGGTCACCGCCCCGCGGCCCGGCCACGCCGACCTGGCGGGCGGTCTCGCCACCGACCAGCTCGCCGACATGCGCGACGTGCTGGAGCGCGCGTCGGCCCGGGAGACCGCGGCCCGGGTGGCGGCGGGAGCGGTGTGCGCCCAGCTCCTGGCCCGTTACGGCATCGCCATGCGCTCGGGAGTGCTCGCGGTGGGCCCCCGGCTGGTGCACGGCGGCCCCCCCGACTGGGAGCTCCTGGGCGCCGTCGACCCCTCGTCGCCCCTGGTGACCCCTCGTCCAGCCGACGAGGAAGAGCTGGTGGCCGCGGTGCGGGCCGCGCGGCAGGACGGCGACACCATGGGCGGGGTCGTGGGGGCGGTGGTGCGGGGGCTGCCCCCCGGCCTGGGCTCCTACACCCACTGGGACCGCAAGCTCGACGGCCGTCTCACCCAGGCCCTGGTCTCCATCCCCTCCGTCAAGGCCTCGGCCATCGGCGCCGGGCTCGAGGTGGCCGCGGTCATGGGATCTGAGGCCCACGACCCCATCCTGCCGGGCCCGACCGGGCTCGAGCGGCCCACCAACCACGCCGGCGGACTCGAGGGCGGGGTCACCAACGGAGCGGACCTGATCGTGCGGGCCTTCTTCAAGCCCATCTCCACCCTGCGCCGGGGCCTGCCCTCGGTCGACCTGACGAGTGGGGCGCCATCCGCCACCGCCTGGGAGCGCTCGGACGTGACTGCCATCGGTGCCGCCCCTCCCATCGTGGAGGCCATGCTGGCCCTGGTGCTCGCCGACGCCCTCCTGGAGAAGCTGGGCGGCGACGCCATTGCCGACCTGGATGCGGGGTGGCAGAGCTACTGCGCGCGCCTCGAGCCCTGGTGGCGCCCTCGGGCCCCCTCCCGCTGAGGCCCGAACCTGTCGGGTGGCCGCCGATCCCCCGCGCGCCGCTGGGGCTACGGACGCTGCTGAACCTACCAGGCTGCAGGGACACCACCATGCCCGCCGTCAACGGCCGGCAGGCGAGCTCGTCAGCACCCGCGGCGGGGCCATCCCGAAGCGGTTGTGGCGACGTCGTAGAAGACCGCCAGCACCCGTCGGGCGGCCAGTGCGTCGATGAGCTCGCCCCGAGACACCGGCTCGAACAAGGGCGGAATCGTAACTCCACCGGCCCCGAGCCGCCGCGCAGTACGTGACGAACCCGTAGGTGTCGGCCATTCCCCCGATGCCCTAGGGCGGCGTATAGATCCACTTGTAGGTGGTCGGCCAGTACCAGGGCCGGCCGCCGTAGGCGGCGAGGAGCTCGGTCCGCCCATACCCTGGTGTCGTCGCGGATGAAGACGGTCACGCTCTCCGGATTCCGGAGCATGACCGGCAGCGCGCCCCGCTGGAAGGACTCCGCGGCCCCGCGGTGAACAGCTCGCCCATCAGCCCGTAGTCGCGCCCCTCCACAGCCATCGCCCCAGGCCGCGTGGCCCACGTACAGGACATAGGCGCAGGCGGCCGGCCGCACCTTCCACCGGCTCCCGCGCCGTCCGCCGCGCGGGCAGCAGGTCGGTGGCCGTCACACCCACCAGCAAGGCCACCCCCACCAGCGGCGCATAGTGGTAGCGGAGGTCTGGAAGGGCACGAACAGGGTCGGCACCACGGTGATGGCGATCCACAGGGGTCCAAGCGGTAGCGGGGAGGCATGCGCCACACCAGCGCCACCGCTGCGGCCAGAAGGAGGAAAGCCAGCCACAACGGCAGGAGCGGACCGCCTGCTGACACCTCCTGTTCCAGAAGGTCGCGTCCGGACCCACGGAGGACAGCAACAGCTCGATGAAGCGCGGAACAGCCGCCCACGAGATGTCCAGGTAGTGGGGGCTGGTCCGCGCGCATCCACACCAGCAGGGGCACGAACAGGCCGACGGCCCCAAACATGGGCAGCGTCTCCAAAGCGCGACGCCAACGGCGCTCTCGGCGAACGAACAGGAGCCCCAGGCCACGGCGACGGCCGGAAACACGATCGCATTCTCCTTGCAGAAGAGGGCCAGGAGAAGACACGCACCAGCCGCCAGGGAGCGGCCTCGGATGAACAGGAGCAGCGCCCCCAGGCCGAACATCAGCGCCAATGGATCGGCGACCGCGTAGAGGCGGAAGACGGCCTCGGCGTGCCGGTAGTTCACACCCCACAGCAGGGCCGCGAGCAGCGCCCCGGCCTCGCCCGCCCCCGAGCGCAACGCCAACCGGCCGACCAGGAGCACGTTGGCGAGGTGGATGAGGGAGCGACAGGAAGAAGACCGGGAAGCGGAAACCGGACACGAGGTAGTTCAGAATGAAGAAGAGGGCGGCCCGTGGCGCACGAAGTTGGACTGCGCGCCCAGGAACAGGCCGGGGGTCGATCGTACGGACGGCGTTGTGCAGCCAGTTGAAAGCATCGCCGGCGAAGAAGTTGTTGATGCCGGGAGATAGAGCAGGGTCACCACCGCCAGCACCGCCGCCCAGGCCAGCGCGCGGGATCGCGGGTCGGCGGCGGGCACCAGGGCGGTGGGGACCACACCGTGCTTCGTCGGCGGTGACCATCCATCGAGACTAGCACGCAGCAGGCGCCGGATCGTGGCGCGCGGTGCCTCTCCAGCGCGCGCTGCGCTAGGCTGTGCCGATGACGGAGCCCACGCGTTGCGGCGAGTGCGACCAGCCACTTTCCCCCGGCACCACCATCTGCCGGTCCTGCGGCTGGGACCAGACCACCTCCTTGGCCCGGCCGCCTCGGCGCTCGTTGCGCGCGACGCTGGCCGGCGGGGCATGGCGGCTGCTGGTGTACGGGGTGATCCTGGCCCTGCCGGTGGTCGGGTTCCTGCGCCTGCGCGCCACCGGCCCCGGGCCGGACCTGGCGACCACCCTGCGCTGGATGGCCCTCGGCGACGGCGGCCGGGCCCGGGAGCTGGTCACCATCCACCGCGCCTACGAGATCGCGGCCGCCGCCGCCCGCTTCGCCGTCAAGGAGCAGGAGCCACCAACCCTGGTCGGTGACTGGGCGGACACCCTCGCTCCCTACGCGACCATGAACGTGCGGGGGTGGATCCCCCTCCTCTTCTGGGGCGCCACCACCGAGACCGCTCCCGCCTCGGTGCGCACCTTCTTCCAGGTCCGGTCCGACGACGGATGGGGCCGACCCTATCGTCTGACTGCGCGCACCCTGCCCCGGGACGAGCCCTGGAGCGGACGATCTCGAGGTGGCGGCGGATCTCGGCCGGGGTCTCAAGGCCTCGTTGTTTCGAACCGCGACCCCTGACCTGGACAACGGCGGCGACTGGATGCGCCTCGAGATCGTCTCAGCGGGACGTGACGGTCGCTTCTCCACCGGCGACGATCTTGCTCTGGTGTCCTACTCGCCCGTCGGCTTGACGCTGCGCCTGACCCGCGAGCCCGGGCAGGTCCAGCGGCAGATCGAGCACGCCTTCGTCCGCGGCCGTCAGTACTTCCGCATCGTGGGCAGCCGCTTCGACCTCATCGACGCCCGCCTGCTCGCCGAGTTCCGACTGGAGTACTCGCACCATAGCGATCCGGGCGTGCCAAAAGGCTGCGCCGCGCCCCGCCCGTGGCCGGCGAATTGGGCTACCATGCTTTCACCCGGCACACCGGGAGGGAGGACGACATGTCACTCGAACACCTCGCGGCCAGCCTGTGCGGCCTCATGGTCGTGGCCACCAGCGGCGTCGCGCTCGCCGGGGGGCGCCCCTTCACGCCCCAGGACCTCGTCGCCATGGAACGCGTCTCCGATCCGCAGCCCTCCCCCGACGGGCAGCGCGTGGCCTTCGTGGTCACGACCATGGACCTGGAGGCCAACCGCGGCCGCAGGGCCCTGTGGCTGGCGGCGGTGGACGGGAGCTGGGCGCGGCCCCTGACCAGTGGCACGGCCAACGACTCCGCCCCGCGCTGGGCCGGCAACGACACCCTGTACTTCCTTTCGGATCGCTCGGGCAGCAGCCAGGTCTGGCGTCTTCCCCTGGAGGGGGGCGAGGCGCGGCCGGTGACCGATCTCCCCCTGGAGATCAACGCGCTCAAGGTGAGCCCCCGAGGCGATGCCCTCGTGGTCGCTATGGAGGTCTTCCCGGACTGTCCGGATCCCATCGCCGGGACCGTACGTCGCATGGATGAGCGCGCCCGGGAGAAAGCCTCGGGCAAGGTGTACGACCGGCTCTTCGTGCGCCATTGGGACACCTGGGAGGACGGGCGTCGCAGCCATCTCTTCCGCATCGACCTCGCCGCCGACGGGTCCAGCCGCGGTGACCCCGTGGACCTCATGCGCGGCGTCGAGGGGAACTGCCCGAGCAAGCCCTTCGGTGACGAGGGTGACTTCTCCATCTCTCCCGACGGCACCTGGCTGGTGTACGCCGCCAAGGTGGTCCCCGGCTCCGAGCAGGCCTGGTCCACCGACAGCGACCTGTGGGCCGTGAAGATGGACGGCTCATCGCCGGTGCGCTGCCTCACCGAGAGCGACCACGCCTGGGACGGTACGCCCGCGTTCTCCCCCGACGGAACCACCCTCGCCTACCTGGCCATGGAGCGGCCCGGCTTCGAGTCGGACCGGCGGCGCGTGGTGCGGATGGATTGGCCGGGCGGCGAGCCGCAGGTCCTCACCGAGGCATGGGATCGCTCGCCCTCTGATCTCGCCTGGGCTGCCGACGGGACCGCCCTCTACGCCTCCGCGGACAACATCGGCAACCACTCCATCTTTCGCATCGACGCCACCACCGGAGCGGTGACCGCAGTGGTCAGCCTGCACTCCAACACCTCGCCCAGACCCCTCCTGGAGGTTCCCTCCTCTTTTCCCAGGACAGCCTGACCTCTCCGGCTGAGCTGTACACCGTCTCGGCGGCAGGCGCCGAGCCGGTCAGGATCACCCACCTCAACGACCGGCGGTTGGCGGAGCTGACGTTCGGCGAGTACGAGCAGTTCTCCTTCGTGGGCGCCCACGGTGACGAGGTCTTCGGCTATCTCATCCATCCGGTCGACTTCGATCCCAAGCGCAGCTACCCTCTGGCCTTCCTCATCCACGGGGGCCCCAGGGCACCTTCGACGACCACTGGCACTACCGCTGGAACCCCGAGGTCTACGCCTGCCACGGCTACGCCACGGTGATGATCGACTTCCACGGCTCCACCGGCTACGGCCAGGCCTTCACCGACGCGATCCGCGGCGACTGGGGCGGCGCCCCCTACGACGACCTCATGAAGGGCCTCGACGACGTGCTCCGCCGCCACAAGTGGATCGACCCCGCGCGCATGGCAGCCGCCGGCGCCAGCTTCGGCGGCTACATGATCAACTGGATCCAGGGGCACACGGATCGCTTCGCGGCCCTGGTGTGCCACGACGGCAACCTGGACGAGACCATGGCCTACTTCGACACCGAGGAGCTGTGGTTCCCGGAGTGGGAGCACCTGGGCACGCCGTGGACCAACCCGGAGGGCTACCGCTCTCAGTCCCCGGTCGCCTACGTGGAGCACTGGAAGACGCCGGAGCTGGTGGTCCACGGCGCCAAGGACTACCGCGTCGTCCTCACCCAAGGTCTGGCCACGTTCACCGCCCTCCAGCGCCTGGGGATCCCGTCGCGGCTCCTGTACTACCCCGACGAGAGCCACTGGGTGCTCAAGCCCGTGAACTCCCTGCAGTGGCATCACGTGGTGCTGGACTGGATGGACACCTGGACCGGGGGCGACCGGAGCCAGTGACGGGGATCGCCGGGGACCGCATCACCGGCACCGCCCACCGGGGGCGAGCTGTTATCATTGTTGTACCTCGGGATAGGTTTGCGAGGAGGTCGGGGTGATCATCACCTGCCCGCAGTGTCAGACCAAGTACCGGTACGATGAGGCGCGTTTCGGCGGCGCTCCCGTCAAGAAGGTGAAGTGTACGAGCTGCGGACACACCTTCGGCGTCGAGAACCCCTCGGTGGAGCTCACCGACTCCACCAACGTGGATCCACGCGCCAAGAAGGAGGCCGGCGTCACCTCCACCGACAAGATGCAGGTGGAGCCGGAGGTGCCGGAGCTGCCCCAGCTCGCACCACTGGCCAGGGACATGCGCTTCTCGTTGGCCGTGATCGCCGGCGCCCAGGCGGGCAGCGTCTTCCAGATCACCAAGCCCAGGATCTTCCTCGGCCGGGGCTCGGCCATGGACGTCCAGCTCAAGGACTCCGAGGTGTCCCGCCGCCACGCCATGATCGAGCTGAGGGGCGAGGAGGCGACCCTGGTCGACCTGGGCGCCACCAACGGCACCTACGTGGTGGGCGAACGTATTCAACGCGCGGAGCTGATGAATCGATCCGAGTTCACCCTCGGCTCCACGACCCTGATGCTCATCGTCACCCACACCGGCGAGACCGCGTAAGCCTCGCGTCCGCGCCTGCGTCCGTGTCCGAAGCCGCGCTCGCGCCCGGGACATGGCGAAGGACCCGCAGAACTGGCCGCGGAGGTGCCATGATGGCCGCCCCGGAGTCCGCCGGGCCGTCGCGGGCAGCGTGACACTGGCACTCGATTTGCTTATCATGTGCCGTTGAGGCGGGTCCTGCGCGACGCCTCGCAGTCTGGCGCCGGGGACCCGCTCCCCCCAACAGGGAGGTAGGTTCGATGATCGAGGTGGAAGGACTGACCAAGGTCTACGTGGACACGCCGGTGGTCGATGACATCTCCTTCTTCATCCCTGAAGGCCAGATCGTCGGCTTCCTCGGCCCCAACGGCGCCGGGAAGACCACCGCCATGCGCATGATCACCGCGTTTCTGCCGCCCACCGGCGGCCGGGTGGTCGTGGCCGGGGTCGACCTGGACCAGGATCCCATCGGCCTGCGGCGCAACGTGGGCTACCTGCCCGAGAGCGTGCCCTTGTACCCGGAGATGCGGGTCGACGAGTACCTGCGCTTCCGGGCGGCGGTGGAGGAGGTGCCACGCTCTGAGGTGTCGGGGAAGCTCGACGAGGTCCTGGAGCGATGCATGCTCTCCGACGTTCGGCGCCAAGTGATCGGCACCCTGTCCAAGGGCTACCGGCAGCGTGTCGGCCTGGCCGGCGCCCTCATCCACGAACCCCAGGTCCTGATCCTGGACGAGCCCACCGTCGGGCTCGACCCCAATCAGATCATCAAGGTGCGCGAGCTCATCGCCGAGCTCGGCGCCGACCACACCGTGATCCTGTCCACCCACATCCTGCCCGAGGTGGAGCAGGTCTGCGAGCGGGTGTTCATCATCGATCGCGGCCGCATCGTGGCCGACGGCACCCCCGAGGCTCTGCGCACCGGCATGGTGGGCAACCCCACGGTGCGCGTCGAGCTGCGCTCAGGGAGCGACGCCGCCGGCGCCCTCGGATCGCTGCCCGGGGTGGCCACGGTGACGACCCAGGGCGACGGCTCGTACCTGGTGGAGCACCAGAGAGACGTGGATCCCCGCGAAGCGATCTTCCGGCTCGCGGTGGACAAGGGCTGGGTCCTCACCACCCTGGCCGCCGAGCAGGCCTCCCTGGAGGATGTCTTCGTGCGCCTGACAACGCGGGAGGTAGACGCCGCTCCCGCTCTCGTCGAGGAGGAAGCCTGATGAGAAAGACCCTGGCGATCGTGCGGCGCGAGCTGATCGCGTACTTCTCGTCACCCCTGGCCTACATCGTGCTCACCGCGTTCCTGCTCATGCAGGGCTACATCTTCTACATCATCGTTTCCTACCTCAACAACCCGAACACCCAGGCCATGACGCCCCTGCGGCTGTTCTTCGGGGGGACGGTGTTCTTCTGGCTGTTCCTGCTCTTCGTCGTGCCGGTGATCACCATGCGCCTGATCGCCGAGGAACGCCGCTCGGGGAGCATCGAGGTGCTGCTCACCTCGCCGGTCTCGGAGGGCCAGGTAATCACCGGGAAGTTCCTGGCCGCCTTCATCTTCTACCTGGTGCTGTGGGCGCCAACGCTCATCTACGTGCTCATCCTCAAGCAGCACTCCGCCATCGATCTGGGGCCGGTGGCCGCCGGCTACCTCGGCGTGGCCCTCATCGGCTTCCTCTTCCTCGGGGTCGGCACCTTCGCCTCCACCCTCACCAACAACCAGCTGGTCGCCGCGATCCTGGCCTTCGCGGCCATGATCGTCCTCTTCTCCATCGGGCTCGTGGAGCAGCTCGTGGTGTCCTCCTCGGCGATCCGCGACGCCCTCATCCAGATGAACCTGTGGACCCACATGGACGACTACGCCAAGGGCATCGTCGACAGCCGGCACGTGGTGTACGAGCTGTCGGTGGGGCTGCTGTTCCTCTTCTTGGCCAGCAAGTCCCTCGAGGTCAAGAAGTGGAGGTGACGGGATGAAGCGAAACACGATCCGCTACTGGCTGTCCGGAACCCTCGGCATCGTGCTCGCCGTGGCCCTGGTGATCATGGTCAACTGGCTGGGCGCGCGGCACTACGTCTCCGGAGACTGGACCTCCTCCAACGTCTACTCGGTGTCCGCCAAGACCCAGAACATCCTGTCGGAGCTCTCCGAGCCGATCCGGGTGGTGGTCTTCATGACGCCGGCCAGCCCCCTGTACGACCAGGTGCACGAGCTGCTCAACCGCTATGCGGCGGCGAGCGACAAGATCACGGTGGAGTACATCGATCCCGACAAGGAACCACTGAAGACGCGCCAGCTCGCCCAGCAGTTCGGCATCTCGGCCGCCGACACCGTGGTCTTCTCCGCCGGTGACCGCACCAAGTACGTGACCGCCGACCAGATGGCCGACTACGACTATGCCGGCATGCAGTACGGCCAGTCGCCGAGCCTGAAGAGCTTCAAGGGCGAGGAGGAGTTCACGGCCGCCATCCTGTCCCTGGTGGCGCCCGGCGTGCCCAAGGTGTACTTCGTGACCGGGCACGGCGAGCCCAAGCTCGCCGCCGCCGCGGCGCCGGGCGGGGGCAACGCCTCGGAGCGCAGCCTGGCGACGCTGAAAGAGGTCCTCAAGCGCGACAACATCGACGCCGAGGAGACCACGCTGCTGGGCGGCAAGGTCCCCGACGACGCCGACGTCCTCGCCATCATCGGTCCCACCCAGCCCTACACCGAGACCGAGGTGAAGGTGCTCAAGGACTACCTCGACGGCGGCGGTCGCCTCCTGGTGGCCCTCGATCCTCTCATCCAGCCGGACGGGACCATGCGTTCCACCCGCCTGGAGGGGCTCCTCTCGGAGTACGGGATCAGCGTCGGCAACGACCTGGTGGTGGACCCGTCGCGCCGCCTGCCGTTCTACGATCTGTCGGCGGTCTACCTCACCGACTTCCCCGCGGGTCCCCTGTCACAAGGTCTCGAGGGTTCGGCGGCCCTGTTCGTGGTCGCCCGCTCCGTGGCCCCTGCCAGCGGCGGCCAGGCCAAGGCCGTCGTGGACACCTCGGATGAGGGCTGGGGCGAGACCAACCTCAAGCAGCTCCTGACGGGGCAGCCGGTGGCGAAGGACGCCGCCGACGTCGCCGGGCCCGTCGCGGTGGGCGTGACCGTGGAGGGCTCCACCAAGCCTGCAGACACCGACACCACACAGGCCGACGGAGACAACGGGAAGCTGGCCGCGGCCGATGATGCGACCCCTCCGTCCTACCGCATCGCGGCCTTCGGCGACTCCGACTTCCTGTCCGACTTCGAGATCTCCAACGCCGGCAACCTGACCCTGGCCAACAACGCCTTCAGCTGGTTGGCGGCCCGTCAGGCCACCCTCGGCATCGCGGCGCGGCCGGTGGAGCAGGTGAACCTGTTCCTGTCGCAGCAGCAGATGCGCACCATCCTGCTCATCACGCTGCTCGGGATGCCGGGCGCCGCGATCGTGCTCGGGGTGCTGGTGTGGCGGAGGCGGCGGCACTAGCTTGGAATTGAGAATTCTTGATTAAGAATTACGAGCTTAGAATTCAAAATTGAGAATTACCAACCCCTCCCCAACCCTGACCGCCTGCCACCGGCTAGGCAGGCACGGAGTCTGGTCAGTGAGAGTCGGAACGTCCGGGAGGCGTCAAGCATGAAACCGAGGAACCTCGTCGTCCTGACCGTTGTCGTGGCGGTGTTCGCGGCCTTCATCCTCTTCTACGAGCGCCACCAACCCACCACCGAGGAGGCGCGGCAGCGCGCCGACAAGGTCTTCCCCGATCTCGAGCGCGACCAGGTCCAGACGCTGGCGATCCACAACTCCCACGGCGACTTCACCCTCGTCAAGAAGGACGGAGCGTGGCGGCTGACCTCGCCCATCGACTTCCCTGCCGACAGCTCCGCTGTGAGCTCCCTGCTGGGCTCGCTCACCTCGCTCAAGCAGGAGCGCCGCCTGCAGCCGTCCGAGGTCGAGGCCGGCGCCTACGGCCTGGACTCGCCTCCCCTGAAGGTCACGGCCACCACCCAGAAGGGCGCCTCCTACGAGCTGGCGGTGGGCGAGGAGACGCCTCTCGGCTCCAAGCGCGCCGTGCGTCGGGACGACAACAAGGACATCCTGCTCTGTGCCGGCTGGTTCGTGAAGGACATCGACAAGCCCCTGGACGACTGGCGCTCCCGCAGCGTCCTCGACGTGAGCGCCGACCAGGTCGCCTCGCTGCAGGTCACGAGCGGCTCAGACCACGTGCAGGTGGCCAAGGAGGGCGAGCTGTGGAAGCTCCTGGAGCCGGTCAAAGACCTCGCCGACCGTGACCAGGTCCGCGGTGTGATCAACGACCTCGACAGCCTCCGGGTGGAGGAGTTCGTCGACGGACAGCAGGCGCAGCCCGGTGCCCTGGGCCTGGATGCGCCTACCTACCGCGTGACCGTCATCCGCGACGAGGGCCAGGCCCCCATTGAGCTGGACTTCGGGACGACACGGCAGAAGGACGGGACGACCCAGATCGCCTGCCGGCGCTCCGGCGACGAGGTGCTCTGGGTGAAGGACGACATCAGCACCCGTCTGGCCAAGGCGCCGGTCCGCTGGCGCTCCCCCAAGGTCTTCCCCTTCGACACGTGGAACGTGGACAAGCTGAGCCTCGGCGACGGCGAGAACACGGCCTCCGTCACGCGCGCTGAGGGGCTGTGGAAGACCTCCGCGGGCGGTGAGGTCGACGGCAGCGCGGTCCAGCAGCGCTTGAGCTCCCTGGCCGGTCTCGAGGCGAAGGAGTTCGACCTGCTGCAGCCGGCCACGGCCAAGATGGGCCAGGCCACGGTGGAGCTGCGCGCTCCGGGCGCCGACGCTTCCGCCGAGCCGACCACCGTCACCTACACCTTCTATCGGCCCCTGACACAGGGCGGGGACGCCATGGTGACGGTGAGCGCGCGCTCCACGGTCATGAGCGTGGACGCCGCTGCGGCGGAGAAGATCCTCGCCGATCCCGGCGCCCTGAGCGCGCCACAGCCGGAGCCCACCACAACGCCCGGTGAGCAAGGATCATCCGAGGCTCACCCGCAGGATTGACGTGACGCCTCCCGTCTCCAGACACCTGCGTTACAATCGTGGCGCGGCGCGCTCGCAGCCGGGCGCGGCAGGAGCGGAGGGAGACGACGACGTGGCGGCCGCTCCCGACTGGCGTCAACAGTTCAACGACCTCCAGCGCAGGCGGCCTGAGCTCGCGGAGCGGGTCTGTCGGCGGCTCTTGGTTGAAATGCAGCACCTCGGGCTCCTGGACTTCGAGGAGCTGGACAACGAACTTGCCGTGGGGCTGCGCTTGGTCGGCCCCCGCGGGGACGTGGATCCCAACCGCCCCAAGCCCACCCTGCCGTCGGACTCGCAGTTCGCTCTCTACGACCTCGCCCTGAAGCACGCCGAGGAGCACCTGCCACCTGAGCAGATCACCGCCACCATCCTGCTGGTCGAGAAGCGGCAGCTCGCCCACGAGGTCTCCCGCCTGGCCGAGGACACCGACACGCCGCTACCCCTCCTCAGAGCCAAGGTGCGTGAGTTCCTGGAGTTCGCCCCCGGCGAGGCGGCGGCCCCGCCCGAGGACGTGATCGGCACCCGGGCGGCCCTGGTGCGCCGCCTCCTCACCGACCAGCTCGACTTCATCTCGGTGGCGAAGCAGTTCATCAGGGTGCGTGAGTTCCGGCAGGTGCTGGACCGGATCATTCCCACCGACGGCAACCAGGGACGCCTGGGCGGCAAGGCGGCCGGGCTGATCCTGGCCCAGGCGATGCTCGACCAGGCCAAGCGTCAGGGGCGGTACGACGGTGACTTCAGAGTGCCGAGGTCGTACTTCCTCCCCTCCAACGGCACCATCGAGTTCATCGAGTACAACGGCTTCGAGGAGCTCATCAACGTCAAGTACAAGCCCATCGAAGAGGTCCGAGAGGAGTACCCGCTGGTGGAGCGCCTGTTCAAGAGCGGCGCGTTCCCACCGGTGATTCACGCCGGTCTGGAGGCGATGCTCGAGGAGATCGGTGAGGCGCCACTGGTGGTGCGGTCCTCGAGCCTCCTGGAGGACCGCATCGGTCACGCCTTCTCGGGCAAGTACAAGAGCCTCTTCATCCCCAATCGGGGCCCTCTCGAGCAGCGGCTGACAGAGCTCGAGGACGCGATCTCCGAGGTCTACGCCTCGGTCTTCCACCCCGACCCCATCGAGTACCGGCGAGAGCGCAACCTCATCGACTTCCAGGAGCAGATGGGCATCCTCATCCAGGAGGTGGTCGGCCGCGTGGTTGGCGACATGATGTTCCCGGTCTTCGCGGGGGTCGCCTTCTCCCTGTGCGAGGTCAGGTGGTCACCCCGCATCCGCCGCACCGACGGCATGGCCCGCCTGGTGCTCGGCCTCGGCACCCGGGCGGTGGACCGGACGGTCTCCGACTACCCGGTGCTGGTGGCCCTCGAGCAGCCAACGCTCAAGGCGGTGCAGCGTCCCAACGAGATCTACCGGTACTCGCAGCAGGAGGTGGACGTGGTGGACCTCAGGGAAGGCCACTTCCAGAGCGTCCCCCTGCGCGAGGTTCTGCAGCGCGCCGGCCGTCGCGGCCTGCCGCGGATGCACCGCATCTTCTCCATCTATCGCGACAATCAGATCCTACCAATGGTCGGCATCATGGCCCAGGTCGCCACCGACGAGCTGGTCGTGACCTTCGACGGGCTCACGGACTCCCCGTTCCCCCGGGACCTCAAGGCGATGCTGGACATCCTCCAGGACGGCCTCGGCGAGCCGGTGGACGTCGAGTTCGCGCACGACGGAGAGCACCTGTACATGCTCCAGTGCCGCAGCCTCGCCCAGAGCAAGTCCGCGGCCCGGGTTCCCGTCCCTTGGCAGATTCCCCAGGACCACCGCATCTTCTCGGCCAATCGTTACGTCCAGACGGCCCAGGTCCACAACCTCCAGTACGTGGTCTTGGTGGACCCCAGGGACTACGAGCAGCTCACCTCTCGGGAACACATGTTGCGGGTGGCCAGAGCCGTCGGCGCCGTCAACCGAGCCCTCCCGAGCCGCTCGTTCCTGCTCATGGGACCGGGTCGTTGGGGGAGTCGGGGCGACATCCGCCTGGGCGTGCCGGTCACCTACTCCGACATCTGTCACACGGCCATGCTGGTGGAGATCGCACGCAAGAAAGGCGCCTATCTTCCCGAGGTCTCCTTCGGCACCCACTTCTTCAATGACCTGGTGGAGTCCGAGATCGCCTATCTGCCCCTCTATCCCGACGAGCCCGGCGTGGTGTGGAACGAGGAGTTTCTGCGGGGATCGCACAACGTCTTGGAGCAGGTCGCGCCGGAGTTCCGCGACCTCGCCGCTGCGGTCCGCGTCGTCGCGGTACCGGAGGCCGGCGACGGCCTCCTCCTCCACGTCGTCATGGATGGCGAAGAGGACAGGGCCCTCGCCTATCTCGGGCCGCCCACGTAGCTGACGGACAGCGGCTGCGATCGGCGGCTGCGATCGGCGGCACAGACCGCGCTCGACGACTTCGACCGCGTGCGGGCGATGACGTGGCGCCTCCTCAACCCGAAGGCCTGACGATCCTCAGGTCCAGAGACGCGCCGGGGGCGCTGAACGCCGACGCGGACCGCTGCCCACTGCCGCGGTCGCTGTTCGCGGTCGCCGTCTCTGATCGCAGTCGCTGGCGGCTGTCGCCGGGACTGCCGCTGCTCCGGACGCGGGAACGCATCGGTGAGATGGGCTGAAAGAACAACGCCCCCTCCCGGACGGGAGGGGGCGATTCGACATTCAAGACTCGGAGTTGACTAGGCCCAGCCCCGCAGGCGACACGCCGTCGCCACCCGCTGGATGGCGATCATGTAGGCCGCGCTGCGCATGTACTCGCCGGTCTCCTCGGCCAGGTCCGCGACGGCGTGGAAGGCCGACGTCATCTTCTGGTCGAGGCGCTCCAGGACCTCTTCCCGGGGCCAGAAGAAGTTCGAGTTGCACTGCACCTGCTCGAAGTAGGAGCAGGTCACACCGCCCGCGTTGGCCAGGAAGTCCGGAATGACGAAGATCCCCCGCTTCTCCAGCACCTCGTCCGCCTCCGGGGTGGTGGGACCGTTGGCGCCCTCGGCCAGGATCCGCACCGCACCGTTGATGCGCTCGACGTTGTCACCGGTGACCTGATTCTCCAGGGCGGCCGGAATCAGGATCTCGGCCTCCTGCTCGAGCCAGGCGTCGCCGCCGGCGATCTCATACCCCGCCTCGGTGGCCTTGTCCTTGTCGATGGTCCCGAAGCGGTCGGTGATGGAGAGCAAAAATTCCACGTCCACGCCGTCCCGCTTGATGAAGGTGTAGGCCGCGTGATCCATGTTGTCCCAGCATCCCACCGCCACCACCGTGCCGCCCATCTCCCCCATCAGCTTGGCGGCATACTGGCCGACGTTGCCGAAGCCCTGGACCGAGGCCCGCATCCCAGCCACCGGCAGGTCCATGCGCGACAGGGCCTCGCGCACCGCGTACATCACGCCGTAGCCCGTGGCCTCGGTCCGCCCCAGGGAGCCGCCCACCTCCACCGGCTTGCCGGTGATCATGCCCGGGTAGTGACCGCCGGTGAGCTTCTCGTACTCGTCCATGATCCAGACCATGTGCTGCGGGCTGGTCATGACGTCGGGAGCGGGCACGTCCTGGATGGGACCGACGTTGCGGACCACCTGGCGGACCCATCCACGGCACAGACCTTCCTGCTCCCGGGGCGACAGGTCGTGGGGATCGCAGATCACGCCTCCCTTGCCGCCGCCGAGGGGGATGTCCACCACCGCGCACTTCCAGGTCATCCAGGTCGCCAGGGCCCGGACCGTGTCCACGGTCTCCTGGGGGTGGAAGCGGATCCCGCCCTTGGCGGGACCGCGGGCATCGTTGTGCTGGACCCGGAAGCCGCGGAAGACGCGGACGCGACCGTGGTCCATGCGGACCGGGATCGTGAAGTGGTACTCGCGCTGCGGCCATCGGAGGAGATCTCGCAGCGCGTCGTCGAGCTGGAGCTTCTCGGCCACGGTGTCGAACTGCCGCTGGGCCATCTCGAATGCGTTGAACTGCCTGCTCATGATTCCTCCGTGCCGGGCGGCCCCCACACTCCGCTTCACCCACCAGACTCCTGGCCGCACCTCCGACCGGCGAGTTTATACGCCCCCGCGACGGCTACGTCAACCGTTGTGGGGCACCTTGTGAAAACAAGTGCAAAGACGTGAGTAGTCCTGGTGGCAGGGGGCTATACTGCGAACGTGCCGTCCCCGATGCGCCTGCTCCATGCCATCGACCGCGCACGCCTCGGCAGCGGCGCCGCGGTACAGATGCTGGAAGCGGCGGCCGAGCTCTCCCGTCGGGGGCATGAGGTCACCGTCGCGGCGCGACCCGGCGACACCCTGGAGGCCGCCTGCGCGCGGCTCGAGCTTCCCTTCCTGGGCCTGCCCTTCCGGCACGAGGCCGACCTCGTTTCGGCGTGGCGCCTGCGCCCACGGCTGCGTCGGACGGACGTGGTCCACGTCCACAAGGGGACAGCCCACGCCGTGGTTCTCGAGGCGGCCGCCGGCCTCGGGCGTCTGCCGGCCGTGGTGGTCAACCGCGGCGTCTCCTTCCCCCTCACCGTCCTCAACCGCTGGAAGTACCGCCACCCCAGGGTGCGTGCGGTGGTTGCCGTCGCCGAGGCGGTGCGACGCGTGGTGATCGCGTCGTCCGGCGTCCGCGCGGAGCGGGTGCACACCATCCACGCCGGCACCGATCCGGTCCGGTTCGACCCGACCCGCGTCCACGGGCGACGGGTCCGGCGCGAGCTCGGGATCGACGACGACGAGCTCCTCATCGGGCAGGTGTCGAGCCGCCACTGGAAGGGGTGGCGGGACCTGGTGGCGGCCTTCTCCGTCCTGGCCCGCGAGCGGGCTGGGTGCTCGCTGCTCCTCGCAGACTGCGAGCCGGCGAGCACGCGCCGCGAGATCGCCGCGCTGGTCGCGGAGGTCGGCCTCTCCCGCAGAGTGCACACCGTCGGCTTCCGCCACGATCTGCCCGACGTCCTCGCCGCCTGCGACATCGTGGTCGACGCCTCCTGGGACGGCACCGGGATCACCGGCGTCGTGCGCGAGGCCATGATGCTGGAGCGCGCCGTGGTGGCCACCGACATCGGCGGCAACGGGGAGCTCGTGATCCACGGCGAGGTGGGCCTGTTGGTTCCCGCGCACGACCCGCGAGGGCTGGCCGAGGCGCTGGACCGCCTGCTCGGCGACGACGAGCTGCGCAGGACGTTGGGCCGCCGCGCCCGACAGCGCGTGTTGGCGGGCTTCACCACCGCGCGTCGGGTGGATCTCCTGGAAAATCTGTACCGCAAAGTTGTTGGCTAGAAGCCTGCTCATCGTGACTCTCGAGGTCTTCGAGAGGAGGCACACACGCAGCAACCAGCGGCGGCGACAGCGTCCGCCTCAGCGACAGCAGGCAGCGATCAGGGAGCGGCGGACAGCGATCGGCCCGAGCCGCGCGACACGTCAGTGAACGTGGGCCATCAGCGCGTGGGGTTGAGAAGCCGCCACGTCATCGCCCGCACCTCATCGAAACTTTCGAGCGCGGTAGCAGTCTCGGAAGGATCAACAGCCCCCGCCGCAGCCAGGAGCCGCAGATGGCTGTCGACCTCCTTGGCCGAGCCGTAGGCGATTCGCCAATACTGTGCGCGATCTCGGCCGGACCTTCCTTGGCCTTCCGCGAGGTTGGCCGGCACCGAGCTCGCCGAGCGGATGACCTGGTCGGCAATCGACTTGAGTGGAGCCGGTATGCGCATGACGAGCTTGATAGCCGCGCCGGCTGCATCAAGGGCCTTGCGATGGGCAATGAGGTCGCTGGTGGCGAGGACGTCGGGCATGTTCACCTCCGGGTCGTTCATGCCTCTCCCGAAAGCCGGTGGCCAGCCCACGTCAAGGGTGCGGAGCCAGCCGGTCCTCGACCGGCTCGCCCTCGACGAGGGCGAGCCCTTGACATGGGCTGGCCACCGGTTACTTCTTCCGCCGAACGACCCGGAGGTGGCCACGCGGTCTCGCGCCATCCACCATCTGCCCATGGAACGCGTCACAGACTGGCACTGAATCTGAGACTGCTCGACTGACGACTGTCGCTGGCACCGTCGCTGACACTGTGGGTGCCCCTGCCACTGTCTCTGTTGCCGAGCTGATCTCGTAGGAATGCACGCGCAATCAAGCGCCGCGAAGCAGCAACCGGCGACGGCGACAGCGGACCGCATCAACGTCGGGAATCAGCGCCGGTCGGCAGTGTCGGCGAGCAGCGATCAGCGGCAGCAAGCGGTGTCCGCCACAGAGGTACTGGCTCCGCAGGAGGGATTTGAACCCCCAACCTAGTGGTTAACAGCCACCCGCTCTACCGTTGAGCTACTGCGGAGCACAACCGGCGAAGGCTCATTGTAGGTTTCGGTCGCCGATTGTCAACCGGCGGACGGGCGCTCCAGCACGAAGGTGAGCCGCTCCGTCGGAGCGCGGCGGAGCGCCTCGGACAGCGCCTCCCGGGAGGAGAAGCGCGCCCCGGCCGTCCGTCGCCCCTCGCAGTGCAGGCGCACCCGTTCTCCCTCCAGGGGCCAGGGGTGGACCCGCCAGACCACCCCGTCCTCACTGCTCACTCGGATCTCCTGCAGCTCACCGGACGGGCTGTGCGCGGTGACCGTGAACGGCGCCCCGAGCTGGGCGCAGAGGTACACCGAGATGCTGTCACACGCCTCCAGGAGCGCCAGGCTGGCCTCCCAGGCTGCGCCTTCGAGGTAGGGCCGGTAGCGTGCATCGACCCTCAGGCCCTCCCGCCAGGTCGCCTGCAGGCGCTCCATCTCGGCCCGAAACGCCTGGGCCGCCCGCGCCCCCGTGGTGTCCTCACGGTCGAGGAGAGCCCCCGTCTTCCGGTCCACCAACCTGCTGTGGTGGGCCGCCACCAACAGCCCCGCGTAGCGGCTGTGCTCGGCGGCCCGGGCGACGCTCGAACGCCAGATGTCCAGATGCGCCGCCGGCGGCATGCGGTCGAAGGTGACCGGCCGGCCGTCCTCGTCCACGCCCGGGTCGGGATCGAAGTCGGTCCAGCCACCGTCGTGCAGCAGCACCGCGGCGAGCACCTCGGCTCGAGGCGCCGGCCGCGCAAAGGCCCGGTTCCCCCAGTGCTCCGCGATCTGCCAGGCCAGCCAGGCATGGGAGACCTGGGTGATCAGGAGGGGGCCCGCCGGGTCGCGCTCGCGGTGCAGGAACACGGGCGCATTGTACCCGTTCCTCTGCCGCGTCCGTGCCCGGTGCGACCCGCCGGCCCAGACGCGGACCAGGGGCGCGGACACGGATTCGGGCGCGAGCGCGGAGGCGGACGCGGGAAGTCCCCCATCCCCGCCTCTCTCCAGGGTGTCGCGTGTTACTCTTTGCCCATGGTCCACTTCGGAACATCCGGGTGGCGGGGCCTGATCGGCCGCGAGCTCACGTTCCGCAACGTGCGGACCGTGACGCAGGCCATCGTGGACACCTTCTGCGGCGACGGATCGAGCCGACCCATCGTCATCGGCTACGACACCAGGATGCTGTCGGAGAAGTTCGCGCGCACGGCCGCCGAGCTCATCGCCGCCGGTGGGGTGCCGGTGGCTCTGACGGCGCGCGACGTGCCGTCGCCGGTGGTCTCCTCGGCGGTGAGGGAGGTCGGTGCCGCCGCCGCCATGAACTTCACCGGCAGCCACAACCCCCCCGAGTACAACGGGCTCAAGGTCTACACCTCGGACGGCATCCTGGCGCCCAAGAAGCTCACGGACCGGATCGAGGCCCGCTACCGGGAGCTGGCCGACGACTACGACGACACCTTCCTGCCCCGGGAGGACCTGATCTCCACCCTCGACCCCAAGCCCGGCTACCTGGCCCGGCTGCAGGAGCTGATCGACTGGGAGGTGATCCGCTCGAGCGGGATCCGGATGGTGGTGGATCCCCTGTTCGGCACCACCCGCGAGTACCTGGACCACATCCTGCTCGAGAACGAGGTCCAGATCACCGTCATCCACAACACCCGCGATCCGTACTTCGGCGGCTATGCGCCCGACTGCACCTCCGAGAACCTCTCCCGTCTGCGGGAGACCATGCGTGACGTCGATGCCGACCTGGGGTTGGCGACCGACGGGGACGGGGACCGGTTCGGGATCCTGGACCGCGGCGCGCGCATGATCGAGTCCAATCAGGCCCTGTCTCTGGTGCTCGACTACCTCGCGCGGCGGCGGGGCTTGCAGGGCAAGGTCGGCCGCACACTGGCCACGTCGCTGCTCTTCGACGCGGTGGCCCGGGAGCACGGCCTCGAGGTCGTGGAGACCACCGTCGGCTTCAAGAACTTCGGCCCGCTGCTGGTGGACGGCACCCTCTCCTACGCGGCCGAGGAGAGCGCAGGCCTGGCGTGGTCGAAGCACCTGCCGGAGCGTGACGGCCTCCTCGCCTGCCTGCTCGTGGCCGAGATGATGGCCGTGGAAGGCAAGACCCTGGTGGAGCTGGCCCACGACCTGGCGAGCCGGGTGGGCAGCTACGCCTTCCGCCGCACCCAGATCCCGCTCTCCGACCGGACCCGGGAGATCTACGAGCGGCGTCTCGAGCAGGAGTGGGGCTCCCTCGACGGTCTCGAGGTGGTGGCGGTGGATCGCCGCGACGGCCTCAAGCTCGTCTTCGAGGGCGGAAGCTGGATCCTGATCCGCCTCAGCGGCACCGAGCCCAAGATCCGCCTCTACGCCGAGGGCCGCTCCAGCGCCGAGCAGCGACACCTCATGCACGTGGTCCGGCAGCTCTTCACCACACGGAGGCTCTGACATGTTCGACATCGAGTTCGTGAGCGGTCGCGAGGTCCTGGACTCCCGCGGCAATCCAACCGTCGAGGCCGAGGCCGTCCTCTCCGGAGGAGCCGTGGGGCGAGCCATCGTCCCCTCCGGGGCCTCCACCGGCTCCCGGGAGGCGCTGGAGCTGCGGGACCAGGACCCCGAGCGCTTCCTGGGCAAGGGGGTGTTGAAGGCCGTGGAGCACGTCAACAGCGCCCTCGCAGAGGCGGTGGAGGGGCTCGACGCCCGCGACCAGCTCGGCGTCGACCAGGCCCTGCTGGACACCGACGGCACCGACAACAAGTCGGTCATGGGCGCCAACGCCATCCTGTCGGTGTCGCTGGCGGTGGCCCACGCCGCCGCCGAGGCGAGCGGCCTGCCCCTGTACCAGTACCTGGGAGGCTGTGGCGCCCGCGAGCTGCCGGTGCCGCAGATGAACATCCTCAACGGCGGCGCCCACGCCGACAACTCGGTGGACTTCCAGGAGTTCATGGTGATGCCGGTGGGCTTCGGGACCTTCTCGGAGGCGCTCAGGGCCGGGGTCGAGGTCTTCCACACCCTCAAGAAGGTGCTGGCTCAGAAAGGCCTCGCTACCGCCGTGGGCGACGAGGGCGGCTTCGCACCCGACCTGCCCTCCAACCGCTCGGCGTTGGAGCTGATCATGACCGCCATCGAGAAAGCCGGGTATGAGCCCGGCAAGGAGGTCGCCCTCGCCCTGGACATCGCCGCGTCCGAGCTCTATGACGACGGCCGCTACAACCTCGCCGGCGAGGGCCGGAAGGGGCTCGACGCCGACGCGCTCATCGCGGTGTACTCGGAGCTGGTGGACGCCTTCCCCATCGTGTCCATCGAGGACGGTCTGGCCGAGGGCGACTGGGACGGCTGGGAGCGTCTGAGCACAGCGCTCGGCAATCGAGTACAGCTGGTCGCGGACGACCTGGTGGTGACCAACCCCGTCATCATCGCCCGCGCCATCGAGCGCGGCATCGCCAACTCCATCCTCATCAAGCTGAACCAGATCGGCACGCTGACCGAGACCCTGGAAGCGGTGGACCTGACCCACCGCGCGGGCTACACCAGCGTCATCTCCCACCGCTCCGGCGAGACCGAGGACACCACCATCGCCGACCTGGCGGTGGCCCTGAACACCGGCCAGATCAAGACCGGCTCCGCCAGCCGCAGCGACCGCATCGCCAAGTACAACCGGCTGCTGCGCATCGAGGAGGAGCTGGAGGACGCGGCCCGCTTCCGCGGGGCGGCGGTACTGCGGCAGGGGCGGTGAGGCGCCTGCCCCTGATCCTGCTGGCGGGTGCGCTGCTCGTCGCCCTCGGTCTGCTCTCCAGCGCGGTCACGCAGGGCTTCGCCGACATGGCGCAGGCCGAGCAGGAGCGACAACGCCTGCGGGACGAGAAGGCCAAGCTGGAGACGAGCATCGCCGGGCTCGAGGCGACCCTGGAGGCCCTGCGCGACGACCCCGAAGCGGTGGAGTCCACGGTGCGCCGCGACCTGGGTTGGGTCCGACCGGGCGACCGGATCATCCTCATCACCACCCCCACTCCACCGTCGCTTCCGGTTTCCTTGACACAGCCCACCCCCACTCCTATACTCACTCTCCCTGAATGACGCGGGGTGGAGCAGTCTGGTAGCTCGTTGGGCTCATAACCCAAAGGTCGCAGGTTCAAATCCTGCCCCCGCAACCAAACGAATAAAACCGCGCTCAAGCGCGGTTTTTTCGTTTGGTTGCCCGCACCACGACCCCGGGAACGGTGGCGGGTGTTGCCGAGGGGGTCGCAGGCCCGGCAGAAATCCGAGTCGGCTGCAGTCTCGCCCCTCGTCTACGATGCTGCCGCGAAATTAATCTGCATCCCGCCGGGCCGGAGAGGGGGAAGGACCGGTCGTATTGCTTGATCGCCCATGTGTTCGTCAGATGTACTTGGTAGCCGGCATCCATCAGTCCGTCCACCAGCCAATACCAGTTGTATGTCGACTCCACCGCGATGCCCTCGATCTCTTCCCGGAACGGCTCTAAGAATTCCAGGACCAAGTCGAGATCGTTGCCGATCCGCTTCTCCTTCACGACCTGTTGGCCCTCCACGAAAACAGAGACCCAGCAATTGTTTGAGTGCAGATCGATACCACAGTACAGTGCCATTGGCTCCTCCTTCTCCCACTGCTATCCACAGCGGGTACTGTTTTCCCAACAGAGAGCGTAATCGCTCTCCGAAGGGGGAGCCTTCTAGAGGATTCTCAGGAGAAACAAAGTTAACAAAGTTGCTGACTGGTACCAGACGGGACCGTGCGGCATGAATCGACCACTGGATTCCACCGCAGAAACGCCGCGAACCTGTCCAAGGTTTGGGGTCCACCTCTGGTATCTGGATCGATGGCATCTCTGCAAGCCGCGGCGGATGAAGGAGGGCTAGCCCAGATCATTCATGAGCTGTCGGCTGCGAACGTCGATGCATCCGCGCCAGGCGTGTTTTCTCACCTTGGGGTGCTCAACGTACCGACCAGTACGCCTCCGCGCCCCAAGGCGAGAAAGCCCACCTGGCATCGGCGCCTCGCCGCCCTCGCTTCGATACCTCATGAACCATCCGGGCTAGCGTCGAGCGCTGAGAGTCTCTCTTTGGAGGACCTTTCCGTTCAGAATCACCTTCTCGATGGAGTCGTAGGCGCTCAGATCTTCAAGCGGGTTCTTGCGCAGCAGGAGCAGATCGGCGCGCCTGCCGACTTCAACGCTTCCGACTTCGTTCTCGAGGCCGAAGGCTTTGGCATTGTCGAGGGTGGCAGCGCGGAAAATGGCGGCGAGCGGCACTCCGCCGCGAGCCCAGGCCTGCATTTCCCAGTAGCCCGCAAGCCCCGGAGGATGACTCCAGCCAAAACCACCGACGGCGGAATCGGTACCGAGAAGAAATCGGGCACCTCGCTGCTGCCAGCGACCCATCTCTCTCTCGAAGCGCTGATTGACGAAGTCCAGCGCGCTTGCAACTTCGATGGCGAGGCCGTCCTCGCCGAGTGAAGTCCCGGCAATCTGGCGGCCGAAAATCCGAAGGAAAAGGCCCTTCTGCACCTGCGCTTCGGTGCGCAGGTAATTCACATACGTCGCCGGTAGGACGTCGAGAAGCGCCGGGTCGTCGAGCAGGGTGTCGTCGAAGAGGGTCGCGGTACCGCGGAGCGTCTGCGCCGTCGGCTGAATCCAGATGCCGCTCGCCGCCACCTCGTCGCCCAGCGCCGTGATTTCAGGAAGGATACTCCCGCCATTGCGAAAGCTCCCCGGCCACTCCCACAGACCGTGGGCCAGGATATCGACGCCTGTCGCCAGGGCGAAACGGTAGCCGGCCGGGGTGGTGGCGTGCAACACAACGGGCATGCCGCGCTGGTGCGCCTCCTGCACGACTTCCCGGACGATCTGCTCTGAGGGCAGTGCGAAGCTTGGGCGTTCCGGCCCCGGCCACCACAAGGCCTCCTCGTAGTAGAGCTTGACGCAGCGGCCTCCGTGTTCCGCGATTGTCGCAACTGTGGCGGCTGGAGTGTGGTCCTCGGGCTCGAAGCCCGCCGGCAAATTCGGGGTCGTGAAGCGGTCGTGAAGAAAATTGGGATACGCGGCGAAGAACTCCCCCGCATCGTCGAAGTCGGTGGCCATGAAATCGTTCGAGAGCACGAGTCCTTGACCGCAATGATAAAGGTCGGGGTGCTCCGACGCGTCCTCGAAGCGCTGGTTGGTGGCGAAATCGGCGTTGAGCTCGATAACCGAGGTGTAGCCGAAGTAGAGAAGGCTGCGCGGCAACTGCTCGCGGTAGGCGGCGATGAGTTCATCGTAGTGCTCGGTGTAGCGCCGGCTGAGACCGGGTGCGTGGTAGAGGTGGACGTGGCTGTCGATGAGGCCGGGAATCAGGAAACGGCCCGAGCCGTCGATCGTTTCCTTGGCCGCCCGAGCCTTGCCTGCCGCCTCGATGCTGGTGATCCTGCCCTGGTCGACGCAGACATCGGCCTGAAAGGGCGCAGGGCGATCGGCCGAAACCACCGTCACGTTCTCGAAACAGAGGTCCGCCGGGGGAGCGGTCGCGCCGCAGGCACCAAGAGATACCAAAGCGGCCATGAGGATCAGTTTCCTTGTCATCTGCCAGAAACTCGTTTCTTTGGGTTCCGTGGATCACGTCGTTGGGCGAGGTCACTCTCATGGGGAAATGATCGATGCCATCAAGTGATACGTGGAACCCGCCCTCTCGGTTCGCGGCGCCGTCGCGCTTCACATCGTCATCCATCGTTTTCGCATGGGTGCCAGGTCCGCAGTTCCGTAGTTGCGAGGCCATAGCTACGGAACTGCGGATCTGGCACTTATTCTGACGCCGATGTTCGCCGCCTCCTCAGTGCGGGCGGCGCGCCACCAGAAAGGCGGTGGTCCCGTTCGCGTCCACATCCGGGCGGGCGATGTCGACGAAACCGGTCTTGGCCATGGCGGCTTCGAGGTCGGCCGAACGCATGATCACCACCGGCGGCGCCTTGCCGAGCCACCGCATCGCCGCCAGAATCGGTCGGAAGGGCACCCACGAGTCGGCAAGGCACACCGTCGACGAGGCGAACAGTCCCCCGGGGCGCAGACGGTCGAAAATCGCCGTGAGCACCTCGCGCCAGTCGGACACGAGGTGCAGGATGTAGGGATAGGAAATTCCTTTCGTTCAGTGCCAGCCTAGCACGGGATTGAGGCGTCTATTCGGGGCCCAAGATGGGATCGGATGCCTCGGACGGTCTCCAATACGGTAGAAACCGGAGCGCGTCCTTGGAAAACATGCTTCGAACCCCGGTTCCGCGTCCGGCCGCAGCCGCAATGAACACACCCTGCACAGACGGCCGCGGTCGAGATGGAGTCAGGAGGTGGCGGGGGTCGCCGCGCCTGGCGGTCCGCGGGGAGACCGCGCTTCCGCTTTCGCGAGATGCCTCAGGATCGCGTCGACCACGTCGTGCTCGGTGATGATCGCGACGACCTTCATCTCCGAGCCGCAGGACGGGCACACCAGCGGATCGACCTCGTAGATCCGCTTGATCAGTTGGGCCCAGCTTCGCCGGAGGGCACGAGCGTCGCGGGCCTCGGCGCGAGCCGCGCTGGAGTCCGGGTCGGAACCGACACCCTCAACCTTCCCACCTTCAGCCTCCGCCTTCCGCCGCTTGCCCCGCGACACGTTGGAGTACCACCCGTAGTACCGCACCAGGTGCCGCCGCGGCTCGGGGATGTGCATGATGACTCGGGCAACAAATTCGGCCGGATCGAAGGCCTCGGCAATGTCGCCGGCCAGCATGGCCCGACCGTCGTGGCCTCCTTTCGCCCGATAGTGCACCACGCCCTCCCCGCCCCACTGGACCCGCTCGAGGCTGATCGGCGGCCGCATGATGTAGCGGGCGAGACGCTCCACCACCGGCTGATCCTCGGGCTCCACCCGCACGCTGTTCTCCACCCCCCTCCCTACACAGACCCACCGGGACGAGCGGGTGGCCGTAGGGCAGCCACCCGCCCTCTTCAACCCCCATGCCCACGGCCACGGACGCTCGCTCCGGCGGGTTGTGGACCGAAAAGCCGTTGTGCCGCCACGACAGCAGCAGCTCGGTGCGCTCCTCGGTAAGAAGCCCGACGTCCCGAAGCACGCGCATCACCTTGTGGCGATAGAGCAGCTCGGCGGCATACTCATCGACATACGCGATCGGCACCCACTCCCAGTCGCGCCTCCAACCACCACGGGACACCAGTGCGTGCACGTGCGGGTGCCATCTCGCCAGATGGCCCGCGGTCTGCACCACCGCCACCATCCCCGGGCGCAGGGTCTCCTCACCCGTAGGCTTCGGTGTCGTCGCGGTGGACGACGACCCTGAAGACGAAACTCCCTACTTCTTCCCGGCACCGGTGATCTTCGCCGACGGCTTCGAACTCGGAAACCCCTCGGCCTGGAGCGGCACCACGCCCTGAGCCCCGTCTGGATGGGTGCGATGGGATGGGGTTGATCTGATGGGTGCCACCTATCAAGGGTGGCACCTATCCTATTCGTTTACGATCAAGGCTGTCTCCGCGTGAACCGAATCCCGCCCACGGCGGCTCTCCGCCGGCGGAGCTGGGCTAGGGGCAAAGATCCTGGCAAGCGTTCCACTCATCCTGGAAGATCCGCCAACACTCCATCAGGGCGTCGATACCATCCTCGAGGTCAGGGTCTTGGAATTTGTGGTCCTCCTGCTTCCAACAGTTGATCTGAAAGCACTCTCGCAGCGAAGGGTCCGCCCCCGTTCCCGGCAGGGGCTCGGGGGCCAAGCGCTCGGTGAGATCATCCAGGCAGTCCGCCTCGAGCTCGGGGCAGTCGATCTGAAACGCCCCCTGCTTGGTCGCCGCGCAGGCCCGGAATCCGATCCTCGCGTTTTTCTCGCAAGCCGACTCCAGCTCGGGACAGCCGGCGCGAAAGAGCCGCCACTCTACGTTGCCACCCGCCGTCTGGTAGATCTGATCCAAACCTGGAAGAGGCTCCACGTTGGCGTCGAATGTGCCTTCCAGCACGGTTGGGCTACCCCCGGTGTAGCGGCCCTCAAAATAGACCGGCTCGATAACGTTGTCGCTGCCGCTCCTGGGATCGCTCATCTTGCGGGTGCCCTGGGAGTCGGTGATCTCGATGAGCACCTGGCCGGATTCGGGCACATCCTCCAGCTCGAAACCACCCGTGTCGATCCAGTACTTCTTGACGGCGTAGTTGACCCATAACTCCATGTTGCATGCTTTCGGGCCGAGCTTGCGGGCCTTTGCCTGGAGCGTTCTCGTATCCAGGGTTCGCATCGAGCCTCCGTCACCGCGTTGGATCGCTTCCTGGCTCAAGGTCTCCAGGTAGTCGACGGTGGCGGAGCGGACCTTGTACTTCACCGTACGCCCCACAGCCTCTTGCCGCTCGAAGTGCACCATCATGGTCCACTCCTTGTGGGCGTTCACAACGACCCGGTCCGCAATGTTCTGGAGTGGTGAGTCGTCGGGGAGTACCAAGCTCCAGTCGAGCGTGATGAAACCCGACCACGAGTCCTTGGCGGGTTCAGCCCCGGCCGCTACCGTCGAGAGGCTCAACAGCAACGCGGTGCCGATTACCGTCACACTTCGAAAGCCAATCATCCCCGTGCTCCTCGCGGCGCGAAGCGCCGGCAGGTTTTCAGTCCCAGAGACGATCGGACAGGTCTGGCTGCCTGAGCTATTGTAACACCAAATCTGTGCCAGCCTTTAGCCTGATGGGTACGATGGGTACCACGTTCACAATTGTTGAATTGTGAGGGGGGCTGGGCAGCGATCCCGAGTTCAAGAGGTGGCTCGCCGACCTCGATACGATACTGCGATCTCACGCCGGAGCTGGCGAATCAACAAGTGTGAACGTGGCACCCGTTGGGCACCCGTTGCGTTAGCGTTTTGGCGATGAGCTCTTCTCGCGGCAGGGTGTGGAGAGGCGGCTTTGAGAGGTCGGGCATTTGCCCTTTCCCAAAGCTGAACGAAACGGTCGGTCACCCACCGATCTCGGGAATCGAAAGCCCTCGGCAGATCTTCTGCGCCAGTCTATCAGCGATCTCTGTGTGTCGCGGAACGGTTTCGACGGCCCCCGTGTTCGGGTTGGACCACAACGAATGTGCCGCCCCTTCGCGTTTGAGGACGCAACCGTGTTTGCGGAGGTGCTTGAGGAGAGCGTTCCGCTTCATCCAACGGTGATGATCTCTTGAATGGCGTCGTCGGGCACTCCACGCAGGACGTCCTCGCGACGGTCAGCGAGGATCAGCTTGATGGCCTCCCTCAGGCTGTCCAGGGACTCCTCTTTCGTTTTCCCCTGGCCGTTCGCACCGGGAAGCTCTGGGCAGTACGCGATGAACCACTCGCCGTCGCGCTCGATGACCGCAGTGAACTGATTGGTCACGAGGACCTCCCTCTTGCACAGATCATTATGTCATCGAACTGCAGCGAGTTTCATTCTTCACGTCAGGATCACCAAGTCGGCACCGTCTCCCAGCCGGGGAAGGGATCAGTGCTGAGGCAATTCTCAATTCTCAATTATGAATTTTGAATTACCTCGCAGAAGTTGATGGAACATTGCGATGGAATTAAGAATTGAGAATTCACAATTAAGAACTTGCGATGCCTACCACGTCGGCACCGTCTCCCACCCGGGAAAGGGCCAACCTCGATCTTCCAGCCGGTCGGCGATTGCGCGTCGCGGACGACGCGGAGATTGGTGAGAGTCTTGAGCTTGGCGATCAGCTCCTCGCGCGGCAGGGTATGAAGCGGAGGTTTGGAGAGGTCGGGCATGGGCCACAATCGAATGGTGTTGTCCTGGCCGGCCGAGACGATCCAGCGTCCGAGAGGGTCGATGAGCACATGGATGATCGAGCTGTCGTGGCCGAGAAGCAGGTGCGGCTCTTCACCCGTGGCCGGTCCCACGCGAACGACACCGTTGGAATCTCCGGTCACCGCCACGGTGCCTTCCTGGTTGAGTGCCATTCTCCGGACGTGCAAACCGTGGGTCGTGAGCGCCGTTACGCCACCCGTTTCGAGATCGACGAAAACGGGAGGCCCCGCGGGGTCCTGCATCGAGTCGCCCTCCCCGTTTTCAGTCATCAGGAGACGCCGTCCGTCCTTGGTGGCGACAAAACCGCTCACGTCATACTCGAAGAGAATCTCGTGATTCCCCGTGTCAACCTCCCATGCCACGACTCCCTTTGACGTTGCGGTCAGCAGCCGGCCGTCGTTCGCGAAACTCGCGCCTAACCTGAATTCACCGTCGGAGAGACGGAGAGCCGCCAGCTCCCGCCCCGACGCCACCTCCCACACACGTCTAGTCAGCGAGCTGATCAGGACGATGGCGGCCATCTGCAGCCGGCCCGGTCGAATCGCGGACGTAGGATACGTTCAGCAGGGCGCCGAAATCACCCATACCGGTTTCCCATCGGTCGCTGATGAGGTATGTCGGGAACCTTGGTATGTGGCTTATGTTAATTGAAAATGAGCAAACGCTTGCGCAACGGACCTTCGTGACGGGAGAAGCGCCGAGGCGACGGCGTGCCCGATCTGGTCGCGGGGAACGTTTTCCTTGGTCTTGGCTGTGATCACCATCAAGAGGAGGGGACCGACATCGTGGAGCAGACGGCTGTCATCGCTCAGGAAGTCGAGCTTGCGGTCGTGCTCAATCGGAGTGCGGATGTGGTGAGTCACACAGTTGGGGAGGGTGGGCGGCGGAGGATCGACGGTGAGGCATTCGCGCTTGGAGAGCCTTGACGCCGACACCGTTGCCCGCCTCCATCCCCGGCTGGCGCGCGGCGACCTATGACATCGGACGACTTTGGAACCACAGACACGGCACCCATGTTTCCGAGTACGGCCGCGCCGAGGCTGTGGAGTGGGCCTACCGGGTCAAGAACGCGCTTACCATCGGTGGCCCGATCAACGCCGGGCTGAAAAAGGGCCTCCTGATCGCCCGATCCGTCGCATCGCACCCCGGTGACGCCTCGCCAGATTGACACCCTTCATCAGGGGACATAACTTCAGTCTCAAAAGAACAACCGGTATCGGACTGCGGAGGAGGATCTGGTGAAGCTCAGCCGTCGCCTCGTCGTCGCCGCCGCGGTGCTCGCCATCTGCGGACCTGCCATCGCCCAGGAGCACCCGGTCATCAAACCCATCAAGGGCTTCGTACTGCGTCCCGCCGCCCAGCAGAAGGTCACGAACTACGACCAGTTCCGTTTCCGGCGCACGGACGCCCAGGGGCACTCCGAGTTCTATGTCAAGAAGGGCAAGTTCTGGGACCTCGACTACCACAAGCCGATGCCCGACGGCTCGGATGACCGGAGCTTCTCCAGGATCGAGATCGTCGACAACTATGTCGCCGCGGTGACCGAGGCGGGCGGCACGATCTACTACAATTATGAAGGGGAGCTGCAGTTCAGTATTCCCCGGCCCGACGGCGGCATCAGCTACGCCCGTGTGATGGCGAGCGACGGCCGCTACCGGCTGCAGATCATCGACGAGAAGCCGCTCGAGCGGAACCTTGAGTTCACCTCGGCCGACGACATGTACAAGGGCATCGAGGCAGCCGGCTTCGTGGCCGTGTACGGCATCCACTTCGACACCGACAAGGCCGACCTCAAGGTCGGCGCCGCCAAGACCCTCGAGGAGGTCGTGAAGCTGCTCCAGGCCCACCCCGATCTGAAGGTGGAGATCCAGGGGCACACCGACTCCACCGGCTCGGATGACCACAACCTCGACCTGTCGCGGCGCCGCGCCGACACCGTCAAGGCGTACCTGCAGCTCTACGGCATCGCGGCTGACCGGCTGACGACCACCGGCTTCGGCGAGTCCAAGCCGGTGGGCGACAACGCCACCGAGGAGGGCCGGGCTCTCAACCGCCGGGTCGAACTGCACCGGGTGGGAGAATGACGATGTGATTCCACCACATGGCTATCCTCGGGATCGTTGTCGGTCTGCTGATTTCGGCGACTCCGGTGGCCGCCACCGAACCGCCCGAAGCACCGCCGGGATCCGGTGGAAACTCCCTCCCCGACGATTGGACGGGAATGATCACGCTGGAGTGGGAGTCCGGAATACCCGACGACTCGCCGCTGCACCAGCAAATCGAGCAGGTCTCGATGAGGTACGGAAAGCGGTGGAACCTGTATCTGACTTTGCACGCCGAAAATCGCGGCCCGATCAGGGTTCGTTACAAATGCACCCGGGCGCCGGTCGACTATCTCGAGACCTCGGCGACCGTGGGCAAGAACGGCGCCATCAGCACGAAGGAGATCTGGAAGATCGAGGCCGGCAAACGGATCCTTGACGATCACCAGTGCAATCTGGTGTTGGTGGTCGACTCCAATACAAAGAAACATTGGAGCGAGGTGGGAAGTTCGAGATTCCCAACGCCACCAAGACCGGACAGATCGTCATCGAGATCACTGACGAGAACGGCACACGAACGGTCGCCAACCCTCTCGACAAGGAAACCGATGTCGTCGAGCGGTTTCGCTTCGAGGACCGGTACACCGAAAACCGACCGTTGAAGCTGATCGGCCAGTTCGACGCCAACGTGGAGCCCCCGGCCGGCGTCGACATCACCCACGAGACGGTGGCTGGCGATATCGATTGGCGCCTCTACCGCGGCGTTTGCCCGGATGTGAGAAAACAGTCCTTCGAAGATGCCGGGAAATAGATGACCAATTGTTTGGATGTCACGCCGGACGAGCACGACGGGCTATGCGAGCCTTACGGCCTCCACAACTGTCTCGTAATGGTCGCCAGTCCGTCGATGAACTTCTTTGATGTACACGACTGTGTGGAAGACAACTGCACTTGGGAATTGGGCACTCCCGAGTTTGACGGTGCTGTCAACGCACTCAAGGACTGCATGGACGAGTGGATTAGATAGACCGAGAAGTGCAATCGGCTTTGCCCCTGAGCGTGTCACCAGGCGTCGCAGGACAGTAACTCCTCGCCCTACCCCGTCTCGAAAGCGAGCCGAGGCTCGGCCACGTATGAAAGATGGACTCTGCAAGCCTTGAAAGCGTGTGTCCGCGGCTGAGGCAGGATATCGCCGCCGAGTTGAAGACCGACGCTGGAATGAGATGGCGATGCCGAGTCGTTCAGAGGGCGCCCGGGTTGTTTCTTGATCCCCGGCGGCGCAGCACGGTCCAATCAACCGTCTCCGACGCC
The DNA here is from genome assembly GCA_963844865.1 of uncultured Holophagae bacterium. GTDB lineage: Bacteria > Acidobacteriota > Thermoanaerobaculia > Thermoanaerobaculales > Sulfomarinibacteraceae > CAWJPY01. The sequence goes on from CAWJPY010000006.1 coordinate 213,131, forward strand.
GATGTTGTACGAGATCAGCTTCCATGCTTCGTTTTCGCGCACCAGCTTGAACGAGCACGGAATCTTGGTTCCGCTTGCCAGCGTCACGGTACCTTCGAACTCGGCGCCGCTCATATCCACCGAACGGCTGGTAAACGACGTGTCGGTCACGTTGAACAGGTGCTGGTTCGCCGTAACCCCGGCGGAGAACTGGTCGAAGGGTTGCGCCTCCTTGAGCGGCGACGAGAAGCAGTCGTAGGCGGCCTCGAGATTGCCGTCAGCGGCCTCGGTAAGGAAGGTTTGAACGACCTTTTCGGGCTCGGCCGTGGCCTGCTTGACAACGAACAGGATCACGACGATGAGCACGACGAAAAGTGCGATCAGGCCGCCGCACCCGAGGAGAACCCAACGGAGCCAGGGGCGCGATTTCTGGGATTGCAGGTCTGAGGAATCCGTGAATGCCGCGTCGGTCCTGTCACTCATGAGTCATGCTTTCGTTCAAACAGCGCGTCGGTTTTCCAAATCGCCACCGCGGTGTTTCTACCAGTCATGTGTCGCCCCGGCCTGCTCGAGGAGTGCCGCGACATCGGTTTTCCCTGTCTGCTGCGTCACGGCGAGGGCGGTTGTGCCCTTGTCCGTGACCGCGTTGACATCTGCTCCGTGGGCGAGCAGTGCCTTGACGACGGGAACGTGGCCCGCCTGGGATGCGACCATCAACGGGGTCCAGCCTCCCCGGGCACGGGCGTTGACGTCGGCACCGTGGGAGAGCAGCGAGTTTACGATCTCGAGCTTGCCGTCGAACGAGGCCGCAACAAGGGCGGTCGTTCCGTCGTTTTTCGTTGCGTTGGCGTCGGCTTTGGCGGCGAGCAGGGCTTCGACCACGTCGGACCAGCCCTCACGGGCGGCCAGCAGCAGAGCCGTGGTTCCATCCGTGGCGGCGGCATTGACGTCAGCACCCGCCGCGATCAGTTCCTGCACGACCTCGGTGTGACCATTCTGCGTCGTCACCAGCAGCGCCGTCCAGTCGTCACGTGCTCGAGCGTTGACGTCGGCGCCCCGCGAGATCAGCAGTGCGAGGGTTTCGAGATGGTCGTTCTGAGCCGCCAACATCAGTGCTGATCCGCCGTCCTTCGGCTGGATATCGATCGCAGCTCCACCGTCGAGCAGCACGCGCACCGTCTCCGTCCGTCCGTTCTGGGCTGCCTTCATCAACGCCGTGGTGCCGTTCAAGTTGTGCGCCGCAGTGTCAGCGCCTCGACTCAGCAGCGTCGACACCGTTTGGTCGTGGCCGTTCTGAGCCGCCAACATGAGAGCCGTCCAGCCTTCGTCGTTGGCGTCGTCGATGTCGGCTCCCGCGTCCGCAAGCATCTCCAGGGTGGCCGTGTGGCCGTTCTGGGCAGCGAGCATCAGCGTCGTCCAACCACCCTTGATCGTCGAACTCACGCCAGCTCCCCTCTCCAGCAAAACCCGCACGGTCTCTGTGAATCCCCCTTGAGCCGCAAGAGCCAAAGCGGTGGCGCCCTCGGGCGTCCTCGACTCAATGTTGGCTCCGCGCGCCAGCAGTTCGACGACCGAGTCTGTTCTTCCGTTCATTGCCGCGTCGCGAAGCTCGTAGCCGAGATCCTCTGCGCCGGTGATGGCCGGCGCGAGAAAGGCAGCGGCCCACAGGAGAACCCACACACGGAGTGATCGTCTGCGCATTGCAATCCCCCTGAACGAAGCGCCTCGCGACTCCCTTGTCACTCGTAACGGTTCCCCTAGAATGTAGGCTCTCCGAGCTGTGACGACAACACGCGAAGCGATGCCTGTCGCGGCATTGACGGAATCGCCCGCGTTCACTTGAATCCGGTGGTGGCGGGATTGGTTGACGACCCCGCCGAGCATGTGCCCGATTCGGCACCGCAGGCGTCTGCCGGCCCTGTCACGAGGGACCAGCTACCGCCGGTGTGGGACCTCGTGGGGCTCTGTCGGCGCGCCCCCCTGCGGGCACGCCCAGCCGGGTCGATCGACGCCGACCCAGATCCAGTTGCAGTGCCGCGGGCAGAAGCGAACCATGCCGGAGGTGAGGGGATAGGAAGCTCCTTTCGCGCACCTCTGAAGGTGAACGACTCGGTGTCACGTATCACAACCTCACAACACTGACTTGCCGCGGTCCTCGCTTTCTTTCTGCCAAGCTGCAACCAGGCTCTCCAACCGCTCGTGCCGGTGCCACCAATGCCACGAGCGACAAGACCGGGCGCGACCGAAACCAGTGGCGCCATGCTGTACGACCCTCTCACGCAAGGTCGAACCACCAAGACGACTATCGCCCTCAATCCCACAACTACCTCCATTTCAGGAGGATATCGATCCGACCGAGGTCGTATATATCTCGCTTGCGGGCCCCCGCACGACGACCCCGGAAGCGGCCGTGGCCGTGGGCGTGGGGGTCGGTACGAGGGTGGGGGACGCCGTACGGCCACCCGCTTGTGGGGTCGGGGCACCGCGCGAGGGTGGGTGTGGGAGGAGGGGCGGTGGACAGGGGGGCGCGAGTAACACGCCCACGGCTGCGACCGCGACTGAGCGTTTGCCCGCTCCTGCGGCAATCGCTGCAGGCGCTCGGAGGCGGGGGCGGCAACGGCGCCCATGGCCAGGAGCGCGCCCATACCACTCATTCCTCCGGCGCTGCTCCCACTTGGTCGACACACGTTCCCACACCACAAACCCGAAGCGGCCGTGGCCGTAGGCGGAGGGGTCGGCACGACGGCAACCGCGGCCACGGACGACTCACGTGCACGAAACGGAATCGTGGTGTACACTCCAGCGATCGGAGAAACAGGTGCCCTCGGTCCGTGCTCGTTGGCGCGGGCCGTTTTCAGCGTCACCTCCCGCGACGACGTCGGCCACGCGCGGACCGCGGAGCACGGAGAGGAGTCCGCAATGAAGAGAGGCGCCCTGCTGCTGTCAATCATCTTCCTGATCACCGTGTAGGCTGTGACCGTCTCGGCCGTCGAGGTCACGGTATTCGGCCCGCACCAGTTCGTGCGCACGGCCGGTCCGCCGACCAGCTACGGGGAGACGTTCGTCGCGGTCGCCGGTGACGGTGTCCTGGTCGTCACCAACGGCGACACCGACGGCAAGCACCGCATCAGCTCCGGCGTGGTGCTGCTCAACGGCGAGGCCGTGACCGGCACGTCGAGCTTCAACCAGCGGGTCGGGGAGCTGGTGTTCCCGGTCTCGCTCGGCGAGGCCAACACCATCCAGGTCACCCTGCAGAGCAAGCTCGGGAGCTTCCTGACGCTGACCGTGGTGCAGGACATCCCGATCGTCCTGGAGGCCGGTCCCGCCGGGGTCGCCATCGAGGACCCGGACCGCCTGCTGGTCGCGCTGCCCCTGCTCAACGAGGGATCGGCGACGGCGGAGGACGTCCAGATCACCTCCGCCTTCCTCGAGTCCACGGACCTGCTCGCCCCCACTTCCTTCCCGGTGGGGATCGGTGACATCGCGGCGGACGACCGCGGGGTGTTCGAGGCGGCCTTCGCGAGCACGGGGCTGGTCTCGGGTGACGCCTACCTTCTCCACGTCTCGGGGAGCTTCGCCTCCGGCCCCCTGCGGCTCGACTTCGCCCTGGAGAGGCCCATCGCCGTGCCGGCCAGAGCACCGGGCTCCGCTCCGCTCAGCTTCGTGACCGCCACGCCGTCCACGGTCACCGGGGCGCCGTTCACACCGTCGCCGGAGCCGAGCGAGGTCCCCGAGGGCTACAACGAGGAGCCGCTGCCTCCGATCCCGACGGGGCAGCCCCGCGGCACCATGGTTCCAACCACCGGCGGCTCCCTGCTCCAGGGCGGCACCATCTCCGAGCTGCCTCAACCCGAGGCCGCCGCCGCCCCCGCGATGATCGCCAAGACCCTCAGCGACCCGGTCCTCTTCTTCAGGTCCGTGGGCTACGGCTCCGGCAGCGGGACCTGGCTGGACCCGAACGGCGCCACCGCCGGCGACATCGTGATCGGCAGCTACAACGGGCCGGTGGCGTTCTCCACCGATGGCGGTGCGAACTTCACGCACCACAACGTGTCGTCGATCTTCCCCAACAAAGACGCCAACGGCAACCTGATCGACGGCGGGTTCGGCTGCGACCAGGTGATCGTGTACGTGCCGCAGTATGACCGCTTCGTGTGGCTGATGCAGTTCCGGCGCGGCCTGCTGCCGGGAGACGATCCCGACGAGCCGACCGGCCCCAACAGGTACCGCCTGGCGACGGCGAGCTCCGCACAGTTCATCGCCAGCGGGGGGACCGTCTGGACGACGTACTGGGATCTCACCTGCGCGCTCTTCGGTTTCGAGGATCACATCTGGATGGACTACCCGGACCTCGCGGTGGGGGCGAACTACCTCTACCTGAGCGCCGACGTGGTGGGCGGTGGCGGGCTGTTCGTGGCCAGGATTCCCCTGGCAGACATCGACGGAGAAGGCGTCATCAACATCGGCTTCACGGACCCGGCCCTGGGGGGTCTGGTTCTCGGCTCCCACCTGGTCCACGACATCGGCGAGACCGCCTACTGGGCCGGACACAACGGCAACGGCGCTGTCCGCATCTTCTCCATGTCCGAGAGCGACGACTACTACGCGTGGCGGGACCTGGCCCTCATCGACAGCTGGCCGAACTCGGACCTCAGCTCCATCACGCCCACCGGCCGGGACTGGCTCGCGTTCGGCTTCCCCGGGTTCCGGATCATCGGCGGCACCCGCCGCCTGGCGACCCACTTCCTGGAGGACAACAGCGTCGTCCAGTCCGACGAGCTGTGGCTCGCTTGGGGAGCCGGCCAGGGCGGCGGCTTCCCCGAGCCGCACATCCAACTCCTGACGGTCGACATGTTCGACGAGACGGTGACGGGTCAGCGCCAGATCTGGAGCGACGAGGTCGCCTTCTCCTACCCCGCGCTCGCTCTCAACAACCAGAGCGAGATTGGGGTGGCGCTGGCGTTCGGGGGCAACGATGCCCACTCCAACTTCGCCGTCGGGATCTGGGGCGACTACGTCGTCTACTATCCCGAGCTCGCCGATGCATCGAAGTCCCGCTTCGGGGACTACTTCGGGATCCGCCCGTTCTGGCCCGAGCAGGGGCTGTTCGCCGCCTTCGGCCTCTGGTACGCCCAGGCCAACCCGAGTACGGCGGACGACTGCGATCCGTCGAACGAGTGCCTCACCGTCCGCCACCACATCGTGTTCGGTCGCGCGTCGGCGCTCGAGCCGCCGTCTCCTCCGCCGAGCTGACGCTCCGCTCGCCAACCGTCTGGTGGAGGGGCCGGGAAGCCGGCCCCTCTTTCGCGCCCGTGGTGCCGCCGGACTACTTCGCGATCCAGGCCCTCTCCCCGTCGAGATCCAGTGTCAGGGTCACGCCCTCGAGGAAGGCCGCGCTCAGGAGCCCGTCGTAGACCAGGTCGTCCCGCTCCAGCGCCGCGACCGTCACCGGACCGTACCCGGCCAGCGTGAGGGTGACCCTCCGGGGCTCGGTGGTGGACAGGTCCAGCCCCAGGGCCCGGGCCACGTGGGGTGCGATCAGAACGGCCCCGGTGTTCCCCGAGTCCAGCTCGAACCACAAAGGCCCCCGATCCCCGTCGAATGCCAGGAACGCATCCACACTCCGGCCGGCGGCCTGATGTTCTTCCCGCATGCGCAGCTCGGTAGCGCCCGCCACTCGCCGGGCAAGCGAGGCCTCGCTCTCTATGATCACCCTGTTGTGGGCCAGCTGCAGGGTGAGGCCGTAGCCGTTGAAGGCATCGAGGCCGACGATCCCGCCCAGCGCCGGCACTCCGTCCGGCAGGAGCGACATGAGGTCGAACACGCCCACCTCGCGGGGCGCGACGGACCAGCCGGGCAGCCGCAGCGCCACCTGTGGGCAACGCTGCATGGCCACCGGCTCGCCGTTGTGCCGGAATACGACGACCCGGCCGAAGGGGTCGCACCCGATGGCCGCCGCCACGTCCGGAGTGATCATCGTGACCCCACCGCCGGTGTCGAAGAGATACGGGAGGGTGGTGTCCCCCACCGCCACCGACACGGTGCGGAGCCGGCCGAGGTACGGGGTCAGCGGCAGCACGGCCCTTGGAGCAGCTTCGCCCGTGGTGGCGTCCCCGCGCACGGCCCCCGGCGCTCCGGCGGTTTCGGGGGCCGGCGCGAGGGAGCACCCGGCCAGGGCAAGGGTGACCATCAGCACGTTGCATCGTCGTGTCAGCACAGTCGTCCCTCCAACCGTCTCACATCCCTGTCCCTACGCCGTCAGGGATTGCAGAGTTTCAAACGATCGGATGTCTCCGCCGGTCGGTCGTGGCCCAGGTGGAGTGGGAAGCCTGGGTGACCGGCACGGCGTGTGGCACCTCAATTGTGAGGTCCCCCGTGTTGCCGGGATCGTGGTTGCGCGAAGTTGTACATACCATGTCGCGCGATCGGGGAAACACCATGAGACGACTCGCGATGATGGTCGCGTTGTTGTTGTTGACGGTGCTGCCGGCAACCGCTTCCGATCCCGAGGGGCGCGACGCACTGGCCCCTCGGTCGGGGACCTTCGGGACGACGCTGGAGCGACCGGGGGCCGACCTGTCGCGCGACACCAAGATCGTCCCAGAGCCGGTGGAGCTGGAGTTCCGCGAAAGAGTCATCAAGCGGAGCGTAAGCATTCCCGGCTCCATGATCTCCAAGCGGACCGAACACATCGGAACGCCGAAGCGCAAGGACGTCAAGATGACGCGGAAGGCCTTCGACGGTGGAGCGCGGCTGCTCCCAGGACATGCTCAACCTTCGCAGGCCCTCTCTGCACCGGCTCTGTTCTCTTCCAGAAACGAGTTGACCTTCGACCATTCGTCCCACAGCCAGCGGGAAAGGGCCTCACGCCCCGTGGGAATCTCTTCGAAGGGCACCACCCAGATTCGGATCCGGACCCTGCGGCCCACCAGCCCACCCCTCCAGAGCTGACCGATGGACATCGTGGATTCCAGGCCGGTGTGCGCACAGAAGACAGCGTCGACGTTCTCATTCCGTTCGAGCAGGGCCAGGGAGCCCCCGAGGCGGGGTGGCAGCACGTGCGCCATCGCCCGGCCCCGGCGCAACGCCTCCTCGTCGCCGGACGCTTCCAGCCGCTTCAGGATTCGTTCCCGTTTGGCTTGGCTGAAACGTGTTCCCTCGGGAAACGTGACGACGCCTTGTCCTGGGGAGAGACCCACCATGAGCCTGGCGATCGCCTCGATCTCCTTGGGATCTTCCCCGGATCCCCGCCGGACGAAGGTGTTGGGAAGGCGGTTCCCGACAACGTCGAGACACGGGTCCATGAGGAGCTCGCGCTTGAGGACGTACCGCAGCATGATTCGTTGCGGCCCGCCGATGAGCAGTGCCGGCAGCACGCTGTCGGCCGTGCTCGCGTGACGGACGAACAGCAGAATCGGTCGAGCGCGAAGGTCCGGGAGCCCTTCCACCTCCAGCGTGATGGAAAAGAGCTTGAATGCGCCTCCGCCCAGGGTGCGGGCCCACCAGCACTGAAGGTCGAAGTTCTTCTCGAGGTACTTCTCCACATCCCTGGAAATGTACGGTCCTCCCACGAGCCAGAGCACGAAGCTGACCAGGATGCCCAGCACCTCACAGACGAGGTAAAGGACCAGGAAGGCCAGCGTGCGCACGAACGCCCACTTCGATGAGCGCAAGGCGTCCAGGATCACGGCGAGAGGAAACAGGACGGGGCACAAGACAAGCGTCACGCCGCACAGGATGAAATAGAGCGGTATGGTGAGAGCCCTCCTCTTCCACAGGGACCACCAGGGGTCCCTGCCGAGGCCCGTCACATCGGTCCAATCGCCTGAGGATGCCACCTACCTCATTGTTGCATTGTTGGGTTGGCATCGGAGACGACGGCGTCGAAGCGGTCGATCCGCACGCAGCCGGGAGAAAAGCAAAGTCCTCGATGCCGGGGTCTCGCCAGCCGTAGGTCGCACCTCCGGATGCGGAGCCGCGACCCCGCCTCAGGGCTGCAGTAAGCGCAGATAGCTCCAGCTTGCGGCGGCGGTGAGGCCGGTCACGACCGCGCCCCACGCGAGATCCGCCAGGGTCACGGTCACCGGCCAGCCCGAGAGCGTTGCGAGGTTCGTGAGGTCGTAGGTCGCGTAGGCGATCAGACCGAACAACGCTCCGAGGAGGGCCACGTGCAGGAGCGGGGAGCCGGACCGCGGCAGCACGACGAAGGCGAGCAGCCCCGTGATGTAGAGGAGGTAGAAGATCACGGCCGCGCCCCAGCGCACGTTCGGCGCGAGCAGGTGGCCGATCTGGCTGCTGTAGAGCTTCCGGGCGACGACACCGAGCCACAGCGCGTCGAGCGCCAGGAAGGTGGCCAGGGTGAGGCCGAAGAGCGCGAGCAGCCTGAACGTCTTCACGATGTCCTCATGGTAGCACCCGTCCGATAATGGTACCCTCATCCCTGTCCCACGGCCGCAGCTCCCTGTCCCAGCGATCGTCGCCCGAAGCCGCTGGCGTCCCCGGGGGGAGGATCGTGGGAGGAGCGACTTCCGAAGGGATTCGGGACTGATCCGATGCACTCGATCTTGCTGACCGGGGCCATGGTGGCGGCGCTGATGACTGCCGTCTGGGTGGCGAGCGTCATCGTCCGCAACGTCGGGATCATCGACGCGTTCTGGGGACTCGGGTTCGTCGTCGCGGCGTGGACCTACTATGCGACGACCGACGGCTTCCCCGCGAGGAAGCTGCTGATCCTGTCGCTGGTCACGGTCTGGGGGCTCCGTCTCTCGCTCCATCTGGCGATCCGCAACTTCGGCAAGCCGGAGGACTACCGGTACCGGGCGATGCGGATGCGCCGGGGGCCGCGCTTCACCTGGGTGAGCCTGTTCTGGGTGTTCATTCCGCAGGCCGTGCTGCTGTGGGCGCTGTCGGTCCCATTGTGGCAGGCGCAGCGCGCACCCACGCCACAGCACCTGGGAGTGCTCGACGTGCTCGGAACGGTGGTCTTTGCCGTCGGTCTGCTCTTCGAGGCCGTCGGCGACGAGCAGCTCAGGCGCTTCAAGGCCGACCCGGCGAACCGGGGCAAGGTCATGGACCGCGGCCTCTGGCGCTTGACCCGCCACCCCAACTACTTCGGTGACGCAACGGTGTGGTGGGGCCTGACCCTGGTCGCGCTGGCCACGCCGGGAGCGCTCTGGGTGATCTACGCGCCGGTCGTGATGACGCTCCTCCTGCTCCGCGTTTCCGGCGTGCCCTTGCTCGAGAAGAAGCTCCAGGAGACCCGCCCGGGGTACCGCGAGTACGTCGAGCGGACGAGCTCCTTCGTCCCGTGGTGCCCCCGGCGGAACGGACGAACGCGGTAGCTTCCCTCGCGCCCGGATCAGTCCCGAGTCCTCAGGGCTTGACGATCTTGCACCTGAAATATACCTTGTTTACACCATCTGAACGAGGTGGCCCGTCCACGCTGTACAGGCCCGGGGACCGGCGGACGCCATGCGTCGCGGGTGCCGGCGTCCCGGGAGAGGAGGAGTGCAGCATGGAGCTCACCGAAGCCCGGACCATCGTCAGGACCCTCGCCCAGGGGGTCGACCCCATCACCGGCGAGGCGTTCGCCGCCGACAGCCCGTACAACCACCCGCAGGTGATCCGCGCCCTGTTCACCGTCCACGATCACGCCCAGAGCATGCGCAGCAGGATCGGCGTCGACGAGAAGCGCCAGCGCAACATCGAGCGGGGCCTGCCGTCCAACGCCGGCCTGCCCTGGACCGACGACGACCGCACGCGGGTCGCGTCTAGATTCAAGGACGGCCGGACCTTCGAGGAGCTGGCGACCACCCTGGAGCGCACCCGCACCGCGATCCAGGCGGAGCTGATCCGCCAGGGTCTGGTCGATCCCGTCGTCACCGGTTGACTCGTGCGGCACCGGGCGCGCCCGCGCTCGAACGTTCGAAGGTGAAGGAGAACCTTTTCCTCTCCGGGCCGTTAACACCATCGTGTCAGGTTCGTTACGACAGGTGAACGAAAGCGCGAGGCCCGGGAGGACACCATGACCGCCAGAGCGAGGCGGAACATTCTACGAGGCGGGGTCGCGGTGGCGGCCCTCGGCGTGATCACTCTGCTCGCCCTGTGGCTGATCCCACCGGGCGCGGGCAGGACCGCGGAGGCGGGGGATCAGGCAACGGCCGCCTCCGACGCGGCAGCCAAGACCGACGACAGCGACAAGACCGAGAAGGCCCCGATCCCGGTCAAGGTCGCCGAGGCGACGACGGGCGACATCGCCGCCTACATCTCGACGACCGCCAACCTGGTCGCCGAGGCGGATGTGCGGGTGCTCGCCGAGGCCGAGGGGCTCATCACCGATCTGAAGGTCGAGGAGGGGCGCAAGGTCGGCGCCGGCGACGTGCTCGCGGTGCTCGACCACTCGGCCGCGGAGATCGCCCTCAACAAGGCGCGGCTCAAGGCCGCCAACGCGGAGATGGCCTTCAGCCGGGCCGAGAAGACCCTCCGGGACGGGCTGATCTCGTCGGAGGAGTACGACCGCGTCCGCCTCGAGCACGAGGTCGCCCGGCAGGAGGTGGCGGAGGCGGAGTGGGCGCTTCAGAAGACCGTCATCCGTGCGCCCTTCGCCGGCCAGGTCACGGAGCGCATGATCACGGTCGGTCAGCACGTGCGCCCCGGCGACGTGCTGTTCGGTGTCGCCAGCTTCGACCCCCTGATCGCGCGGCTCTACCTGGCCGAGAGCGACGTGCTCCACCTCGCCGAGGGGCGAGCGGTCAGAATCAGCCTCGCCGCCGACCCCAGCCTCTCGTTCCGAGGCCGGATCCGCCAGATCAGCCCGGTGGTGGACACCGCCACCGGGACGGTCAAGGTCACCGTTGAGGCCGTTGCCCCGCCCCAGACCGTGCGCCCCGGAGCGTTCGTGACCGTGGACATCGAGCGCGAGCGCCACCCGGCCGCGGTGCTCCTGCCGCGCGAGGCGGTGGTGCGCGAGCTGCGCTCGGCCCACGTGTTCGTGGCCTCGGACGACGGCACCGCCGTCAAGCGGATCGTCGAGCTCGGGCTCGAGGAGGGCGACCTGATCGAAGCGATCGACGGAGTGAGCGCCGGCGAGCAGGTGATCATCGCCGGTCAGGGCGGCCTCAAGGCGGGCACCAAGATCAAGGTCCTGTAGGCAGCCCGGGCGAGCATCCGACCCCCACGACCGCGGACCGGCGCGATCGCACCCACGAGCGCCCGGCCCGCCCCGGAGGCCCCATGCGGATCGTCGAGTTCTCACTGCGGCGTCGAGTCACCGTCTGGATGTGCACCGTCGCGCTGGTGCTGTTCGGGCTGGTGGCCTTCGGCCGGCTTCCCCTCAACCTGATGCCCGACCTCAGCTACCCCAGCCTGACGGTGGAGACCCAGCTCCCGGGGGCGGCCCCCGCCGAGGTGGAGACCCTCCTCACGAGGCCCATCGAAGAGGTGGTCGGGATCGTCGGCGGGGTGCAGCGCCTGACCTCGGCGTCCCGTCCCGGCCTGTCCCAGGTCACCCTCGAGTTCGGGTGGGGCCGCAACATGGACTTCGCCGCCCTGGACGTGCGCCAGAAGCTGGACCTCGTGCGGCTTCCCGACGGCGCGACCAAGCCCCTCCTGCTCCGGTTCGACCCCGCCAACGACCCCGTGATGCGGCTCTACCTGACCGGCGGGCAGAGCCTCTATGAGCTGCGCTACGTGGCCGAGGAGCTGGTGAAGAAGGACCTCGAGCCCACCGAGGGCGTGGCCGCCATCAAGGTCCACGGCGGCTACGAGGAGGAGATCGAGGTCCGCATCGACGAGGGCCGCCTGGCGCTGCTCGGGCTCGGCATCGACCAGGTCAACGACCGCCTGCTGCGCGAGAACCTCAACCAGGCCGGCGGCAGCCTGTACGAGTCCGAGGCCCGCTACCTGGTGCGGGCGCGCAACGAGTTCCGCAACCTCGACGACATCCGTTCCACCGTCGTGCTCACCCAGGGCGGCCGCCGCGTCACCGTCGGCGACGTCGCCGCGGTCTCCAGGACCCACAAGCAGCGCGAGGTGATCAGCCGCTACGACGGCCGCGAGGCGGTGGAGCTCGCGGTCTACAAGGAGGGCGACGCGAACACCGTCCAGGTGGCGCGGTCGGTGACCTCGCGGCTCGAGCGCACCCGCAAGGAGCTGCCCGAGGGCGTGGAGATCGTCACCGGCGCCGACCAGTCGCGCTTCATCCAGGCCTCGGTGCGGGAGGTGCTCTCCAACGCTCTCCTCGGTGGCCTCGTGGCCATCGTGGTGCTGCTGCTGTTCCTCAAGGACGTGCGCGCGACCCTCGTCGTCGGCCTCGCGATTCCCATCTCCATCGTCGCCACCTTCTTCCTCATGTACCGCACCGGCACCAGCCTCAACGTGATGTCCCTGGGCGGGCTCGCCCTCGGCGTCGGGATGCTCGTCGACTCCGCCATCGTGGTGCTGGAGGCCATCGTCCGGCGCCGTGAGGACGGCCTCGAGGCGGTGGAGGCCGCCCGGGTCGGCGCCTCCGAGGTGGGCCAGGCCGTCATCGCCTCCACCTTGACCACCATCGCGGTCTTCCTGCCGGTGGTCTTCCTCGAGGGCATCGCCGCCCAGCTCTTCCGGGACACCGCGCTCACCGTCTCCTTCTCCCTGCTCGCTGCCCTCGTGGTGTCCCTGACCCTGATCCCGATGCTCACCGCACTGGGCGGCGGGCCGCCCCGGTCCGACGTCCGCGCCGGCGCGACCCCGGGGCGCCTGCGACGCCTGCTGCGGGCCGTGTTCACGACCGGCCCGTCGTTGGTGATCGCCGGGGTGCGGCGGGTCCTGACCGCCCTCGGGCGGCTGCTGGCCGTGGTCTGCTGGCCGGTCTCCCGGGTCTTCGACGCCATCCTCGGCCGCGTCACGGCCGGCTACCCGCGGCTGCTGAGCTGGTCGCTGGGCCACCGCGGCCTGGTGCTGGCCGTGGTCGCCGGGGTGGTGGCGGTGGCGGCCGCTCTGGTGCCGCGCCTCGGGTTCGACCTCATCCCGCCCCTGGCCCAGGGTGAGCTCTCGTTCCGGGTCGAGCTGCCGGAGGGCACGACCCTGGCGCTCACCGACGGGGTGGTGAGCGACGCCGCGGCGGCCGTGGAGGAGGCGTCGGGAGTGGAGAGCGTCTCAACCGTGGCCGGGGGCGCGGGCCTGTCCCTGACCTCCACCGGAACCGAGGGCGAGAACATCGGCCGGATCCTGGTCCGCCTCGCGCCGGGCGCCGGTGGCGACGTGGAGTCGGCGGTGGCGGCCGTGCTGCGCGAGCACCTGGAGACCGTCCCGGAGGCGGCCGTGAAGCAGGAGCGGGGCACGAGCTTCAGCTTCCGCACGCCCATCGAGGTCGAGGTCTACAGCCAGGACCTCGGGGAGCTGCACGCGGTGGCGGCCGCCATCGCCCGCCGCATGGCCGGCGTGCCGGGGCTGGTGGACGTCCGGGCCTCCACGGAGCTCGGCAACCCCGAGGTCCAGGTCCGGTTCCGGCGCGAGGCCCTGGCCAGCCTCGGCCTCGATCTGTCCAGGGTGGCGCAGGCCGTGCGGACCAAGATCCAGGGCGACGTCGCGACCCGCTTCACCGAGGGCGACCGTGAGATCGACATCCGGGTGCGGGCGCTCGAGCACGGCGCGGCGTCGGTGGGCGACGTGGGCCAGCTGATCGTCGGCCACGGCGGCGGCCGCCCGATCTTCCTCTCCTCGGTCGCCGACATCCGGCTCACCGAGGGCCCGACGGAGGTGCGCCGCATCGGCCAGCGCCGCGCCGCCCTGGTGTGGGCGAACCTGGAGGGCCGGGACATGGCGGGAGCCGCGGCCGACGTGCGTGCCGTGCTGCGCTCGGAGCCGCTCCCGGCGGGGGTCAGCACGGCGCTGAGCGGCCAGGAGGAGGAGATGCAGCGCTCCTACCGCTCCCTGATGCTGGCCATGGGCCTGGCCGTGTTCCTGGTCTACCTGGTGATGGCGTCCCAGTTCGAGAGCTTCCTCCACCCCTTCGTCATCATCTTCACCCTCCCACTGGGGGCGGTGGGGGTGATCCTGGCCCTCGCCGTCACCGGCACCAGCCTCAACGTCGTGGCCATCATCGGCGCCGTGATGCTGGCCGGGATCGTGGTCAACAACGCCATCGTCCTCATCGACGCCGTCAACCAGCGGCGCCGCGCCGGCCTCCCCAAGGCCGAGGCGCTGATCGAGGCCGGACGCACGCGGCTGCGGCCGATCCTGATGACCTCGGCGACCACCATCTTCGGACTGCTCCCCATGGCCATCGGCCTGGGCGAGGGCGCGGAGCTGCGCGCCCCGCTCGCGATCACGGTCATCGGCGGGCTCTCCGTCGCGACCCTGCTCACCCTGGTGGTGATCCCGGTGGTGTACTCGCTCTTCGACCGGGAGGCGCTGGTGCTGCCGACCCAGGAGGGGGCCGAGGAGGTCCCGGTACCCGCCGGCGACCCGGTCGCGGCCGGCTAGGAGGATGATGTGAGCCTGCCGCGCCTCGCCGTCAAGCGGCCCATCACCACCGCGATGGTGCTCGCCAGCGTGCTCCTCGTGGGGGCCATCGCCGTCATGCGCCTGCCCTTGGCGTGGCTGCCCGAGATCGACGCGCCCTTCATCGGGGTCGAGGTCACCTACCCCAACTCGCACCCGCGGCAGGTGGAGAAGGAGATCACGAAGCCCATCGAGGAGGCCCTGGCGACCCTGTCCGGGGTCAAGAAGATGACCACCACCTCACGCGCCGACGGCGCCCAGATCATCCTCGAGTTCGACTGGGGCCAGGAGCTGGACGTGGTCCGCATGAAGGTCTCGGAGAAGATCGACCAGGTCCGAGCCAGCTTGCCTGACGACGTCGTCAACGTGGTCATCTTCTCCTTCAACACCACCGACATCCCGGTGGTCCAGGGGCGCATCGCCGCGACCGGCGTCGACCTTTCCCAGAACTACGACCTGCTCGAGACCCGGGTCGTGAACCCCCTGCGGCGGGTACCCGGCGTCGCCCGGGTCGACCTCAACGGCATCGAGCCCCCGGAGCTCTTCATCGACCTCGAGCTGGACAAGGTCAAGGAGCACGGGGTCGACGTCGGCCGTCTCGTGCGCCTGCTCGACGGCGTGTCCCAGAACCTCGTCCTGGGTGAGGTCAACGAGGGCGGCCTGCGCTACACGGTGCGCTCCCTGGCCGCGTTCGACTCCCTCGACCACCTGCCCGACCTGCCCATCGACGAGCGCGGCCTGCGCCTCGGCGACATCGCGCGGATCCGTTACGAGGAACCGATCATCGAGTACGGCCGCCACCTCGCCGGCAAGCCCGCCATCGCCTTCGACGTCTACAAGGAGTCCACCGCCAACACGGTCGAGGTGGTCCAGGCCGTGAACAGGGTGCTCCACGAGGAGATCGACCGCGACCCGCTGCTGGCCGGGATCGAGGTCTTCGTGTGGCAGGACCAGGGCCAGGAGATCCTGGACGGCCTCAACGGGCTCAAGTCCGCCGGCGCCATCGGCGCCCTGCTGGCCACGCTGTGCCTCTACTTCTTCCTGCGCCGGCTCGACGCCACCCTGATCGTGTCGCTCTCCATCCCGTTCTCGATCCTCGCCGCCTGCGGCGTGTTCTACTTCCTGGGCGGCTCGCTGAACATCCTCTCCATGATGGGCCTGATGCTCGCCGTGGGCATGCTGGTGGACAACGCGGTGGTGGTGCTGGAAGCCATCGATCGCCGCCTGCGGGCCGGCGTGGAACGACGCGCCGCGGCGCTCGAGGGCGCCAGCCAGGTGCTGATGGCGGTCACGGCGTCCACCGCCACCACCCTGATCGTCTTCCTGCCCCTGGTGGTGGGCTCCGGGACCGCCCTCACCACCTGGCTCAAGGAGGTCGGTCTCGTCATCTCCATCGCGCTGGCGTGCTCCCTGTTCTCGTCCCTGACCCTGATCCCCCTCATGTCGGCGCACCTGCTGCGCAGCCGCGAGCCGCGCCGGGTGCGGCCGGTGGAGTGGCTCGAGGAGCGCTACGTCCGGGTCCTGGGCTGGACGCTCGGCCACCGGGCCAAGACCTTCGGGCTGCTGGTGCTCGGCCTGGCGGTCGGCCTCGCGCCGTTCGCCCTCGGCCTGGTCAAGACGGCCATGTTCTCGGCGGTGGTGAACAAGCGCATGTACCTGGCCTACGAGTTCGCCGACTTCGCCTACAAGAGCGACGCCGAGCGGGCGGTGGACCAGATCGAGGCGTTCCTGTTCGCGCACTCGCAAGACTTCGGTGTCGAGTCGGTATACAGCTACTACACCGAGAACGAGGCCGGTACCACGATCACGCTGGACCGCGAGGACCTCGGCGACGAGGCCGCGAAGGAGCTGCGCACCAAGATCCGGGACGGCCTGCCCACGATCCCCGGGGTGCGGGTGTTCTTCCAGGAGGAGGCCGAGGGGGGCGGCTCGACGACCTACTTTTCGGTCAAGCTCTTCGGCCAGGACTCGGGCGTGCTCTACGACCTCGCGGACGAGGCGGCCCGGCGCCTGGCCACCGTCGATGGCGTCGAGGACGTCGCGCCGCCGCGCAAGGGCGGTCGGCGGGAGGTCCAGCTCCGCCTCGACCGCGACAAGGCGGCCGGCCTCGGGCTCACCGCCGACGACGTCACACGGCTGGTCTCGTTCTCCCTCGGCGGCCTGCGCCTGAACCGGTTCTCCTCGTCAGGCAAGGAGATCGACACCTGGATCGCGCTGCGGCTCGAGGATCGCGAGAGCCTCGCCGACCTCAAGCAGATCCCCATCTCGACGCGCTCCGGCCGGCCCGTCCTGCTGGGCGACCTGGCGAGCTTCCAGGTCGTCGAGCGACCCCAGGAGATCCGGCGCGAGGACCGCAAGGTCCAGGTCGCGGTGCGCGGCACCTACGAGGGCGACGACTGGAAAGGGGCCAAGACGGAGATCGCGGCCTTGATGAACGCCTTCGACCTGCCGGCGGGGACCAGCTGGAGCTGGAACGACCGGATCCTGGAGCAGCAGAGCCAGGACCAGGAGATGGGGGTCAACTTCATGCTCGCCCTGGTCCTGGTCTACCTGGTCATGGCGTCCCTGTTCGAGTCCCTGGCGCAGCCGTTCGCGATCCTGTTCTCCATCCCCTTCGCCCTGCCCGGCGTTGCCTGGGTCCTCGCGCTGACCGGCACGCCCTTCAACCTGATGGCCCAGATCGGGCTGCTCATCCTCATGGGGGTGGTGGTCAACAACGGCATCGTCCTCGTCGACCACATCAACCTGCTGCGCCGCTCCGGGCTCGACCGTGACCAGGCCATCCTCGAGGCCGGCCGCGAGCGCCTGCGGCCGATCCTGATGACCGCGGCAACCACCATCGTCGGTCTGCTGCCGCTCTCGATCGGCGGGGCCAACGTGGACGGCCTCCTCTACTTCCCCATGGCGCGCACGGTCATGGGCGGGCTGCTGTCGTCGGTGGTGCTGACGCTCCTCGTCCTGCCCTACGTCATGCTCGGCGTCGAGGGCGTCGCCTCTTGGGCGCGGCACGTCTGGCGGGGGTCATCCCCAGCTCCGGTGGGCGACGTGACGGAGGCGGCGCCGGCGGGCTGAACGAGGCCTTGGCCATACCCACCTGTCTGGTCCGCCACTCCGTCCTCGTCGAGCTTGTGGGAGGTCGGTGCCGGTCCGTCTCCGACCCCGGCTATTGGCATCCGTAGTCTCTTGAGCAGCCAGCGACTCGATCCAAGTATTGCTCCGTGCATTTGCCGATTTCACTGTTCAAGCCTTGTTCGGAGAGCGAAGACTCCGGTTGATCATCGGGGAAAAGCTCGGTGTTGCAGTGTTCTCTCACACACCCGGACATTCTGTTGCCTCGTTCTTTCGGGTCCGCTATCGAGCCGGCATCTTCAAAACACTTGACCAGGTAACCCTCCGCACAGGCCGCTCCTTCTGCTTCTACCTTCTCCCGGTCCATTTCAAAATCGTACATATGAAACGCTGCATCGATACAGGATTTCAGAATGTCCTCCGCAGTCTTCCTGCAGGCGTCGTAGGCGCTTGATGGAGCTGTCGATAGATACCAAGACAATGAGGTGTAGCTTGAAGTATCGCTTGGGGTCTTCGCCAGCTCAGAAGACATCTTCCTACCGGACAAGAGGCGGTCATTCATCGCTCCTTCTCCGAAGCCACCCAGGATATGTTCGAGAGGTGGCTGCCTACTGTTCATGCTCGTGTTGTCCCCTGTGTCCGAACGCGTGCCAGTTGGCTCCGTGTCACAATCAGAAGTAGTGATCTGGACCTTTTCCGTCTTCCTTTTGCCCGTACAGACATCCTCGCTTTCGGACTCTTGCATGTCCTCATAGTCCTCGAGTACAAAGGCACTGGCGTACAGTCTGTACTGTTCGTCTCCAGCGTTTCCGCTGGTATCGAAGACCGGAAAGACCTGCACTATTGGATTCTTGACTCCCTCTTTCCCATAGGGACCGCATCGTGAGCTGGTGTGCAGTCTCCCGTTGATTGAATGGCGGCCGAATTCCGAGTTCCCTGGCCTCCTGGTTACGTAGAGTTCCTTGAAGTGTTTGGCTCGATAGAGTGGGTTGTGCTTGCGGCATTCACTCTCGACACGACAACAGACTCGATGGTCTTCCTTCTCGAGGTTCTGCTCTTCCATGGACTCAGATATTCCCCCAGTCACATCGGTAACGTGCAAGTCGTAGAGTGGTCCGCAGACTGTGATCGTGACGCTTCGATGAAGTCGGTAGTCTCGTGAGAATCTCTTGATCTTCTGCTTGGTGCTGTCGTCTTTGCTGTAGATGCATGAAGAACCATCGGCGATGATAACCTGACCCATCCAGATCGCATCTTCATCTGACCAAGGGTCTTGGGCCATGAGTGCGGGAACTGAGCCGACCATGAGAAGAAGGGCAAAGAGACAGAGATATGGGCGTGAAGCGAGACGACCCGCCGTCGCCCGCCAGCACCCACTCGCCACGTTCATGGCGAGACCTTGACGAGCTCGACCCGCCGATTCTTGGCGCGCCCGGCTTCGGTGGAGTTGTCGGCCACAGGCCGAGTCTCGCCGTAGCCCTCGGTCGTGAGCCGGTCGGCGGAGATCCCGTAGAGCTCCAGATACTGGGTGACGGTCGCGGCTCGGTGGCGAGAGAGCTCCAGGTTGTGCTCTGCCGAGCCGGAATTGTCGGTGTGACCCTGAACCTCCACTTTCAGCTCCGGGTTGGCTTGGAGAACCCTCACCACGTCTTCAAGGGTCGCCGCCGCCCCCACCTGGAGTGCGGCGCTGTCGGTGGCAAAGAGGATGCCGTAGACTGCGACCGAGCCCTGTCGCTCGAGACCTCGACGCATCTCGTCGGCGGTCGTCCGTACGAACTCCAGACGCCTCTCGAGGGGCTTCTCGTCGACGATGTCCAGGGTGTACTCCCCGTCCGACGCCAAGAGGAACGCATAGGTGATTCCGCCGTCTGAGCGGGGTACCGAGAATTGCAGCTCATCCTCGGTCGCGGGAACCAGGATCTGTCCTCCGATTTCCCTGGTAGCCGCGACGTAGTTGTCGACGATCTCGACCTCGGAGAAGCTCTCATCGGGCTGGCCGTCCGGCCCGGGCTTCAGGTATTCCAGATGCCACAGCTTCCCCTTCTTGACCAGGTCGTGCGTCTCACCGCTGGCGTCGACCTCGGCAAACTCGTACCTCCCATACGTCTTCACCGAAGATTCATTTTTGTCGAGCACGAATCCTCGAATGGGCTTGACCATCGGGTGCTCGAGCTGCGCGAGTGCGGGCGCCGCACACAACGTGGCGACCACCGGCACGACCAGAAAGCTCACTCGCATGGCGACCTCCAGTCGGGTGCAAGAAGTCCCCTTCTTGCCCAGACGCCGGGCAACGCTTCATCTGCATGACTCCAATTGGGGCCCTGCCTTAGTTGTATGGCGCCCTCGTTGAGGCGTCAACTCAAGATTGGTGCCACGGGCGTCACGTTGACAATGTTGTGGCGGCCCTGCGCGTGAAAGGGAAGATGCTTTGAAGGCGGAAGATCTTGAACGCGGTTTGCGCGACGTTCACATGGGGTTCTCGCTGGGCGATAGTGTGTTCGAAGACGAGAACGAGACGGTCACGGTGTGGGTGGGCCTATGGGTACGCGGAGGCTGCTCGGCCGCGTAACGAGGCCCGTGCGCTTCTACCGCGAATGGACCATCCGGATCAGGAGTCCTGCGAGCCAACAGTCGCTGCGATACAGAAAGGTGACCATTCCTCTCTGACTGGCTCGGCGACGATCCGGGTCAGACATTCTTGAGGTCGTTTCTCCTGCCACCAATCGAGCTCACTCATGCACTCAGTCGACGCGTGCACGGGAGCCCCGGAATGGACCCGCGGACGTCGCCGGGTGGGTCGTCGGCCCGACCCAGCCCTCCGGCACGCCGGTCTCCACCGGGTTGCCGGCGTCGATGCTCCACTCGTACCAGCCCCCGTCGTAGACCGCGATGCGCTCCCAGCCCAGCAGATAGGCGTAGAAGAAGGCCTCGCTCGCGCGCCAGCCGGTGCCGCAGTAAAAGGCGACGCGCTTGTCCGGCGTGATGCCCGCGGCACGCCACAGGGCCTCGATCTCCCGAGGATCGCGCATGGTGTTGTCGTGGTTGCGGTACGTCTCCATGTGGTAGGCGTCGCTGCCGCAGTTGCCGAAGACCGAGCCGGGGATGCGCCCCCGCGGCCCGATGTAGTGGTAGCCGCTGACCTCGCCGATGAACTCGGCCCAGCTCCGCATGCTGACCACCGCCGATCCCGGGTCCTCGAGGTACTGCCGCACCTCCTCGAGGTCGATCACGTAGTCGGGCCGCCCCGGGATCGCGGCCCCGAACGAGGCCGCCGCCTCGGGCACGGTCTCCGTCTTCTCCACCCGTCCACCCGCGGCCAGCCACGCGCCGAGCCCACCGTCCAGCACGCGCACGTCGCGGACGCCGGCGTACATCAAGAGGACGGCCGCGCGCATGGCGGCGATCTGGCCCGCCTCCCGTCCCGGCTGCGCCTGGCTCATGTCGGGACGCCCGCAGCGCCCGTAGAGGACGACGGTCGTGTCCGCGGTGATGCCGCGCTCGAGCAGCGCTTCGCGCAGCCCGTCGGGTGAGCGGCGGTTCCAGTGCTCGGGCTCCTCGACGGCGATGGTGTCCAGGTGCACGGCCCCGGGGATGTGGCCTCGGTCGTAGTCCTGGCGGTTGTCGAAGCTCACGTGCAGCAGCCTCCAGGGGCCGCCGTCGAGCTCGGGAGCCTGGCCCGTGCGCAGCAGATTGCTCAGCCATTCGGGGTGGACGAGCTGACGGTATCGCGGCAGGCGCTCCAGGGGCGCATCCTCGGCAGCCGCCCACGCCTGAGCCCCACCGGCAAGGACCTTCACCTTCCGACAGCCGAGCTCGCCCAGTCGCGCCGTCGCCATGTGGACGTCACCGTCTCCCGACAACCCCGCGTCGTGCCCGACCAGGACGATGGATCGCTGCGGCGTCACGCGCCGAGCGTCCAGCATCTTCTCGAGCGCCGCCTCCGGAAGGGTCGCGAACCAGCTTCGCGGGAACGGCACGGCTCCGGGCACGTGGCCGCCGCGCGCCTCGTCCCGCAGTCGCCACCCGTGGTAGGCGGCGGTGGGCCTGACGTCCACGACCGCCACATCCCCGTCCCGCGCCTCGTGCTCGCCGCCGTGTTGCCCCTCCAGGATGCGAAGCAGCTCTGCAGCCTCGATCGTCCCCGTCATGCCGCGCCCCCGTTGCCTGCGACCCGGCCAGGCCCGCCGCACACCCGATCCCGCAGGGACGGGCCGTGACGCCGGCCCTGCCCCGGCTCGGGGTGCCGGGTCCGTCCTCGGGTCCTGCTCTCCATGTTCCAACGTCAGCGCCGGAGAGCGGCTTCCGACACGGCGCCGCCGACCCAGCTCTGGGCATCAGGACGTCCGAAAGAGGAGCGACAGCCCGCGCCGCTGCGGATGGCGACGGCACTGCCGCTCCTCGCACCGCGTTCGCAAGGGCGTCAGTCGAGACCGGCCTTTGCTGTCGCTTCGGTTTACAGCCTCCGGAACGCGAGGACCGCGCCGGCGCCCGCGATGAGGAGCACGAGCAGGATCGCGCCCCAGCGGTTCACCGTGGGGATGCCGGGGGCCGACTGCTGGGCGCCGCCGCAGATGTACACCATCATGTTGCGCATCATGTTGTACAGCTCGGGATAGCTCCCCGACTCGGTCCAGTCGTAGATGCCGTAGTTACCGTTCCAGAACACCACGGCCATGCCGGTGCCGGCGTCCTCCGTCACCATGATCTTGGCGACGTTGTCGGCCAGGTCGTAGTTGACCTCCGAGACCATCAGGGCGCCCCGGGCAGTGTCGGCAACGGCGTCGTCGTTGTCGGAGTTCTCCGACTCGACATCGGTCTGCCCCACGAAGTTCCCGTAGGGCCCGTTCGAGATGGGATGGTCGGCGACGACATTCGAGTAGTAGCCGTCGGTGTAGTCACCATAGCTGGATGACCTGATGAGGTCGGCCATCAGGGGATCGTCCGGGCTCCCGATGACGTCGTATCCGGTGACGATCAACCTGCCGCCGGTCGCGAGCCAGGCGGCCACGGCGTCGTGCTCGGCCTGGGTGATGGCCCTACCGCTGCCGCCGTACCCCGACTGGTACCAGACGATGACGCTGTGCGCGGCCAAGAAGCTCGGGTCATCCATGTAGGCGATCGCTCCTCCGTAGCTCGGCTCGTTGTAGTTGAAGACCGTGTACGAGATGCCCATGCCCGACAGCGCACTCAGAAAGGTGCCGTTGTCCAGCGTGGAATCATCCGAGACCAGTGCGATCTCGCACTGCGCCTGCGCACCGGCAAGGCCTGCGGTCAGGCAGACTGCGACGGCCAGGAACACGACGGCGATAGGGGACGTCAGCCTCACGACAACCTCCAGATCTCGTATGTTTTCGAGGCCGTTATACCACAGATTGTGATCTGAATCACATGTCCTTGCCCTCGAGGTACGGTTGGAGTGCCACCTTCCCGACATCTTCCGAAGGCCCACCGCACGCTCCCGCTCGGCGGGTGAACACGCGCTGCGCCTGGGGAGAGCCCAGCGGCAGGGCCACCGACGCCACCGCCCCCTCGCGGACCCTGAACGCGGCCGTCACGTCCCCCGTGTAGGGACTCGACATCAGGAAGATGTCGTCGTGGAGGTGCTCCACAGCGAGCTTGACGCCGTGGAATCGAGCCACGAGGCCGTCTGATCCCGGCTGCACCTCCAGCCCTCCGAAGGGGACGTTCTCGTAGCAGCCCGCATACGCCGCGGTCTCGAGGGTCGGCTGCGCGTCGGGATCCTTCGCCTTGCGGAGAGCCTCCGCGGCGGCCGCTCGCATGGCCTCGATGCGCGCCGTCATGGCCTCGGCCGTCGCGAGCAGGTCCCTGCGGCCCGGCTCGTCGAGGGTCAGCTCGGCCGCCCGCTCGGCCAGGATGTCGGGGAGTGCGGTCACGGCGGTGTTGGCGAGCACCGCGATGGCCACGTCGTCCTCCGGGAAGAGCCGCGCCACGCTCGTGAAGCCGACGCCCCCGCCTCCGTGGAAGAGCTGGCGGCGGCCCCGCCACGTTGAAACGTACCATCCGAGCCCGTAGGCCCGCACCTCGCCCCTTGAGCTCCGAACGGCGGTTTGGGGCGTCCAGGTCTCCGCCAGGGCTTTCTCGTCGACGATCAGCGTCCCGTCCACCGTGCCACGCCCCAGCAGCAGCTCGAGCCACCGCGCCACGTCGACGGCGGTGGAGTACAGGCCCATGGCAGGTGCGCCGACCCCCAGCTCGATCGGGTCCAGGACCCTTACCGAACCCGCGTCTTTGACGTGACCGCAAGACGTCTGCGCATCTCCTGCGGGAGGTCCCACCGTGGTGGAGGTCATGCCCAGCGGTCCGAGCAGCCGTTGGGCCACCACTTCGCCCCACGGCGCGCCGGCCGCCCTGGCGATGGCCTCACCCGCCAGGATGAAGCCGAGGCCGCTGTATGCGAAACGGTCCCGAAGCTCGCCCGCCGGCTCGAGGGCCGCCAATCGCGGCACGACCCAGCCCGGCCCCGCGTCCACGTTGATCCAGAGGATGGAGTGCTCGCCGAGGCCGCTCCGGTTGGCGAGCAGGTCACGCAGAGTCACCCGTTCAGCCGCCACGGGGTCGGAGAGCTCAAGCTCGGGAACCAGGGCGCGGACCCTGGTGTCCCACTGCAGCGTCCCCTCACCCACGAGCACGGCCGCAGTCGTCGCGGTGAACGCCTTGGTCAGCGAGGCCAGCGAGAACGACGTCTGCGCCGTCACCGGGTCGGCCTCCCCGATGCAGCGCACCCCATGGGTGAGGATCACCGGATCGCTCTCCCCCGTCGCCACCACGACCACCGCGCCCGTCACCTGCAGCGCGTCAGCGGCCCGAGCGAAGAAGGACTCCAGCTCCCCCCGCCAGTCGGGGTCAGCTTCACCCGCCGCCACCATGAGGGGCGACAGCAGCATCAGCGCCCATGAAACGGTCGCGAGGATCTTTCGTGTCATCGTGTGCTCCCTCTTCGAAAGTCGGTTCTGAAATTCGGCCGGCACACTGGGCTCGAGCAGCGTTCCTCTCGCCTCCGCCGCCGGGCGGAGCAGGTACACTCGTGCCGTGACCCGCCCGGAAGCTCCAGAGGCGCCGGCCGCGCTGCGGATCGGCGGGTGGATGGTGTTTCCCTCCCTGAGCCGTCTCGACCGGGACGACTCCTCGGTCCACCTCGAGCCCAAGGTGATGGACGTGCTGCTCTGCCTCGCCAGGCGTCCTGGCGAGGTGCTCTCCAAGGAGGAGATCCTGGACTCCGTCTGGCGTGTCGAGCACGTCGCCGACAGCACCCTCAGCCATGCCGTGGCGGAGCTGAGGCGGGCCCTCGGCGACGACGCCCGGCGCCCCCGCTACATCGAGACCATCCCGAAGCGGGGCTACCGGCTGATCGCCACGGTGGAGGCGGCGT
This sequence comes from uncultured Holophagae bacterium, assembly GCA_963844865.1. Classification (GTDB taxonomy): domain Bacteria; phylum Acidobacteriota; class Thermoanaerobaculia; order Thermoanaerobaculales; family Sulfomarinibacteraceae; genus CAWJPY01. The sequence goes on from CAWJPY010000006.1 coordinate 238,050, forward strand.
CTCGACCTGAACCGGCGCCGGTGCCGGACGCACAGAGACCTCGACGGTGGATGCGAGTCGGTGCCGGGCTCGTGCTGCTGTCGGTCCTGGTCGTCCTCGCCTGGTCTCTCGCCCGCCGCGACGACCCGGGGCCGGCCGGGGCGCCGCGGATCGTGGTCCTGCCCTTCGCGAACCTGGGCGACCCGGCGCACGATCACTTCGCCGCCGGCATCACCGACGAGATCATCAGCCGCCTGGCGACCGTGCGGGGGCTGCAGGTGGTGTCGCGGACCACCGCCTTCAACTACGACGCCACCGGCAAGAGCGCGCGTGACATCGGGCGCGATCTGGACGTCGACTACATCCTGGAGGGGGCCGTCCGGTGGAGCGGTGACACCGATCCCGCCGTCGTCCACGTCACCCCGCAGCTCATCCGCACACGGGACGACAGCCACCTCTGGAGCGGCCGCATCGACCGCCATCCGGAGCGCGTCCTCGATGTCCAGGGCGAGATCGCACAGCGGGTCGTGGACCACCTCGACCTGCGCCTGGCACGCACTCAGATGCGGGACCTGACCAGGCCCCAGACGAGCGATCCCGCCGCCTACCAGGCGTACCTCGAGGCCCTCGAGCGCCGCCGCTCCCTCGACCGGAACGATGTGGTGACCGCCCTCCAGATGTACCGCCGCGCGGTGGAGCTGGATCCTGCCTTCGCCCAGGCGTGGGCCGGTCTCGCCGAGGCCAGCGGCAGGATCTCCCACCTCGGCTACGATCGTGCGCCCGAGCGCTGCGAGACCGCCCGGCTCGCCCTGGAGAAGGCGCGTGCGCTGGCGTCCAACGCACCCGAGACACTGCGAGCCGCCGCCTTCTTCGAGTACTACTGCCAGGGCGACGCCATCGCCGCCCGGTCCGCTTTCGAGCGCGCCCTCGAGCGCTGGCCGGGCGACGCCCTCGCCATGTCGGGCATGGCGTACGCGTGCCGCAGGATGGGCCGCTGGGAGGAGGCCGAGTCGTGGTTCCGGCGCGCCGTGGAGCTGGACCCGCGCAACCCCACCGTCCTGTTGAACCTGGGCGCCCACCTCTGCTTCGGCCACCACTACGGGGAGGGGCTGGCCGCGGTGGACCGCGCCATCGAGCTCGCCCCCGACCTCCGCGCCGCCTACTTCGCCAGGTGCGCCGCGCTGTGGATGGGATGGGGTGACGCCCGGCGTGCCGCCGAGATGCTCGAGCGGGTTCCCGGTCCCCGCGACGGTGCCTGGTACGGCTACGCCTTCTCGAACGCGTGCTATGCCGGAGACTCCACGGAGGCTTTGCGCCTGGCCCACGAGGCGCCCACCTCCCACCTGTCGCAGATGCAGGGGTGTCTCGCGGCGACCGTGGCTGAAGCGCCCGAGGCGACGACGATCTGCTCGGAGGCGGCGTTGCACTACCGCTCGATCAGCGATCGAGACCCGGACCACCAGTGGCCCCGTCTCCTGCTGGCCAGGACGAGCTCTCTGGCCGGACGACACGCCGAGGCGGAGCGGGAGGCGGCCGCCGCCCTCGCCATGCGGTCGCCCGAGACGGATGCCGTGGGGCACGCAGAGGCGCTGCTCGTGCAGGCGCAGGTGCTCGGACGGGCGGGAAGGACCGGGGAGGCCGTGGCGCTGGTCGAGCAGCTCCTCGATGAGTCCTCCACACTCAGCCCAGCCCTGCTGCGTATCGACCCGGAGTGGGCCCCCTTGCGGGGTGTCCCACGGATCGAGGAGATCATCCGGACCGGCGTCCTCCCTTCCGGCGAGCAGTCCTGAGCCGTCGTCCACGCCCTCGCGATCCGACGCGTGCGAGACCGGGCCGGCGGATTCAGGGTCCCCCATGATCACCTTCGAGCGGTTGGATGCCGTGGGTGTCGGAGAAGTAGAAGACGACGTCGAAGGTGTGGAGGATCCGGATGATCCTCTCGGGGGAGCGGTAGTGCGGACCGGCCTCGCCGGCGAAGAAGTCCCCAACCCCCAGGAACGGACGTGGATGATCGAGAAACTCATGGAGGGGAGTCCCCTCCGGCACCCGGCGCAACGCGACGCAGTAGCGGTCGGGTTCCGCACGTTCGAGGACCGCGTTGACGCTGTCGGCCGGCGGGTCGTCGTCGATGTGACAGAGCAAGGGCTGTGTGTCCCTGCCCCGCCAGTCAGCCCGCACCGCGGTGAACGAACCGCGGGAGAAGGCGGTGGCGACCCGGAGGTAGGCCGGTCCCAGGCTCCGGGAGAGGTGCCAGCCCATCGAGCCCGGTCCCTGTGGTCCGTAGTAGGTGGGACTGCTGCCGACGTGGGAATCGTGCGCCCACACGCTGAAGGGCGTTCCTTCTCCCAGGAAGTCGGCGATCCACAGCGCATTGGCGGCCAGGTGACCGTCGCGCACATCGTTGCTTCCCTGATAGGCGCCGAGCAGGGACTCGTGGGAGCGCTGCAGGACCTCGATGAGGTGCCGCGCGATGGCGCGATGCCCCCGGTCGAGGTCCCGCGAGCCCTCATCCACGATCACGGCCATCTCGTCCAGCACGCCGCGGATCCGCTGGTACTCGTCGGCGGAGATCGTGCGGTAGTCGATCCGTCCCATCGCCTCGAGGGTCCGAAAGGAGCTCCACAACGCATCGTGAAGCGCCGGATACCGCGCCCGGAAGAGCTCCCGGTGTACGTCCAGGTGCCACATGTCCAGCTGGCTGTCGATGCCGAAGAAGTGAACCCGTTGGGCCTCGGGCAGGTCGCGGTTGTGCCGGCGCATCCACTCCAGGAGCGAGCGGACCTCCTGGTTCGCCTGGATCCACAGCCCTTTCGCGAGCAGCGCGTCGAGTGAGCCCTGCCCCGTCATGACGTAGCAGTCGAGAGGCAGCGAGGCGGCGAACCCGTACTCGTACCCCAGCGCGCGGTGGCCGTGCGCCTCCACCAGGTGGCGGAACAGCCGGTGCTTGAGCTCGAAGAACTCCGCCGTCCCGTGCGTCGCCTCTCCCAGCCCGACCACGGTGGCGCCGGCCAGGTCGTCGTCGAGGGGAGCGAAGACCGCGTCCGGGAACTCCAGGGGCGACCCCGGGGGAAGGGCCTCCAGCAGGCCGTTCAGCTCTCGCGTGGCGGCCGCGGGCGGGCCGGACGCGGGCTGAGGTGCGGCGGTCGTCGCCACGGCCAACCCGACCGCGAGGGCCAGCGGCAAGCGCAGGGTGCCAAGGGTACGGCTCCAGACGCAGGTCATTCGCGACACGGTGTCTCCAATCTCACCGGGCGGCCGGTGACGGCAGGATCGCCGCGTCCAACCACCAGACTCGGCCCGCGGCCAGGAAGAAGAGGAAGCGGCCGTCCGGCGACAGCGATGGAAATCTCGCCGGCTTCGGGAAGTTGATCAGCGGATGGAGATTGAGGGGATCGCTCCAGGTTTCGTCGGGCGTCCGGAAGGCGATGTGGAGGGAGAGCTCCTCGCCGGTGTGGCCGCGGTTGGAGGCGAAGAGGAGCGTCGCCCCGTCGGGGGTGATGAACGGGCAGTAGTCGATCCCGGGGCTGTTGATGGACGGACCCAGGGCCTGCGGCTCCGAGTAGCCGGCCGCCTCCCGGAGCGCACGGTAGATGCCTCGTCCGAACTCGACTCCCTCCATGCCCCCGGTGAAGTACAGGTCCCCGTCGGCGGTGAGCGTCGGCTGGCTCTCCAGCCCAGGGCCGTTGACCGGCGGGCCGAGGATGAACGCCCGCGTCCACGCCTCGCGCCGCGCATCCACCCACCAGATGTCGACGCCCCCGGCTCCCCCAGCGGCTGCCGCCTGGTAGTAGAGGCGGCTCCCGTCGGGGGAGAAGGCGGGAGCCTGGACAGCCGCGCCGGGCAGGGGCAGCACCTCCGGCCGGGTCCAGGCGCCGTCCTCGCAGTGCACGGAGAGGATGGCCGGTGGCAGGACCGACCAGCAGATCCGCCTGCCGTCGGGGCTGACCGCGATGGCGCCGTGCAGGCGCTCGCCGGCATCGCTGATGATCCCCGGAGCGAAGGGCTCGGGGGTCCGTCCGGGAGGCTCGAGCCCCAGGAAGGGAGCACAGCCGCGCTCCTGCGGGGCGGTGGGCGCCATCTCGTCGAGATCATCCGTCAACGACGCGGGAAGGCCTTCACCCCAGGCACGAGCGCCCTGCAGCCCTCCTCCGCCGGTGAGCACCAGCACGGCCGAGATCACCAGCCAGGTCCCCATCCGTCCGTCTGCCACGTGGTCCTCCCGTGTCGGTGGAGCTGGTCCGGCGGTACCTCCGCGGAAACCTCCCGCTGGGTCGCCCGGGCCGTAACGACATCATGGGGCTCGGCCACCGTCGCGTCCCAAAGAACCCCCGGTGAATCCGCGGGGAACTTCCGGGGATCGCTCGGGGAGGCAAACAGCCCGCCTTCCAACGCGTACCCTCCAGCAACCGAGGGAGGAGGGTTGCGATGCGAAGCTCGAACGGGATCACGATCGTGGCGATCTGGCTGGCGGTGGCAACGGTGCTGGCGACGACCTCGTGCACCTCGCGCGAAACGTCCCGCTTCCCCGAGCTGCGTGGGGACTATCTGGGCCAGGCCCTCCCCGGCCCGGAGCCGCAGCTCTTCGCTCCAGGCCTGATCACCACCGGTCTCTACACCCGGGACGTCGCCGTCACCCCCGACGGCGACGAGATCTACTTCTCGGTCGCGGTGCCCGGCGCCTCGGCCATCATGGTGGCACGCAGGGAAGGCGGCATCTGGGGAGAGCCCCGCGTGGCGCCATTCTCGGGAGTCTGGCGCGACTTCGAGCCCTTCGTCGCGGCGGACGGCCGGCGGCTCCTCTTCCTCTCCAACAGGCCTCCTCGGGGCGAGGATCCGAGGCCCGGATGGGGCCACCAGAACATCTGGCAGGTGCGGCGCCAGGACGAAGGATGGGGCGAGCCGGAGCTCCTGCCCGGACCGGTCAACACCGACGCCCCCGAGTTCTACCCGTCCCTGACCGCCGACGGCGCCCTCTACTTCACCCGCGGGTTGGGCGACCTGAAGGCGAAGATCCTGCGCTCGCGGTGGGTCGATGGCGCGCTTGCCGAGCCCGAGGAGCTGGGGCCGCAGGTGAACGCGGGGGAGAGCCAGTACAACGCGTTCATCTCGCCTGGAGAGGACCTTCTTCTCTTCGCCGCCGCGGGCCGCGCCGACAGCCGCGGCGGCAGCGACTGCTACGTCAGCTTCCGCTCACCGGACGATCGCTGGACCGGCCCCGTCAACCTCGGAGACCTGGTCAACGACGCCGGGGACTGCGACGCCGCGACCCTGTCGCCGGACGGCCGTTTCCTCTTCTTCATGTCCAGCCGCCGCGACCCCGCCCAGGGCCCCGACATCAGCGGGCTGACCCTCACCGAGCTGCTGGGCCGGCAGATGGCGCCCGGCAACGGGTCGGCGGACATCTACTGGATGGACGCCGGCTTCATCGCCGAGCTTCGATGCACTTCAGCAGCCGCTGTCGCAGGCTGATCCCGGGTGGTCCGAGCTCCCGTCGGCGCTCAGCCGGAGCTGCTGTCGCCAGCCTCGCCGGTGTGGGATCCCGGCTGCTTGAGGTCTCTCGCCGAGACCGTCTTGAACTCCAGGATCTCGATGGAGAACGGCGCCCCGTCTCCGATCTGCACGCTGGCTGGGCGGCCCTGGACCACGGTCACCGCGGCCTTTTCGGTCCACTCCTGCTCCCCCCCGTCGGCGGCGCCCTCCCCCTGGAAGGCGCGCACGGCGAGGAACCCCTTGTCGCTGTCCGCAAAGACGGGCTTGAAGGCGTACCAGTTGGCGCCGTCATCGTAGGTGAGACGGAACATGGCGTCGGTGCCCACCATCCAGGCGTTCTTCGCGGGCAGGGCCCCCGGCCGCGAGACCTGCCAGATGACGACCGGGATCGTCGCTTCTCCGTCCGTCGCGGTGGCGCCTTCTCGCGCGCCTGCGACGTGCAGCGGCACAGTAGAGGCCGCTGCAAGGAGCAGCAGGACGATAGGGACGGTCGACTTCTTCATGGTCTCCCTCCGCGGCTCATGGGCTGGCAACGACTGCTGTGAGTTTACCACCGCCGTTGGCTCAGACCGGATCTCGGGAGGTGACCACGGGCACGTGCCGCGCACCTGCCAGCGGGAGATCCCCGCACCTGCCTCGGCATGACGAGACGGCGACAACTGTTTTCAGTTGAGGACGCCGCACGGTCGTCCACCGGCAACGCCGCACACGACCCCGCTGGACTGGAGGAACCATGGAGTACACGCGACTGGGAGACACGGGCCTCGAGGTCTCCCGCATCTGCCTCGGCTGCATGAGCTACGGCGACCCCGCCGCGACCGTCGAGGGATCTCAGCTGCGCTGGGAGTGGGCCCTCGACGAGGAGCGCGCACGCCCCTTCTACGAGAAGGCCATCGAGCTCGGCATCAACTTCTTCGACACCGCCAACGTCTACTCCTTCGGGGCCAGCGAGGAGATCACGGGGCGGGCGCTGCGCCGACTTCGCGCGCCGCGACGAGATCGTGCTCGCCACCAAGGTGTGGGGGAGGATGCGCCCCGGCCCCAACGGCGGCGGGCTCTCGCGCAAGGCCATCCTGCACGAGATCGACGCCAGCCTGAGGCGCCTGGGGACCGACTACGTCGACCTCTACCAGATCCACCGCTGGGACCCCCAAACCCCCATCGAGGAGACCATGGAGGCGCTCCACGACGTGGTGCGCGCGGGCAAGGCCCGCTACATCGGCGCCTCCTCCATGTACGCCTGGCAGTTCGCCAAGGCCCAGCAGGTGGCGGATGCCAACGGCTGGACGCGCTTCGTCTCCATGCAGAACCACTACAACCTCCTCTACCGCGAGGAGGAGCGGGAGATGATTCCCCTCTGCCTCGACCAGGGGGTCGGCCTCATCCCCTGGAGCCCCCTGGCACGCGGCTACCTGGCCCGTCCGCCCGAGGCGGGCGAGACCAAGCGCTCCACGACGGACCGCTTCGGCAAGACCCTGTATGCGTCCACGGCCGATGCGGATGACCGCGTGATCCGCGCCGTGGACGCCATGGCGTCGGAGCGCGGGCTTCCCCACGCGCAGGTCGCTCTCGCCTGGCTCCTCGGCAGGCCCGGCGTGGCGGCGCCCATCGTCGGCGCCACCAAGCTCGAGCACTTGGAGGAGTCGGTGGGCGCCCTCGACGTCGAGCTGTCTGCAGACGAGATCTCAGCCCTCGAGGAGCACTACGCACCGCACCCCATCCAGGGGCACGGCTAGCAGCCGCGGCATCCCGCGTCCGAATCGGCGACTGCGATCGGCGACTGCGATCGGCGAGCTCGGTGCCCGCGAACCTGAGACGCGCACGGTGCGCCAGAGCGGGTGCCAGGCACGCTTTCGAATGAGGCGATCCGCGTCCTATCGAATCAAGACGGCGTGCCAGGCACCCTCTCTGGTGCTCCCCAAGCGAGTGCCCCTGGCGTACCCGACTCGTGGGCCGGTGCCAGGCACCGGGTCGTCCGCTGCCAGACGGCGGTGCGCCCCTTCCCAAACGGTGCCTGGCTCCGCCTCTCGCCTGCCCGGATCGCGTTCGGGCCATGACGTGGCGGCTCCTCTACCCGACGGCGTGAGGACGGCCACGTCCAGAGACGCGCCGGGGCGCGGATCGCTGATCGCCGTCCGCTGACGCTGCCGCGGACGCCGTCGCTGGTCACTGCCGCGGTCGCCGCCGCCGTGATGCTGGTTGCATCAGTCTCCCGCACCAAGTCGCGTTGCGCGGTGGCGGCAGCGATTGCCCCACCCCCGCCGGCAGGCGTATAGTGGGCCGTCGCGCCGGCCCGCGCCCTCGGTGAGCCGCCTCTCCACCGGACCCAGCACTCCCAGCGATCGCAGCCTCCGGGCCACGGACGAGGAACGGCCGCCGCGGAGCTCTGGTGCGACGCCACATCGCGGACCGGCCGACTGTCCGAGCAACCAGAACAGGAGGTCTTTCGATGATCCGAGTCGCAACCTTCGCCCTGGCCGGCGTCCTCGCGCTGACCGCCCTGGGGAGCTCCCCAGCCCTGGCCGACGACCAGGCCCCCACCGACGCGCCGCAGCCGCCGCGCACCAACCCGTTCTTCTCCCCCAGCCCGCTGCCCTTCCAGGCGCCGCAGTTCGACCGCATCCAGGACGCGGACTTCAAGCCGGCCCTGGAGGAGGGGATGCGCCGGCAGAAGGCCGAGGTCGAGGCCATCGCCTCGAACCCGGAGCCCCCCACCTTCGCCAACACCCTGGTGGCCCTGGAGAAGACCGGCCAGCTCCTGGGCCGCGTCAACAACGTCTTCAACGCCTTGACCGGGGCCAACACCGACCCCGAGCTGCAGGCGCTGCGGGAGGAGATGGCGCCGAAGCTGGCCGCCCATCGCGACGCCATCTACCTCAACGGGAAGCTGTTCGACCGCATCCAGGCGCTGTATGAAAAGCGTGCCGAGCTGAAGCTCGATCCCGAGTCGGAGCGGCTGCTGGAGTACGACTACAAGGAGTTCGTGCAGGCCGGCGCCAAGCTCTCCCCGGCCGACAAGGCCAAGCTGTCCGAGCTCAACGCCGAGGAGGCGACCCTGAGCGCCCGCTTCACCAACCAGCTCCTGGCCGCCAACAAGGCCGGGGCCCTGGTGATCACCGACAAGTCCGACCTCGCCGGCCTCAGCGACAGCGCCCTGGCCGCCGCGGCCCAGGCCGCCGCCGACCGGGGTCTGAAGGACGCCTGGGTGCTGCCCCTGCAGAACACCACCCAGCAGCCCGCCCTGCAGTCGCTGTCCAACCGGGCCACCCGGGAGAAGCTGTTCGAGGCCTCCTGGATGCGCACCGAGCACGGCAACGCCGACGACACCCGCGCCATCGTCCAGAGGCTGACCGAGATCCGCGCCGACAAGGCCGCTCTGCTGGGCTTCGACACCTACGCCGCCTGGAAGCTCCAGGACCAGATGGCGAAGACCCCCCAGGCGGTGGATGACTTCCTCGCCCGCCTGGTGCCGCCGGCCACCGCCAAGGCGCGCCAGGAGGCCGCCGACATCCAGGCCCAGATCAAGGCCGACGGCGCAGACTTCACCCTCGCCCCCTGGGACTGGGACTTCTACGCCGAGCAGGTGCGCAAGGCCCGCTTCGACCTCGACGAGTCCCAGATCCGGCCCTACTTCGAGCTCGACAACGTGCTCCGCAACGGCGTCTTCTACGCGGCCAACCAGCTCTACGGCCTGACCTTCACCGAGCGCCACGACCTGCCGGTCTACAACCCCGACGTACGCGTGTTCGAGGTCCACGACGCCGACGGTTCGCCCCTGGCCCTCTTCTACTGCGACTACTTCGCGCGGGACAACAAGTCCGGCGGCGCCTGGATGTCCAACTTCGTCGACCAGTCCAAGCTCCTGGGCACGAAGCCGGTGGTCTACAACGTGGCGAACTTCACCAAGCCGGCGCCCGGGCAGCCCGCCCTGCTGAGCTGGGACGACGTGACCACCATGTTCCACGAGTTCGGTCACGCCCTGCACGGGATGTTCGCCGATACCACCTACCCCAGCCTGTCCGGCACCTCCGTGGCGCGCGACTTCGTGGAGCTGCCCTCCCAGATCAACGAGCACTGGGCGCTCTACCCCCAGGTCTTCGCGCACTACGCCGTGCACTACAAGACCGGGGAGCCCATGCCCGCCGACCTGGTGGCCAAGATCAAGAAGGCCGCCACCTTCAACCAGGGCTATGCCCTGACCGAGCTGCTGGAGGCCGCCAGCCTGGACATGGCGTGGCACACGCTCGGCGCCGACAGCCCCCAGCAGGATGTGGACCACTTCGAGAAGAGCGCCTTGGAGAAGGCGGGGCTCGCCCTCGCCGCGGTGCCGCCCCGCTACCGCTCCAGCTACTTCGCCCACGTCTTCGGCGGCGGCTACGCGGCCGGCTACTACGCCTACCTGTGGGCGGAGATGCTGGACAACGACGCGTACGCGTGGTTCGGCGAGCACGGCGGTCTGACCCGGGCCAACGGGCAGCGCTTCCGCGACATGATCCTGTCCCGGGGCAACACCGAGGACCTGGCGACCATGTACCGTGCGTTCCGCGGCCGCGACCCGGAGATCGGCCCCATGCTCGAGCACCGGGGGCTGCCGACAACGACCCCGCAGCGCTGAACCCACACCTGACCGCTCTCGCGGCGGGCGCCGGAGGTACCGGCGCCCGCCGTTTCTCTCTCCTGGTGCGGTCTGCGACGCCGGATCGCCGGGGCCCTTCGCTTCGGAAAGGCCAGAGGCGGTGCCAGGCACCGTTCGGAAAGGGGCGCACCGCCGTCTAGCAGCGCACGACCCGGTGCCTGGCACCGGCTTTGACGTGGCAACGTGCATCGACCCGGTGCCTGGCACCGGCTTTGACGTGGCAACGTGCATCGACGGGGTGCCCCGCACCGGCGTCTCAAGGCGGTTCTGCGACGTTCACGCAGACAGCTTGCAGATAGCTGTGCACCAATCACTTAGCTTGACAGGGGCCGGCGCCGCTGGCACTGTGGCACCGTGGCACGCGTCCTCTTCGTCCAGGACTTCCTGTACGAGTCCTTCGGGCCGCAGCTCCTGGCCGCGGCCGCCGCCGGCAACGGCCACGAGTGCGACCTGATCATCCTGGCCTGCGAGGGCCGCAGGGCGCTGGCACGGACCCTGCGCCGGCTGCGCCCGGACGTGGTGGCCTTCTCCATCTCCTCCTTCGGCTACGACTGGTCGCTGGAGGCCGCTCGAGCCGCCAAGGAGGAGACGGGCGCCCTGAGGGTGTTCGGGGGCCCCCACCCGACCTTCGCGCCCGAGTTCGCGCGTCGGCCCGAGGTGGACGTCGCCTGCCGCGGCGAGGGGGAGGGCGCCTTCCTCGAACTCCTGGATGCGCTGGACCGCGGCGCGGACATCGCCGCCATCCCCAACCTCACGGTCAAGGGACCCGACGGCGCGACGCGGGTCAACCCGGTCCGCCCCCTGGTCGGCGACCTGGACACCATCCCTTTTCCCGACCGCCGACTGCACTTCAAGTACGCCGCCCTGCGCGAGCTGCCCTACAAGCGCTTCCTGGTGGGCCGGGGCTGCCCCTACGGCTGCACCTACTGCTTCAACAAGGCGGCCCGGGAGATGTACCGCAAGCTCGGCAGGTACGTGCGCCACCGCTCGCCCGCCAACGTGGTGGCGGAGATCCTCGACGTGCACCGCCGCTGGGGCATCGGCACGGTGGGCTTCGTCGACGACACCTTCACCACGGACAAGCGCTGGGTGCTCGAGTTCCTGGACCTGTACCGGCGCGAGGTGGCGATCCCCTTCACCTGCCTGGTGCGGGCCAACGAGCTGGACGAGGAGGTGGCAGAGGCCCTCGGCGCCGCCGGCTGCCGCTACGCCTCCTTCGGCGTCGAGGTCGGCAACGAGCGGATCCGCAACACGATCCTGGGCCGCCGCATGTCCGACGAGCAGATCAGGACGGCCGCGTCCCTCCTCCACCAGAACAACGTCAAGTTCCTGACCTACAACATGTTCGGCGTCCCCGGGGAGACCCTGGAGGACGGCGTCCGCACGGTCCGCCTCAACGCCGAGATCGGCACCGACCTGGTGGGCTCGAGCGTCTTCCAGCCCCTCATCGGGACCGAGTCCTTCGAGTACTGCCGCCGCGAGGGCTTCCTGGACGAGGAGTACACGGTGGAGGACTTCGACCGCATCACCACCACCTCGCCCCTGCGCAACATGCCGGACCTGCGGCGCCTGGAGCGGCTGCACAAGATCGCCTTCCTGGGGGTCCACTTCCCACGGGCCATCCCACTGGTGGCCCGCCTCGCCCGTCTGCCCCTGGGGCCCCTCTACACCGTCCTCTTCAAGCTGTCGCTGGTCCTGCGCTTCAAGGTGCGCTTCAACCTGTCCCTGGGCGACGTCATCCGCCTCGGCCTGCGCTCGGGCGGCCGCTTCGGCTGAGCACGCCATCGCTTCCGGCCGCGTGAGACGGCGCACAGCATCTCCGAGAGGAGGGCAAATCACCCCACACGTGTGATGAATTGCACGGACTGTGCACAGCGCACGACCTATATTGAGACAAACGAGCGCATCCGAGATCATTCTTCGCGATGCGTGTGTCCGTGGGCTTGCCGCCCCACGGGTCGTCTCGAGGGGGCACGGGGGAGGAAGGGGTGAACGATGGCCACCGAAGACGTCGTCCAGAAGCCTGACTCCGAATCGAGGATGACCGCCTGGCAGGCCGGCATGACCCTCATCGAGCTGGTGGTCAGCCTCTGGATCATCTCGATCCTGTCCATCATGGCGCTGTCGATGCTCAACGGACGCATCGAGAAGGCGCGCCTGGCCCGATGCATGACCGACCTGCGGTCCGTCCAGTCCACGGCCTGGGCCCACAGCGACGGGATGCAGTTCCTGGCTCCAAAGGACTTCTGGAACGTGGCCTGGGCCGGCAAGCAGCCCGGGCCCTACTACTACTTCACCGCGGACTTCGACCATAACGCCGGCCACGGCAACGATGTCGTCGACCTGTGCGACCCCGACAACCCCGGCAAGTCAAAGGCCAGCCGGGAATGCAGGGACGTCAAGTTCTTCATCCTGTGCCAGCACGACCATGGTCTCCTGGCCAAGTACGTCTACGTCGAGGACGAGGGGCCGCCCAAGCTGGCCGGGTGGACGTCGGAGACCGACCCCGGCTACGACTACTTCGTGGACAACCCTCCGGATTACGACAAGTAAGGCGGCCTGCTCCCCCGGCGAGACTGGAAAAGCTCAGAACGAGAACGTGTAGATGCAGGCCAGGCGGTTGTCGATGAAGGCCCCGTGGGGCGAGCCCTCGAAGTCACGCACCCCCACGTGGTCCTCGATCGTCAGGGCCTCGAGAGCACCGGTGAAGTGGTACACGACGCCGGCGTCCACCGCCCACTGCTCCTGGTTCCGGACGGGCTCTCCCCGGGGGAAACCGTAGGGCCCGTCCACGGGATAGGCCGCGCCGCCGAAGCCGTAGCGCACGCGATACCGCACCACCGCCGCCGACAGGGTGAGGTTCCCGCTCACGCTATACGCGGTCTTGACGCCGTAGGCGTAGCCGGGTCCCACATCGGCGATGCCGTTGTTCATGGTGTCCGTGAAGAGGGTGCCGCTGAGGTCGTTGTAGGGATGGACCAGGCCGCCGTGACGGAAGGTGCCGAAGCGCTCCGGCGAGTAGTTGCCCACCAGCGTGACGTGCCCGCCCGCGAACGCGAGCCCCACCAGGGCGCCGTAGATGCGCGCGTGCACCGCTCCCAGCCGGTCCGCCCCCGATCCGCTCTCGCTGACGAGCTGTCCGGCTACCAGGGGCGTCACCGATCTCGGGCCGGGTGCGGTGTAACGCGCCTCCAGGTAGCCGAGCCGGGCGAAGTCGCAGAAGTCGTAGTACCAGGCCTCGGCCCGGACCTGTCCCTTGGAGATGGTCTGATGGTAGCGCGCGCCCACGGTGACGAAGCCGTTGGTCGGGCTCGTCGTGTACCGGTTGCCGGACGTGAAACGGTCGTCGAAGCGGCTCTCGTACCGGAACATGCGCGCCGCGAACAAGGACAGGTGCGGCCGGTGCTCCGCGGCCCCTGCAGGGTGCAGGTGCTCGGCGCCGCTCGGGTTGACGCGGTGGCCGCTTCTTCTGGCGGCGCCGGCCCCCTTCGGGGGCACGACGCCCAGCAGGGGCAGCGGGTCGATGCTGGCCGCGAACCCCGAGAACGCCCGTGGCAACATGGTGAACATGTCCTGCCGGGCCCACGGCGTGTCGATGAGCTGCCGCCCGCCCCGGATCGAGAAGCTGCCCCTCCGATACTGGAGAAACGCCTCCGCCAGGGCGTGGAGATGGTGCTGGGGGCCAACCAGGACCTCGTTCACCGCGAGTCCCGTGGGGATGTTGTTGGCCGTGTAGAAGCCCAGGCCCGCGCCGAACCCGGCCACCGAGCCGGTGTCGAGCAGGATGTCGCCGCCCACAGCGAGGGCGTTGTCGTCCGCCGCGGTCCCCTCGTCGTTGAGGCGCCCGTAGTCATACAGGCGAAGGTGGCCGTGGATCTGGCTGGCCGCGATGGCCCGGCCCACACGAGCGGCAAAGCCCTCCTCCTGGGCGCACAGCAGGGAGCACGGGAGACAACACACTGCCGAGACGACCAGGAGCCTCCGCACGCCGCGCGAGGTCCACGAGCGGGCCGCCCCGCGCCCCGAGGGGCTCACCGGAACCACTGCTCCTCGATCTCCTCGAGGCTGCGTCCCTTGGTCTCCGGCACCATCCGCCAGCAGAACACGAGGCCGACGACCCCGATGCCGGCGTAGATCCAGAACGTGGCGCTGGAGCCGATGGCGGCGATCATCATCGGGAAAGGTGAAGGTGATGACGAGGTTGGCCAGCCAGTTGGTGAGGGTGGCCACCCCCATCGCCCGGCCCCGGACGCGGAGCGGGTAGATCTCGGAGATGATGAGCCAGAAGATGGGTCCGAGGCTGATGGCGAACGCCGCCACGTAGGCCATGAGGGCAACCAGCGAGAGAAGCCCGCGCTGGGCCTCCGGACGCGTGAAATCATAGCCCAGGAGCGCCAGGGTGATGATCATGCCCACCACCCCGACCATCAGGAGGGGACGCCTGCTGCCCACCCGGTCGAGGAGGAAGATGGCGACCACCGTGAACACCACGTTGACGAGCCCCACCCCCACCGTGTGCAGGATGGCGACCGACGCGCTGCCGAAAGTTGGCCGCCTGGAAGATGGTGGGGGCGTAGTAGATGACGGTGTTGATGCCGATGAACTGCTGGAAGACCGCGAGCCCCAGCCCCACGATCATGGCCGGCCGCAGGGCGGGCCCCACCAGCTCCCGCCAGTGTGGCTCCTCGATCTGGATGACCTTCTGGATGTGCTCGACGGCCTCCTCCTTCTCCTCCTCGCCCCGCAGGCGGGCAAGGAGCCGTCGGGCCTGGTCCGCATGGCCGCGGTTCATCAGGGAGCGTGGGCTGTCCGGGAGGAACGCCATGCCAATACCCAGGAAGAGGGCGGGCACCAGGGCGAGACCGAAGGTCCAGCGCCAGCCCTCCTGGTAGGCGAACGCGAAGTCCACCGCGTACGCCACCACGATGCCCACCGTGATGGCGAGCTGGCTGAGCGAGACGAGGGCGCCCCGCACCGCCGGCGGCGCCGACTCGGAGATGTACAAGGGGCTGGTGTAGGAGGCGACGCCGATGCCGTACCCGACGATGAAGCGGCCCACGATGAGCCACACGATGGACTGCGCGAAGGCGGTGACCAGCGCCCCGATCCCGAACAGGATGGACGCTGTGATGAGCATGACCCGCCTGCCGAGGCGATCGTTCAGGGAGCCGCTGGTGGCGGCGCCGATAGCCGCCCCGGCCAGGACCACGGCGGTGACTGTGCCGACCATGGCCGGATCCAGGTGGTACTGCTTCTTCAGGTACAGGAGAGCCCCGGAGATCACGCCTGTGTCGTATCCGAACAGGAAGCCGCCCACCGCCGCCACGCCGGCCAGCAGGTAGACGTAGGGGCCGTGACCCGACCGCTTCGACGGTTCGACCTTCAGCCCGCTCCCACCCTCGTCGCTCGCGCCCCCGCGTTTCGCCATGCCTGACTCCCCTTCACCGAGCTCCGGCGGGATGCGTCGCGACGCTCGCCGTTGCGGCCGCACCCATGCCCATGTCCATGAGGCTCCTGTCTACGAACAACTCGTCGCAGGAAGTGGATAGTCCATTTCCAGGGGCTGGGAGACGGCGCCGGCACAGAACAACACGGCGCGGGACGAGCCCGCGCCGTGATGCGTTCAACCAGGGCCGCCGATGGCGGCCCAGCGGCTACTTCGGCGAGCGCCGGTGGCCGTGGCCGTGGCGCACTGCGGTGTGGGTGACCACGCCGACCGCCTCCGCGCCGCACTCCTCGCCCACGGTCGCGTTGTTGATGAAGTCCACGAGCTGCATCCACTCCACCGCCGTGGCGTGGTCCGCACCGGCCACGATGGCCTCTTCCGCCCCCGCGATCACGCCGGCCACGGTCAGATTCAGGTCGGTGTCCGGAGGCAGGGGCTCGTCGCCCGCGCAGAGGTCGCCGAGGGTCAGGTCCGGGTCGAGCCGTTCGCTGACCACGTTCAGCCACAGGGCCAGGAGCTGGCGGATGAGCTTGTCGGCCATGGGGATGTTGCGCGGGGTGCAGAGCAGTGGCTGCGCCAGCTCGGGCGCAGTGGCGTCCACCAGCTCCGAGAAGACCGCGGACTGCTCGTCGACCAGGGCCAGCAGCGCCGTCAGCTCCTCCGGGGTGTAGGTGGCGCCGGGCCCGCCCGCCAGGGCGAGACGGATGCGGTTGCACCAGAACCCGGCCCCGGCCACCTGGTCGTCCTGGGCCGCGGTCTGCCCCACGGCCACCTGCGCCTCGTCGCACTCCGGCGCCTCGCTCTCGGCAGCGGCCACGCAGGCGGTGTTCACCACCTTCTGACCGTCCGCTGCCGCCTGGTCGAATGCCGCAGTGAAAGACACCATGGCGCTCTCACCCGGGGCGAGAGGCGCACCCAGGGCCCAGGCGAGGGACGTCTCGTCCTGTGAGGAGGGCGCGGGGGAGGTGGCCACGATCGAGAAGGCAGGTACCTGCTCGCCATCGCCGTTCTCCACGGTGGGAACGGTGTCGGTGATGACCACCTCGGTGAGCGGGCAGTCGCCCTGGTTGGCGACCTGGATCTGGTACTCGACCTCCTCGCTCAGGGCCACGCCGGTGGTGGACGCGGACTTCGTGATGGCCACCTGGGGACAGGTCGGCTCGGCGGGCTCCGCGAAGGCCAGCGTCACGTCATGTCCCGAGGGGTTGACCACGTCGTAGCAGGTCTCGCCGTGGCCGGTCGTCTTGAAGCCCTCGGCGGTGGCGTCGAAGTGCACCTCCAGGTGCGCTTCCCCGGACACGTTCACCGGGATCTGCCAGACCTCTCCTCCCGCCAGATCGTCGAGCGGAACCTCGAGGTACGAGGTGGGATACACACCGTGACGCGGGATCTGCGCGCCGCTGCACGGCATGGATGGAACGCCGATCTCGAAGGTCGCGGTCGCCAGGTCCACCACCTCCCCGCCGGGAAGGGTGACGGATCCCGAGCTGACCAGGGCCGGATCGTTGAGCGCGATCACGAGCGTGAGCGCCTGCGCGCTCTCATCCGCCTTGCCGACGTTCTCCACCACCAGCGTGAACGCGCCGTCGCTCACCACGTACCCGCCTTCCCGTGGCCCGGCGCCCTCGGGGTACAGCCAGAGCTTGACGTTGGCCCCTCCCACGGCCGGGAAGGCGGTGATGGCCGCGAGGGCCAGCCCGCAGGCGGTCAGCAGGGTGCGGCCGAGGACGCGATCGACGACGTTCGTGCATTTCGTGCGCTCTCTGTTCATGTCGGCACCTCCTACGCGGTTGTCGGGGCACACCACCGGCGGAGACGCCCTCGGCGCGTTGACCGTCGGCGTCTGATTGCTCACTTTCAGTCGATGGCGCGCTCACCCATGAACATAGGCCCGACCCTTCGTCACTGCCGTGATCATGGTCACCGGCGAGAATCGGGGATTCCCCGGGGCCGGGACCTCACCCGCGTCCGCGTCCGCGTCCGGTGACTGCGAGCGGCGGCAGTGAACGGCGGCAGTGAACGGCGGCAGTGAACGGCGGCATGGTCACTCCGGGTCGTTCGTCTGAGAACCTAGCCGGTGGCCGGCCGTGGGGCGTCGCTGAGAACGGCGCGTCGCTCGGGCGTGCCACTGGTGACCCGGCTTCGCTTGCAGCTTCGCCGTGGTCAGCGGTGGCAACCTCGGGGAACGCGTCGAGAGAATCGGCGCGTCGCGGCATCTCTCGCTTCGGGCAGGCCAGAGCGGGTGCCAGGCACGCTTTCGAATCAAGCCATCCGCGTCCTGTCGAAGCAAGACGGCGTGCCAGGCACCCTTCTGGTGCTCCCGAAGCGCTACGCCTCGGCCCCCCCCGCGGGCGTGCCACTGGTGAGCCGCGCTTCGCTTGCAGCTTCGCCGTGGTCAGCGGTGGCAACCTCGGGGAACGCGCCGAGAGAAAGGCGCGTCGCGGCATCTCTCGCTTCGGGCAGGCCAGAGCGGGTGCCAGGCACGCTTTCGAATCAAGCCATCCGCGTCCTGTCGAAGCAAGACGGCGTGCCAGGCACCCTGTCTGGTGCTCGCACAGCCTCTCACGCTTCGAGGATCCGCGATCACCGCCGCGGTCGCGGTCGCTGTGCCCGGCGCCGGGAGGGTCAGGAGCGGTTTCCCGCCCGCTCCCGGGCGAGGCCGCCGAGGGCCGCCCAGTCCCAGTCGCCCCGGCCACGGGCCACCGTCTCGGCCAGGGCCTCGCGCACCACGGCCAGAAGCGGCATGGGCACCGGTCCCGCCTCCGCCGCCGCCTGGGCCAGGCGCGCGTCCTTGTAGCCGAGGTGTGCGGCGAAGCCCGCGTCCTTGAAGTCTCCTCCGGCGATGAGCTTGCCGTACGCCTCCATGACGTGGGAGCCGTACAACGACGTGTTCACCACCTCCAGCACGCGCTGCGGCTCGATGCCATACGCCTCGCCGAGAGCGAAGGCCTCACCGAGCGTCTCGATCATGGCCATCAGGGTGAAGTTGCCGGCCAGCTTGAGGGCGTTGGCGGCGACCGGGTCGTCGCCGAGCTCGAACACACCCTGACCCATGGACTCCAGGGCCGGGCGCGCGCGCTGGAGGGCCTCCGGGGGACCGGCGGCGAGGATCCACAACCTGCCGGCGGCGGCTGCCTCGGGCCGGCCAAAGACCGGGCACGACAGGTAGGCCTGCTCGGCCTCCCGGTGGCGCTCGGCCAGCGCCCGCGCAGTGGCGACGCCCAGGGTCGTGCACGCGCAGTGCAGCCCTCCCGGTCCGCTGGCCAGGATCCCGTCCGGCCCCTCGCAGACGGCCAGCTCGGCGCCGTCGTCCGCCACCATGGTGATCACCATCTCCGCGCCCTCGGCCGCCTCGGCGGGCGTGGCGACGACCCGCGCGCCCTCTTTGGCCAACGCCTCCGCCTTGGCCCGGGTGCGGTTGTGCACCGTGACGTGGTGACCGCTCTCCAGAAGCTGGCGCACCATGGGCGCTCCCATGCTGCCGGTGCCGACGAACCCGATATCCATGGCGTGCCTCCCTTCAGGACCAACGTCTGGGGACACCACGGGCTTCCTGGGTCGCGACGACCCCGGCGCCGCGTCGACAGCGCCCTCCTGGACCCTTGCGCAGCCTGGTTGCGTTCGCCGCCGGCATCCGAGTGGGGGCGGTGGCCGCCCATGGGCAGCGACCACCCGCAATACTGCTATGTTTCGAGTCGTGGAAACTCCCTCCGAGGCGACGCGCAGGGCCTCCCCCGCCAGGTGCGACCGGCGAGGGACCTCCACCGCGGTTCTGGTGCTCGCGGTGCTGCTGGCTGCCGGTGCTGTGCTCGGCCAGGAGGCACCGACGCCCGCCACCGACGCCACAGTGACCCCAAGCGGCGCATCCACCCCTCCGGCAGCGAACGCCACGGACGAGAACGCCCCCCATCCGGCGATGATCCCTGTGCCCCTCCGGAGCACCCCGCCGGCTCCTGGCTGGACCGTTTCAACCGCTCCCTGGACGCCACGGTCTGTTCATCCGCGGTCTGGTTCGACTCCTTCTTCGGTGACCGCCACGCCGTGGAGGAGTACCGCTCGACCGGGGGCCTCGTGTCGATGCACCTCTACGAGACCGCCTATGACGGGTTCGAGGCCCGGTTCTCTTTCCGGGCCCACTACGCGCTGCCGAACCTGGACAACCGCGTCGACGCCTTCATCGGCCGCCAGACCCGCGACGAGTACCTCACCGACACCGCGGACACCTCCGGCTCCGGCAACCCCTACCTGGGGCTCGATCAGGAGGAGAGGATGCTGGTGGGGCTGGGCTGGAACCCGACCGGCCGTCACGACAACAGCTTCCGGGTGAGCGCCGGCGTCCAGCTCGGCCTTCCCATGAACCCCTACGTCCAGGCACGCCACCGGGTCCTGCGGCCGCTGGGCGCCCACAGCCAGTTCCACTGGCGCCAGACCATGTTCTGGGAGCGCGAGGACCACCTCGGCACCACCACACGCCTCGACGTCGAGCGCCGCCTGGGCGGCTCCCTCCTGCTGCGCTGGTCGGGCACCGGCACCTTCTCCGGGGGGTCGGACGGCGTCGACTGGTGGACCCACGTGACCCTGTTCCAGAGCCTCAGCCCGCGGCGCGCCCTGGCCTACACGGTGTGGGACTCCGGCGCCACCGAGCGGGAGGTCCCGGTCACCGAGTACGGCGTGCGCATCACCTACCGCCAGCGGGTAGCGCGGGACTGGCTGTTCGCCGACGTCGGCCCCATCCTGTCCTGGCCCCGGAACCACCAGGAGGAGCCCCGGGCGCCGTCGTGGGGCGCCGTGGCGGGCATCGAGATGCAGTTCGGTACCTGGCGGTGAGCGAGCCGTTCGGTAAGCTGAGCACCCGCCGCCGCCGGGATACAATGGCGGCCTCCGTGCGTGGAGGCTCAGCGAGGTGCCAACACGGGAGACCAATGCCGACAGCACCGGCCGTGAGGCGGTGGGGATCCGCCTGTTCGCCGCGCCGGGCGAGCTCAACAGCAGGCTCGCCGAGGACACCGTGCGACGGCTCCTGGACGAGCGCCATGCGGATCCCGGTGACCTCGAGGTCATCGACGCCCTGTCCGACCCGTCCGTCGCCACCACCGTCGGCGTGACGGTGCTGCCGACCCTGGTGGTGGGCACCCCAGCCGGGCCATGCCTCATTCCGGGCAGCCTGAAGGACGACACGGCGGTGGCGGATGCCCTGGCGGGGGGACGGTCCCCGGCACCCGCCACGGACGCCGGCCTCCTCCTCGACACGCTCCTCCGGGGCGAGATCGACGCCGTCCTCGGCGACGACGGCCCGCTGCTCATGCGCCCCCTGGCCGAGGAAGGGTCCCTGCGGGAGAGCCGGCGGCGCCTGGAGACGTTGGCCCGCGCCACCTTCGAAGGCGTCGCCATCACCGAGCAGGGCCGCTACCTGGACGTCAACCCGCAGATGGCGGAGATGTTCGGCTACCAGCCCGACGAGATCGCCGGAATGGAGGTGGCGACGCTGATCGCGCCCGAGGACCGGGAGCGCGTGATGGCCATGGTGATGCGCGGCGTCGAGGGCTTCGTGGAGTTCCGCGCTCGGCGCAAGGACGGCAGCACGTTCTCCGCCGAGTCCCAGAGCCGCATACTCGTCCACGAGGACCGCCAGATCAGGGTCTCGGCGATCCGCGACGTGACCGCCCGCAAGACCGCCGAGCGGGAGCGGGAGCGACTGCTCTTCCAGATGCGCGGCATCATCGCCAGCATGAACGAGGGCCTGGTGATCGCCGACGCCAGCGGCCACGTCCTGGAGATGAACCCGGCGGCCCTGGCCCTGCACGGCTTCAGCTCCGCAGAGCAGGTGCGCCGCCACGTCGCCGACTTCGCCGACACCTTCGAGCTCTTCGACCTGGAGGGCGAGCCCCTGCCCGTCGACCGCTGGCCCCTGGCGCGCGTCCTCAATGGTGAGACCTTCAGCGAGGTACGACGTCCGCGTCCGTCGCAAGGACAGCGGCGAGGAGTGGTTCGGCCGCTACGGCGGCACCGCCGTGCCCGACCGGGACGGCAACCTCGCCCTGGGGATCGTCACCCTGCGCGACGTCACCCATCACATCCGGACCGAGGAGGCCCTCCGCCGTGCCCGCGACGAGCTGGAGCAGACGGTGGAGGAGCGGACGGCGGACCTGGGCAGGCTCAACCTCATCCTGCAGATGATCATCGACTGCAACGAGGCCATCGTGAGGGCGGGAACCGAGCAGGAGCTCCTGGAGGAGGTGTGCCGCATCGTGGTGGGCATCGGCGGCTACCGCATGGCGTGGGTGGGGATGGTGGAGCACGACGAGGCGCACACGGTGCGCCCGGTCGCCTCCGTCGGCTTCGACGACGGCTACCTGTCTCGGATCCGGATCTCCTGGGCCGACGAGGAGGTCGGGCGCGGCCCCACCGGCACAGCCATCCGCACCGGCAGGAGCACGGTCGGCGGTGATTTCCTGCACGACGAGGAGCTCGCTCCCTGGCGCGAGGCGGCCCTCGAGCGCGGATTCCGTTCGTCGGTCTCCATGCCTCTGAGGAACGGAGACGCTGTGTTCGGGTCGCTCACGCTGTACGCCTCCGAGCCCAACGCCTTCGACGGTGAGCGCGTGCGGGTGCTGGAGGAGCTGGCGGAGGACCTGGCCTTCGGCATCACCGCGCTGCGAACCCAGGCCGAGAGGGACGAGGCGAGGCGAGCGGCCGAGGAGCGGGCCAAGCAGCTCCAGGCCCTGACCCTGCAGCTGGGCCGGGCGGAGCAGGAGGAGCGCCGACGCCTGGCGAGGCTGCTCCACGATCACCTGCAGCAGCTCCTGGTGGCGGCCCGATTCGGCGTCAACGCCATCCAGCAGCGGACCCCTGGCGACGCCGTGCGCACCATCGCGGACCAGGTGGTGCAGGCCCTCGACGACGCCGTGCAGGCGGCGCGCTCGCTGACGGCGGAGCTGAGCCCCACGGTGCTGCACGAGCGAGGGCTCGGCGCCGGGCTGCGAGTGGCTCGCAGACCAGTTCCGCGCCAAGCACGGCCTCACGGTGGAGGTGACCGCCGAGGAGGAGGCCGAGCCCGCTGCGGAGGAGGTCAGGGTCTTCCTCTACGAGTCGGTGCGCGAGCTGCTGTTCAACGTCGTCAAGCACGCCGGCGTGGACCGGGCCGATGTCCGCACCGCCGTCCTGGGCGACGGACGGATCGAGATCACGGTCCGGGACGAGGGCGCAGGCTTCGATCCCGCGCGGCTCGGGGGGACCGGCGAGGGAGGCACAGGGTTCGGGCTGTTCGGGATCCGCGAACGGCTCGGCTTCTTGAGCGGTGAGATGGAGATCGACAGCGCCCCCGGGCGGGGCAGTCGCTTCATCCTGCGGGCGCCGCTCGCCGTCGAACGGGCCGCGGGCGAACCCGAGCGGCGGAAGGAAACGCGGCGGCGCGGAGACGCCCACCCGTCCGAAGACTGAACGCAGGAAAGAGGCGGCGCCAGGCACCCTCTCGGACGAAGCGATCCGCGTGCCGTCGAATCAAGACGGGGTGCCAGGCACCGTCTCTGGTGCTCCCGAAGCCCCTCGCGTCGGCCCCTCCCTCGGGCGTGCCACTCCTGATGATTTTCGGGGGCGGGACATCGACGTGCAGCGGGGCGTGGGGTCCGAGGATCATCAAGAGTGGCAACCGCGGGGAAGGCGTCGACAGAAGGGCCCGCCCCGAAACGCGTCACTTCGGGTAGGTCGGAGCGGTGTCGCTCACTTCGGCGCGTCGGGCTCGATCCGGCTCAGCTCCACGTCCAGGAGATCCTGGAACTCGGCCGGGATCTCGCCCCCTTCCACCAGGTTGGCGAGGAGTCGGCTGCCCACCGCCACGGGGGCGAAGACCACGTCGGCGCGGGCGAGCTTGAGGCGCCGGATCGAGCGGGTAGAGTTGGCCACCGCCAGCACCTTGATGTGCGGGTTCTGCTCCTTGGCGGCCAGGCAGATGAAGGCGTTCTCGCCGTCGTCCTCGCGGGCGGCGATGAGCATGGTGGCGTCGTCGATGCACGCCTGCTCCAGCACCTCCTCCTCGCTGGGGTCGATCCCCTCCACCTGCTGGTCGGGGTACGGCGCGTCCACGCCCGGAGCGGTGATCTGCACGAACGAGATGTTGCGGCTCTGGAGCTCGCGGGCGGTGTCCCGCGCGATGGCGCCGTCGCCGACCAGGATCACGTGGTGCGTGGGCTTCATGGGTCGCTCCTTCGTGCCGAACACCCGCTCCAGCTCGCCCGAGATGACGGGGCCCAGGGCCGAGGCCAGGGCCGTGGCGAAGATGCTGAGGCCGACCACCAGGAGCGACACGGCGAACATCCGGCTCTCGACGGTGACCGGGATGATGTCGCCGTAGCCCACGGTGGACAGAGTGATGATGGTGAAGTAGAAGGCGGTGACCATGTCACGGATAGGGGGCTTGAAGCCCGCTCCGAGCAGGTAGCTGCCGATGGTGCCGTAGGCCAGCACGGACGTCATGCCGATCAAGGAGATCAGGTAGTTGGCGAGGATGGTGTGGCGCACGAAGTGGCGGCGGAGTCCGAACAGGGTCAGGAGGATGGCGCAGGCCAGGACCAGGCCCGTGCCCCACTGGCCACGGGCCGCGTTGACCCCGACGGTGATGGCCAGGAGCAACACCGCGAAGGACCATGCCGAGCGCAGCTTCCAGAAGAGGCCGATGCCCACCAGGACGAGGGTGGCGCCCAGGAGGGTCTGGGCGTTGCTGCCGAGAATCGACAGAGAGGTGGCCACCTGGGACAGCGGCGCCACCTCGTGGAACAGCCCCCGTCCCTCGCGCATCCCGTCGAGGATGTTGACGCCCCCCGACAGCACCAACGCGACGCCCAGCGGCACCTGGGGCCACAGCGCCGCCAGCCATCGCGGCACCAGCCGCCGACGCGGCCATCGCCAGCTCCGCCCCAGCATCTCACGCAGTTCGATGGCCAGCCTCCCCTACGCCCGGCTCCCGCGGACACGCCTCCGCCCTGTCACGCCGGGCATCGTTACGCCTCGCGCGGTGGTGTCACATGCCATGACCCGGGACCGCGCGGAGACAGTGGGACGTCCAGGAAGCCTGTCATTCTGAGCGAGGGTCGGTCCGCCGGAGCGAGTCGAAAAATCCCCCGAGAGCACCAGAGTCGCGGCGGGGAGGCGTCCCACGGGCCTTCGGGGGATGGTTCGACTCGTCCCTCGCCGCAGACGGCTCGCTCCTCGCTCACCATGACAGCACAAGGGTGTGTCATTGGGTCGCGTCCACGGCCTGCGGCCCCTCAGCGTGCGCATGCCCGCTCGGCACCCGCCGGGTGACACGTTGGAAGAAGAGGTTGTTGGGGATCACCAGGGTGCTGCCGTCCGCGTCCTCGAGCTCGGTGAACATCAGGTTGCGATCCACGACCCGCCCCTTGAAGCCGTCCGGCAGGACCTCGATGTGCTGGCCCATGGTGTAGGGCCGCCAGATCCAGATGAAGAGGGCGGCCGTGACGTTCGAGATCATGGTCCACACCGCCAGCATCCCCACCCCGATCACGGCCAGGAGGCTGGCGAGCATGGCCCACACGCCGCTGACGTTGACGCCCCAGGTGTGGAGGACCACCAGCAGCAGCACCGTCCACAGGGACGCCACCACGACCTTGCGCACCGTGCGCGTCACCTGCTCGGACAGCTTCAGGTGACGGGTTCGGCGGTAAAGCGCCCGGTCCAGCAGGCGGACCACCAGCCAGATCGCGAGCCCCCCTCCCACGAGCAGCGCGATCCCAGGCAGCATCTCCGCGAATGGCCGCTGGAAGAGGGACAGCATGGTGGTGGAGGTGGGCGGCTTGGTCATGCTTCTTCCCGATCTCGGAGCGCCGCCGCGGCGGCACCGATCAGGCCGATCTCCGAGTTGACGATGACCCACACCGGCAGGGGCTCCACCAGGGAGGAGAGCCGCCCCTTGGCCTCAAACGCCGCCACGAAGGTCCCGTCACGGAGCTTGTCCAGGATCTGGGGCGCGATCCCTCCGGCGATGTACACGCCCGCGCCGGCACGGACCGTCAACGCCAGGTCGCCGGCCGCGGCGCCCAGCACCTCGGCGAAGACATCCAACGCTTTCACAGACAGGGGGTCATCGCCGGCCAGGCCGTGGCGGGAGATGACCTCGCCCGGGTCGCCGTCGAGGATCTCGGAGCGCACGTCGGGTCGTTCGCATGCGAACCCGTCCACCACCAGGAACTCGTAGATGTTGGCGAGGCCGGGGCCCGAGGCCACGCGCTCCAACGAGACATGGCCGAAGCGCTGGGCCAGGTGCTTGACCAGCCGCCACTGGAGCTCGTTGGAGGCCGCCAGGTCGGTGTGGCCCCCCTCCGAGCTCACCACCCGGTACCGTCCCTCGATCCACACCAGCATGCCCTGGCCGAGGCCCGTGCCGGCTCCGATCACCGCGATGGGCGCGTGCTCCCGCGCCTCGCCCTCCTTGAGCTGCACCAGGTCGTCGGCCCCGAGGCGTGGGATGGCGTGGCCCACGCAGTCGAAGTCGTTGATCAGCCTCGTGTCGGCGATGCCGATCTCGTCACCGAAGGTCGCGGCGTCGATCTCCCAGTCCAGGTTGGTGAGCTTGCACACGCCGTCCGCGATGGGGCAGGCGAGCCCGAAGGAGGCGTGCTCCACGGTCTCACCGAGGCCGCCAAGGAACTCCCGCACGATGGGTGCGAGCCCGTCGTAGGCGCTCGAGTCGTAGCGTTGCTCCGCCTCGAAGCTCCAGCCCTCGTCGTCGATGTCGACCAGGGCGAGCCGGGCGTGGGTCCCACCGATGTCCCCCGCCAACACCTTCATGTCCGCCCCCTCTCGAGCTCGGCCGCCGCCCCTCGATCCACGACCCAGATGCCCCCGCGCGCGAGCTGGACGGGGCAGGACGGCGGGTCATACGGTCCCTCCAGGCAGCGCGCCACCGCCTCCGCCTTGGCGGCGCCCGCGGCCATCACCAGGGTCTGCCCCGCGCCGGTGATGACCGGCGGCGTCACCGTGATCCGCCGCGGGGGAGGCTTCGGCCCCACCACCGGCACCACCCGGCGCCGGCGCTCCGCCAGGAGCGGCGAGCCGGGGAACAGGGAGGCGCAGTGCCCGTCCTCGCCGATACCGAGCAGGACCAGGTCGAGGCGCCGGGGCAGCAGGGCGGCGTAGTCCTCGGCCGCGGCCTCCAGGTCGTGGCGCTCGGCCTCCATCCGGTGCACGCCCGCCGGCGGCTCCGGCAGGCGCTCCACGAGCGATTCCCGCGCCATCCGGTAGTTGCTCTCCTCATCCTCCGGCGGCACCGCTCGCTCGTCCCCGAAGTAGAGGCGGATGCGCCCCCACGGCAGGTCCGCGCGGCGCGCCAGCAGCTCGTAGACGGGGCGGGGCGTCGATCCTCCCGCCAACGCCAGGGACGCCTCGGCGCCTCCCTCGAGGGCGGCCGCCAGCACCCCCGCGATGGCCTCGGCAGCGGCCTGGGCAAAGCGGTCCGCCCCCACCACCAGCAGGCGCTCGGGTGCGCCCGGGGGGGGTTGCTCCGTGCTCAAATCGCCTCCCAGCTCCGGCCGCCCCGGGCGATCAGCTCCTCGGCGGCGGCCGGTCCCCACGTGCCCGCCTCATAGTTCGGAAAGTCCTCCGGAGGCGTCGACCCCCAGTGCGCGATGAGCGGGTCCACGATGGACCAGGCGGCACGGATCCAGTCCGAACGGGCGAACAGGGTCTGGTCGCCCTCCATGGCGTCCAGCAGCAGCCAGGCGTAGGCCCGTGGCGGCTCCTCGACGCCGAAGGCGTCCGCATAGAGGAAGCTGGACTGCACGGGCTGGATGCGCAGGGTGGGCCCGGGCCGCTTGGCCGCGAAGGTCTGGAAGATCCCCTCCTCGGGCTGCAGCCTGAAGGCCAGCACGTTGGCGTTGAGCTCTTGGTGGGCGGAGGGGAACATGAGGTGGGGAGTGGCCTTGAAGTGGATCGAGACCTCCGTCAGCTTGCGCGCCATGCGCTTGCCGGTGCGCAGGTAGAAGGGCACCCCCGCCCAGCGCCAGTTGTCGATGGCCAGCTCCAGGGCGGCATAGGTGGTCGTGGTGGAGCCCTCCGCGACCTCGTCTTCCTGGCGATAGCCGGCCACGGCCTCGCCGTCGAGGGTGCCGGGACCGTACTGGCCGCGGACGCAGCGCCCCATGTCCAGGGGCGCCACGGCCTCCAGCACCTTCACCGTCTCGTCGCGCAGCGACGGGCCGTTGAAGCGCACCGGCGGCTCGATGGCGGTCATGCACAGAAGCTGCAGGAGGTGGTTCTGGACCATGTCCCGCACCACCCCCGTCGTCTCGTAGAAAGCCGCCCGTTCGCCGATGCCGAGGGACTCGGCGACGATGATCTGGACGTGGTCGATGAAGTTGCGGTTCCAGATCGGCTCGAAGCTGGGGTTGGCGAACCGGAACACCAGCATGTTCTGGACCGTCTCCTTGCCCAGGAAGTGGTCGATCCGGTACACCTGATCCTCGGCGAAGACCTCTCGGATCCCCCGGTCCAGCTCCTCGGCCGAGCCCTCGTCCTCGCCGAACGGCTTCTCGATCACCAGCCGCCGCCACCCGTCGCCGGCGGCGAGGCCGGCCTGGCCGAGGCGCGCGACGATGGTCGGGAACAGGCTCGGGGCCAGGGCGAGGTGGAAGAGCACGTTGTCGGCAAGGTCGGCGGCGGACCGGATCTCCTCCAGGCGGGCGCCGAGCCGAGCGTAGTCCTGATCGGCCGGGGCGGTGATGTCGCCCGGCTCGTAGTGGAGCCTGGACGCGAAGCGCTCCCAGGAGCCGTCGTCGAAGGCGCAGTCCCGCTCCACCGCGCCCCGCATGCGGGCGCGGAACTCCTCGTCGCTGAAGCGCGTCCTGGCCACCCCGATGACCGCGAACGGCTCGGGGAGCAGACCCTGCCGCTCGAGCTCATAGAGGGCCGGGACCAGCTCGCGCCGGGTCAGGTCGCCGGAGGCGCCGAAGATGACCAGGATGCAGGGCTCCACAGGAGGGCCCGTCCCCATGCCCGGCGCGGCCGTGCGGAAGACGTCACCATCGGTCATGGGCTCGTCCATCTGGCCACCGCCTCCCGGCGCGGACGGCCATCAGCGCAGCACCGAGGCCAGCGCACCGAGGCCCGCCTCGACGTCCTTCCCGAGGTGGATCCGGACCACCCTCCGGCCGTGGTCCACGAGGGAGCGGTAGTCGCCCAGGGCCTGGGCCCGGTGCAGGGTGGCGAAGCCGTAGGGCGTGCCCGGGATCTCCAGGTCGCGGGCGGGGTCGGCGGTGAGGAGCACGAAGACCCCCGTGTTCGGACCGCCCTTGTGGAGCTGGCCCGTGGAGTGCAGGTAGCGGGGCCCGTAGCCCAGGGTGGTCGCCACCTGGAGCCGGTTGCGCAGGCGCGTCCTGGTCTGGTCGAGCCTGTGGTCCCTCTCGGGCGTGGCGCGGAAGTAGGCCAAGAGCGCCAGGTAGTCGCCGGGGCCGATGCCTTCCAGGAACCTCTTGAGGTACGCCTTGACCCCCCGCGCGGCGCGGCCGGACGGCGCCGGGCCGGGGGCGTACACCGCGAGGCCCGAGCCGCTGATCGCCGGCTCCCCCTCGCCGAAGGACCCCTCCTGCTGCCACTTCTCGAGCAGCTTCTTGGTGTTCTCCTTGCTCTCGGCCACGTTGGGCTGGTCGAAGGCGTCCACCCCCAGGATCGACCCCGCCACGGCGGTGGCCAGCTCCCAGTGGAGGAACTCGGCGCCCAGGCCCACCTTGTGGGCGAGCTCGATGTGGACCACCGGGTGCCCGGCCCTGGACAGCGCCCGGAACCGGTAGTCCGGGTCCTCGCCATGGGCGTCCTCGGCCAGCCTCAGGTGCACGAAGAGCCGGTCGCCGCCGTAGGCCTTGGTGGCCCCCGGGTGCTCGCCCGCCACGGGCAGCAGGCCGCGGCCCTCCTTGCCGGTGCTCTCCGCGATGAGCTGCTCCACCCACATGCCGAAGGGAGCGAGGGAGGCGGACGGCACGAAGGTCACCTTGTCGCGCCCGGCGCGTCCGAGCACGCCGAGGACCGCCCCCAGCTCCACACCGGGGCTGTGGGCGGCGGGGATCTCCGGCCCGCTCGAGGCGAGCATCCGGCGGGCGCTCTCCAGGACGGTCGCCACGTCCATGCCGAGGAGGGCCATGGGCACCATGCCGAAGTAGGAGAGGGCGGAGTAGCGGCCCCCGATGTCCTCGGGGTTCTCGAACACCCGGCGGAAGCCCTTCTCTCGCGCCTCGGCGACCAGCGGCGTGCCGGGGTCGGTGATGGCCACGAAACGGCTGCCCGGTTCGCCGACGCCGGCCTCGCGCACCTGGTCGTAGAAGTAGTGGAAGAAGCTGAGGGTCTCGGTGGTGGTCCCCGACTTGGAGGCGACGATGAACAGCGTGCGCGCCAGGTCCACCCGGTCCTCGATGTCGCCGATGGCGGCTGGATCGGTGTCGTCCAGCACGATCAGCTCCGGCCAGCCCTTCGCCGAGCCGAAGATCTGGCGGCACACCTCGGGGCACAGGGAGCTGCCACCCATGCCGAGGTGGACCACATGGCCGAAGCCCTCGCCGCGGATCTCCTCGGCGAAGGCCGTGAGGTCGTCGACGCGATCGGCGAGGGATGTGGGCGTGTCCAGCCAGCCCAGGCGGTTGCGGATCACCTCCTGGTGCTCCGGGTCCGACTTCCACAGGAAGGGGTCCCGGGCGTGGAGCCGCCGGGAGAGCTGCTGCTCGTCCAGGCCCTCCAGGGCCGAGGCGATGGTGGACGCCGCCGGGCCGGCGGCCACCTCCTGGCGGACGGCGTGGTCGCCCAGGAAGCGGGACCGCTCCCCCGCCAGGACGCCCATGAGCTTGTCGAAGGGGTCCACGAACTTGCGGATCCCCTCCTCGATGAGCTGGTCGGTGACCCGGTCCAGGTCGACGCCCACCTCGGCCAGGTCCGCCAGGACCCGCCGTGCCTCGTCCGTGCCCTCCTCCACCGTGTCGGCCACCACACCGTGGTCGGCGAAGGCGTCGATGGTGCGGTTGGGCATCGTGTTGACGGTGTGCGGCCCGATGAGGGGCTCCACGTATTTGACGTCGCTGTAGAGGGGGTTCTTGGTGCTCGTGCTCGCCCACAGCACCCGCTGCACCCTGGCCCCGGCGTCGGCCAGGCGCTGCCACCGCTCTCCGGCGAAGATCGCCTTGAAGCGCTCATAGGCGAGCTTGGCGTTGGCCACGGCCACCTTGCCCAGCAGGAGCTCCGGGCGCGGCCCTTCCGAGGAGGTGACCCGGGGACGGATGCGGTGATTCAAGAGCTCGTCCGAGAGGACGTCGATGCGGCTGAGAAAGAAGCTCGCCACCGAGGCCACGCGGTCCACGGGCTTGCCCTCGTCCAGCCGCCGCTCCAGCGCTCGCACGTAGGCCTCGGCCACCGCCTGGTGGGCGCCGATGGAGAAGAGCAGGGTGACGTTCACGTTGATCCCCTCGTACAGGGCCTGCTCGATGGCGGGGGTCCCCGCCGGCGTGCCGGGGATCTTGATGAGCACGTTGGGCCGGTCCACCGCCGCGAAGAGCCGCCGCGCCTCCTCCAGCGTGGCGTCGGTGTCGTGGGCCAGGTACGGGGAGACCTCGAGGCTGACGAAGCCGTCCGCGCCGTCGGAGGCGTCGTACACCGGTCGCAGGACGTCGCAGGCGCCCTGGATGTCGGTGACCACCAGCTCCTCGTAGATCTCCGACACGCTCCGCCCGGCCGCCACCAGCTCCCGGATCTGCTCGTCGTAGGCCTCGCCCTCGGACATGGCCTTGCTGAAGATCGCCGGGTTCGAGGTGACCCCGCGGAGCCCCTCCTCCTGGACCCGTCGCTTCAGCTCGCCCCCGCGGATCATGGTCCGGGTGAGGTTGTCGATCCAGAAGCTCTGGCCGTGCTCGATCAGCTCCAACAGCGGGTTCATGATGCTCTCCCCTCGCGCTCGCTCGTCGTTGTCGTCACTCTCCTGCAACTAGCCGCCACCGCCGTCCCCTTCCCGCGCGTCCCCACCACCGCAGAAGCGCGCCTCGATGGCGTCGATCTTGGTGAGGCGGCGGCGATGCCTCTCCGCCCCGCTGAAGCGCGCCGCCACGAAGGTGCGGACGATCTCCAGCGCCAGCTCGATGCCGAGCACGCGCTGCCCGAGGCAGAGGACGTTGACGTCGTCGTGCTCCACGGACTGGTGGGCGGTGTAGGTGTCGTGGCAGACCCCGGCGCGGATGCCGGGGAACTTGTTGGCGGCGACGCTCACCCCCACCGCGCTCCCGCACACCAGCACCCCGCGCTCGGCGCGGCCCGAGCGCACCGCCTCCGCCACCGCCTCGGCGAAGTCCGGGTAGTCCACCGGCGCGGGACCGTGTGTGCCCAGGTCCAGGACCTCGTGGCCGAGGCCCTCGAGCTCGGCGACCAGGGTGTCCTTGTACTCGTAACCCGCATGGTCGGCAGCCACGGCGAGGTTCATCGACAGCCCCTTCCCGGGGTCCGCACCCACCATCGACATGTGGATGGGGACGGTCCCAGCACTGACGGCACCGCCTCGACGGGCGGGATGGTGATGGCGCCCACGGCCCTTCCCTCGCTGCGGCGGCGACGTCCGCCGCGGCCTCAGCAGGTCATCCTCACCCGGATCACACCCGCGGAACCAGGGGGCACACCCCCATGAGCACGCCGGGGATCGGCGGAGACAGCGCGGCCGGAGCCTCCGTCCCCGCCGCTCGCACCACGCTCTCGTCGGCCGGGCGGGCGGGCGGCTCTGCATCTCTGCGCCTCTGCGTTCCTTCTTCCCCGGGGGGTGGGGGGCTTCGCGCCTTCGCGCCTCTGCGCCTTTGCGTTGCTCTCTCGGGCGGGCGGCTCTGCGCTGCCACTCGCCGCCGCCGATGGCCGCCGCTGCTCCCGGCCTCTGTCGCCGACGCCGCCGGCTGCCTCATCCCGTCACAAGGCGGAGGGACCGCGCATCACAGAACCTGGTTCGGAGAGGCAACCACACTTCGGAATCGCGTCGACCAACGTCGCTGTTAACCATCACGAGCTGCGATGAAGGCGAGCGAACGGTCCTTTTCAGCGACCGACATCTGTGGGTCCTCTGCGATCCGGAGCTCGGGGCGCCGGCCCGTGGCCGGCGGGGCCACGGCGCCGAGGACCTGGAAGCGAGGGGGCGCGGCGTGCCGGTGAACTCACCCTTCAACACGGCCTCACCGCAGGCGGCGGAGATCGCGAGCCTGTACTGGTTCGTGCTCGGCATCTGCATCTTCCTGCTGGTGGTGGTGGTCGGCTCCCTCACCTTCATCCTGATCCGGTATCGCGGCTCGAGGGGCCACGAGGCCTCCAAGCGGCAGGAGAACATCCTCCTCGAGGTCGCCTGGACCGCCATCCCCCTGCTCATGGTGGGCGCGATCTTCGGCTACACCCTGCGCACCATGCACCTGGTCTACCCTCCCGCGGGAAACCGGGCCCCCGACATACGGATCGTCGCCCACCAGTGGTTCTGGGAGGTCCACTACCCGCAGCTCGACGTGTCCACCGCCAACGAGATCCACGTGCCGGTGGGCCAGGACCTGCTCTTCATGCTCAACTCGGCGGACGTGATCCACGACTTCTGGGTGCCGCGCCTCGACCGCAAGATCGACGTCACTCCCGCCTACCCCGTCCATCTGTGGATGCACGTGACCAAGCCCGGCGTCTACCTGGGTACCTGCGCCGAGTACTGCGGCGCCGGCCACGCCTACATGCGCATCCGGGTCGTGGCGCAGGCGCCGGACGAGTTCGCGGCCTGGGCGGCGGAGCAGGCCAAGCCCCACGCCACGCCCACCACCCAGGACGCCATCGACGGGGAGAAGATCTTCACCAGCCGCACCTGCGCCAACTGTCATGCCGTGAAGGGGACGTCCGCCGACGGCGACGTGGGGCCCGACCTCACCCACCTGGGCAGCCGCTCGACCATCGCCTCGGGGGCGGCGGACAACACCCCCGAAAAGCTCAGCCAGTGGCTGAAGAAACCAGACTCCATCAAGCCCGGCAGCCACATGCCGAACCTCCAGCTTTCAGACGCCGAGGTCCGGAAGCTCGTGGCCTACCTGGAGGGTTGACGAATGGCGACCATCCCGTCCGCCACCGAGGGCCCGGTCACCGACCGGTCCGCCGCGCCGCCCCAGGGCCTCTTCTCCTGGGTCTCCTCCACCGACCACAAGAAGATCGGCATCATGTACTTTGTGGCCGGCTTCGCGTTCTTCCTCCTTCGGAGGGCTCGAGGCGCTGGTCATGCGCATCCAGCTCGCGCGCCCCAACGAGCATCTCCTGACCCCGGAGGCCTACAACCAGCTCTTCACCATGCACGGCACCACCATGATCTTCCTGGTGCTGGTGCCGATGCTGATCGGCTTCTCCACCTACTTCGTGCCGCTCATGATCGGCGCCAAGGACATGGTCTTCCCGCGCCTGAACGCCTTCAGCTTCTGGGCTGTTCCTGTTCGGCGGGCTGCTCCTGTACTTCAGCTTTCTCGCCGGCGGCGGCCCCGACGCCGGCTGGTTCAGCTACGCCCCCCTGACCGAGAAGCCCTACTCCTTCGACCCGGGGCCTGGACTACTGGGCGCTGGGCCTGCTCGCCATCGGCGTGGGCACCGTGTCCGCGGGCATCAACCTCATCGTCACCATCTTCAACCTGCGGGTGCGCGGGCATGACCATCCGCCGCCTGCCCCTGTTCGTGTGGATGGTGCTGGTCAACTCCTTCGTGATCGTCCTCGCCCTGCCGGCCCTCAACGCCGCCCTGGTGATGCTGCTCCTGGACCGGCTGCTGCAGGCCTCACTTCTTCACCCCCGCCACCGGCGGCACGCCCATCCTGTGGCAGCACTACCTTCTGGATCTTCGGCCACCCCGAGGTCTACATCATGATCCTGCCGGCCTTCGGGATCATCTCCGAGGTGATCCCCGTGTTCTCCCGCAAGCCCATCTTCGGCTACGACTTCCTCGCCGCCTCCACCGTGGCCATCGGCTTCCTGAGCTTCGCGGTGTGGGTCCACCACATGTTCGCGGTGGGCCTGGGCTTCCCCGTGTACTACGCCTTCGCGGCCGGCAGCATGCTGATCGCGGTCCCCACGGGGGTGAAGATCTTCAACTGGATCGCCACCATGTGGGGCGGGACCATCCGCTTCTCCACGGCCATGCTGTTCGCCGTCGGCTTCATCGTCGAGTTCACCATGGGTGGGCTGAGCGGGATCATCTTCGCCGCCGTGCCCCTGGACTGGCAGATGACCGACAGCTACTTCGTGGTGGCCCACTTCCACTACGTCCTCTTCGGGGGCACCGCCCTCGCCCTCTTCTCCGGCGCCTACTACTGGTTCCCCAAGATCACCGGCAGGCTGCTGGACGAGCGGCTGGGCAAGTGGCACTTCTGGCTGACCATCATCGGCTTCAACCTGACCTTCTTCGTGCAGCACTTCGCCGGCCTGGCGGGCATGGCCCGCCGGGTGTACACCTACCCCGCCCTGCCCTGGCTGCCGACGCTGAACATGCTGTCCACCATCGGCTCCTACATCATCGGCATCTCGGTCCTCCTCTTCATCTGGAACGTGTTCAGGACCCTGCGCCGAGGCGAGCCCGCCGGCGACAACCCGTGGGACGGCTGGAGCCTGGAGTGGGCCACCTCGTCGCCGCCCGCCGAGCACAACTTCGAGCGCGTGCCGCCGGTGCGCGGGCGCCGTCCGCTGTATGACCTGGCCCACCCCGAGGCGGTAGCCGCCGGCGAGGAGGGCTGAGCATGGCCACCGAGAGGCACCGCCTGGCCGTCGACATGTTCGTGCTCGGGGAGTCCGTCTTCTTCGCGATCCTCATCATGGCCTACGTGCTCTACCACCAGCAGACCGCGGAGCACAGCGGGACCCTGCTCGACGTCGGGCGCACCGGCGTCTTCTCGGCCTTCCTGTTCGGCTCCTCCGCCACCATGTGGCGGGTGGAGGCCAACGCCCGCCGCGGCCGGCACCGCCGGATGCTCCTCTGGCTCGGAGTCACCATCCTCTTCGGCGCCACCTTCCTGGGCGGCCAGGGGTGGGAGTACTACGGCCTCATCCAGCAGAACGTCACCATCCGGCACAGCCTCTTCGGCACCACCTTCTTCACCCTCACCGGCTTCCACGGGGCGCACGTGGCCATCGGGCTCCTGATCCTGGGCATCATGGCCGCCCTCGGCCTGGGGTCCAGCCGTGAGGTGGTGCGCACCAAGGGCATTCCCGCCGCCGCCGTGTACTGGCACTTCGTGGACGCGGTGTGGGTGTTCATCTTCTCCATCGTCTACCTGTGGGGGGCCCTGGCATGACCACCGGTCACCTGCTGGCCATCGCCTGGGAGTTCGAGCCCTCCATCGTGGTCGGCTGCGCCCTCCTGCTGGTCGCCCACCTGGCCGTCGTGCGCACGAGCTCGCCCCGCCACACCGCCTGGTGGACGGCGGGCGTGGTGATCCTGCTCCTCGACCTGTGCGGGCCCCTGGACGTCCTGGGCGACACCTATCTCTTCAGCGCCCACATGGGCGAGCACCTCGTCCTGCTCCTGGTGGTGCCGCTGCTGCTGCTGCTCGGGGTGCCGGAGAACGTGGCGCGACGGGCCCTCCTGGTGCCCTGGGTGGACGCCGCCGAGCGCGTCCTGTCGCGGCCCCTCCTCGCCTGGACCATCGCCGTGGTGACCCTGTGGGCGTGGCACGTGCCCGCCCTGTACGACCTCACCCTCATCAACGAGAACATCCACATCCTGGAGCACATCAGCTTCCTCGTCACCGCCACCATCTTCTGGTGGCCGGTGCTGACGCCGGTGCCGGAGCGGCGCATGCCGGCCCTGACCGCAGTGGTCTACCTGTGGACCGCCATGATCGCCAACACCATCCTCGGGGTGCTGCTGACCTTCGCCCCGGTGCCGCTCTACCCGGGCTACCTGAACCCCTCCGACGAGCTCGGGGCCTTGGACCTGATCCGCAACGTCTGGCACCTCACCCCCCTGGCCGACCAACAGGCCGGAGGCGTCCTGATGTGGGTGGTGGGGATGTTCGTGTTCGCCCTGGCCAGCTTCGCCGTCATGGTGCGGTGGTACCGTGAGCCCGATCTCGAGCTGGAAGAAGCGTGAGGAGGAGGAGTCGGAATGGACGACCAGCCGGTGCAACACATCCAGGCCGCTCTCCGTGAGAAGCACGAGGACTGGCCCACCCCCAGGGAGCTCGACGTCCCCCCGCCGACCTATCGGCCGGCGATGCTGGCCCTGGGCATGGTCCTCTTGGTGTGGGGCTTCGTCACCTCGTGGTGGATCACGGCGGTGGGCGCCATCGTCGGCGCCTTCGCCATCCACGGCTGGGTCCGAGAGCTGATTGATGTGCGCCGCACCTGAGGAGCCGACCCTGTTCCCGGGCAAGGACAGCGGCCCGTCCCGGCGCGCCCTGCTGAGCTGGGTCATCATCGGCGCCGGCGCCGTCACGGGGGCCCTCCTCGGCCTGCCGTTCGTGGGCTTTCTCTTCCTGCCGTACCTGCGCCGCACCCCGGCCAACTGGCAGCGGGTGGGCAAGCTGGAGAGCTTCACGGTCGGCGACACCGTGGAGGTGACCTTCAAGGACCCGTCGTCGCTGCCGTGGGCGGGGGTCACGGCACGCAGCGGCGCGTACCTGCGCCGCACCGGTGAAAGCGAGTTCATCGCGTTCGCCGTCAACTGCACCCACCTCGGGTGCATCGTGCGCTGGGTGAGCGGGCCCGGGCTGTTCCTGTGTCCCTGCCACGGCGGCGTCTACTACGCGGACGGCCGGGTGGCCGCGGGGCCGCCGCCCCATGACCTGTATCGATACCAGACACGGGTGCGCAGGGGCTGGGTCGAGCTCCAGACCAGACCGATTCCGATCCAGTAGGAGGGCAGGGAATGCGACCATGAAGATGCTGCGCAGTATCCTGACCTGGCTCGAGGATCGGACGGGGCTGGGCAAGGCCGTAGGACCCGTCCTCACCCACCCCATCCCCCAGGGCACCGACTGGTTCTACGTCTTCGGCAGCGCCACCCTGGTGTCGTTCGTGGTGCAGGTGGTCACCGGCATCGCCCTCGCCCTCGTGTTCGCACCCTCCACCGACAGCGCGTATGAGAGCCTGCAGTACATCAGCCATCAAGCGCCCCTCGGCGCCCTGGTGCGGGGCATGCACTACTGGGGCGCCTCCGCCATGATCTTCTTCATGGGGGTGCACGTCGTCCGCGTGTTCCTCACCGGCTCCTTCAAGTTCCCGCGCGAGATGAACTGGCTGACCGGGGTCATCCTCTTCCTGGTGGTGATCGGTCTGGGCTTCACGGGCCAGCTCCTGCGCTGGGACGAGAACGCCATCTACACCATCGTGGTGGGCGCCGAGCAGGCGGGCCGGACCCCCTTCATCGGCGAGCTCGTGGGCCGCTTCCTGCTCGGCGGCGAGTTCGTGGGCGCGGCCACCCTGAGCCGCTTCTTCGCCTTCCACGTCTTCTTCCTGCCCGGCATCGTCTTCGCGGTGGTCGGGTTGCACCTCTACCTCGTCATCCGCAACGGCATCTCGGAGCCGGCGCAGCCCGGCCGTCCGGTGGACAAGGCCACCTACCGCACCTGGTACGAGAGCCTGCTGAAGCGGGAGGGCCGACCCTTCTGGCCCGACGCCATGTGGCGGGACGCGCTGTTCGGTCTCGTCGTCGTGGGCGGCATCGTGCTCCTGGCCTGGCTGGTGGGCGCTCCCGAGCTGGGTCTTCCCCCCAACCCCTCCAACGTCCACGTCCTGCCGCGGCCGGACTGGTACTTCATGTGGTACTTCGCCGTGCTCGCCCTCATCCCCCACCACCTGACGCCGTACATGATCGTGGGCGGACCCGCCCTGGCGTTCTTGGTGCTGGGGCTCATGCCCTTCCTCTTCGGCAGCGGCGAGCGCAGCCCTAAGCGCAGGCCCTGGGCGGTGGCGTCCATCATCGTCATCGTCATCGCCATCGGCGTGCTCTGGTACGAGGGCATCAAGGCCCCCTGGTCCCCGGACTTCTCCGCCGAGCCGTTGACCGCCGACATCATCGGCGCCACCTCGGGGCCGGTGGCCGCGGGCGGCCACCTCTTCGCCGAGAAGGGCTGCATCTACTGCCACCGCATCTCCGGCCACGGCGGCCGCCGCGGGCCCGACCTGACCACCATCGGCAACCGGCTCACCGTCACCGACCTGAAGATCCGGATCGCCAACGGCGGCTACAACATGCCCGAGTTCGCCAGCATCCTGTCGGCTCAGGAGATGGATGAGCTGGTGGCCTTCCTGCGCTCGCGCCGCACCTCCGGCTTCACCCCCGAGCCGCCCCAGTACAGGACCCCCACCTGGCCGTGAGCCGGGTGCGGCTGGAGGCGCTTCCTCGCCTGCGGGAACGTTGCGGCGGGTTGCACACCTTGTACTAGAGGGAAGGCCCGACCGCGATCGGCGCCCGCCGGCCGCGGGCGCCGCGGCTCGGGACCAGACCCAGGGAGCTGCAGCCCATGGTCGACAACGCACCGGACACCGACACCCCGCAGGCCGCACGCGCCGAGCCCGACGGCCGGCCGCTGCGCCGTCACTCACCCCTCGACGTGCTCCTGCTGCTCGCGGCCCTGCCGCGGGCGCGGGCGGCGCAACGGGTGCTCGAGGTGGACCCCCGGCGGCTGGCCAACGACATGGCCGGCGGGGCGTGGACCCTGGGCGCGGCCCCGGAGCGGGTGGGCGCCGCAGCCGCCGCCGCCACCGCGCGCTGGGCCCGCTGGTTCCACGGTCTCGACACCTCCCTGACGCGCTCGCTGGTGCTCGGCTCCATGCTCGCGGGACGAGGCGAGACGTTGCTCCACATCGGCTTCCGCCCCGTCGACGGCGACCGGCCCGTGAACGGCCACGCCTGGGTGACCCTCGACGGCCGGCCCGTGGGCCCGGACGCCGAGCAGGCGGAAGAGAGCTTCGCCCGCGTCCTGGACATCCCTTTCGCGCGCGACGAAGAAGCGGCCTGAGCGGCTCCGCACCGGCGGCCGGTCACGCCGAGACGCGAAGCCGCCCGCCCACCCAGGAACTTAACGCAAAGACGCGGAGGCGCGAAGACGCAAAGCCCCCGCCCGGGAGAAAAAGTAACGCAGAGGCGCAGAGCCGCCACCCGCCCAAGGAAGAGGGAACGGGGAGAACCGGGTAGTGGCAACGGGCATGAGCGGGCGTTGCACGGAGTGAGCACCGGCTGGGCGGCATGAATGGTCGTTTTAGGAGATGAACCCCGTGGCGGTCAGCCGTGCAGGCTGCCCGGCACGCCACAATGGGGTGCCGCGCACGTGGAACCGACGTTCAGATCCTCGGCTTGAGGAGGCGCCACCTCAGGCCTCCGTGCCAGGTCCGTCCTTCCGTCCTTCTTGGGTCGGGCCAGGGTTGAAGGTCGCACAATGACGGAAGGACGGACCTGGCACCGGCTCTGCGGAGCCGCCCAGAGACGGTGGGACGTCCAAGTTGCCTGTCATTCTGAGCGAGCGGAGGTCCGCCGGAGCGAGTCGAAGAATCCCCCGAGAGAACCAGAGTCGTGGATGGGAGGCGTGCCGCGGGCCTCCGGGGGATTCCTCGTCGCTTCGCTCCTCGGAATGACACGTGTGCGCCTCGTCCCCCGGGCCTTCGGGGGATGGTTCGACTCGTCGCTCGCCGCGGACGGTGAGCTCCTCGCTCACCATGACACGGAATCGGAGCGGGCGTCGCGGGATTCGGACGCGGACGGGAGCGCGGGCGCGGACGGGGGTCCTACGCGGAGAGGACCTTGAGGAAGATGAACTTGGCGTCGCCGGGGGCGTAGAAGTCGGTGAGCTCGGCGGCGACATGATAGCCGCAGGCGAGGTAGAAGGCGCGGGTCGGCTCGTACTGGGCCCGGCCGGCCGTCTCGACATACACCCGGCGGCGCCCCTCCTCGGCGATCCAGCCCTCGGCGGCCTCGAGCAGGGCGCGACCGACACCGAGGCCCTGGCGGGTCGGGTCGACGGCGATCCAGTACAGGTCCACCGACTCCACGGTGCCCGGGGTGGGGCCCCAGCACGCGTAGCCCGCCACCTCCCCCTCCACCTCGCCGAGGAGGAAGCGATAGTGGCTGGCGGCGCCGTGCTGCAGACGATCGTCCACCAGCTCCAGGGCGACCTCCAGCTCCTCGTCGTTGAAGAAGCCCGTCGCCGTGAGGAGCGCGGCGAGCGGCTGCCGGTCGGACAGAGCGAGAGAGCGACGGAAGGCGACGGCAGCCATCACGCCCCCTGGGCCGCGGCCAGGATGCACCCGACGACCTCTGCCGGTCCCAGCCCGCCGTGGGCCGCCGCGGCCACGAAGCCAGCGTCGCCGCTCAGGCAGGGGTTGGCGTTGATCTCCAGGATGGCGGGCGCGTCCTCCTCGTCGAGGCGCAGGTCCACCCGCGCGTAGCCCCGCACCCCGCACTCCCGCCAGGCCCCCAGGGCCAGCCGCTGCAGCTCGGCCAGCAAGGGCCCCTCGTCGGCCGGGTCGGGGAAGGCGCGCACCGTGTGGCGGTAGGCGAAGGAGTCACTGTGCCACTTGGCCTCGTACCCCAGCACCCGCGGCTCGTCGGGGGGAAAGTCCACGTACCGCATCTCGGCCACGGGCAGGACCCGCGGCCCGTCCCCGTCCTCGAGCACCGTGAGGTTGAACTCGCGCCCGGGGAGGAAGTGCTCTGCGAGCAGGGGCTGGCCGGGGAAGCGGCGCCCCAACGCCCCGGCGCGCTGCTGAGCGTCCTTGAGCGTCCGGCACAGAGGGTCACCCTCCAGACCGAGGGAGGCGTCCTCCCACGCCGGCTTCAGGATCCACGGGGGCGGGACCCCGTCGAGCTCGCCGTCACACCCCGGCCCGACGACCGCGCCCGGGGCCACCGGCAGCCCGGCACCGGCCAGGAGCTCGCGCGTCGCCACCTTGTCCGTGGTCAGCCACAGCACATCCGCCGGCGAGCCGGTGAAGGGGACGCCCGCCGCCTGCCAGGCGGCGGCCACCTCGATCTGAGCGCGGGGCCGTCCGGGTGGCGACTCCACCAGGTTGAAGACCACCGCCCCCGGCTCGAGGGGACGCGCCTCGGCAGCCTCTCCCACCGCCACCGTTGCAAAGGGCAGGCCCAGCCCGCGCAGGCCCTCCTCGACGAACGCCACCTGGTCGAGGACGTCCCGGGTCGACGGGTCGTCGGCGTCGCTCACCGGGTTGTGGGCGACCACCACCCGGCGCCAGCTCAGGCCGTGCACAGGGCGAGCCGCTCCGCGGGACGTACCGCCGGGTCCGAGCGGGTCATGGCCGAGTCCACGATGGCGCCGATGAGGTCGCGGTAGGCCATGCCGCCGAGGCGGGACAGGATCGGCAGGTCGGAACGGACGGGGTGGAGCCCCGGCAGCGGGTTGATCTCCATGAACTGCGGCCTGCCGGCGGCGTCGCACCGCAGGTCGACCCTCGCCGCGTCTCGGCACTCCAGGGCCTCGTACGACGCCAGCGCCATGCGGGACGCCGTCTCGGCCAGGGCCTCGCCCTGGACCAGGCGGTAGCGCACGTTGGCCAGCCACTCGTCCTTGTTCTGGGCCGTGTAGCCGATGCCCTCGGCGCGCTCGGTGTAGAGCACCTCCATGACCCCCACCACGCGGGCGTCGCCGTTCGAGCCCAGCACCCCCACCGTGACCTCGCGCCCCGGCAGGTACGGCTCCACCAGCAGCCCCGTGGGGTGCTCGGCCAAGAGCTCCGCGCAGACCCCGGCGAGCCTGCCCCTCTTCTTCACCAGCGAGCGCCCGGTCACCCCCTTGGAGCTGCCCTCGGCCAGGGGCTTGACGAACAGGGCCCCCCGCAGCCTGCAGCCTTCCAGGTCGGCCAGGCTGTGGACCACCAGGGACGGCGTGGTCGGCACCCCGGCGGCGGCCACGATGCGCTTGGCCCAGGCCTTGTCCAGGGTGACTCCACAGGTCACGGGATCGGAGAAGGCGTAGCGCTGCCCGAAGAGCTCGCACAGGGCGGGCACCTGGGCTTCACGGCCCCGGCCGGCCACGCCCTCGGCGATGCTCAGCACCAGGTCCCAGCGCCGGCCCGCCACCAGGCGCCGGGCCAGCTCGATGCCGCGGCCCACCCGCTCGGGCCGGTGGCCGAGCTCCCGCAGGGCCCCTTCCAGGCCCGCGACCACCCCTTCGTCGTCGAACTCCATGACCTCCAGCTCCGAGAAGCCGGCGGCGAGGTACTCCTCCTTCAGGTCGTAGCAGAGCGCGATGTCGAGGTTCACCTCAGTTGCCCTCCGGAGGGTCGACGTAGCCGAAGCTCCTGCCCTCCCAGTTGCGCAGCACCCAACGACCGCCTTCGTGGCTGACCACGTTGTCGCGCTGCAGGGGGACCTTGCCGCCGCCACCGGGGGCGTCCACCACGTAGGTGGGCACCGCATAGCCGGTGGTGTGGCCGCGCAGAGACTCCATGATGTCCAGCCCGCGCCCGATGGAGGTGCGCAGGTGTCCGGTGCCGATCACCGGGTCGGCCTGGTAGAGGTAGTAGGGCCGCACGCGGAGCTTCAGCAGCCCGCAGAAGAGCTCCTTGAGCACCTGGGGGTCGTCGTTGACCCCGCGCAGCAGCACCGTCTGGCTGCCCAGGGGGATGCCGCCGTCCGCCAGCAGGTCACAGGCCTCGGCCACTTCCGGGGTGAGCTCCGCGGGGTGGGAGAAGTGCAGGGACAGCCAGGCGCGGTGCTTGCGCAGCACCGCCACCAGCTCGGGGGTGATGCGCTGGGGCAGGAAGCCGGGGACCCGGCTGCCCAGGCGCAAGAGCTCCAGGTGCGGCACCTCCCGGAGCTGGCCGAGCAGGTTGTCGAGGCGGTCGTCGGACATGAGCAGCGGGTCGCCGCCGGAGACCAGTACGTCCCGCACCTCCCGGTGGGCGTGCAGGTACTCCAGGATCGGCTCCAGGCGCCGGGGCAGGGGATCGAGCTCGCCCTGGCTGACCAGCCGGGAGCGGGTGCAGTAGCGGCAGTAGGAGGCGCAGGTGTCCAGGGCCAGCAGCAGCACCCGGTCCGGGTACCTGTGCACCAGCCCCTCGGCCACGCTGTCGTGGTCCTCGCCGCAGGGATCGGCCATGTCGCCGGGCCTGACCACGAACTCGTCGTCTGACGGCACCACCTGGCGGCGGATCGGGCAATCGGGGTCGTCGGGGTCCATGAGGGCGGCGAAGTGGGGGGTCACCGCCACCGCGAACCGCTCCCGGCCCATCTCCAGACCGTTCCGCTCCGACGGCGTGAGCCGCAGGTAGGCCTCGAAGTGCTCCGGCTTGGAGAGGCGGCGGCGCATCTGCCAGCGCCAGTCCCGCCAGGTGACGGGGTCGTACCTTTCGCCGAACAGGTCGCACAGGGCCTGACGGCGGTGCAGGGGTAATGGATCCGTCTCCGCTGCAGCTTGTTGCGTTTTCACGACGTCCTTCCTTGGTCGTTGCTCGCTGGTTGATCACCGGACCGTGCGCGGCTCCACCACACCAACCCGCCGGATACTCCGGTGCGCCCTGGCCGTGCACGTCGGCACGCCACGCCGGAAGAGGCCCCGAGGGGCCGCGGATGGGTCATCCGTCCTACCGGTAATTTGTTCCGGAGACGTCGCGCCGAGGATCGGCGGGACGCGGTGCAGTGGTGAGCGGCCTCAGCTCGACGGAGCGTGCGCCCGGCGCCGAGGCTGCCCTACTGGGAGGGCGATCAGAATCGTCACTGCGCTCCACGCCTCAGAAAGTAGTCCTATTTCCCCCGCTGTCAAGAGGGTAGACAGCATCAGCCGCCAGAATCTCGGCGATCTTTGTGACCGGCCGCCGCGTTCGAGGGCAGGCGGACCCCGAACGCACCCTCCCAGAGGCCGGTGAAGAAGCGGCGGGCGTTGGGTCCCAGGCTCCGCACCCGGTAGCCCCCCTCCTGCACCACCAGCACCGGCCCACCCCAGGCGCCGATGAGACGGCCGTTGGCGGTGAAGTCGGCGGCGCCCAGGGACCAGGAGCCCGTGGGGTCGCCCTTGGCGGTGTCCAGACCCAGGGCCACGACCAGCACCTCGGCCCCGAACGAGTGCACCGCGTGCAGCGCGCGCTCGATCGCCTTGCGGTGGCCGGCCCCGTCCAGGGACTCGTGCTGGGGCAGGTTGAGGTTCGAACCGCGGCCGGCGCCCTCGCCCCGCTCGTCCGCAAAGCCCGAGAAGTAGGGGTACGCGAAGTTCGGGTGGCCGTGGATGGACACCGTGAGCACGTCGCCGCGCTCGTAGAAGATGTCCTGCTGGCCGTTGCCGTGGTGGTAGTCGATGTCCAGGATGGCGACCTTGGCCTCGTGGCCGAGGCACTGGGCGGCGATGGCGGCGTTGTTGAAGTAGCAGAAGCCGCCGAAGGAGCGACGCTCCGCGTGGTGGCCGGGGGGGCGCACCAGGGCGTAGGCCAGACGCGCGCCGCCCAGCACCGCTTCGGCGGCGGTGAGCG
This sequence comes from uncultured Holophagae bacterium, assembly GCA_963844865.1. Lineage (GTDB taxonomy): Bacteria > Acidobacteriota > Thermoanaerobaculia > Thermoanaerobaculales > Sulfomarinibacteraceae > CAWJPY01. The sequence continues at coordinate 283,036 of CAWJPY010000006.1, forward strand.
CGCAGTCCACCCCGCGCCGTGCCGCCAGGTAGGCGTTCGGTTCGAAAGGGGCGTGAAGGTGTCGATGCAGTAGTAGCCGGCACGTACCTCCAGCTCGCGCGGGGGCCGGGACGCGTTGCGCAGGGGGAACACATAGGGGTACACGGCCCTGTCCCCCTCCAGGCCCTCGCACACCCGCTTGAAGTAGCGCACCCATCCCGGGTCGTGGAGCTCGGTGATGTGGCGGTCGGGGTGCTGGCGGGGCTCCACCCGCGAAAAGAAGGGCGTCGTCTCCAGCTCCCGCAGGATGTGGGAGATGCGAACCGGCGCCTCCACGTAGCCGCGCTCGTGGACGTGGTGGATGGCGTGGCGGTCGTTGACCACCAGGGTGATGCGCCGGTCGGGCGGCACCTCCTCGGGCGTCTCCACGGGCGCCGTCACCGGGTAGCGGGGGGCGCGCAGCCGCACCGGGTCGTCCTTGAACGACTCCACCACCATGTCGACGTAGGCGGGCGGACACAGGTGCGAGTACTTGCTCTCGAGGATCGAGCGCACGATCGCCTTCGCCTCGCTGCGGCGCAGGGGACGGCCGCTGCCCAGGTCGTCGAAGACCAGGTACGGCGGGTCGGTGCCGCCCTCCTTCACCGGCGTCTCGTACGCGGTGCCCACGATGGGCCGCGCCCCCAGGCGCTCGTAGAAGCGGAGGCGGGCCGCGTTCTGGCGGCGGACGGCGGGGTCCGGGCTGAGGGCGGGGTCGTCGGGCAGGCACTCGAAGAAGAGGCCCAGGCAGTCCAGCTCGCGGCCGTCGCGGCGCAGGCGCTCGTACAGCGCGCCCCCGACCCCACCCCCGGTGCGACCGGGCCGGGTCACGATGTACTCCAGGTAGAGGAAGCGCAGCTCGCGGTGGTGCAGGACCAGAGCGAAGCCCGACACCTGCCGGTGGATGTCCTCCGTGACGTACAGGAAGGTGCGATACCCGTGGAGCGGCGGCCGCTTCAGCCGGCGCGGCAGCTCCGCCACCTCCCGGGCGGGGAGCCCCGGGATCTGGGCTCCCAGCATGCCCTGCACCGCCGCCAGGGCGGCCCGGTTCACCGGCAGCAGATCGTCGAAGATGCGGCGGATCCTGAACATCTTCCCCTCTCGCGGTCGTCCGACCGCTCCAGCCGTGAGGCTGCGGGAAGGGCCGGCCCGCCCCTTCTGCTCCGCTCCCCACGCATACCTGATATCCCGAGACCGTCACGGCGGCAGGCGGGTGGGTCCGACGCAGCAACTTGCCGTGGCGCCCGGAGAGCTGTCCACCAGGATAAGCGTGCTGAGACCAACACATCTTCCCCGTGGTCACACACCATGCGGGTCGTGGAAGGGGTCGACATCCTCCGTCCCGGAAGAATCCCCGCGCTCACCGGCACCGCATCAGAGGCTCCTGTGCCAGAGCCCTCTGGTCAAACCCCTGTCTGGTGGCCTCGCCGCCGGGCTCGGCATTCCCGAGCGGTGGTTTATGATCGGCTCGAGTTCACTCCTTGCCCAGCCGACGTCGTGAACACGACCCGGGCTGTGCGTCATACTGGCCACCAGGAAGCCGACCACCGGGGAGACCCAATGACATCGAGCCACGCCGAACAGCTCCATCGCCACATCGAGGATCGCTCCGCGCTCATCGGCATCATCGGCCTCGGCTACGTCGGCCTGCCGCATGGCCCTCGCCTTCGTCGAGAAGGGCTTCACGGTGCTCGGCTTCGACGTGGACCCGGACAAGGTCGCCAAGCTCGCGCGCGGCGAGACGCTACATCAAGCACCTCGACGGCGGCCGGGTGGCCGCAGATGTGCGACTCCGGCCTGCTTCGCCGCCACCACGGACTTCGGCCGCCTCGGCGAGCCCGACGCCATCCTGATCTGCGTGCCCACGCCCCTGACGCCCCAGCGCGAGCCCGACATGACCTACGTGCGAAGTCCGCCGGGCAGTGATCCGCGCACGCTCCGCCCCGGCCAGCTCGTCATCCTCGAGTCCACCACCTACCCCGGCACCACCGACGAGCTGCGTGAAGCGCGCATCCTCGAGGCGTGCGGGCCTGCCGCTGCGGCACGGACTTCTTCCTCGGCCTTCTCCCCCGAGCGCGAGGACCCGGGAAACAAGAACTACGGCACGACCAACACCCCCAAGGTCGTGGGCGGCGTGGACGAGACTCGCGGCGACCTGGCCCAGGCCCTCTACGACCAGATCATCTCCTCCGACCGTGCGCGTCTCCTCGGCCCGCGCCGCCGAGGCCGCCAAGCTCACCGAGAACATCTTCCGCGCCGTCAACATCGCCCTCGTCAACGAGCTGAAGATGGTCTACGACCGCATGGGCATCGACATCTGGGAGGTCCTCGACGCGGCCGAGACCAAGCCCTTCGGCTTCATGCGCTTCAACCCGGGCCCGGGCTGGGGCGGCCACTGCATCCCGCTCGACCCGTTCTACCTGTCGTGGAAGGCGCGCGAGTACGGGGTGTCGCACCACGCTTCATCGAGCTCGCCGGCGAGGTCAACGTGCGCATGCCCGAGTACGTCATCGAGAAGCTGCAGCAGGCGCTGAACGAGCGCGGCAAGCCGGTGAAGGGCTCGAAGCGTCCTCGTCCTCGGCCTGGCCTACAAGAAGGACATCGACGACCCGCGGGAGAGCCCGGCGTTCGAGATCATCGACCTCCTGCTGCGCCTGGGCGCCGAGGTGAGCTACCACGACCCGCACATCCCCACGGCGCCGGCGATGCGCTCGTGGCCCGACCTGCCGCCCATGCACTCCGTGGACCTGACCGCCGAGCGCCTGCAGGCCGCCGACGCCGTCCTCATCGTCACCGACCACCGCGCCGTGGACTACGACCTGGTGGCCGCCAACGCGCCCCTCGTCATCGACACCCGCGGCGTGTTCCGCGACCGAAGAGGCAACGTCGTCAAGGCGTGACCCGCCAGCTGGAAAGACTGCCGGACATGCTGGCCGCAAAATGATCGGCGGTGCTCGCGACACATCCGAGATCCGCACCCGGTGCCGAGGTGGGACGAGTACCACCCCGCCGAAGAGAAGTCCGGCGACGTGAAGACGCCGAGCCTCCTTCCGTCCGGCTCGGGGCAGGAGGAGACCAGGTATACGGACGTCCGGAGTCGCCCGTTCGGTGTAGGATAAGGACCGTGGATCGGGCGCCGTCGCCGTGAAAACTGCACGCCAGAAAATGCTGCCGCTGATTGCGTCCCTGGCCGGCGGGCTGAACGCCGACCAGGAGGCGCTGGAGCGCATCCGCGATCTGTGCCGGGCGCGGCGGCGCGACGCCCCGGAGGACTTCCTGCTGACGGCCGGCCTCGCCGTGGTGCGCGCCGCCCAGTGCCCGCCCGAGTGCGCGAAGGACGGCGACTGCGAGTTCGGACGCTTCTGCCGCCACATGGAGTCCAACGCCGCCGCCAACCTCGCCGAGCTGGGGCACATCTCGCGGGAGCTGAGCCGGGATGAGCGCAAGCTGGACGGGCCGCCGGTGCTGCTGGGCGGAGCGGCTGTGCTGGTAGGCCTCTACCACAGCCTGGAGGCGTTCCGCTCGCAGGTCTGGGTCATCGGGGTGAAGTGGCGCGAGCCCCACGGCGTGGAGCGCTCGGCGACCACCGAGGCGGTGGCCTCGTGCCTCGCCCGGACGTTCATCGGGCACCTGGGGCGGCTGGAGCCGCTGGTCGACGAGCACACCGACGTGGTGGAGCTCGCCGGGGGCCGGTGGCGGGTGCCGCGGCGGGATCTGTTCACGGCCCTGCTGGCGGCGCGCGTGGGCGAGCCGGTGTCCGCCACCCTGCCGCCGGTGTGGGTGCACCTGGCGGTGGCCCTGGAGGCATGGCGCGAGAAGGTGGACTACGACCAGGTCTTCGACCTCGCAGACCGTCTGGCGGTGGCGACGCAGGTGCGTCACGGCCTGGCGGTGACGGCGGCGATCATGCCGCACCTGAGGACGTGGATCCCGATGAAGCGTCTCCAGATCCCCTTCCTGGAGCGCACTCTCGCCGTCCCGCTGGCGGCCAGGCGGCTTCTGGACACCGCCCTGCGCGCCTCCCCCGCCTTCGGGCCGGACGGGCACGCGAACTAGCCTGCCGAGGCTGGACCCGAACCCCGTGCATGGGGGCGCACAACGACCCGCGGTTCGCCGCGGGTCGTCGGCGTCGTGGAGGTGGCGCGCGCTCTTGGCAGACAATGCCACATGGGAACATTGCAGGCGATGCTTCGGATACGAAGTGACTCCCGGGGATTACGCTGCAGGACAGAGGCACGGGCCACCCTCGGTGGCGGCGATGGTCGACTGACTGAAGGTCAATGCGCGCTCTGGATCAGGGCAGAGGGTCGATGCGCTCCAAACGCTCATGGTGGAGGGCGCTCTCCCATCGCTTGAACAGCTCGTCTTGATGGAGAGAGGCCCACTCGACCACCATGCCGATTGCGCGCGGGGGGAGGCGCCCGCCAATCACCGCCAGGGTCGATATATCCACGATTGCCTCGTCGTCACCGTAGGCAGCGTGGAAGTGAGGTGGGTGGTGGTCGCGATAGAACATGCGAATCACCACTCCGTAAAACCTGCTCAGCTCAGGCAATGGACTCCGCCCGCAGCTTCGGGAACAGCTCCTCGGGGGCCTTCCCCGTGAGCTCGAGGTAGAGCGCATCGGGACAGAGGTCGATCTCGTCGTTCCAGAAGATCTCGCCATGCGGACCGAGATGAACACGTTCAAACAGCGCGCAATCGCGCCAGGCTGCGAAGACGCCGTGCCCTACCAGGTTTGTGAGATCGATCTCGCCTTCGGTACCGTCGTCATAGCGCAGCCACAGCCTATAATCTGGACGAGCAACAACTTCTACGGGATGAGGTCTCGCATTCACCGGCCAAGTATACAGGGCAAGGAAGAGGGATAGCGCGAAGGCGCAGAGACAGCGCCCTCGCGCGCAACGAGCACGACCCGCGGACCACCGCGGGTCGTCGGCGTTTCGGGGATGGGGCGTGCCTGGATGGCGACCACCAGGACCGCGCTGTCAGTCGCCGATCGACGTCGTGGGCGGTCGGCAAGGGCGCCGCTGCGGATCGGGGGCCCGCCCGTGGGAGCGCCCTGTCTGCCCTGAGCGATGGAGGGCGTCGCTCGGCCGGCACACAACGGCGTCAACCGCCGTCAGGCTTGATAGACTCGACACACGGGAGACTGCCAGGCGTATGACACAGATCGACTTCGACCAGAGCACCCGGATCTTCGTGGCCGGTCATTGCGGGCTGGTGGGCTCGGCCGTCCTGCGCCGGCTGGAGGCGGACGGCTTCTCGAACGTCCTCACCGCCACCCGCGAGCAGCTCGACCTGCGCGACCAGGCCGCGGTGAACTACTGGTTCCGCGCCAACCGCCCGGAGGTGGTGTTCCTGGTGGCCGGCACGGTGGGCGGCATCCTGGCCAACTCGACGCGACCGGCGGAGTTCATCTACGACAACATGATGATCCACGCCACGGTGGTCCACGCCTCGTACCTGTACGAGGCCAGGAAGCTGCTGTACCTGGGCAGCTCCTGCATCTACCCGCGGGACTGCCCGCAGCCCATGCGGGAGGAGCACCTGCTCAGCGGCTACCTCGAGCCCACCAACGAGCCCTACGCCATCGCCAAGATCGCCGGCATCAAGCTCTGCCAGGCGTATCGGAAGCAGTACGGCTGTGACTTCATCTCCGCCATGCCCACCAACCTGTACGGCCCCAACGACAACTTCGACCTCCAAAGCTCCCACGTGCTCCCCGCCATGATCCGCAAGTTCCACGAGGCCAGGGAGCGGTCCGAGCCCACGGTGACGATCTGGGGCACCGGGGCCCCGCGGCGCGAGTTCCTGCACGTGGACGACCTGGCGGATGCCTGCCTGTTCCTGATGCGCGCCTACGACGGGGAGCAGCACATCAACGTGGGCACCGGGGAGGATCTCAGCATCGCCGAGCTGGCCGAGCTCGTCCGCGAGGTGGTCTACCCTGAGGCGGAGATCGTCCACGACACCTCCAAGCCGGACGGCATGCCGCGCAAGCTGCTCGACGTGTCGCGCCTGCACGCCCTGGGCTGGCGCCACACCATGGGGCTGCGGGAGGGCATTGGGTCCACATACCAGTGGTTCCTCGACAACCGCGCGTCGCTGCGCGAGCGCACGGTGCCAAACGAAGTACCTGCGGTCAGCAGGAGGCCGTAGCAGCGTTCCCCGTTGTGCCGCGCTCATCCCGGGGCTTCTCGGGAAGTGAGCACCTCGCTCACAAGGACACACCCTTGTTCTGTCATGGTGAGCGAGGAGCGAGCCGTCTGCGGCGAGGGACGAGTCGAACCATCCCCCGAAGGCCCGTGGGACGCCTCCCAGCCGCGACTCTGGTGCTCTCGGGGGATTCTTCGACTCGCTCCGGCGGACCTCCGCTCGCTCAGGATGACACTCAGGCGGGTCCGGCCACCGTCTCTGAACGACTGCGTGTCATCGCTTGTGACACCGCCGCGAAGGAGCGTGGCGATGCTCCGAATGACATCCCCCACGCTGTCATCCCGAAGGAGCCCTGCGACTGAGGGATCTGGGCGGGGGGACACAGCCGCTGCGACTTTGTTCCCTCACCCAGATTCCTCGTCGCTCGAGAACTCGCTCCTCGGGATGACAGGTAGGGCTCGGCCGCGCGTTGAACGCGCCACGACCCGCAGTTCGCCGCGGGTCGTCGGCGTTGGGGGCTACAGGTGGTCCGGGGAGTGCGAACATGACGGGAGCCCGGGAGCCAAGGGTCATGAAGCAATGAATTACAATGGCGGCCATGGCCCCAGACCGTTCCAAGGCGCTCGCCGATCTGTGCCGTCGTCTTGGCGTCGCGTCGTTGTACGCCTTCGGCAGCAGGGCCGAGGAGGCGAAGGCATGGGTGGAGGGTCGCCGAGCGCGGATGGACGGCGGCTCGTCGGACCTCGACCTGGCGGTGCAGCCCTGCGAGCGCACCTGGGACGTGGCCCGCAAGGCCGACACCTGCACCGCCCTCGAGGTTGCCTTCGGCGTGCCTCGCGCCGACCTGGTGCTGCTGGGAGAGGCACCGGCCTTCCTCGCCGTTGAGATCATCAGGGGCGAGCTGCTCTACTGTGACGACCCGGTCCGGCAGGCTCGGGAGGAGCTGTTCGTGCTGCGGCGGGCCGGCGATTTGGCGCCCTTTCACCGCGCCCGGCTCGAGGGCCTGCTCGACGGGAGCGTGCGCCGATGACCCCCACCAGGATCCGCGCCGAGGTGGTGGTCGAGAGATCGGCGCTCGTGCGCTCGATGCTCGATGAGATTCGCAGGCTGCCGCTGGAGGACCTCGAGGAGTTCCTCGGTGATCGGCGCAACCCGGCCTCGGCGGAGTCGTTCCTGCGGCGCGCTCTCGAGACGTTGCTCGACCTCGGTCGCCACATCGCGGCGCGTGGGTTCGGGCACGCCGCTGTCGAGTACAAGGAGATCCCCAGAGCGCTGGCGGATCAGGGGGTCATCGACCAGAGCACGTGCGACCTGTACCTGCGCATGGCCGGCTACCGGAACCGAATGGTGCACTTCTACCACGAGATCACCGAGCAGGAGCTGTTCGAGATCTGCTCCCACCAGCTCGACGACGTCGAACGGGTCCTCGATGCCCTGCTGGCCTGGCTGCGCGCCAACCCCGACCGCTTGGAGGGCATCCTGGACTGACCCGGGTTGACGCGGAGCCGCCCACCCAGAGAGAAGACATAACGCAAAGACGCCAAGACGCAAAGCCACCACCCGCCCGAGGTCGGATTAGAAGAAGAAGATCATCAACGCAGAGGCGCCCGGCCACGCCGAGGACGGAGCACGACCCGCGGTTCGCCGCGGGTCGTCGGATTCCCGGGACCCACCCCCGCTGCGACGGCGGCGCTCGGCTCGATGTGCCTCGATGGCTGCGAGCTGACCGCGGGGTTTCGGGGGGTGGCGCAGGCCTCGCGTTCCAGCTATGTTACGAGTGAGATGGCGGGCCGTTGTCACGAGCTCGCCGACGGTACTACTCTTTCGTGAGGGGTCCTCGAAATGGCAGAAGCCTCATCGGATGGTCGGGCACGCGACGATGTCTCGCTCACGGACGTTGCTCTGTTCCTCAACCGTCACAAATGGCTCATCGTCGGCAGTGGCGTCGCTGCCGGCGTGCTGACGCTCGCCTTTCTCCTGCTGCTCGTGCCCCAGACCTACAAGGCGTCGGCGACCGTGGTCGTCGTCCCGTCCAAGTTCTCGTCCGAGCTGAAACCACAGACCCTCACCATCCAGGGGTATCAGAATCTCCTGGAGTCGGACGCCGCCGTCGCGGAGACCAAGCGCAAGCTGGTGGAGGCCGGTGACATCGATTCCTCGACGGATCTTCGAGTCGGGCGCAATCTCCAGACCAGGATCTTCGTGTCGCGTCGCTCCGAAGAGACGGAGCTCGCGCCCATGATCCAAATCGATGCCGAGTTCCAGTCGCCCACGGTCGCGGCCAAGGTCGCCAACACCTGGGCAGAGGTATTCCTGGAGCGAACCCACACGTTGATGAGCGGCACCACCTCGGCGACGGTGGAGTTCATTGACCAACAGTACCCCCAGGCGAAGCAGGAGCTGGAGAGCTTGGAACAGCAACGCGTGGAGACGGAAGGCGCCTTCCAAAAGAGACGCAACGACGTGGAAACGAGCTGGGACGTGAAGATCGGTCAGGTGAGGAGTGAGAACTCGGAGGATGTGGCCGCGTACCAGGCGGAGACCCGACGCCTGTCCGAGGCCTTTTCTGGGGAGCACACCCTCGACACGCGCACGGCACAGGTGAATGCCCTACGGAACGCCTACCGCGACCTCCAGGACGAACAGGCCAGGGTGGAGTCAGCGCTCGATCAGAAGAAGCTGGAGCTCGAGGCCGCCCGCAAGCAGCTCGAGGTCACGCCCCAGTTCATTACGCTGCACAAGGCGATCACAGACGACGCACTGTGGGAAGCCGTAGCAGCCTCCCCCAAGAAGGAGAACGCCGACCTCGACGAGCTCCGCGGCAAGACCCTCACGACTCAGGAGATGAATCCTGTCTTCACCGACCTCAGCTCGAAGGCCGCCAACATCGAAATGGACCTCAACGCGCTCGTCCCCAGGGCCAAGCAGCTCAGCACGAGGCTTGTCGCGATGGCCCAGGAGCTTCAACACCTCGACACCGCTCTCCGCACGGACAACGCCGCCTACGAGAAGCTACAGCGCGAGCGCGAGGCCGGGCTGGAGAACCTGCAGAATGAAGGCAACCTGCAGGTCTCCATCCTCGAACGGCGGAAGCAGCAGGAGCTGGACGGCATCGACAGGGAGAGGGCCAGCCGCGTCGACCAGCTCACCAGAAGTATCGATCAGCAGCAACAGCTCTTCGCTCAGCTCGCCCAGAACTACAACGAGGCCACCCTGGCGAAGGCCGATCAGAACGTCGAAGACGTCCGGCTGGCGGCCGATGCCGTGCCACCCGACCACGCGGAGGGGCGCAGACTGGTCATGAAGACCGTGCTTGCGGCGGGGCTAGGGCTGCTGGTGGGTCTGATGCTCGCGCTGGCCTTGGAGGCTTGGTCGACCGCGAGACCTTAGGCGATCCCAACTCAGGGTGCAGTTCCCACGGGTCTTTGACGCATCGAGGTGGGATGACTCACACGTCCACCGCTGAGTGTCCGGGTATCCGGCGGAGGCCCCCAAGACACGGTCGCCGTGCATCTCGCGCCCGATGAGGATATCCTTCTGTCAGAATCGTACAGGTGGCCGACCAGAGAACCCCACCGATGAAGGAGGCAGGACCTCGCGCATGGCCCGAGCTACCCACTCCAGACACTCGCGCTGGGGCTTGATCGCCCGCCGGATCTCGCTCGTGTCGATCGACGGGTTGGTGGGGGTGACCGCGCTGTACGCCGCGATGAACCTTCGCTTCGAAGCGGACATCCCGTCCTACTATGCGGTCCATCTTCCCATCCTGCTGGCACTGATCGGCATATCGAGGTTCCTCGGGTCGGCGGTGTTCCGCCTTTACCGGTGGTCCTTCAGGCACTGGAGCCTCCAGGATGCGCTCCGGCTCGCGGCCGCGTGCCTCCTGGGAACGGCGATCTTCGCGACCGCGGTCTTCTTCGTGCGGGCAGGCCCACGAATCCACGCCAAGATCGGCCCCCCGCGGTCGGTGGTCATCCTCGAGTTCTTTCTCGCTTTCACGATGACGGGCGGGATCCGCTTCGCCCCGCGAGCCCTCGCGTTGGAGCTGGCGCGGCGGAGCCGGTCGGGCGTGGGCAAGCGCAGCGGAAACGCCACTCTCGTGGTGGGAGGCGGCAGCCAGGGCGAGATGGTGATCCGGGACCTCCAGGCGTCCATGGACCACAACTTCCGGGTGGTGGGGTACATCGACGACAAGACCAATCCGGACTCGGTGCTCTGCGGGGTACCGGCGCTGGGTGTGATTGACGACCTCCCGGTGGTGATACGCCAACACCGGGTGAAGGCGCTGCTCATCGTCACGCCCCGTGTTCCGGCCCATCGGATCCGCGGCATCCACGAGACGTGCTCGGACCTGGGGGTGGACATCCGCCTGCTCCCCGTGGCCTCTGCGGAGCTGCGGCAGCTCTCGAACGGAGGTCTCCACGAGGGAGGCGCAACGGACCGGAGCCAGGCCAACGCGGTGAGCACAACCGAGGGCCCAGTCGGCCGCAAGGTGCTCGTTGCCGATCCCACCGGACCCATGGGGAGCTCATTCTGCTCGCTCTTGCTCGAACGCGGCGCCGCGGAGATCGTGCTCATGGGTGACGACGACAAGGCCCTCTCCTCCCTGCGTAAGAGGCTCAAGCGAATCGCTTCCGGGGCACAGGTGTCCGTTGTGCGGGTCGACTCGCAGAACGCCGACGACGTCAAGCGCCAGTTCACGGAGCTTCTTCCCCAGGATGTCTTCTTCCTGGGAGGACGACCCCCCGGCGAGGACGAGGATGAGAGGGAGTACGTGAAGGCGTACTTGGCGGCAACCAGGTCCCTCGCCAGTGCGGCGGAGTACAGCGGGTCGGAGAGGTTCGTGGTCTTCTCCGATGCGGACGGCTTGAAGCCGATCAGCGTCCTGCGCGCCATGCTGTCGGTGCACGAGGAGCTGCTCCGCTCGACGGCGCGGACGTCTTCGACCATGTTCTGCGTGGTCCGCGTCGACCGGTCGATGCCCATGATGGGGCTGTCCTCTCCCGGCTCTGCTGCGGGGCCGAACGGGCCGCCGCTTTCGGAGGCGGAGGGCGGGTCCCAAGACAAGATCCAGTTGGGCATGTCATGCGCTGTACCGCTTCTCCAGGCCGCCTACAGCAACTTCGGCGATCTCGCGATCGTCGACATCTGGAGACGTCCCGTGAGCGGCGGCGCCGGGCGTTAGAGCGGCGGGGCCGCATGGTGGAAGACGAGGCGATCCCAACGGTGGAGCATCCACAGCACCCTGGGCCGGCGCCCGATCCTGCTGTCATGGCAGCGTGCATCGCCACGGTGCTGCTCCCCTTCATCACCGTCGCGCTGCCCTACCGCCGCGCCCTCTACGTCCAGGCCGGCGTCGTGGTCGTGCTGATGCTGGCGCTGATCTGCTGGGCCCTGCTCCGGGGCGACTGGTCGGCGCGCCTTCGCGCTGCCTCTCCGCTGCTGGTGGTGGCGACCGGTCTGTACGCTCTGGTCGCCCTCCTGGGCACAGCGGTCGGCCTGGCCGGCGATGCCTCCATACTCGCCGTCGGTGGTCAGTTCACCGCGATGGCGCTGTTGCCGCTCGGCGCGTTGGTGGCGTTGACGGCCGAGCCCCGGAGAGCCACGACGGCCTTCCTGTACGGAATGGCAGGATCAGTCGCCGGGGCGGCGCTGGCACACGTCACCCTATGGTGGGTGCTCGGACCTCGAGGGGCCGCGCTGCGTCGTATCACGCTCCCGAACTCCGCTTCGGCGTTCGGGGCCTCTCTCCTGGGCCTGCTCGCCGCCTTGGTCCTCGCCTCTGAGGGGAGCGTTCCTCGCGCCAGGCGTTTCGGACGGACCGCCGCCATCGTCATCCTCGTGTACATCATTGCCAGTGGGATCCGGGGCCTGTGGATCGTGACGGTGCTCGCTGCCGGAGCCTTCTTGTATGCGTCCGTTCACCGGCGCCGGGACACCCGTCGCCCTCGGCGCCGGCTTCGAAGCGCCTCGATCCTCACCGCCCCCGTGATCGTGGCCCTAGCGGCGGCGGGTTGGTGGTTGACACCCCGGGAGAACCTCGCCGGCGATGTCGCACGGCCCCGATCCGACTCGACACTGCCCCGGACGGCCGCCGCGGCACCCACCGAGCCGCGGGAGTTCGCCGTCGGACCAGGTCGGCGGAGTCAGCTCGTCCTCGGTCCTCGTGAGGTGAATGCCGACCAGGGCTACCGCGTCTCCGCCGAGCTGGAGGGATCGGGCACCGGCTCATGCACGCTGGCCCTGGACTGGTTGGGCGCCACGGGCGAGATCATCACCAAGGACCGCTCGCGGTTCATCGCCGCAGGGCTGCCGGGCGGAACGGCGCTCGTGATCGGCATCCCGGCTCGCGGCAGCCATCGGCTCAGGTCACGGATCGCCTGCAACGCGTCGGCGAAGGGAGCCTGGACGCTGTCGCGCCTCAGGCTCGAGGAGCTGGGGCCCCGATCGGTCGCCATCGCCGCCAAGCAGCTGCAGACCGTCTTCGCCAGGGCGGGCCGCGTCGTCTCACCGTCATCGGGGTCGCCCTGGTTCCCTGAACCCTCGCTCAGGCTGCGAGCCGCGGAGAGCCTGACCCTCACCCGCGCTTTCATGGAGCTTCCTGTCACGCGCAAGCTGATCGGCCGTGGGCTCGGGGCGACTTTCGTATTCACGAAACCGGGTCGCGGCCCGTCCGGTGAGCGCGTCCTCGTCCACGAGGCGAGCTACGTCCACAACTTCTTCCTGTTCCTCCTCTACAAGCTCGGCCTGGTCGGCACGGTCGGCGCGCTGGCCTCGCTGGCGCTGTTCATGGCAGTGCCCTTCACAGCTCGTCGCGCTCGGACGGGCTGCGAGATCGAGCGCCGATTTCTCGCTGCGTGCTCGGCAGCCTGGGTGGGCTACCTGGTCTGGGCCGTCGCCAGCCCGGAGATCATCGACTTCAGAGTGGCGCCGCTGCTCGGCCTGTTGGTGGGCTGCGCGGCGGGCGCGGTTGGTGCCGTTCGGAGTGAGAATGACGGCGTGGCAGGCGGTACGAGCCACGTCGCGACAGGAGGTGGGCCGTGAGCCGGGGCGCAACGAACCTCGACGCCTCTCCGGACCGCAGTAGGCAGGGGCCAGTTCCCAGCGGCGCCTCTCCGATCATCGTTCTCGGGGCCGGACGGTCCGGCACCAAGATGCTTCGGGCGCTCCTGGTCGCGAGCCCCGGCATGGTGTGCTTCCCGAAGGAGATCAACTACATCTGGAGGCACGGCAATCGCAGCTTCGCCACCGATGAGCTGCCGCCGGACCTGGCCAGGCCGGAGGTGGCGAGGTACATCCGCCGACGATTCGACAGCTTCGCCAGGGCCCACGGCGGCAGGAGGGTCGTGGAGAAGACGTGCGCCAACACCCTGCGGGTCGACTTTGTACGCGCGGTGTTCCCGCACGCGGTGTTCGTCCACCTCGTCCGCGACGGACGTGCTGTCGCGGAGTCGGCGATGCGCCGCTGGCAGACGCCGAACCCGGTGCGCTACCTCATCCAGAAGGCGCGCTGGGTGCCGCCCCTGGACGTCCCGTACTACGCCTGGCGGTACCTCACCTATCGGCTGAGGCGGAACCGCAACACCACCAGCGCATATCAGTCATGGGGACCGCGCTTCGAGGGCCTGGACGCGGCGATCCGATCCCGGAGCCTGATCGAGGTCTGTGGACTGCAGTGGCTCGCGTGTGTCCGCGCGACATCCGAGGCGCTCTCCCGTCTCCCACCGTCACAGGCGGTGACCATCCGCTACGAGGACCTGGTCGCCAACCCGCTCGACGTGTCCGAGCGCCTCTACGATCGACTCGACATGCCGTTTCACCCACAGTGCCGTGATTTTGCGCGCGCCGAGATCCACACCGGGAACCTGGAGAAGTGGCAGCAGCGGTTGTCGACCGACGACATGGACAAGCTGCTTCCGCTCATCGGCGATGAGCTCGCCGCCCTGGGCTATCTCGAGTGATGGCTCTGGAGCTGCAACCGCTCGCGGGCGTCCTGGTGACGCTCGGTGCCGCGGCACTCACCGCCTTCGGGACCGTGCCTTTCTCCGTGTGGCTGGCCAGGCACACTGGCACCATGGACGTCCCGGCCGAGCTGAAGATCCACTCCCAGCCCATACCGCGCCTCGGCGGTGTCGGCATCATCATCACCATCGGTCTCTTCGTGGGGCCGGCCGCCGTCCCGTCATTTGGCGCCCTCGGGCTCCGCGAGGTGTTGCTCGTGTCGGCATGTGCGGCCACCGCGGCCCTCGGGGTGGTGGATGACGTTCGCACCCTACCGCAGACCGTGAAGTTCGCCGTCGAGGCACTGATCGGGGTCGCGATCGCCGTCGCCGTCGCGCCGTCGTCTCCATGGGGGATGGTTGCGGCCCTGCTGCTGTTCCTAGCGATGACCAACGGCTACAACTTCATCGACGGGGTGGACGGGCTGGCGGGCGGCCTCGCCGTCATCCACTTCGCCATCCTCGCCATCTTGATCGAGCTGGGCGGTGGACATTCCATGGCGGCGTACCTGGCACTGGTCTGCGCCGCCTCCACCCTCGGTTTCCTGCGCGCGAACTGGCCGCCCGCGCGGGTCTTCCTGGGCGATGGAGGCTCGCTCACCCTCGGCGCTCTGGCCACGGTCTGCTCTCTGGTCTGGATCTATGGGCCGGGCGACCAGACGCTGCGGTGGCCGGCGGCATTGCTGGCGGCGGCGTTTCCGCTGGGAGAGGTCGGATTCACCGCGATCCGCAGAGTCGTCGCCCGCCGCACGCTCGACCCACGCAGGTTGTTCCCTGGCGACCGGTCCCACTACTACGACCAGCTCATGGTCCATGCGCGCCTGGAGGCCCGAGCGGTGCTCCTCCCCTCGATTGCCTGCGCCGCGGTCATGGGCGCCGCGGGCGTGGGTATCATCGCGTTGCCGGTGACGATAGGGGCCACACTGGCGGCTGTGGCGGTCTCCGCCCTGGTGTGGCTCGGCTGGAGGAGCGGCATACGGCTGAGGTCGGAATGAGAGGTACCTGCCCATGAGCGTGAAATCGGGGGCTCTGCCCGGGTTGCTGTCGGGCGAGCCGGAGTTCGAGGACGCGCTTCCCATCGTGCGCCCCATGATCCCGCCTCTCGATGCCATCGAGGGCCGCCTCGCCCAGGCCATGGCGTCGGGTCAACTGACCAATAACGGCCGCCACGTGCGAGAGCTGGAGGAGCTGCTGGCGGAGCGCCTCCAGGTGGGGCACGTGGTGTGCGTGGCGAACGGGACCATCGGCCTCGCCATCCTCTGCAAGGCGCTCACGGACCGCGGCGAGGTGCTGCTGCCGAGCTTCACCTTCTCTGCGACCGCCCACGCCGTCGTCTGGGCGGGCCTGCGGCCCATCTTCGTGGACATCGCAGAAGACGACTTCACGCTCGATCCCGGCGCGGTGGCAGAACGGATCGGGCCGGACACCGCGGCGGTGTTAGGCGTCCACGTGTACGGCCATCCCTGCCGGATCGCCGACCTGCAGGAGCTCGCCGATCACCACCAGGTACCGCTGATCTTCGATGCCGCACATGCCTTCGGCAGCTCCTATGAGGGTCGACCAATCGGTGGATTCGGCCTGGCCGAGCTGTTCAGCTTCCACGCCACGAAGGTCTTCCCGGTGGGAGAGGGAGGAGCGATCACCACCGACGACGAGGCCCTGGCCCGCGAACTCCGGCTGCTCAGGAACTTCGGCGACTCGGGCACCGAGAACACGATCAGGCACGGGTGCAACGGGAAGATGCAGGAATTCAACGCGCTGCTCGGACTGGAGAACCTGAAGGTCGTCGACGAGCACATCGCACGCCGTCGAGCTGTGGGAGCGCTGATGACCGAGCGCCTGTCTTCGCTCCCGGGTCTGGCAATGCAGCGGCACTCACCGTCGGCCGGGGTCAACTTCCAGAACTTCCCGATCACCGTGGACGGCACGGCGTTCGGCCTCGACCGGGACCTGCTGTGGACCGCGCTGGCGGCTGAGAACGTCTTCTGCCGGAAGTACTTCTTCCCTCCGCTCCACCGCCACGAGTCCTATTGCGGAGGGGGCGCGCCACCGACGGGCTACAGGCTGCCGGTCACCGACGACGTTGCCGACAAGGTGCTGTGCGTTCCCATCTACTCCGACATGTCCGACGACACGGCCCGCCGCATCTGCGACTCCATCGAGCGCATCCACCACCACGCGACCAGGATCCGAGAGGTCATCGATCGCGGGGATCCGCCACGTGCCACCACCACGTAGTCCCAAGCCCGGCGACCGACGATCCACGTCTCGGGAACCGCACGGGGCCGGGCTCCGGCCTCCGTCGAGCCGTCCTATCCTGAGCCTTCATCACGTGATAGAGTCAGTCGAGGAAACGCCTGGGCATTGGAACGAGGAGGATTGATGGAGAAGGAGCCTCGAGCGTCCCGGCTCCGCGTCCGCTATCTCATACTGATCGACCTGCTGTGTATCGAGGCTTCCCTCCTCGCGAGCTTCGCTCTGCGATTCGAGACCCTGACGGGCATCTGGGCGCACCTCCGGCCCTGCTGGCCACTGCTCCTGATCATCCCCGCCATCAGGATACCAACCTATCTGAAATCAAGACTTTCGATGCGGGTGTGGCAGTACGCGAGCCTGGCCGAGCTCAAGCTCATCACGGTGGCCGGCTCCTCGAGCTCGGCCCTCGTCCTGCTCGCGAACTTCGTGGTGCTGCCCGCTCTCAGTCTCCCCTACTGCCCCTCCGTGAGCGTGATCGTGCTGGAGTCGCTTCTGAGCACGTTCTGCCTGGCAGCAACCCGTCTCATCCTTCGCGTCCTCGGCGAACGTCTGGCAGCCGAGCAGACGTCCAACCTTCGCCTGTTCGTGCCGACGGAACGCCGTGTTCTGATCGCGGGCGCCGGCGACGCCGGGTCGATGACCCTGCGCCAGATCCTGCGCACTCCGGAGCTGGGCTGGAAGCCGGTGGGTTTCGTGGACGACGACCCCGCTAAGAGATCCCTCAGCATCCAGCGGGTTCCGGTGCTGGGCCCCCGCGGGGAGCTTCCCCACATCATCAAGAGGTTCAACGTCGACGAGGTCGTGGTCGCCATGCCCTCTGCGCCGGCCAAGGTGATCGACGAGATCTATCACATGAGCTCGGCGGCGGATGTGACGACCCGCGTCCTGCCGAGCACGTTCGATCTCCTCTCCGGCACCCTGAGCGTCGACCAACTCCGTCAGCTCCGCCAGAACAGCCGCTACGCCCCTGTTGTTCGGCGGGCCGGAATGTCGGAGCTGCCGTCCATACGCAGCATCATGGTCACCGGAGGGGCGGGCTTCATCGGCGCCAACTTCGTCCACTACATGCTGGAGAACTACTCCGACTACAAGATCCTGGTGTTCGACAAGCTCACCTACGCCGGCAACCCGGACAACCTCCTCGGTCTGGGCGAGTCCTTCGGCGACCGCTATGCCTTCTTCAAGGGTGACATCTGTGACTACGGGGCCGTCTCCGAGGCCATGGAAAAGCACCAGATCGATGCGATCGTCAACTTCGCTGCAGAGTCACACGTCGATCGCTCCCTCATGGACCCGGACAGCTTCCTCCACACCAATATTCTCGGGACGTACACGCTCCTGAAGGCTGCTCGCCACTTCCGGATCCAGCGGTTCCACCAGGTGTCCACGGACGAGGTGTACGGCCAGGTGATGCGAGGGTCGTTCGCCGAGCATGATCCACTGGACACGCGCAGCCCGTACTCCGGCAGCAAGGCATCGGCCGATCTCCTGGTGAACGCCTTCGTCGCCAGCTTCGATCTGCCGGCGACCATCACCCGGGGCAGCAACAACATCGGTCCCTACCAGTACCCCGAGAAGGTGCTGCCCCTGTTCGTGACCAGCGCGATGGAGGATCAGCAGCTCCCCGTGTACGGAGACGGGGGCTACGTGCGCGACTACCAGTACGTGCTCGACCACTGCAGAGCCATCGACCTCGTGCTGCACGGAGGGGTGCCCGGTGAGGCATACAACGTGGGGAGCGGCAACGAGGTGTGCGCCCTCGACATGGCCAGGCTCATCCTGGACATGCTCGGAAAGCCACACTCGCTGATCCGGCTCGTGGCCGATCGCCCGGGCCAGGACCGGCGCTACAGCCTCAACTGCGCCAAGATCCACGCCCTCGGATGGAAGTCGCACTGGAACTTCGAGCAGGCGCTCGAAGAAACAGTCGCCTGGTACGTGGACAACGAGTGGTGGTGGCGACGGCTGAAGAACTCGGGCTACTGGCGCTACTACGACAGGCAGTACCAGGAGCGGTTGGCGAGGGGGACGCCCATCGCCCCCGAGGTCCCCCAGAGCCCGGAGAGCGACACGAACGACCTGGAGTCCATCCTGGCGCAGGTGCCGTCCCGCGCGCCGTCCGCCGGATGACGAGGGTAAGAGCCCCATGGGCTCGCGACAGCGAGGGGCATCACGACGCCGCCTCGATGCCCATGGTGCGGTAGAGGGCGAGCTCGAAGTCCTCGAGCAGCCGCCATCGATCGTAGTGGGTGCGCACATGGTCTCGACCGCGCTCACCCATCGCACGGGCTGAATCGGGGTCTTGCTTCATGCGCAGAAGGGCGTCCGCCAGCTCGTCGTCCGCCTCCGGCGTGACCACGAGCCCGCCCCCGGACTCGAGCACCAGCTCCGCCGTGTCTCCCATCCCCGCGAACACCATGGGAAGCCCGCTACCGAGGTAGTCGAAGGGCTTGTTCCCCAGCACGTATGCCCACAGGGGGTCGCTGTTGAACATGTGGACGCCGACGTTGGCCGCAGACAGGATCGCCGGCATGCGGCGGCGCGGCTGGTAGCCGATGAACTGGCAGTTGTCCAGCCCTCGCTTCGCACAGTGTCGCTGGTACTCGGCCTTTCGGTCGCCCTCGCCGATGATAGCGAACAGCAGATCCTCGTGGCTGCGCAGCCGCTCGGCAGCCCGCAGCAAAGTGGGGATGTCGTAGGCCTGGGTCAACCCACCGGCGTACACGACCACGAACCTCTCTCCCCAGCCGAACTCGCTCCGGATGTCCTGGGAGTAGTCGACGCCCGCGAAGACCTCGGGCTCGTAGCCGTTCTTCGCCACCGTGATCTTCTCGGGAGGACACCCGTCCGCCACCAGGAACTTCTTGATCCCATTGCTCACCGGGATCACGTGATCGCTCCTCCGGGCGAGCTGCTTCTCCAGGCCCTTCGCGATCCTGGCAAACACGCTCGAACGCACGTACTTCGTCGACTTGAGATTGTCGGCAAGGAGGTCCCTGACCTCGAACGCCACCGGCCATCGGCGAAGCCGACCCACGACGAAGCCGAAGAACGGGGCCACCGCCGGTGGGTAGGCGACGACCATCGCGTCGATCCCTCGAACGGTCAGTGCCCGCAGACTGCTCAGGAGAGCGAACACCACTTCGAACGTGAGGCGGTGCCCGGCGCTGCGGCGGAAGTGGGTGAGACTGCGCACTCGGATCAGCCGGACGCCCTCCACATATGAGGTCGCGAAGACCCGACCGCGCATCTCGGGAAAGAGATCGCCGCTGCGGAGGTCCACGCCGGGTGCGAGCACGGTGACGTCGTGCCCCCGGTGCGCCAGGAACCGGCCGATCTGCCACGACCGGAGACTGCTGGCCTGGTCCAGGGTGTTGAAGTGCGGAAAGAGCAGCAGCACCTTCAACGGTCGCAGCGAGGGATCATCGCCGGTCACGGCTCGAGGCCCACCGGAGGCTGGTCGAGCCTGACGCCCTCAGAGAGAACCCGCTCGACGACATCGACGATCCGTCGCGCGGCGTGCCCGTCGCCGAAGGGGTTCGGCCACCCCTTGGGGGCATCCGCCATGTGCTTGACGCCGTCCACGATGCCTTGCGGGTCGACACCCACGATCCTGTTGGCGCCCACCTGCACGGTCTCCGGTCGCTCCGTGTTGTCCCGCAAGGTCACGCATGGCACCTGGAGGATGCAGCTCTCCTCCTGGAGCCCCCCGCTGTCCGTCATGACCACCTTCGCCCCCTCGACCAGCATCAGGAAATCGAGGTAGCCGAAAGGCTCGACCACACGGAGATCCCCCGATCCGACGTCGAGGGCGCCCTCGAGCCCGAACTCACGCAACCGATTGCGCGTCCTCGGGTGGAGGGGAAGGACCAGCGGCAGGGGGACCTCCGCCGCCACCCTCGCGATGCCGGCGAGCGCCGCTTCCAGGCGCTGGCGGCTGTCGACGTTCTCCTCCCGGTGCACGGTGCAGATGATGTACTCGCCCCTCTGGAGGCCGAGCCGCCCGAGAACGCCGGATCTCCGCCGCGCGATCTCCAGGTTGTCGAAGAGCGCGTCAACCACTGTGTTGCCGGTCAGGTGGATCTCACCGCGGACGTGATCGGCCGTGAGGTTCCTGCACGCCTCTTCGGTGGGTGCGAACAGGAGCTCACAGGTGTGGTCGAGGATGATCCGGTTGTGCTCCTCCGGCATCGACCAGTCACCGCTGCGAAGCCCCGACTCCACGTGTCCGACCACCATGCGCAGCTTGCGGGCCGCCAGCCCGGCCGCCAGGTTGGTGTTGGCGTCGCCACACACCAGCACGACCATGGGGCGACCCTCAAGGAGCACTCGCTCGACTCCTCGGATCATCTCGGCGGTCTGCTCGCCGTGGAAGTAGCAGTCCTTGACCCTGTCCAGGCGGTACCGTGGCGGCGCCAGCCCCAGGTCCCGAAAGAACACGTCGTCCATCTCCGGTGAGTAGTGCTGCCCGGTGTGGATGACGAAGTGCTCCAGGTCGCGGCGGCCGAGCTCGCGAATCAGCGGCGACATCTTGATGATGCCCGGCCGGGTCCCCACGACCACCGCCACCGAGCGCATGAGGTCGTCTTGCGACAAGACCTTGAGGTCGTGTCGTTGTGCCATCGTGCCATCTCCTTCAAGTCCGGCTCTCTGCACGGCCGCCTCCGGCCGCCATCCCTGGGTGCACACCACTCGTCACGGTTGGAGAGGAGGGACGTGCGAACGTTTCGTCGCATCAGTGCACATCACGGCCGGCGACTCGAACGCTTTCATCTGCGACCCCCCCCCGTCCCATATCGCCCAGGGCATACGATACGACACCCAGGAGCACTCCGGCGAGCGCGCCGTGGGGGTGTTGGAAGATCACTCCCGCCGTGCCGGACTGAGCGAGCAATGACAACGTCCCCCCGAGCCCGGCCACGCACAGCGCCTCGGACCACTCCGAGGTGAAGCGGCCGCGCCGGCGCCAGTACAGAGCGCCCACCATCAGCAGGCCGAGCGCGAACGTGGCGATGGCGAGCAGACCGCCCCGGTAGGCCAGCCCCAGGAATGCGTTGTGGAAGAAATGCTTGAAGTCCAGCGTCCCACGGTCGAATCCGAAGTACAGGCTGCCCAAGCCCATGCCCAACGCAGGGTGCGCGCGAAGCGCTTCACCAGTCACGTCGTACTCGCGGAGCCTGCTCACGCGTCCTATGTTGTCCTGGTCCTCTAACTGCTGCACGGTGTGCGTCACTCGGTCGCGGACCAGCTCGGCCGCCGAGTGGCCCTTGAAGAGCGGCAGGAAGCCGAGCGGCACGAGGACGCCAGCCACCAGGACACTGATCAGCCCCGCACGGAGCATGCGGCCGAAGTTCCACGATCGACGACCCAGAAACAGGACCGCGACCGTCGCGAGTGCTGCGCCGAACCAACAGGTCCGCTTCCACGAAACGATGACGTTGATCACCGTGAACAGGATGGTCAGGCGGAGCAACAGGGGCCAGACGCCGGACCCTGATCTCTTCGACGTCACGGGCAGAACCGCGACCAACACCGGGAGCAGGGCCGCGGGAAACGTGCCCGAGGCGCGCAGGAGATCCAGGGTGCCCACCCCTGCCACCCCCAGGCCCCAGACCCCGTGGAGACCATGCACCAAGCCCATGCCGGAGACCAAGACCAGCCCCGTGACGGTGACCGTCGACAGCGCGTAGACGACGAGCGCGGCCTTGAGCATGGCGCCGTTCGTCTTGCAGCCTCGCAAAAGCACGGACGTCACGAGCGCAAACGCCGGCAGCTCGGCGAAGTGGGCGAGGTCCGCTGCCAGGTACCGGACGCTGCTCCCTCGCGCGAGACCGACGCCCAGCGCGACCAGCACCGCCAGGAGGAAGGGGACCCACACCATCGCCACGCCAGGGCTGAGCCGCAGTTCACGGAGCGCGGCGTGAAGGAGGATCCCCAGTAGCACCGCAGTCAGACCGGCGAACGTCACCGCGTAGCTGGCCGGCATGAGGTTCTGACGGAGGAAGAGGGTCGAAGGGTTGTACCAGAACGCGAACGCGAACAACAGACCCAGCCAGGGCCGCCACAGCGCCAGGACCAGGCTTACAGCGCCCAGCATCGCGGCGCCGACCACGACCAGCTCGCGGCTGGTGAGGGCGGCGGCGAGCCATCCCACCACGAGCCAGGCGCCACAGGCAATGGCAACGAGGAGGACAGGGCCCGGCCCCCGCTCGCGGAGACGGCCGGCTGCTGGAGACTCGATGCTCATCATCCGGTCCGACCGCGAATCATCGCACCGAGAGCACGCAGCTCCCGGCCACCCAGGACGAGCGTGGCTGCAAGGTACACCGAAGATGCGACCGCGAGGCAGATCAGGAGCCTCACACCCTCACCGACGGTCGGGAGCTCCGAGCTGGTGATACGCCACAGGAGCACCAACACGACGTACATGGCAGCGCCCGCGATCAGGAACTCGAAAAGGTCCCTCGGCAGTCTGGTCAGGGCGCGCCATCCCATCGTCAGACCCACGCCCACGAGGAGGCTGGCCGCCGTGACGATGGTGCCGATGCCGGTGCCCAGCGCGACCGCCTCGGCACCTCCGTGCCGGATGGTTGCCACCGTGAGGGCCGTCTGGACGACCAGCCCGAGCACCACCGCGATGTTGGGCGCCGCGGTGCGCCGGATCGCGAAGAAGAACTGGGCCAGCACGATGGTCAGCCCGCCCCCGACCATCATCAGCACGTACATCTCGAGGAGCTTGCCGGTGGCAGCGCTGTCCGTCGCGGTGAAGACGCCCCGTTGCAGCAGAAGCGAGACCGTCGGCTCGGCGCCCACGAGAAACGCCGCGACGAAGGGCATCACCGCGAACAGGAACAGCCGGATGGAGTCGCGCAACGCACCGATCGCCTTGGAATGATCCCCCTTGGCCCAGTATCGCGCCAGCACCGTCAGATAAACGGTCCCGATGGCGTTGGCCACGATGAGCATGGGGGCGGAAGCGATGCGGAGGGCGTAGTTGAGGTGGGAAAGTGCGCCCGCCGCCAGAAACGAGCCGAACTGACGCTCGAGGACGTAGCGGCCGAACAGCAGGAGGTTGGAGAAACAGATCGGTACAACCAGCAGGACGGTAGTCAGCACTCCTGGCGCGCGGAGGCTCAGGGAGGGGACCAGACCCCGGAGCTCGCGCCATGCAAACGGCACCAGAATGCCGAGCTGCAGCACGGCCCCCAATGTCCATCCGATAGCAACACTCTTCACTCCGAGCGTGCGCCAGCCGACGATGACGCTGCAGATGATGGTGATGTTGATGACGGCGACCCGGGCGCTGGGCACGCCGAACCGGCCGCCGTACTGCATCAGGGCGGCGAGGATAGCGGCGGAGGTGCTGAACAGGACCACCGGCATCATGACCCGGAGGAGGTGAGCGGCTAGGGCGAGTCGGTACGCCTCCAACCCGGGCGCGAGCACGGTCAGGATCGGTCCGGGAAACGCCGCCCCCAGGAGTGTGATCCCCACGAGAACGAGGACAATCCACGAGGCGACGACGCTGAAGGCCCGCCGACCGTCGTGATCCAGCTTCCCGTCGGGGCCGGCAAGCTGGGCGAGGGCAGGCACCAGCGCGACCACGAGGCCGGACGCCAGCGCGTAGATCACGATCTCCGGCAGGGTCCGCGCGGCCACCAGGGCGTCCACATCCGCCCCTGCACCAAGCAGGGGCGCGACCACGAGGTCGCGCGCCATGCCGCTCACACGTCCGACGAGGATCACGGCGAACACCACTGCCGCCGATGCCGCCGCACTCTTCGCGATGCGGCCGACAGGGGTCGCTTCGCGGCGCGCGCCTCCGGTCATCGGGCCACCACCCACCAACGATCCCTCAGAGGAAGCTGCACCGCCGGCGCGACCCGTCCCAGCGGATGTCGGGGCGGAGCGCCTCGCGGCGCGCGTCGATGCGGCCCCGGTACTTCATCAGGTCCTTGAACATGGTGCGGAGCTCCGCCTCCATGTCCGTCGTGGGCTCGTAGCCGAGGTCGAGCAGGTGCTTGTGGTCGGGGTTGTAGTAGTGCTCTTCCGCTTCGTTGCGCGGGTTTTCCACGTTGCGGATGGCGACATCGAGCCCGAGCTCGGTTCCGACCTTCCGCACCTGCTCGGCCAGCTCGTTGACACCGTAGACCTCCTCGAACTGGTTGAAGACGCGGTGTTCGCCGTGCTTGGCCGGGTTCTCGATCGGCCAGCGTGAAGCACTGCATCGAGTCGCGGAGCGCAAGGAAGCCACGGCGCTGCTTGCCCTTGCCGAACGGCGTGAGCGGCTCGCCAACGACGGCCTGGGCGCAGAAGCGGTTGATGGCCGTGCCGAAGCACTGGTCGAAGTCGAAGCGCGTGAGCAGCCGGTCGTCGTCGCCCATGGCGTCGATGCGCGTGCCGTACACCACGCCCTGCATGATGTCGGTGGCGCGCAGCCCCCACAGCCGGCAGGCCATGATCGACGTTGTCCGTGTCGTGGACCTTGGTCTGGTGGTACCAGGAGCCGGCCTGGCGGGGGAACAGCAGCGTGTCGGTGCGACCGCGGTACTCGATCTCGAAGAAGCCCTCGGGAATGTCGAGGTTCGGCGTGCCGTACTCGCCCATGCTGCCGAGCTTGACCAGGTGGGCCCGGGCAGTGATGTCCTGCATCGCGAACAGCATGTTCAGCGTGCCGATGATGTTGTTCGTGTGCGTGAACGCGGCGTGGTGCACGTCGATCATGGAGTACGGCGCCGACGGCATCTCGCCCAGGTGCACGACGCAGTCCGGCTTGAATGCCGGAAGATGTTCTGCACGAAGTGCGGGTCGGTGAGGTCGCCCTGAAAGAACTGGAGATTCTCGCCGAAGTTCTCGCGAAAGGCCTCGAGCCGATCGGTCATGCGCGGGATGGGGATCGCCGACTGCGAGCCCACCTCGCGCGACCCAGTCGCGCCGCGAGGTAGCGTCGGCGCCGGCGACCTTGTGGCCGCGCCTGACGAGGTGCTGCGCGAGCGACCAGCCCAGGTAGCCGTCCACACCGGTGATCAGAACCCTCATCGATCCTCCTTGTCCTCGTGCGACGCTGCGGCGCCGTTCGCTCGTCAGCACTCTCGCAGGCGGGCCCGGACTCGCCGTGAACAGTCGCAATCGCGGCCCACTCTACACAGCCTTGCACGCATCTCACAAGTTCGTGCCTCCACGTCGTACGTGGGTCCTCTCTCATCGGCGGACGCGGGTGCGGCAGTCAACCACGAAGGCGGCTCTGTTTCCGTGGGAGAATTCCCCGAGAACAGGGGAGGCGGTGGCAGAGGAAGAGTCGGGAGTCGCGATGACTCCGAAATCGGAGGCATGTAGTGAGTCGGAACCAGCGCACGGCAGCCGAGGAGAGGGAATGGGACCGGTTCTGGGACCACGATCAGGTCTTCCAGGACACCCTACGCCGCGACTTCGCCGACTTCTTCCCGGCCAGGGTCCAAGCGGAGCTGACGCGTCGGCTGCCACCGCCCGAAGAGTGCCGGGTCATCGAGGTCGGCGGCGGCGGCGGCCGCTTTCTGGTGAAGTTCATGGCGGCAGGCTACCGAACGACCGCTCTCGACCTGAGCACGAGCGGTCTCGAGCAGGTGGAGGATCTGTCTCGTGCCATGGGCGTGCCCGCGGAGTGCATCCACGCGGACGTGTTCGACATACCCGAAACCCATCACGGCCAGTACGATCTCGTGTTTTCCATGGCATTCTGCGAGCACTTCCTGGGTGAGGAGAGACGGAGCGTCTTCGTGCAGCACGCGCGACTTGCTCGACCGGGCGGTCTCGTGATGATCATGGTGCCGAACCTCTTGTCACCGTTTCGCATGTTCTGGCGTGGAGGGAGGAGACTGCTGTCCGCGATCCCGCTGCTTCGCCGGAAGCTCGGGATTCGATGGGTCGACGAACACCAGTACACCGCGTGGGAGCTCCGCCGACTCGTCGAATCGGCGGGCCTCAGCGTTCATCTCGGGATGGGGAGCTCGCTGGTCGAGGACGCCTACTTCTTCGTCTGGGGTGGATTGAAGAAGGCCATGATGCGCCCCTTCCGGCGCGATGCTCGCCTCCGCCGGGGGAAGTTCCTGGAGTGGCGAACGCCTCTCGACGACGTCCTCGGGGGGCATCTCTTCGTCGTCGCCACCCGCAGCGAAGGTCACGCTGACTCATGTGCGCGCCTTCATTCCGTAGCCACAGGACCGGCGGTTGATAGAACCCTCCCCCCGTTGACCACCGGGGAAGGCGGAGTCCATCATCAGGCAAGCAACTGCGTCCCTTCTCCGGTCGCCGGGCGGTAATATGCAATGTGACCAAAGGTCTCCACTCCGCAAAGGAAAGACACGTCGGGGACGAGCGTTCATGGTAAGGACTGAACGAAGGCTTCGCCTGCCTACAAGACGCCTCGTCCTGTGTCGTGGCGGCTGCGGCCTGCCTGCCCTCGTCCCGAGACGGAAGGGGATCGCCACGCTGACTGAGGTATCATTTCATTCGGTGGCGATTCGGTTTTCAACGTAGGAGGAAGCGGCGGGCTGGGCGGAAAAGGTGGTTGAGACCTTCAATCGATTCTGAGGTGTAAGATGGGTGACCAGGGCGCAGATCGTGGGATCGGAGACAACGCATTCGAGGCACAGGCGAGAGAGTCACAGCCTGGGATCGCGACCGAGTTCCTGCACTTTCTCATGACGAACAAGAAGTGGTGGCTGGCGCCTATCATCGTGGCACTTCTCCTGGTCGCGGCCTTGATCGTGCTCTCTGGCTCGGCGGCTGCGCCTTTCATCTACACGCTCTTTTGAGACGCTGCCGTGCAGTTCCCGAGGTACAGCGGATGATCAGGTTGGCCCCCCATCATCTTCGGTCGACCCACGGTCGGCCCCTCGCGACGTGATCAGACGTGCAGTCCACAAAGAGGGAGTGTGTCGCACCCTCTTTCTCGCGCCACAGGATCAGTCGATCGTGGGTGCTCCGATACCGGCCCGAGGGCATTCCACCGGCACACCCTGCGCTGTGTGCCCTGGTGCAGGGGAGTCACGCGAGCATTCTGGCAGCATGTGCCCATCCAGAAACAAGGTAGCGGCATGAAGAACGAAGTTGATGGGGTTCAACTCTCCAGGAGGAGCAAGCTGCTTCTCCTGGTCGTTTCCATCGTTGTCTCACTCTGTATCCTGGAGCTAGTCTCATGGTGGCGGTTGTCGTCGATACCAGACCTGGATGCCTACGACCGCGCGGTCACATCGAATGATCGACCGCCTGAATCGGCGTTCGGAGAGAGAGAACGCGAGCGCAGCCAGGCGTTCGTCCTCCACCCCTACCTCGGGTACGTGCTCAACGCCGATCCAAAGACCGCACGTGCGTTCGAAGCGAACAGGTTCGGTTTCCTCGGCCGTGAGCCCTCCCTGCAATCATTACCTGACACCGTGAGCATTGGGATCTTTGGCGGTTCAGCTGCTGCGCTGTTGTGCAGGAACGGTGACCTCGGCGAGGAGCTCGAGAAGAGAGGGCTGTTCCACGAGCAGCACGTAGCTGTGATCTGTGCTGCTCTGGGTGGCTACAAGCAGCCACAGGCGCTCATGGCCCTGGCTTACCTGCTGACGCTTGGAGTCGACCTTGATGTGGCCGTCAACATGGACGGCGCGAACGATGTAAGCGTACCTGTGAGCCAGTTCGACCGTTTCGGGGCTTTCCCTGCATATCCCGGCCCACGTTGGACATTCCTGTCCAGGGAGTCGCTCGACCCCGGTGCGGTCAAAGCTATGGGGAGGATCTCGGTCCTCGAAGACGACAAAGGGCGGTGGGTGCGGTTCTTTGATCACTTGGGGGTGCTCAAAAGAAGCTTCACCGCTCGCCTACTGAAGAGGGTCGTCATCAACCACAAGGTCAGTCAAATACGCCTCGAGACAAGTCGGCTGGATAAACTCCAGTCGAATCCGGTGGAACAATACAAGGTTCTTGGTCCTCAGGGTGTGTTCAACGGGTCCCAGATACTCACCGCAGCAGTCGATATATGGAGTCGATCTTCTCGCGAGATGGCGGACCTTTGCGCGGGTAATGGCATCGAGTACTTCCACTTCCTTCAGCCAGCCAGCTGTTGCGGGACGTCGAAGACATTCACGAGTGAGGAGCAGAACGCCTTCAAGTGGTGGCCTGGGCAACGAGAGAACCTCGAACAGGGATACTCCTTGCTCGAGAAGGCAGGAGCTCTCCTGCGAACTGAGGGTGTGGCCTTCACGGACCTCACCGGGGTCTTCGACAATGAGAACGGGACCGTCTACGTCGACAATCTCCATGTCAACCGATTGGGTAACCACATCATCGCGGCAGAAATCGCGGACGTGATCGCTCGCCGGCTGCAACGCGGCATGACCAGCCCCGGTGCGAACTGAACGCCGGTCCGACGCTTGCCCGCGTCGGACCATGGCCGCATGCTGACCTCGGTGCAGTACCTCTATGTCAACGAGCAAGCAGAAAAAACGAGCCCGGCAATTGCCGGGCTCGATGGACTCCAGTACGTGGGACCATCAATTGGCGAGCGAGGAGACGAGGGCCTCGACACGCTCCAGGCGCTGCCGGAGCTCGTCGTTCTCGGCCGCAAGGGCGGCATTCTCCTTCTGCAGTCCCTGGATCGCTGCCAGGGCGACGCCCGCCGCATCCAGCGCGGTGATGTGACGCTCGTCCGCGCCGAGCCCGAAGGCTGCGTGGAAGTCCTGGGCCATCGGTCCGGCGTGGCGAATCTGCGAGCCGTCACTCTTGTAGCTCCACTCGGCCAGCGGCAGCGCTGCCACCTTGGAGAGCACATCCGTGGAGTTGAGTGCCTCGAAGCCCTCCTTGGCGTTGACGTCCGAGAGCTCGTTCAGAGTGCCGGCGATGGTCATGTTGCCGCCGCCCGTCACGATCATCTCCTGAACGCCGCTACCGTCCTTGCTGATCACGAAACCTGTGTTGGTGACCGCGAACGTCCACTGCGCCGCGTTCGCCGTGTTGCTGATGGCGAAGTTGGTGGGGCCGTTGTTCTCGAGCTTGAACAGGATGCGGGTGGCAGTCGCTGCGTTTGTGTTGTTCACCTGCACGCGAGTGGTCGACTGGTCGGTGCCTTCCACCTTCAGCAACCGGTCCGGCGTCGCGGTGCCGATGCCGACCTTGTTGTCCTGGACGTACAGCACCCCCTGTGCAGCACTCACCCCCGGCAGGAGCACGAGAGCGAACACCGCTGCCCCGCCAATGATCAGACCCTTTGTGAAAACCTTCATCACACTTCCCCCTTCTGTATCCATTTCAAGCCTTCGTTGCCACCGCGGACCGCAGGTCCGCGCAGCAGGTTCACGATCATCCACGCTTCCCCCGTACCTCAACGGAGTCGGCTGTATGGCCTCCTCCAACTGTGATCCTCGCCTGGTTCCCGACCTGGAAACCGTTGCCGATCACCACCGTGCTCCCCGCTCGGATCGTGACCTGCGACCCGTCCTCGATGGTGGTACGCGAGATCATCAGGTCTCCAGGAGCCTCGATGACCCGGTCCCCGTGGATCTGCGTGTCCGAAAGCCGGGTCGCCGGCGCCACCGGCTGGGATGCAGATCCATCGACCACCCTGACGCCGGCCTCGTCTCCAGATAAGGCGCTTCGCGCACTCCATCCATGCACCCCGAAGACGACGAGGGCGCCGATGGCGCACGCCGCGAGCGTCGCCGCCACCGCAAGCCGCCACGGCGCCGCGCGCCTCGGCGAAGACGTCGGCATCGGGACGGGCGCGGCCGGGGAGGGCCTCGCGTCGCGAACCGCCGCTCCCGCGGCATCCACCTCGCGCCTGCACTGGGCGCACGTCTCCAGGTGCCTGCGAAGCTCTGCCCTGTCCGACTCGTACAGCTCGTCGGGTCGAACCGCGCAGAGAGCGAGCAGCTCGGCGTCCGGATGCTCGTCGCCCGCGGTTTCCTCTAGGGCCGAGGCAAGCATGTCGTACGTCCCGAGCCACTCGCGGCATTCGGCGCAGCCCACCACGTGGGACATGACATCGTCCCGGCAACGTCCGTCCAGCCCATCCGCCGCGAGGTCGGGTAGGTGTTTCTCAGCCCGACTGTGGTCCATCAGACCCACTCCTGTCGCTGTGTCTCATCACGTCGGGGTAGCGCTCGCGCAGGATCCGCTTTGCTGCGTGGATGCAGCGGTACACCTGCACGCGCAACGCACCCTCGCTCCTGCCCAGCTCTCGGCTCATCGTGCGGTAGGGGAGGCCTTCCCTCATGCGCATGAGGATGACCTTCCTGCACTCGGGGCCGAGCTCCTCCAAGACCTCGGCGACGATGTCGGAACGCTCCGCGGCGAGGACGCCGTCGAGCTGGGACTCGTCGGCGTCAACCAGGTCGTCAGGCACCGGCCCCCGCTGGCGCCGTGACCGGAGCCAGTCGATGCAGCGACGCGCCGTGACGACCTCAACGAAACCCCAGAACCCGGCCGCGAAGTCGAACCCCTTGCGATTGACCGCCTGCCACAGCTCGGCCAGGACCTCCTGCACGAGGTCCTCGCGCTCGTCGACGGGCACGTCGATGCGCCCGCTGGAGATGATCCGTGTGACGCGGTCCCGCACGCGGCTGACCCCGTCGGGGTCACCCCGTCGCAACGCGTGCCCCCACCGCTCGGAAGAAGTTGTGGGAGCACGTTGCGGGCGATCGCGTGTTGCCGACATCGGTGATCAAGCTTCATCATAATCGAACGTGATCCATAGGTGTGTATCGGGTCAGCCACGATTCCGTTACACATCCAGCAAGAAAAAGAGCCCGGCTCGCACCGGGCTCATAGTTCTGGTAGAGGAACTGTCAGTCGGCGAGGCTCGCCACCAGCGCTTCCAGCTGCTCAATCCGCTGCCGCAGCTCCTCGTTCTCCCGCTGCAGGCCCTGGACCGCCGCCAGCGCCACGCCCGCGGCATCCAGCGGGGCGATGTGGCGCTCATCCGCACCGAGCCCGAAGGCTGCGTGGAAGTCCTGCGCCATCGGCCCGACGTGACGGATCCGCGAGCCGTCGCTCTTGAAGCTCCACTCGGACAGCGGCAGCGCCGCCACCTTGGAGAGCACGTCGGTGGAAT
Organism: uncultured Holophagae bacterium; assembly: GCA_963844865.1. GTDB lineage: Bacteria > Acidobacteriota > Thermoanaerobaculia > Thermoanaerobaculales > Sulfomarinibacteraceae > CAWJPY01. The sequence continues at coordinate 314,539 of CAWJPY010000006.1, forward strand.
CGAGCGCTTCGAAGCCCTCCTTGGCGTTGACGTCCGAGAGCTGGTTCAAGGTGCCGGCGATGGTCATGTTGCCGCCACCCGTCACCACCATCTCCTGCACGCCGCTGCCGTCCTTGCTGATCACGAATCCGGAGTTGGTGACCGCGAACGTCCACTGGGAGGAGTTCGCAGTGTTGTTGATGGCGAAGTTGGTGGGCCCGTTGTTCTCGAGCTTGAAGAGGATCTCTGGTGGCCGTCGTCCCGCTGGTGTTGTTCACCTGAATCCGGGTGGTTGTCTGGTCGGTGCCTGCCAGATGCAGCTTCCGCTCAGGGGTGGTCGTACCGATGCCGATGTTCTCTTGGTAGCTGACGTAGAGGAGGGGGAATGTGGGGCTCGTCACCTGCTGAATGAAGATTGGCGTGTACTCGCTGGATCCAACAGCATCGTCCATCATGCGCCAGGCCGCCGCCAAGTTCCCGACCTCCAGTCCCGCATACGCGCCCGACCTCGAGACGCGGAATTCTCCGCTTCCTCCCTCGGCGTGCAGCAGCACTTCCGGCGTCGCGGTGCCGATTCCGATGTTGCCGGAACTGTCGATGTGAAGCGCATCGTTGGGGGCGCCGGTCTCCATAGTCAAGACGTCATCGCCGTCGAGGGTCCCGCCGTTGCGGAAACGCATCTCGGTGGTATCCGCCTGAATGGCCCACTGCTGGGCCGTGTTGACAGCGCCCGTAAAGGCATTCCGAAGGACAATGCCCGCCGGACACTCGCCGTCGTCGTCCTCGCACTGGATTTCGAGATCTTCGATCGGAACCGTCGTATCCCTACCGATCACCAACTTCCCGTCGATGTTGTACAGACCGGTGAAATTGTATGCCTTCGTCACCGCATCGGGCGTTCTGCTCGAGAGCTGCGGCCTGGCCGGCGGCACGAGCCGTCCATTCGTGACACGGAACCTGCCGCTCTTTTGGAAGACAGCCTCCCCTGCCATTCTCACGTCAGACCTGGCTGCCTGTGTAGCTTCCGGTTCAGCATTGGCGACCTCAGCGGCCGCCTTGGCCGCACCGATGCGCGGTGCGGGGCTCTTGTACAGCCTCAGCTCGAAGGTGTACGCCCCGTCGGGGAGACGCTGCCCCTTCTGGTCAGTAAGATCGAACGAGATCGTGTCGGCGTACTGAAAGTCCTGCCGACTGATGACACCATCCCGCCCCGACACGACCAGCACACCACGCTCGAACGCCACGTTGGGTTGCCACGTCACAGCACCGGCCCCGTACTGTACGGACGCCACGTTCGGTGTGCCGTCACTGAGACCGACGGGCAAAGCCACTTGGTTGTCGACCGCTGCCGCGCTTCCAGCCCCGGCCAGCAAACCAGCTGTACAAAGACCTACGAGCACGGATCTACTAATGACTCTCATGCTAGCTTCTCCTTTTCTGGGCAAGTTTTTCGAGACGCAATCGCACCACACTTGTGGCGCCGCATTGCCCCCTCACGACACATCACCAAGCTCGTCGGCGTTCATTCAGAGATACGCTTCCCTTTTTTTCGAGCACCCAGTTCGATGGCGGGACTGTAACACGGACTCCCTCGAAGAGCAAGCGGGTCTGCCGATGCGGCATGTCAATACCCCTGCGGCCCGGCAATCGCGGCTCGAGCGGCAGCGCATGGATATACTGGTCTCGGGTGCACTCGGCGCCGAGCCGCAAAGACGTCTGGACGGATCGGAATCAAGGCCGGAATCGACTGTGGGCGGAAACTCGGAGAGCGTGAAACGTCATGCGGAGCTGATGCGCTTGCTCGTGTCGGCGGCCGGCGGTGCTCTCATGGCTGCCGCCTTTCCACCGGGGAACCACTCATGGCTTGTGTGGCTCGGCCTGGTGCCGCTGCTGTGGGTCATCGATCGGAGCCCGGGCACCTTCGAGGCTTCGCTTTGCGGAATCATCTCCGGCTTGGTGTTCTGGCTGTTGGTACTGCACCCCGTGATCTCCTCCCAGGTATGGAGGGGATGGGCCTCTGGAGGAGAGGCTGATCTGCTGGGGTTGCAGACCCGGCAGTCGTGGTTTCTTCATGCTCTCTGGATCATCCTCGCCCTCGTTGGCAGCTCGTGCTGGGCGCTGTTCGCCGGCACGACGAAGTGGCTAACTGGCGGCCGCCCACGCAGAGCAAGGGGACTTTGGCTGCTGCTTGTCGCACCAGCAGCGTGGGTGTTGGTCTGCGAGTGGCTGCGGGCAACCCTGACCTTGGGCTTCCAGTGGGGGGTGCTCGCCAATGCTGCCGCTGACTTCCCTCACGTCCGCCAGGCGGCTGCCGTGGGCGGCGTGTGGCTGCTCAGCGCCCTGGTCGTGGCGGTCAACGTCGCGATCTACAGCATGTTGGTCCGTCGGTTCGACCGTTACTTCTGGGTAGGACCTGCGATCGTCGTGATGGTTCTCGGCGTCGTCGTGATCGGTGGTGCGCTACGGATGCGGGCGATTGACCAAGTGGCGCGTCCCGTTCGGGCTGCCGCTCTGCAATACGCCAAGGACTCGTACAGTCGGCGTGATTTCCTCGCCCTCGGTCTCGACCGCGGTTACGCCACCCTGATCCGGCAGGCGGCAGCGCGCAGCCTCGACCTGCTGGTGCTGCCCGAGTCCGTCGCCATGGGCGTGGTACGCCTCGATGATTCGTTTTCGACCCTGAAACCACGAGGGATCCAGGAGCCCCTCGCCGCTTGGAGCGAGCAGGTCCAGGCACTGCTCGCACCCAACCCCACGGTGCTCGTCGTCGGCCTCGACACGGTCCAGGAAGGCAGAACGCACAACTCGTTGGTGGCGTGGACCAAGAACGGCTTCGTCGGGCGGTATCACAAGCGACGGCTCGTGCCCTTTGCCGAGTACCATCCACGGCTCTGGGGCGTGCTGTCGACGCGGGGCATGTCGCAGTACTCACCCGGATATGGCCCCGGAATCATCCGCGTGGGTGACTTGGCCATGGGCAGCTTCATCTGCCAGGAGATCCAGTACCCCGCCGTGATCCGGAGCAGCGTGCTGGCCGGTGCCAATCTACTGGTCAGCGGCGGCAATGACGGCGTCTTCGGCGATCCGGCGGTGGCCGACAGACATGCGCGCATGGCGCAGCTGCGCGCCGTGGAGAGCGGTCGCTTCATGGTCCGCGCCATGAAGACGGGGATCTCCGGGGTCATCGACCCTGCCGGGCGCGAGCTGAACAGGAGCGAGGGATCCGAGTGGAAGCTGGTGGAGGGGAACGTCGGCGTTCTTGACCACCGCACGTGGTACGTCCGTCTCGGTGATCTACCCATCCTCCTCTTCTTCGTCGCGACGCTCATGGCCGCATCGTGGACCATGATCTCCGCGCGCATCGTCAGGGCTCCGGATCACAATCGCTGAGCGATGCTCGGATCTCCGTAAAACAGCGCTCGAAGCAAATCTCATGGTCTCAGTCGCAGGGCGCTTCTGCCAGCGCCTCCAAACGGTCTAGCCGTCGGCGGAGATCGGCGTTCTCGGCGGTGAGCTTCTCGTTGAGCGCCTTCACTGCCGCGAGGGCGACTCCGGCCGCATCCAGAGGAGCGATATGGCGCTCGTCCACGCCGAGCCCGAACGCGGCTCGGAAGTCCTGCGCCATCGGCCCGACGTGGCGGATCCGCGAGCCATCGCTCTTGAAGCTCCACTCGGACACCGGCAGCGCCGCTACCTTCGCCAGCACATCCGCTGAATCGAGCGCCTCGAAGTCCTCTTTGGCGTTGACGTCCGAGAGCTGGTTCAGGGTTCCGGCGATGGTCATGTTGCCGCCGCCCGTCACCACCATTTCCTGCACGCCGCTGCCGTCCTTGCTGATCGCGAACCCGGTGTTGGTGACCGCGAACGTCCACTGGGAGGAGATCGCCGTGTTGTCGATCGCGAAGTTGGTGGGACCGTTGTTCTCGAGCTTGAACAGGATCCGTTGGGCCGTCGTCCCGCTCGTGTTGGTGACCTGGACCCGTGTAGTCGTCTGGTCGGTTCCCTCGACCTTCAGTAGGCGGTCCGGGGAGAAGGTCCCGATCCCGACGTTGTCGCCGGAGATGATCAGCCTGTTGGCGGTTGCATCCTTGTAGATGGCGAAGGGCGTCACCTCGCTGTTGTACTCGTGCGCGATGCCGAAGTAGCCTTCTCCGTTCTGGTACAGCAAGAAGGGGTGCCCGGCGCTGGCGTTGGTATTCGCGAGGGCGATGCCACTGGAGAAGGGGTTGGCCGGCGTAGGGAAGAGGGTGAGCGTCACGTTGCTGAGCGGCGTGGTCGTGCCCATGCCGAGGGGACCGGTGCTGTCGAAGAACAAGCTGTCGTTCGGAGCGTCATTCTCGACCACGAGCGGCGCCGTCTGGCTCCCTCCGGCCAGCCGATCCGAGTTCAATGTCAGGGGCCCCAAGTTCGAGCTCCACCGCCAGAGCTGGTCGTCGTTGGTATCGCGCATCGTGATATACGGAATCGGGTCCTTCACCAGCAGCTCGCCTACGTGAAGGTCCGAATCGCCGTCTGAGCACCCGGAGCACACTCCCCCGGACGCCACCGTGAGATCGCCGACGAAGTGATTGCCACCCGTGTTGGTGGTCTTGATCACAGCTGTCGGCTTTCCCCCGCGGCTCACAGAGGCACCCTCGGATGCGTCTGTTTCGGCCTTGATGGCGCCGTCCTCGACCACGAACCGCCCGCTGTCGCTCCGCGTCACGGGCTCGGCGGCGCCGGAGCCTCCAGTTCTCGTCAGGGATGTCATCGGCTGACTCGTCATCGCCTTCCCGACCCCTGCTTGCGGAGCCCAGTCGACGCGCAGCTCCCACTTGTACTGCCCATTGGGGTAGGACAACGATTGATCGTCGGATGATCGTAGACTCGCGAGATCGAGCACGATCGGCTCGCCGCGCCGGTACCTCCTCTCGATTCGAAATCCCTTGGGGCCGACCACGACCAGAGTCGCCGCGGCGTAGCTGTCCGCCGGCAGGGTTGCGGCGAGGCTGGTGGGACCGAGGTCGACGGCGATTTCCGGCTCACCTTGTCCGGGCGCGGCGGCTACGGCGCCCGCTGCTATCATCAGCACGCCCAAGAACCCGAAGACACTGTTACGAAATGGTCCGCACATGCTCCTATCTCCTTTCGCGCTCCCCCAGGCTCCACGCTGCTCGACTGCGCACGAGTCCGCACGGCACTGCCGGCCATGAAGTCTTCGAACTCGACATAACGCTATTTATTACTAATCTGATGATGGAGGGAGCCATTCCATCCGTCTGGCCGAGCCCTCGACAAACGTGATGGATACCGTGCAGCGGCTTTGGTCGGCCTGTTCACCGCGGTCGATGGTGACGATGAGATGGCGCAGGAGCGGGTCGGAGGGCACCCTTCGATGCCCACCGCCCTCGTTGTCGCAGCGGAAGCTCGTCACTCGCCGGCAGGTCCGACCAGGGCCTCGAGTCGCTCCATCCGATCCTGCAGGTTCGCGTTTGCCTCGCGGAGCTCGGCGTTCTCGGCGGTGAGCCGCTCGTTGAGGGCCTTGACCGCCGCCAGCGCCACCCCGGCGGCGTCGAGCGGGGCGATATGGCGCTCGTCCGCGCCGAGCCCGAAGGCTGCGCGGAAGTCCTGCGCCGTCGGCCCGACGTGGCGGACCCGCGAGCCATCGCTCTTGAAGCTCCACTCGGACACGGGCAGCGCCGCCACCTTCGCCAGCACATCCGCGGAATCGAGCGCCTCGAAGTCCTCCTTGGCGTTGACGTCCGAAAGCTGGTTCAGGGTCCCGGCGATGGTCATGTTGCCCCCGCCCGCCACGACCATCTCCTGCACACCGCTGCCGTCCTTGCTGATCGCAAAGCCCGAGTTGGTGACCGCGAACGTCCACTGGGAGGAGGCCGCCGTGTTGTTGATCGCGAAGTTGGCGGGACCGTTGTTCTCGAGCTTGAACAGGATCCTCGCTGCCGCGGTTCCGCTGGTGTTGGTCACCTGCACGCGCGTCGTGGTCTGGTCCGCGCCGACGACATGGAGCCTCCGTTCAGGAGCCGCTGTCCCAATCCCCACGTTCCCGTTTCCGGCGATGTCGATGCTGCTGGATGGCGCCCCTGGCCGGATGCGGAAGGGCAGCTTGGAGCCGTTGGTGGCGTCGCGGACGAAGAAGCTGGTCTCGTTGCCGGCAACGTCCCAGGTCTGCGCCACATATCCGCCCGAGGTGTTCTGCTCCAGGCGCAGGCCGGGCGTGTCGCCGCTGACTGCGTGGACATCGAGCACGGGAGTCGATGTCCGGATGCCGAGATCGCCGCCGCTGCCGACGAACAGGGAGTTGATCGGACGCGCCTGCGCTGACCCTGAAGACCTGGCGGCCGGAGGTGGTGTCCTGGATCGCCAGGTAGTTGGCGCCGCCAGAGATGTTGTCGTTGGCGACGATTGTCCAGTCGTTGGCGGGGAACCCGCCGGGGGCCGAGGTATCGTCGAAGAGGAGCCGCGTGTTGTTCTCCTTCAGCTTGAGGGTGATGAAGGTGAAGTTCTCTCCATCCGCGCAGTCGAGCCCGGCGCAGAGGCCGCCCTGGACATCCACGTCATCGGCATGAACGATATCCTTGGCGATCGCGGTCTCGGCGTGGGGGGCGAGGATCGCACCGTTCTGCGCCCGGAAGGAACCGGACTTCACCATGGCGGTTCCGGGCAGCTTGCCGTGCCGCTTGAGTTGCTCCACGATCGCCTCATCTCCCGTCTCGCGAGCCCGCCGAAGGGCCTCCGCGGTGTCCGCGTCGATCCTCGGGGCGAGCACCAGCTCATAGATGTAGAGACCGTCGCCCATGGCGGCGACGTCCTTGTCGGTCACATCAAGGACGATGGGCGTCCCGATCTTAAACTCCTTCCGGATCACGGCGGCCCCTGGACCGGACACGGTCAACGTGGCCGAGGCGTAGTCCACCAGCGGCTGCCACGAGATGTCCACCGAGTGGACGGCCACTCGAGCCACTCCCTCTTCCCCGGGGGTTCGCGCGGTGCTCTCGGAGCCGCTGGCTCCTCCCGCAAACGCGCCGGCGAGCAGCACGCCGGCACAGATGACACGCATCTTCCACTGACGCGAGCTACAGAACGACATCGGACTCCCTGCCTTTCCGCCCCCGGGCGAGGGCTCTTCCTTGTGATGATGAGCACAAGCTCCGACCACCATGCAGTCTCGAATTGCAGCTCCCTCCGCGATGACGCCCATTCCACACTACAGGTCCGCATCACCGCGCGTCTACGGCCCCAGCGCGGAGTCGAGCTGAGCCGTGAACACCGCGCCGCTGCCCACCGAGAAGCCGTTGTCGAGGATGATCCGGTTGCCGGCCACAAAGGTCACGTTGCCCGGGGAGACGACGGCGAAGCCGGAGCCCGCCGTCAGGGTGTCGCAGGCGCCGAAGGTCTCGGTGGTGGTCACGGTCTGGCTGGACAGATCGAGGGTTGCTGAGTACGGGCAGCCGACCACCGAGTCGCAGGCGTAGATCCGCACGTCGTCCAGCAGCCAGCCGAGATCGGAGCAGCAGAAGGAGTCAGTGCCCATCCGCCAGCGGACGAACACGGTCTGCCCGGCCAGGGACGTGAGGTCGAAGCGGGTGGAGACCCAGCCGTGGCTGTCGTAACCGTAGGCCGCACGCCCGTCCAGCGGGTTGCCTTCCCCGGTGGCGATGGTCGCGTTGTAGGCGAGCCCGTCCACGAAGCTCGGTCCCCCGGCGGTGACGTCGGACCACGGCCCGCCGCTGCCGGAGGTGCTGTACTCCACGACCCCGCCGTCATACGCGGTGGCGTCCCCCATGAGGAGGTAGTCCTCGAACCCGAAGGCCTGCTTGAAGTGGAGGAAGTAGGACTGATGGCCGGTGAGAGAAGTCCCGGCGCCGGTGCGCAGCCAGCTGTCGATGCCGGTGCCGGCGGAGTCGTTCCCCCACGCGGCATACGGGAGGCTGGTCACGTAATCTGAGATCACCGCCCACGGGTAAGTGGATCCGGTTTGCATCGCCGTGGAGGTGAAGTCGTCGAAGAATAGGTCCACGGGGGTCTCGGCGGGGTTCGGACACGCGTACGCCGCGTCGGGGGAGTAGCCCGGCGCGGAGGGCTCCAGCTCCATCTCGGTGGCCAGGGTGGCCTTCTCCACCTCGGTGCAGTCGGCGGCCGTGATCCCCTCAGCGCCGCCGACGAGGTTCTGGCAGGCCTGGACCAGGGCCGCGCCCAGCACCCCGTAGTCCGAACCCGTGGTGAGCAGGGTGGTGTTGGTCTCATAGAAGATGGCGGGGGTCTTGGCGTTGCCGAGGGCGGCGACGGTCTTGCCGTTGAAGGAGCCCCCGGCCGCCATGAGGTAGGCGGCCTTGTTGGCCACCCCGCAGTTGTAGTGGACGCCGCCGAAGTCGCCGTTGTAGCCGTAGGTCACGCCCCCCGGCGCGTAGTAGTAAGGGCTCTGCATGCGGTCGGGATCACCGAAGACGGTGGGGTCCGCCATGTCGCGGAACCCGCCGGCCACCACGTCCTCACCGATCACCCAGAGGTCCGCCGGGTCGTCGGGGTTGCCTAAGCTGTCGATGCCGTTGGCCTGGTCCACGAGCTCGCCGAAGATGTCGGACATGGCCTCGCTGATGGCCCCCGACTCGTAGTAGTAGAAGAGGTTCGACGCGTGCTCGGTGACGCCGTGGGTGAGCTCGTGGGCCACCACGTCGTCGGCGGCGAAGAAGCCCTTGTTGCCGTACGTCATCTGGGTCCCGTCCCAGAAGGCGTTGGCGTAGGAGGTGGGGTTGGCGAACGGCGGCGTCGGGGTGTACTCGACGTTGGAGATGATGGCCATCCCCGCCCCGTCGATGCTGTCCCGGTCGTGGTTGACGTCGTAGTAGGCGAAGGTGTCGAAGGCGAAGAAGTGGGCCGCGTTGGCCGGCGTGGCCACCCCACCGCCGTCGCAGGAGTCCGCTCCGGTCAACGCCGGCGGGTCGGCCCCCGGCGGGATGCTGCACACGAGGGTGCTCGTGACCGCCCCGGCGTCGCTGTCGACGCCGCCCCGGCGGGCGTCGGAGTCGTGGGAGTCGTAGGTGTCCATGTCCGGGGTCGTGAAGTGCCTTGACGCCAGGATCTCGGCCGCAGCCCGAGGCGCGGAGGACGAGGCCTCCCCCCGCGCGTGCAGGACGGGGCGCGCCGACGACGACCACGAGGTGTCCACCTGGTTGAAGGCGAGGCTCACGCTGCCGCGCGTGGCGTTCACCAGCACCAGGAAGCGCACCGGCGCCCCTTCGGTGGAGCGCACCTCCAGCCGCCACACCAGCTCTACAGGCCGCTCATCCGGCCCGATCAGGCGCGCGTCGTAGATCCAGAGCTCGGGCGCGGACGCCGCCAGGGTGCCGGGGTCGAGGCTCGTGGCCCGCGCCACGGACGCCACGGCGCTGGCGACCGCATCCTGAACGGTGATGCCGGGGGTGGTGGACGGGGCCACCGTGGCGAGCTCCGGGGACACCTCGCCGGTGATGGCCGCCAGGCGGCCCAGGCGATCGTAGCTTGCGACCATCTCGCCGCCCACCACCGGGATGCCCTGGTAGGTCTGCTGGTAGTGCAGGGCCCTGGTGCGACCCCCGAGGCCCAGGCGCTCGCCCGTGTACACCAGCTCGTGCGCTGGGTCCGTGAGGCCGAACCCGGCCGCGAACCCCCCAATGGCACGCAGGCCGCCGGCGGGCGTGCTGTCCTGGGCGACCTCCGCGGTCAGCCCCGGCAGGCCCCCACCCGGCGCCTCCACGCCGACGAAGGTGAGCCGCCCCGTCTGGGTGCTCGTGACCGTCCGCGCCTGCGCCTGGACATTACTCGCTGCCGCCGGTCCGATGGCGGAGACCAGACACGCCACGCCACACAGGACGGCGGCGCGCCGGATGCTCCAGCCCGAGCCCGGTGCGCGGAACATCAGCGATCGATTACTGATCTCAACATTTTCCGACGCCTTCGAGTGAGTGCGTGTCATCTTGCCTTCCAATCCGTGACGAAAAGCTGAACGACTCCAGCACCAGAATCACGACGAAGCGGGCTCGTCTGGGACTTCCTATTGCATTACGAACACCTGGCTCGTCCGGGAGCTTCCAGTGCTCTCGACTCTTGTCACACCCGTCGATCGGCGAGCTCACCCTCCGTCTCATCCGGGCTGCCACCGGCCTCTCCGAAGCTCAAGATGCCCAGGAATCCGAGTATGGGTGCGACACGATAGTCGATGATTTCGGGGGATACCACGGACCACGCCAGGTACGCGGCCCAGCACGCCAGGAACACCACCAAGGGATGGACGTTGGGAGACCGGCGCGCGATCCCCAGCTCGCGGACCGCCCAGGTCATCCAGCAAGCGATCGCCAACAGGACCAGCGCTCCTCCCAGTAAACCCAGCTTGTACAGCAGGAAGCCGTAAAAGTTGTGAATGTAGCTGGGCTCGACGATCTCCACCTGCCGACCGAGGGCATCATGGCCCTGTGCCCGGAAGCCGGTGCGAGCCCCCAGCCCCCGACCGACCATCTTCTGGACGAACGGCCCTCGCCGAAATTCGCGCCACAACCACCGCGACTCGTGGAGCCGAAAGTCGCGGGACGAGAGGACATGGCTCCCGGCCGTGCCCAACGGGGCGAACAGCGAGCTGACGCGGGAGTGAACGTACAGGAGCTGGCGGAGGAGGGGCAGAGGCATGACGTGCCGGTACTGCTCCAGCCGCACCCGCCGTATCTGCCACCGTGCGCTCTCAGAGGGGTCGCGCTTCAGGGCCACCCAGACCACGGCGGCGCCTCGCGGACGCTCGAAGACTACCCTCGTGGTGCGCTGCCAGCCCGTTCCGCTCGTCAAGGGCAGCTTGACGGCTCGGCCTACGTCGCCGGAGGAGCTCCCGAAGAAGAAGACGATCGCTGCCCGCCCGTTGCCGACCCCGTTGCCGTCCACCGAAGCCAGCAGCGGCCAGGACTCGTCCACCACCGTCTGGTGTGACAGCCTGGTCCACCTCCGCTTGGACTCGGGGGCAGACGGAATCACGAGCTTTGCTGTGCCGTCGGCGTGTGAAGACACGAGCGTGCCACCTTGTGGACTGATCCAGAACGGCGATTTGAAGGCCTGTTGCGGGAGCACGTCCACGCGTGGAAAGCGCGGCGACACCGCTACAAGAAGTCCTCCCATGACCGTCAGGGACAGCCCTGCGGCGAGAGTCGCCCATACAGCTTTGCTGGGCGGTCCCAGCGCCACCTCGAGGAGGACGAGCACCGCGACGCCGATCACGCCCGCTGCCCACAAGGAGCGGGTTCCGGTGCCCACCAGGTAGGCGGCAAGGAGGAGCGCCACCGGGGCGCCGACGGCGCGCTGCCGCCAAGACTGCGCGCCGAGCAACAGGCCGATGGCCGCCAACAACGCGACCAACAACACCCCGGCCGCCGAGACGCGGTTTGGCAGGTACATTCTGAGCTGTGGCTGGCCGAGCGCCCAGCGGTATCCCCAGTACCCCAAATGAATCAGGCTGGCCGTCGCCACTGCGCCGACCAGGGACCAGGAGAAGATGCGCCGACGCTCCCCGCCCTCCACCGCAAGCGCTGCCAGATAACCCCAGGGCAGCAGCAGCATTGACAGGAGCTGACCCGCGACCAGGGCGGGACTATTCCCTCGCACCACGCCGGTGCCCGCCCCGAGGAGCGCCGCCATGCCGTAGAGAGCCATGCCAGCGAGCACCCGCCACGGCGCCCCTCGCAGAGCCGAGGGGAGGCGGCGCCATCCCGTGGCGATGGGAAGCGAGGTGAACAGGAGGATCAGCACCGCCTGGACGACGAGTCCACGGTGGAATTCGAGCCCCACCGTCGTGTATGGGCTCAACACCACTCCAACAATGGCAACGGCGAACCATCCCACTCCGTCGCCGTCGAGTGACTTGAGCCGATGGAACTTCACCGGGTCTCCTCGACCATCAGGGTAGAGGATACCCGACTGCACTCGTCGCCTTCCAAGCCGACGGCTACGGAGATCCGGGGCGCCCTGCGGCTCATCACCACCACCTCTCCAAGTCTCAGGAGAAGCGCCGGGAGCCGACTGAACGTTCGATGGCCAGGCTGAGGGCCTTCATGTGAGCCAGGGCTGCCCGGCGGACCGCGGCGGAGGCGTCGTCGCGAAGCGAGGTGTCCAGGGCGAGCGCCGTTATCGCGGCCGGGGCGAGCTCGGCGATGGGCACCGAGCCGTCTGCGCACGTGCGGTCCCAGCAGCGGAGCGTCGCGTCCAGCTTGCCCACGCGTGGACCGAAGGGCACGTGTGGGACACCGTAGGCGAGCGCCGTCAGGTTGCCGTGCAGGGAGCTGCCCACGAAGAGCTCGGCCCCGGCGATGGCGGCCAGGATGTCCGTCACGGTCGGTGCGGTGACGAGCTCCACCCGCAGCGCCTTCAGGCGAGATCGGATCCGCCGCAGGGGTACCACGTCGTCGTGCCCGGAGGCCTGGCCCAGGGGCAGCAGGAGGACCGCGAGACCGGTCTCAGCGTGGACCCGAGCGATCCCCGCGGCAAGCTCGCCGATCCTGCCCCACGCCGGGTAGCGACCGACCTGGAAGACCACGTAGCGGCCCCCCAATCGCTGGAGCGACGCTGCCAGCGTCGGTGTCGCTCGTCTCGCCAGCGCCTCGCGCGGAAACACATCGGCGACCAGCGCTCCGCAGTCCGGCGCCAGCTCCACGTCAAGGGGAAGGTCCCAGGACTCGAGGACATGCCTGGTCTCGGGATCCCGCACCGACAGGCGCGCGGCACGGCCGAGGCGATCGCGGGCAGCCGAGCGCAGCCTGGGGGGCAGGCGATCCAGTCCCACCCCTCCCACGGCGTTGTAGACCACCGACAGCTCGCCGCCAAGGTCGCGGGCGTCCAGGACCCAGGGCTGTGGTCTCCGACCTCCCAGCAGCCGCCGGCAGGCACCGTCCACCAGACCCGCTCCAAGCACCCGTGCCGCCAGCTTCGTCACCAGGCTGGTGCGCCTCCCCGCTGCTCCCAGCCACGCGTCCAGCCAGCGGGCGGAGAGGACCTCGCCGCCGGCCACGACCGCGGTGTCGTCGGGTCCGAGCCCTTCGCCCTTCAACGAGGACAGGGGCAGCGTGCACACCCCACCGCGCGCCCTCAGGTCGACGCCCTCGAGCGCGCCGTGGAGGTACCGGGCCTCGACGCCGAGATCATCGAAGACGTGGCGCACGACATGGGGAAAGAGGAGATCGCCGAAGTTGAAACGATCGAAGGCGCCGATCAACAGCACGGCTCGCGTCACGACTCGGTCTCCGCGACACACCCCTGGTCGCACGTCGCCAGCACCACCCTCCGGGCCATGTAGCTGAGCACCACCAGCGACAGGGTGACCCGCAGGGTCCAGGCAACGGCCGAGCCCACGATGCCGAACCGCTCCGTCAGCCACAGCAGGTAGCCCACGTAGAGGGGGGCCTCCACCAGGTGCAGACGGGCGGGCAGGTCGGGTCGTCCCGCCGCCTGCAGGAGCGCGAAGGACGGCTGCGCCAAGCCGTGGAGGAGGATGCCCACCGCCAGCACGCTCGCCACCGGCGCGCTGCGGGCGGCCATGTCGGCCCCCAGCCACAGCGTCAGGAGCGGCCTCGAGAACACGCCCAGAACCACAGCCGGGGGCGCCAACAGGGCGGCGACTGCCAGCAGGCTCCGCCGGTACAGACGCCGCGCCTGGCGACCATCTTCGGCCAGCGCCTGGCTGAATGCGGGGAACGCGACCCCCATCACCGCCGCCGGCGCCACCGCCAGGCGCTGCAACACTTCCGCCGGGGCGGCGTACGCGGCGACGGCCTCCAACGACACCACCGCGCCGATCACGAAGCGGTCCACGTAGAGCAGACCCGAGGCAATTACGCTGGAAACGCTCATCCAGCCACCCAGACGGAGCAGCCCGGCCACCGCCAAGACGTGGCATGCCCAGGGAGACGGCACCGTCCGCCGCACGAGGGCCACCAACCATCCCAGGGTGATCAGCCGGGCAGCCACCAGGACCGCCATCACCCACCCCAGGTGAACGCTCGCGTAGGACACGGCAAGGGGACCCAGGAACACGGCGAGGCCGTACAGGGTGCGGACCACCGTCAACCGACCGAACCGCTGGTGCGCCTCCAGCACGCCGCGCAATGAGTTGCCGAGGAGCACCGCCGGCACCGCCAGAGCGAGCACCCGGAGGGCGACCACGGCTTCAGAGTGCAGCCACGGCGGGACCTCGAGCACCCGCTCCACAACCACCGGCGCCAGCGCCATGAGCGCGGCCATGAGCGCCACGCCGAGGGCCACGTTGAGTGCGAGCGCGGTCCCGACCAGGCCGCCGGCCTCACCGCGGGAATCTCTCCCCACCGACTCGGCCACCAGCTTGGTGAGCGCCCGCCCAACCCCAAGATCCAGCATCCCTGCAACGCTCACCAGCGTCCACGCCAGGGCCAGCATCCCAAAGCGCTCGGGGCCGAGACGCTGCATCAGCTCGGGCACCGCGGCCAGCGCCGCCACCAGGGGGAGGCCGTAGCCTGCCAGGTTGAGCACCACGTTGCCGCGCAGGGAACGGGAGCCGGAGGCCGTCACGGGGGGGGTCCCACGCCGATGGTCCAGCTACGGCTCGAAGAGGGTGCGGAGGGCATGGAGGTGGCCGCGCACCAGGGCACGGGCCCGCTCCATCCCTCCGGGACCGCCGTAGCGCGCGAAGCCGCGGATCGCCCGGACCGCGACCCAGCCCGAGTGGACGACGGCCAGGTAGAGCCGGTACGGCCGGGGGTGGAAGGGCAGCAGCCGGGAGCGGGTCAGGTGCTCGAGGTACAGCGGCGACCGCCCGCTGGAGCCGGTGGCGGCGCCCAGGAGGTGAACCGTCTCCATGCCGGGAACGAAGCGCAGCTCCCAGCCGGCGCGCCGGAGCCTGAGGCACAGGTCCACGTCCTCGTTGTAGAGGAAGAAGCGCTCGTCGAACCCCCCGATCATCCGCCACGCCGCCCCGTGCACGGCGATGGCGGTGGCGGGGATGAAGGAGACCCTCCGCGGCCGCCGGGCCGCCTCCGCCGTTCGGTGGTGGCGCACGATGCCCAGGGTGAAGTTGATCTCGCCCCCGGCATACCAGATCTCGGTGTGGTCGGCGTCCTGGTAGATCGGGCCCCCGGCCGCCCCGGCGCCGGCCTCGAGCGCGTCGCGGGCCGCATCGAGGAAGCCCGGCTCCATGAGCACGTCGTTGTTGAGGCAGACGTACCCGAGACAGCCCCCGCCTTCCTCCAACCTGGTCACCCCGCGGTTGAGGGCGGCGCCGTACCCCGGGTTGTCGCCGCTGGACACGACGGTGACCCCGGTCGGCGCCGCGGCGGAATCCAGCTCCCCGGCGTTGTCCACCACCACGACCCGGCGGTCCACAGTGGACGGATCGTCCAGAACCGACGCAACCGTCGCCCAGGTCGGCGAGACGCTTCCGAAGTGCACGATCACCACACCAAGAGGAGCTTCGGCTCGCGCACCGTCTCCACCTCGGGCTCGGGGCTGGTCGGCTGTGGTCGATCCCATGTGTCAAGGTCAGCATACCCTCGTTGGCCCCTCGGTGTCCCCAGGGTGAGCGGTGGATCGGGACGCTCGACGATGACCATCACACGAGGACAGGTCATGCACATCGCGCGCCACGGCCGGTGGCGAGGGGGCCGCCGCCCGCATAGAATGCGGAGATGGTCCCAACGACGGCACTGACGATGCTGATCGTCGCCACCAAGGCGCCGTGGCCTCCCGTGGACGGCGGCCGGCTCGTGCTCTGGCACACCCTCCAGGGGTTGTCCCGTCTCGGACACCGACTCATCCTGACGGCGCCGGTCGACCCCGCCCGTTTCGACCTCGACGAGGTCGCCCACAACCTCCAGCCCTTCTGCGAGCCGCACCTGGTGGCGGCGGCGCCACGGTCGGTGGCGGGGTCGCTCCTCAGTGCCGCCTTTCGGGCCCACCCGGCGGGCATCGCGCGTCACCTCCATCCGCAGGTGACCCGGCAGGTCGCCCGTCTGCTCACCACGGAGCCGGTCGACGTGGTGGCGGCCGAGCAGCTCCAGGCCGTGCCCCACGTCATGGCCGCGGTCCACGGCCGGCCCGTGCCCGTCGTGCTGCGGGCCCACAACGTGGAGAGCATCCTGTGGAGGTTCTCGGCCGCCCATCGGCGGCGGCCCCTGCGCTCGGCCTTTCTGCACGAGGCCCGCCGGCTGGCGTCATGGGAGGGCCGATCCCTGGGCTCGGTCGCCCTGACCTTGAGCGTCTCCGAGATGGACGTCGGCCCCCTCGAGAAGCTGCGAGGCCCGACGGGTGGAGACATCGCCTACGTGCCGGCTCCGTTCCCGGGCGCCCTCGAGCCGGACCCGGCGCCGCTTCCCGGCGCCCCGTCGGTGGCGGTGCTCATCGCCGGCGGCTGGCTGCCGGCGCGGGATGCCACTCACCACTTCATGGACCGGTGGTGGCCCGAGACCCTGCGCCGGATGCCCGACGCGCGCCTGCACGTGTTCGGGCTGCCCGACGGCAGCAGCGGGCGCCCGGGCGTCACCCTGCACCCTCCTCCCGGGGACAGCGCCAGCGCGTTCCCCGCGGAGGCCATCGTGGCCCTTCCCTTCCGCCACCCGACCGGGGTGCCCGTCAAGTGCCTGGAGGCCTGGTCCCGGGGCCTGCCCATCGTGGCCAGCACGGAGACCGCGCGTGCTCTATCCGCGGTGGACGGCGAGCACCTCCTGACCGCGGACCGGCCGGACGAGGTCGCCCTCGCTCTGGGACGGCTGATGGCGGAGCCGGGGCTTCGGGAGCGGCTCGTGAGCAATGGCCGGGCGCTGCTCGCGTGCCGCCACCACCCCGATCGGATCGCCCACCAGCTCACCGAGCACTACCGGTCCTGTGTCGACGCCGTGAGACCGTGAGGCCGTGAGGCCGCCAGCGGCGGGGGGCGCACGCTGCCTGGACGATCCGAGCGCGACCGACCCCGTGTTAGACTCCCGCGATGGCCGGGGCGGCCTATCCCGTGCTGGAAAACTCGGCCCCGAGGGGGATCGATCCCTTCGGGGAGCTGCGTGATCTGCTGCGAAGCGGCGACCTCCTCCGCAGCCTGGTGTGGAGAGATCTCACCGTCCGCTACAAGCGGTCCGTCATCGGCTTCTTCTGGACGATGCTCAACCCGCTGCTGCTGATGATCATCTTCACGATCATCTTCTCTGCCGTGTTTCGCTTTGCCGGTGTTCAGCACTACGAGATTTACTTCCTCTCCGAGTACCTGGTCTTCAACTTCTTCATGCAGACCACCACCCAGTCCATGGCGTCCCTGCAGTGGAACGGCATGATGATGAAGCGGGTGCGGGTCCCCAAGACCATCTTCTCGCTCTCGACCGCAGGCTCCGGTCTCGTGAACCTCCTGCTCTCCTACGTGCCGCTGTTCGTTCTCATGCTGTTGCGGGGTGTCCCCATCCGCGCCACAGTTCTCTTCCTTCCCGTGGCGTTCCTCATCATCGCCATGTTCACCGTGGGGGTGTCGTGGGTCCTGTCCGCCCTGGCGGTGTTCTTCGACGACGTGGTCCACATGTGGGGGGTCGCCGTCTTCGGGATCATGTACATGACGCCCGTCATCTACCCCATAGAGATCATCCCCCAACGCTGGCTGTGGATCATCCGCGTCAACCCCCTGACCCATCTCTTCAAGCTGGCCCGCGACCCCGTGTACGGGGGGAGTCTGCCGGCGCCGCACATCTTCTGGAGCTCGCTGGCCGTGGGGCTCGTCACCATGGTCGTGGGCTGGCTCCTCTACCAGCGCATGGCGCGCCATTTCCACCACTACCTGTGAGGGGTCCCGTGGAGCCGGCCGTCACCTTCGAGGACGTGGGCCTGACGTACCGCATCTCCTCCGGCGCGCGCCTGGTGTCCCTCAAGGCGTGGGCGATCCAACACCTGCGCGGCCAGGGCGTGAAGTGGAGCACGGTGCACGCCCTCGACGACGTGAACCTGGAGGTGGACCGCGGCGAGGCGCTGGGGATCATCGGTCACAACGGCGCCGGCAAGTCGACCCTGCTGCGCGTGGCCGGCGGCATCCTCGCCCCCAGCCGGGGCAGGGCAGTGATCCGGGGAAGGATCGCCCCTGTGATCGAGCTCGGGATCGGCTTCGAGTACGAGCTGACCGGGCTCGAGAACATCTTCTTCAACGGCGCTCTCCTCGGTCGCTCGAGTAGAGAGATGCGCGCCCGGGTGGACGAGATCGTCTCCTTCGCCGAGCTCGGCGACTACATCGACCAGCCCCTGCGTACCTACTCCACCGGCATGGTGGCCCGCCTCGCCTTCGCCGTCGCCACCACGGTCGACGCCGACATCCTGCTTCTCGACGAGGTGCTGTCGGTGGGCGACGAGCAGTTCAAGCACAAGTGCCTGGACCGCATCCGGGACTTCCGGCAGCGGGGCGTGACCATCCTCTTCGTCTCCCACGATCTCGACTCCGTGGCCAGTCTTTGTGACCGGGCGGCATGGCTGGCCGGTGGCCGGCTGGTGAAGGCCGGCGACGCGGCCGAGGTGGTGCAGGAGTACACCGTCAGCATGGAGGCCCGAGGTTGATCGACGGGCCGCATGCGCCGCTTTCAAGCGGAAAGCCACCTGCCCTTCATCCGAGTGACTCACACCGCTGGCACGCGTGAAGGGGGCGGCGGGGCTCCAGGCGTCATCGACGCGCTAGGATGAGGGGGCTGCTCCCCTGCGGTTCGGCGGGGTCAAGGAGGATGGAATGCGACGCCTCGGTCTTCTGGTCGGCCTGCTCATCACCGTCACCGCCTGCGGGGGCGCTCCCCAGGCCCAGGAAACGACCCCCCGGCCGACCTGGGCGATGGCCATCCACGGCGGGGCCGGCACCATTCCCCGGGACATCGACCCTGAGGTGCGCGACGCCTACATTGCCGGCATGACGAAGGCGCTGCACATCGGCGCCGACAAGCTGGCCGCCGGCTCCACCGCCGTGGACGCCGTCGAGGCCGTGATCGTCGAGCTGGAGGACAACCCCCTGTTCAACGCCGGCCGGGGCGCGGTCTTCACCAGCGACGGCCGCCACGAGCTGGACGCCGCCATCATGGACGGCCGCACCCGCGCCTGCGGCGCGGTCACCGGGGTGACCACGGTGCGCCACCCGATCCTGCTCGCGCGCACGCTCATGGAGCGCTTCCCGCCCGTCTTCATGGCCGGCGCCGGCGCCGAGGCCATCGCCGCCGAGGCGGGCCTGGATCAGGTGCCGAACACCTTCTTCGACACGCCGAAGCGGCGGCAGCAGCTCGACGAGTTCTTGAAGCGCCGGGCCGCGACGAAGGGCGGCGGCACCGTGGGCGCCGTGGCCATGGACTCGGCCGGCAACCTGGCGGCGGCGACCTCCACCGGCGGCCTCACCGGCAAGCTCCCGGGTCGCATCGGCGACAGCCCGGTGATCGGCGCCGGCACCTTCGCCGACAACGCCTCCTGCGCGGTCTCGGGCACCGGCACCGGGGAGCAGTACATCCGCCACACCGTCGCCTCCTCCATCGCCGCCTTGGTCAGGGAGGGGGGCATGCCCCTGGAAGCGGCCGCCCACCACGTCATCGACGACGTCCTCGACCCCGGCGACGGAGGCGTGATCGCGGTGGGGCACGACGGGTCGGTGGCCATGGTCTTCAGCACCACCGGCATGTACCGCGGCGCCGCCGACTCCTCCGGCCGCTTCGAGGTCAAGATCTGGGAGTAGGCTGCCGAGGACAATTCTGAATTCTCAATTTTGAATTCTGAATTGTCCGCGCCCGCGTCCGCATCCGAGTCCGCGGCAGCGGCAGCGGCAGCGGCAGCGGCAGCGGCAGCGGCAGCGGCAGCGGCAGCGGCAGCGGCAGCGGCAGCGGCAGCGGCAGCGGCAGCGGCAGCGGCAGCGGCAGCGGCAGCGGCAGCGGCAGCGGCAGCGGCAGCGGCAGCGGCAGCGGCAGCGGCAGCGGCAGCGGCAGCGGGAGCGCGCGGCAGCGGCAGCGGAGCGGGCGGCAGCGAGCGGGCGGCAGCGGCAGCGGCAGCGAGCGAGCGGCATGGTCACTCCGGGTCGTTCGTCCGAGAACGTAGCCGGTGGCCGGCCCATGTCAAGGGCGAGCCGGGCTCGGAGCCCGGTGCTTCGCACCCTTGACATGGGCCGGCCACCGGCTTGTCAAAGCAAGCATGAACGACCCAAATGTGACCATGCACAACGCGATCCCTGGCACTGGTCTCGCTGCTCATCGCTTGGCACTCGAAGCGGCGGGCGCTGCCATCAAGCTCGTGATGAGGTTGCCGGCGCAGCTCAAGCCGATCGGCGATCAGGTGATTCGCTCCGCGAGCTCGGTGCCCGCGAACCTGGCCGAAGGCCACGGAAGGTGCGGCCGAGACCGGCTCCACTTCTGGCAGATCGCGTTTGCCTCGGCGAAGGAGGTCGACAGCCATCTGCGACTCCTTGCCGCGACAGGGGCCGTCAACCGATCTGCGGCGCGGGCCGCCATCGACGGCTTCGATCACGTGCGCGCCATGACATGGCGCCTCCTCAATCCGAGGGCCTGACGATTGCCACCTTCAGTGACGTGCCAGAGGGCGCGACTGATCGCTGTCACCTGCCGCTGTTCACTGCCGCGGGCGCTGCCGCTGACGCCGTTCGCCGCCGCGGCCGCTGCTCACCGTCACTGTTCGCGGACGCTGCCACCGTCGCCGATCGCTGTGACCCTCATCCCGCTCCCGGGGAGTGGGGGGAGTCCCATGATCGGAGCAGGAAACCGGGTCAGAGCAGCGGGTCCAGGCAGCGGCCCTCGGCGTCGAAGAGGTGGAGGGCGTCGGGGTCCACCGCCAGGGTGACCTCCTCGCCGGGCTCGGGCCGCCGGCCCACCTCCACCCGCGCCGCCAGCAGGCCCTCCTCGCGGCGGCCGTCGGGCCGCACCACGGCGGGTGCGCGGAAGTAGACGATTTCCTCGTGGCCCAGCATCTCCACGGCGGCCGCCTCCACCCGCAGGCGGGGCGCTTCGTCGTCTTTCCCCGGCCAGGCGAGGGCCTCGGGGCGGAGGCCCGCGACCGCCGCCCGCTCCGCTGCGGCGGAGAGCAGCCGATCTCCATGGCTCCCTGCCGGCAGGGGCAGGGTCCCACCGGCCAGGCGCAGGGCCCGACCTCCCTCCTGCTGGACCACCTCCAGGGGGAAGAGGTTCATGGGCGGGCTCCCCACGAAGGCGGCCACGAACAGGTTGGCCGGCCGGTCGTAGAGCTCCTGGGGAGGCGCCACCTGCTGCAGGCGGCCCGCGAGCAGCACGGCCACGCGGCGGCCCAGGGTCATGGCCTCCACCTGGTCGTGGGTGACGTAGACGGTGGTGGTGCCCAACCGCTCCTGCAGGGCCGCGATCTCGCCCCGGATCTGGACTCTGAGCGTGGCGTCGAGGTTGGAGAGGGGCTCGTCCATGAGGAAGAGGGCAGGGTCGCGGACGATGGCGCGGCCCATGGCCACCCGCTGCGCCTGCCCGCCCGAGAGCTGGCGGGGGCGGCGCTCGAGGAGGTCGCCGAGGCCGAGCAGGTCCGCCGTGCGGCCCACCCGGTCGGCGATCTCGGCCCGGTCCATGCCCTGCATGCGCAACGGGAACTCCAGGTTGCCGCGCACGGTCTTGTGCGGGTAGAGGGCGTAGCTCTGGAAGACCATGGCCACGTTGCGCCGCTGCGGGCTGCGCTCGGTGACGTCCTCGCCGCCGAGCAGGATCCGGCCCGCGGTCGGCTGCTCCAGGCCGGCGAGGAGGCGCAGCACGGTGGACTTGCCGGAGCCGGAGGGGCCGAGGAGCACGAGGAGCTCGCCGTCCGCCACCTCCAGGGACAGATCATCGACGGCGACGGTCCCGTCGCGAAACGTCTTGCGGACCTCCTCGAGCCTCACCTCGGCCATGCTCACCCCTTGATCCCGCTGGCCGCCACCCCGCGCACGAACCACCGCTGCAGGGCGAGGAAGAGCACCACCACCGGGGACACCATCATCACCCCGAAGGCCATGATGTCGCCCCACGCCAGGGGCGGCAGGGTGTGGAAGGTGGCGATGGCCAGGGGCAGGGGCCGCACCGCGGGCCCGGTGGTCTCAAGCAGGGGCCACAGGTACATCCCCCAGGAGAGCAGGAGGGTGACGATGGCGACGCTGGCGAAGGCCGGGCGGGCGTTGGGCACGGCGATGGTGAGGAAGACACGCAGGGGACCGGCGCCGTCCACGCGGGCCGCCTCCTCCAGCTCCCGGGGCAGCTCCAAGAAGAAGCTGTAGAAGAGATAGATGGCCAGGGGGTTGGCCACGAAGGGCAGGATCTGCACCAGGTAGTCGTTGCGCAGGCCCAGGGTGGTGAGCTGGAAGAAGAGGGGCACCGCGATGGCCTCGAAGGGCACCACCAGGATGGCCAGCACGGCCCCCAGGGCCAGCCGCCGGCCGCTGAAGGTCAGGCGGGCCAGTGCGTAGCCCGCGGCGGAGTTCACCACCAGGCCGCCGGCCACGATGCCCAGGTTGATGACGAGGGAGCTCAGCAGGTAGCGGGCGAAGGGCACCCGCGCGAAGACGGCCCGGTAGTTGTCCAGGCTGGCCTGGACGGGCACGAAACCGCGCCAGGTCCCCACCTCGGGCAGCACCTGGGCGTTGGGCTTGAGGCTCCCCACGACCATCAGAACCACCGGGGCCACGAACAGGGCCGCGGCGGCAGCCAGGGCGGCGTATGCAGCGGTCGTGCGCAGGACCCGGCGGGCGCGGAGCGTCATCAGGCGGCCTCCCGGTGCCGCAGGAGTCGCCGCTCAAGCACGGTGACGAGGAGGACCACCAGGAAGAAGAGCACGGTCATGGCGGCGCCCCGCCCCACCTCGGCCCGATCGAAGGCCGTCCGCACCGCCTCGTAGATGACGGTGGTGGAGGCGTTCTCCGGGCCGCCCCGGGTCATGATCCGGACCTGGTCGAAGACCCGGAAGGAGAGGATGGAGGTCACCACCACGACGAACACCAGGGGGTTGCGGAGCTGGGGCAGGGTCACGTGCCGGAAGCGCTGCCAGGCGCCGGCCCCGTCGATCCTCGCCGCCTCGTCCAGGTCCTCGCGCAGACCCTGCAGGCCGGCCAGGAGCACCACCATCTGGAAGCCGGTGCCCTGCCACACCGAGGTGAGGATGACGGCCGGCAGGGCGAGGACGCGGTCGTGCAGGAAGTCGTGGGGCTGCCAGGCGCCGAAGGTGAGGGCGGAGAGCACGGCGTTCATCGTCCCCTGGGGCCCCGGCGCGTAGATGGCGATCCACACCACCGCCACCAGGGAGAGGGGGAACACCACGGGGAGGAAGAGGAGGGTGCGGAAGACCGCCACCCCGCGCAGGCGCTGGTTGACCAACAGGGCCAGTCCCAGGGCGAGGGCGGTCTGCAGGGGGACCGCCACCAGTGCGAACAGGGCGTTGTTGAGGAGCGCGCGCTGGAAGACCGCATCCGTGACGACCCGCGCGTACTGCGAGAACCAGACCATCTCCACGGGCATGGGGGAGGCGAGCTGGAGGTTGGTCAGGGACAGCCAGACCGCGAGCAGGAAGGGGACCGCCACGAAGAGGCCGAGGCCGATCAGGGCCGGGGCCACGAGCAGCCAGGCGGTGCGGCTCTCCCCGGCGAGGGGCCTCATCCCCGACCTCCCTCCCCGGGCGGCGGGTAGGGGTAGCCGCGGTTGGCGGCCACGTTGCGGTCGATGGCGCGGGCCGCCCGCTGCAGGCTGGCCTCGACATCGGTCCCGTCCCGGATGTTGCGGAAGGACTGGGCGAACTCGGAGGAGATGACGGGGTAGGCAGGGGTGCGGGGCCGCGGCCGCGCCCACGGCCCTTCGAGCTGCACCACGTACAGGCGCAGGGGCCCGCCCGGGGCGAAGCGGGAGCTGCGCGCCACGGCGGTCCGGCGGGCGGGGACGGCACCGTTGGCGTCGGTCATGCGCAGGATCTCGGCGGGCTCCAGGAGGAGCTCGAGGAAGGCGACGGCGGCCTCGGGGCGCCGGCAGCGCCGGGTGACGGTCCAGCACCACGAGCCCTCGTCGGTGCGGCTGCCGTGGCCGAAGTCGGGCAAGGGCAGCAGGGCGAGGTCCCCGTCCGCGGCCGCGCGGTAGCGCTCGTACTCCCAGTGTCCCACCCAGGACAGGGCCACCCGGCCGGAGGTGAAGGCGGCGTCGTCCACGTTGGGGTCCACCAGGCCGGAGACGATCCAGCCCTGCACCACACCCAGCGCGCTCACCGCCGCCGGTCCGTCCAGGACGCCAGCGGCGCGGAGGGTGGAGCGGTCGATGAGACCCGCCCCCGCGGACCACAGCACGGGAACGAAGCCGTAGGTCAGCCACTCGTTGCCGTAGTTGAGCTTGAGGTCCAGAACCTCCCCGTCGGGGTCCTTCGCGGCCAGTCGGCTCAGGATGGAGGTCATCTCGGCCGCGGTCCAGGCGTCCTCGGGACGGGTCGGGATGCGCGCCCCCACCGCCTCGAGGCGGCTGCGCCTGGCAAACAGGCCCAGCCCCGAGTCGTAGGCGCCCACCGCCCACAGCCTCCGTTCGTAGGTCCCCTGGGCCACGATGGAGGGCAGCAGGTCCCCCTGGAGATCGGCGGGGAGCAGATCGCCGATGGGTCGCAGGCTCCCCTGCCAGGCAGAGCGGGCCACGTAGGGGCCGTCCAGCTCGAGCACGTCGGGAAGATCGCCGGCGGCGGTGGCGGCCTGGACCTGCCCGTTGTAGGAGCCCTCGGGGATCAGGGTCAGCTGCACCGCCAGGTCCGGGTGCTCCCCCTGGAAGCGGCGGACCTGGGCCTCCAGCACCCGCCGTTCCGCCGCCCGGCCGGCGTGAGCCCAGATCTCCAACCCCGGCGCGGCACCCCCGCCGCAGCCCGTGGCCGCCGTCAGGGCGAGGCCGAGAGCCAGCGCACCGGCCCCCGAGGGCCCCGCACCGAGCCGTGTCCTGTGCGCGCGCACCATGGCTGAGGGGTGCAACGTGCCCGCCCCGCCGGAGCTTCCGTGACGCCGGCGGCAGCGATCGGCGACAGCGATCGGCGGTCTCGCTGACACCCACTCGTGCTGGCACGGTGAGCATGGGTACGGCCCTTCGGGGCGGCGTCACTTGAAATGACAGAGGCAGAACGCTCTTGCCATCTCGAGGCCCCAGCACGGGCCAACCTGTCATTTCGAGGAGCGAGTCCTCGAGCGAAGGATCCTCCGTCACTTCGTTCCCCAGGACAAGTCTGGGAGGGGGGCAGAGTCGCTGCTCCGGCTTTGTCCCCCGCCCAGATCCCTCAGTCGCAAGCTCCTTCGGGATGACAGTGTGGAATATGTCATTGGGAGCGAGGAACTCGCCGTCCTCGGCGCACGACGAACCGAACCATCCCCCGACGGCACGCGGAACGCCTCCCGAGGAACGGATCTGGTTCTCTCGGGGGATCTTTCGACTCGCGCCGGCGGACCTCCGCTCGCTCAAGATGACAAGGCGTAGGGGCGGCCGACCTTCTCCGAACGGCTCCGTGTCATTCCATGCGGCACCGTCCCGGCGGGGTGTACGAATGCTCAGGATGACGGATGGATCGGGGCGCCCCGCCGGCTCTGGACGGCCTCGGGTGATGCCACACGGCACGGGCACTGAACGCCGTTGCCGTCCACTGCCGCTGGGCGCGGTCGCTGATCGCTGCCGCTGCTCGCGGTCGCTGATCACTGCCGCGGTCGCTGATCACTGCCGCGGTCGCCGACGCTGTCGACTGCCGTTGGTCGCTGATCGCTGACGCGGACGGGGTGGGGGATCAGGAGGAGCCGGCGAGGAGGGCGCGGGTCCGGGCGAGACCGTTCCGGGCCAGGTCGAGGGCGGGGTCCAGGCCCAGGGCGCGCTCATAGGCCGCCACCGCCTCCTCGAGGTCGCCCAGCTCGCGCAGGTTGGCCGCCAGGTTGGACCAGTCGATGGCCGATCGGGGGTCGATGGCGAGGGCGCGTCGGAAGCTGGCCACGGCGGCGGCGTGGTCGCCGGCGAGGTAGTGGCAGAACCCCAGCAGGTTATGGACGGCCAGCTCGTCGCTGGCCTCAGCCACCGGCGCCAGAACCGCGATGGCCTCCGGCAGACGGCCCAGCTCCTTGAGGCAGGTGGCCAGCCAGAGCCGCACCCGCTCCTCGTCATCGGCCTCCGGGCCCAGGGCGAGGGCCGCCTCCAGGTCGGGCAGGGCCGCCTCGGGGTCGCCGAGCTGGAGCCGGCAGAACCCGGCGAGGAAGCGCAGGGTCGCCTCGCGGCCGGCTCCCGTCGCCCGCTCGAGGTGCGGCAGTGCCTCGGCGTGCTCGCCCAGGTTGACGTGGGCCAGGGCCATGGCCAGGTGGACATCGGCCCGCGGCACGGCGGGGGAGGACGACGCCAGCGCCTCGGCGAAGCGCTCCAGGGCCTCGATCTCGTCCCGCCACGCCATCTGGGCGCGGCCCCGCTGGTAGGCCACCAGCCCGCCATCGGCGCCGGCGGCGGCGGCGGCCACCAGGGCATCCTCGGCGGACGGAGGACGGCCGCACTCCAGCTCGCAGATGCCCTGCAGGAGCGCGGCGGTTGCACGCTCGGCATCGCTGCCCGCCAGAGAGCGGGCGGCCGCGGCGAGACCCGCGGCCGCCTCATACTCGGCGCGGCCGGCCAGCTCCACCGCCAGCTCCTGCGCCAGGGTGCGCCCCTCCGAGCGGCGGCCGTTGACCTCCAGGTCGGGGAGGGCGCCCAGGAGCGACGCCGCCATGCACGAGCTGCACTCGGCGATCGGCAGCTCCGGCAGGTCGACCGGAATGTCGGTCAGACGGGTCCCGGAGAGGCCGTCCTCCCACGCCCGCAGGCAGCCGTGGGCGCGGCCCGCCACCGGGTCCACCACCAGGTGCCGCACGCAGGGCCCGAGCAAGCCACCCGACCCACCTTCGGCCCGCTCCAGCAGGCTGTCCACGACGTGGTGCTCCCGCAACCTGCCCAGGATGCCGCTCACCCGGTCCGCGGTCGGTGGTGCGATGACCCGCATGCCCCGGGCCACGGCGTCGGCGGCGACATCCGCTGCGGCTCCACCGACGAGGAGGCTCGAGGTGGCCAGGCGAGTCGCGAGGGCTTCTGCCACCTCGAGGAGTCGCTCCGGCGACACGCCCGCTCCGGCGGCCAGGAGCGGCCGCAGCGCCAGCCGCGACTCGGTCTGCTCGGCGAACGCCTCGGTCTCGAAGGGCGTCACCGGCTCGAGCACGCGCTGCCGCCACCGGGGGTCCTCGGTGGCGTTCAGGGACACCTCGATCACGGGATGCAGCACGAGGCGGGCGAAGCTGGTGGCGACCAGGTGCTCGGTGATCTCCTCCAGCAACAGCCGCCAGGCGGAGGAGTGGGGGACGGCGCGGGGCCACACCGGCACCACGTGGGCTCGCCAGTCCAGGGCGGGCAGCCGGGCGCCCAGCCACGCGACCGCGGCCGCGAGCTCGGCCTCGCCGCCGGGGGCGAGGAAGACCCACTGCGGCGGGCGATCCAGAGGGGCGAGCTCGGGGGCGATCATGACACCACCCGACGGGCGCCGTCTGCGGAGGCGTCCCGCCACGCGCCGCGCACGCGGGCGATGTCGGCGCGGGACATCCACTCGGTCTCGAACTCGGTGCCGATGGAGAGGTAGGGGGGCAGGCGCTCGCGGAGGGGGCGGAGGCCCAGCTCGTGGTGGCGGCGGGTGACCTCGGAGCCGAAGTAGAGCTGGAGCTGCTGGGCGTTGGAGTTGCCGCGGATGGCCACCCCGCAGGCGCGCACGAACTCCAGCGTCGCCAGAGCGTCGGACATGCGCTCCCCGGGCAGGGCGTACTGGGAGAAGAGCTCGACGTCGATGCCGGCGTCCAGCGCCAGGCGGGCGGCGGCGCGCACCCGGGCCGGGTCCGAACCCTTGCCCAGGCCCTCCAGGACCGCGGGCGAGGCGCTCTCCAGGCCCAGGGCCACCCGCTCCACGCCGGCCCGCCGCATGAGGCCGACCAGAGACGGATCCAGCAGCTCGGCCCGCACCTCGACCCACATCTTCACCCCGAGGTCGCGGGAGGCGACGCCATCGAGCAGCCGCACCAGGCGCGGTCTGGAGCCGCCGAAGTTGGGGTCGGCGAACCACAGCCGGCCGTTGCCGCGCCGCGCCACCCACGCGATCTCCTCCAGGACCCGTTCCAAAGAGTGGGAGCGCATGCTCCCGTGGCAGGTGGCCGGGGTGAGGCAGAACACGCAGTGGTGGGGGCACCCCCGGGAGGTGAGGAGGACGGACTCCGCCCACCGGGCGGGATCGAGCACACCATCCAGCCACGGCGACGGGTGGACGTCCAGGTCCTCCGGCGGCAGCGGGGAGGGCCCGGTGACGCAGGAGCCGTCCGGCCGGCGCGAGGTGACACCGGGCACGGCTTCCTCGGTGGGGTCAAAGGACCCGGCGGCCAGGGCATCCGCCAAAGCGCACACGGCCAGCTCGCCCTCGCCGCGGCTCAAGAAGTCCACCTCCGGGAGCGCGGCGAGGGCCGCCTCGGGCAGGAACATCCCCTGGGGCCCGCCCAGCACGACCCGGCAGCCGGGCGCCGCCTCCTTGGCCAGGCGGGCCAGGGCGCGCACCTCGAGCATGTTGCGCTGGTGGGCGGCGAAGCCCACCAGGCCCGGCCGCCACTCCCGGAGACGGGCGGCCAGGACGCGGGGGCTGAAGGCCGTGTCGGCGCCCAGCGCGAGGATGTGAGGGGCGTGGCCGGCGACCCTCAGCGCCGCCGCCAGGTACCCCAGTGAGATGGGGGTCACCGCCGGGGCGAAGGGGTTGCAGTCGACGAGCAGGACGCGCACGGCACGAGCCTACGCCATCCCCGAGCGCGACGCGAACCCACCGGGCCCCGTCACTGCACGGAGAAGGTCACGGTCACCAGGTAGTACACCGCCACGGGCTTGCCCTCGAGCGTCGCCGGGCGGAAGCGCCACTGGCGGACGGCCTCCACCGCCGACTCGGTGAGGCCCGAGGGCAGCCCCTTGAGGACCCGCACGTTGCTCACCTTGCCGGAGGTGTCGATGATGGTCTGCAGGATCACGACCCCCTGCACGCGCCCTTCCCTGGCCTCTTCCGGGTACACGGGATCGGCGGCGAAGACGCGCTCCGGGGCCTTGATGGCGCCGCCGATCTGGTAGGGACCGCTACCCATCCCCGGCGGCCCGTCCGGAACACCCAGCACGTCGGCCATCCCGGCGGCCGGGACCTGGGCGTCGACGCCCTCCCCCTCCACCGCCTCGTCATACACGGGCTCGGGGTCGAGGGGCGTGGGGTCGGGGATGGGGATCCGCTTCGCCTTGGACCGCGCCGGCGCGCGCTGCACCTGCCGCGCCGGGGGCGGCTGGAAGGTGATGCGCTGCAGCCGGTAGACCCTGGTCTGGCCGCCCCCGCCCATGTGGTAGACCTTTCCCTTCAGCTCGGGGAAGGTGACGATGAACAGCACCACGTGGAAGAGGACCCCGGCCGCGATGGCCAGCCGCCACGAGCGGCGCTCGGCCCGCCGATCGGCCGCGGCCTGCTCGAGCAACGCCGGAGACAGCGCGTTGTAGCCGCGGCTCCAGCGGTTGTCTCGCTTCTCCAGCAACCGATCTCGTGCGATCTCCATGGTCCTCGCCGGGGGGACCGGACGGCCCGCCCCCTCCCACTGTACGTCACTGCCTCCCCGAACGTTACGCGGGGCCGTGACGACCACGCCGAGACGATGGGGCGGCCCCGGCCTGGGGCCCGGCCGGCCAGGATATCCGCACCGCCCGCAGGGCACAACCGGGTCGCGGCCACCGCCGCTCCTGGCCACTGGACGGCTCCTGACCGCCCACGAGGTTCCATGGGGCCGCTGCGGGGGAACGCGGACGCCGGGCGTGGCGTTGGCCAAGAGGGAGGAGACCATGGCCGTTCCCGACGAGATGACCGCGATGGTGCTGGACGAGCCCAACACGCCCCTCGTGCGGCGCCAGGTCCCCGTGCCCCACCCGGAGCCCACCCAGGTCCTGCTCAAGGTGAGAGCGTGCGGGGTCTGCCGCACCGACCTCCACCTGGTGGACGGGGAGCTGCCCGAGGGTCCGCTGCCCATCATCCCCGGCCACGAGATCGTGGGCGAGGTGGTGGCCCTGGGCAGCGAGGTCGATCGCTTCGAGAGGGGCGAGCGGGTCGGGGTGCCCTGGCTGGGCTGGACCTGCGGCCATTGCAGATACTGTCGGATGGGCCGGGAGAACCTGTGCGACAACGCCCGCTTCACCGGCTACACGGTCAACGGCGGCTATGCCCAGTACACGGTGGCCGACCAGCGCTACTGCTTCTCCATTCCGGAGAGCTTCGCCGACGCCCCGGCGGCGCCCCTCCTCTGCGCCGGCCTCATCGGCTACCGCTCCCTGAGGATGTGCGGAGACGAGGCCCGACGGGTGGGGCTGTACGGCTTCGGCGCCGCCGCCCACATCCTCGCCCAGATCCTGGTGCACCAGGACCGTGAGGTGTACGCCTTCAGCCGGCCCGGCGACGACGCCTCCCAGGCCTTCGCCCGTCGGCTGGGCGCCGTCTGGGCCGGGGGCTCGGACCAGCGGCCGCCTCAGGAGCTGGACGCCGCCATCATCTTCGCTCCCGTGGGCCCGCTGGTGCCGGCCGCCCTGCGGGCCGTCCGCAAGGGCGGGCGGGTGGTGTGCGGGGGGATCCACATGAGCGACATCCCCTCCTTCCCCTACGAGATCCTGTGGCAGGAGCGGGAGATCCGCTCGGTGGCCAACCTGGAGCGCAGGGACGGCGAGGAGCTGCTGGATATCGCTCCCCGGGTGCCGGTGAAGACCGAGGTGACCACCCTGCCCCTCGTAGAGGCCAACGAGGCCCTGCGCCGGCTGCGCGAGGGAGAGCTGGAGGGCGCCGCGGTGCTGGTCATGCCGGAGTGATCCGAGCGCGGCGGCAGCGGCGAAAACGCTCAGGCGCACAGACGCCCTCCCACCCGAGAACGTAACGCAAGGACGCAAAGGCGCGGAGACGCAAAGCCCCCGCCCACCCAGAGAGAAGGTGGAACGCAGAGGCCCCGCCCACCCGGCTCTCGAGCGACGATCGGCGACGGTCCGCTCACGCAGAACAGCGCTTGCCTCGGGCATGCCACTGGTGACACTTTTCGGTCATGGTCCGCTCCCGCCAGGTGAAGCTCCCGGTCCGAAAAGTGTCAGCGGTGGCAACCGCGGGGAAGGCGTCGAGAGCATGGCGTGTCGCGAGAGGTCTCGCTTCGGAAGCACCAGAGCCGGTGCCAGGCAGCATCCGGATGAGGCGACCTGCGCACTGTCGAATCACGACGGGGCGCCTGGCAGCGTCTCTGGGTCAGACCGTGCGGGCCTCGCGGATGCGGTTGGCCTCGTCCACGAACACCAGCACCGGCCGGTGGCGCTCGGCCTCGGCCTCGCCCAGCCCCACGTACGCGCAGATGATCACCAGGTCGCCGCGCTGGGCGAGGCGGGCGGCGGCGCCGTTGAGGCACACCTCGCCCGCGCCGCCGAGCATGACGTAGGTGGCGAAGCGCTCTCCGTTGTTGCAGTTGTAGACCTCGACCCGCTCGAAGGCGCGCAGGCCGGCGGCGCGGCAAAGCTCCTCGTCCAGGGTGATGGAGCCCTCGTAGCTGAGATCGGCGTCGGTCACCGTGGCGCGGTGGATCTTGGACTTGAGCATGGTGATCTGCATGGTCAGCTCCGATCCCCGGGGAGCGGCATGTTGTCGATCAGGCGGACGCCCCCAAGGTGCACGGCGCCGAAGCGCCGTCCCCCCACGTCCCGGACGTAGTCCACGGTGAAGCCGGCCTCCTCCAGGCGCCGCCGCACCTCGGCGGGCGGGTCCGCGCTCGCCAGCAGCTGCGGGAAGAGGGGCGCAAGACGTCGCGCCTCGCCATCCAGGAGCCGGTTGCGCGAGCTCAGGGCGAGGCCGTCCGGGTCGCGCACCGTGGGGCACGGCACGATCCGGACCTCGAGGAACAGGGCCGCGGCCATGCCGGCCACGAGCTCGTACTGCTGGTAGTCCTTCTCCCCGAAGTAGGCGCGGTGGGGTCGCACCAGGTTGAGGAGCTTCAGGACCACCGTGAGCACGCCGTCGAAGTGGCCCGGGCGGTGCGCCCCCTCCAGGGTCCGGGAGAGCTCGGTCTCGGTGACCCGGTAGCGGAAGCCGTCCGCATACATGGCCTCGTGAGCGGGGGCCAGGAGCAGGTCAGCTCCCGCCGACTCCGCCAGGCGGGCGTCGGCCTCCAGCTCGCGGGGGTAGCGGGCGAGGTCCCCCGCATCGTTGAACTGGGGAGCGTTCACGAACACGCTCACCACGGTGCGGTCGCACTCCCGCGCCGAGCGCGCGACGAGCTCCAGGTGGCCCTCGTGGAGCGCGCCCATGGTGGGCACCAGGCCGATGGTCCGACCCTCCAGGCGCACGCGCTCCTGCTGCCAGACGTCCAGGTCGCTGATCAGCTTCACGTGTAGCTCTCCTCCGCGCTCGGGAAGGTGCCCGCCTTGACCTCGGCGTCGTAGCGCTCGAGCCCCTCCTTGAGCAGGGCGAAGCCGTCCAGGAAGGTGCGCAGGAAGTGCGGCCTGAAGCTCGGGTCCATCCCCAGGAGGTCCCAGAGCACGAGCACCTGGCCGCTGGTGTGGAGGCCGGCGCCGATGCCGATGGTGGGGATGCCGACCTCGGCCGTGATCTGCTTCCCCAGCTCGGCCGGCACACACTCCAGGACCAGGGCGAAGCAGCCCGCCTGCTCGAGGCCGCGGGCATCCTCCAGCAGCCGCTGGGCGGCCGCCTGCTGCCGCCCCTGCACCCGGTAGCCGCCGAGCTTGTGGATGGACTGGGGGGTGAGGCCGAGGTGACCCATCACCGCCACCCCGGAGTCCACGATCCAGCGGATGGTGTCCAGGCTGCCGGCGGCGCCCTCGATCTTGACCGCCTGGGCGCCGGCCCTGGCCAGCCTGCCCACCGCCTCCATGGTGGGCTCCAGGCCCTTGCGATGGGCCAGAAACGGCATGTCGGCGACGAGCAGGCGGTCCCCCAGGCCCCGGCGCACGGCCGCCGTGTGCAGGCACATCATGTCCAGGTCGGCGGGGATGGTGGTGTCGTGGCCGTGCATGACCTGGGCGGCGCTGTCCCCCACCAGCACACAGTCGATGTCGGTGGCAGCGATGATCCTGGCGCTCCAGGCGTCGTAGCAGGTGACCACGGAGATGGGGCGCCCCGCGGCGCGGGCGGCGATCATGTCGGAGGGATGCTTCATGGTGACCTCGAAGGGCGCTGGGTACGGTAGGCGGCCACGAAGGCCTCGTACACCCCCTGATAGGGGTCTCCGGCCAAAGCCTCCAGGTTGCGGGCGATGGTGCCCTCGTCACCCCGGGCCAGGGGGCCGGTGAGTTCTCCGTCACCGCGTTCGAGATTCCGCACCACCTGCTCCAGATAGGGGTGAAAGAGCTCCCGGGGGAGGCCGAGACGGGCCTCGGCGTCGTCGAGGACCTTGCGCCACAGAAGCGTCGTGAAGTTGCCGCCGAGGGCGCACAGGGCGTGGTAGAGCGGCTTCTGCTCCGGCGCCACCGCGGCGTGGGGGTTGGCGAGCTCGGGCAGCAGCTCGGGGAGCTGGCGACGTCCACGCTCGCAGACGAAGGGCATGGCCCGGTAGACGGCGCGGTCGTACAGCTCGTCGCCGAAGAGCATCAGGGGATGGGCGCAGTCCGCCAGCTCGCTGGAGAGGCTGCCCGAGCAGTGGATCCAGCGCGCCGGATGGGCGCGGGCGTGGCGCTCCAGGAAACCGGGGATGGCGTCGTCGGAGATGAGCAGGAGCACGGAGCGACAGCCTGCGAGGGCCTCCTCCACGGGCGTGGCGCCGGCGCGGTCCCAGTGGCGGAAGGGAATCGACTCCAGGCGGAAGTAGTGCCGGAGGTGGCGGGAGAGACGACCGCTCCCGATGATGAGATACGGGGTGCTGTGTGGTACCTGTCCCACGGATCAAGTCCAGTATCGCTGCGCTGCCCTCACCCGAAGGTCGCCGTCCGTTGCCGCGATCGGCGCCACTCCTACGGTAGGGCATGACTGTGCGAAACGCAAACGGGATCGGGCCTCGCCCTAGGAGATCGCGGCCACCGAGGCCTGCAGGGCCGCCACCCGGCGGCCGAGCTCGGCGAGGCGCTCCCGCTGGCCGACGAGGCGGTCGTTCTCCGAGCGCACGAACCGGGCGTAGGGCGCCACCGCGTCCCCGATGCGGGAGCGGCTGCGCTCCGCCTCGCGTTTGAAGCCGGCGCGCAGGGAGCGCACGAGCTCCTCGCGCATGGCCGACACCTTGGCGGTGAGCTCACGCTTGGCGCGCCGGCGCCGGGCGGGCAGGATGAAGAGGCCGATGGCCGCCACCGTGCCGGCGGCCAGGATGCCCGTGGCGTCGGCGGTGGTGCCGCTGAGCACCAGGGCCAGGGTGGCGCCCAGGCCCACCGCTCCCACCTCCACCAGGGCGGTGCTGGCGACGGCCTGCTGCACCGACTCCGCCATGCGCCGCGCCTCGGTGCTGCGGTCGTAGCGGGCCAGGGCCTCCCGGGCGGTGCGCCCCACCACCTGCAGCAGCTCCGCCCGGTTGGACTCGAAGCCGCTGGCGATCTCCCCGACGATGCGGTCCGAGTGCTCGGCCCGGCGACGGCTGGTGTGGCGCACCACCGCCTGCCACTGCGCCAGGTCGCCGGACACCAGCCAGTCGATGAGGGACTCCACCTTGTCCTCGATCTGGCGCTCGCTGTCGGCCACCACCTCCTGCTCGAAGTCTCTGCGCAGCTCGGCGCTGCGCAGGAGCTGAGGCAGACGGAGCAGGCGCAGGCGGTCGTCGAAGAAGTCGATGCCGCGCCGCTCCATGACGTGCAGGATGTTGGAGATGTCGGCCAGCCGGAGGTCGAACTCCCGGTCCACGTCCTCGGCCCAGGCCGCGATCTGGCGCTCGATGTCGGCCACGGTCTGGAGGTCCTCCGCGAGGGTGGACAGGAGCTCGTCGGTGGCGTTCAGGTAGCGCTCCAGCAGGCTCGCCGCCACCCCCAGGGGGTTGGCCAGCTTGAGGCGGACGCGGCCGGTCTCGTCCAGGGTGGTGCGCAGGTAGCGCTCCAGCGCCGCCAGGCCGCTGCCCTCCACTCCCTCCTCGTCGCCGGCCTCTCGCGCCCGGCGGGCCCGCAGGGCGGACAGGGGAAACACCGGTGGGGAGACGGTCAAGAGCTCGCGGCTGTGCTCCTCCACGTAGGCCAGCACCTCGCCCACCTCGTCCTCGCCGGGCAGGATGTCGACCTTGTTCACCACCATGACCACCTTCTTGCCCCAGCCCTTGATGCGCTCCAGGAAGGCGCGCTCGCTCTCGGAGAAGGGGCGGTCGGCGGAGGTCACGAACAGGACCAGGTCAGAGCGGGGCACGAAGCGGGCGGTGAGGGCCTCGTGGCGGCGGTCGAGGGAGTTGGTGCCCGGCGTGTCCACCAGGGTGACCTCCCTCAGCAGGTCGAGGGGGGCGTGGACGACCTCGAACCCGTCGTCCCCGCGCTCGCGCGAGACGGCCTCGCCGTGGCGGAGGAGGTGGATGCCGGAGGTGGTGGGCGTGACGCCCTCCGCCAGCACCGCTTCGCCCAAGAGGGCGTTGACGAAGGCGCTCTTGCCGGCGTTGAACTCCCCGACCACCACCAGGAGGAAGAGGTCGTCGAGCTGCTGCACGGACTCGTTCAGGGTGGCGAGATCGTCCTGGGTGGCCTCGGCGCCCTCCAGGGCGGAGCGCACGTCCGCCAGGAGGGTCCGCTCGGAAGCCAGCAGACGCTGCTCGTCCGGGCTGAGGATCCGCTCCAGCGTCACGCTGTGCACCTCATCACGGCGTCATCCCCCAGCCCGGGCGCGCCGCCCGGAAAGTGTGGCCCGCCAGGATCAGTTCCCCTCGAGCACGTGGTCGTCGTACTCGATCTCGAAGCGCAGCTTGTGCTTGGCCTCCTCCTGGGCGAGCGACCGGAAGACCGCGGCCAGGTCCTCGTTCTCCGCCAGGTCGGCCAGCTTGGTGTAGAGGGCGTAGGAGGCCTTCTCCGACTTCATGGCGAACAGCAGCACCTCCTGGTAGGTCATGTTGGCCGTCGGCTCGGGGTCCACCAGGTGGTCGGCGATCTTGAGGTCGCGCACCTGGTCCGAGGTGACCGCGGGCAGGTCGCCCGCCTTCACCCGCTCCAGGCGGCGCTGGTGTCCCCGCTCCTCCTCCGCGAACTGGAGGAAGGCCTCGCGCATGCCCGGGCGGGTGACCCTGTCGGCGAGGTCGGTGTACAAGGCCGCGGCCTCCACCTCGCGGGCGATGGCGTAGTCCAGGATGCTGTCGATGTTGTCGAGGTCCATGGCTCCTCCCCTGCCGGCGGCGGTGTTTCCTCGGCGCCCAGACGGGGCACCCCAGCACGCGGTGCCGCCACTATACCTTGATGACCGGGGGACACGCCGCCGGCGTGCCGGTGGTCGCCCCAGGTCACGAGGCAAGTATTAGAAAAACCTCATGATTCTCCCGCCTCAGGCCAGAAAAATTAGACAAGTTTTAGATTAAACATTGACATTAGATCGCAAAAGACCTATCTTGATCCTCGTCACGTTGAAGGAGAGACGGCATGTCAAGATCATCAGAGCCAGCAACCGCAGCCAGGTGGGACTTCCACTCGGGCGCTCCGCCCTACCGGGAGCAGCTCTTCAAGACGGCCCTCCGCCTGACGCGGAGGGTGGAGGACGCCGAGGACCTGCTCCAGGACACCTACCTGAAGGCGTTCCGCTCCTACCACCACTTCCAGGAGGGCACCAACCTCAAGGCCTGGTTGTTCCGGATCATGAAGAACAACTTCATCAACGGCTACCGGCGGCAGCGGCGCGCGCCTCACCACCTGGAGCTGGACGAGTTCCGTGAGGGTACCGACAACGACCTCGTCGAGCAGATCTCCACGGCCAGCTCCGTGAGCAGCCCCGAGGACTCGGTGGACGACATGGACCACGACATCCGCGAGGCCCTGCTCGCCCTCCCCCACGACTACAAGATGGCGGTGCTGCTGATCGACCTGGAAGGCTCCACCTACCAGGAGGCGGCGGACATGCTGGAGGTGCCCATCGGCACGGTGATGTCCCGCCTGTACCGGGGGCGGAAGAAGCTCGAACGGTCGCTGCTCGGCTTCGCCCGCCGCTACAACTACCTGGACCAGCCGCCGGCCCGCCTCCGGGACCGAACCATCGACACGACGGAGATCTTCGGCACGGTGGCCGACGCCCCCTGAGGTCGCGTCGTTGCTCGCTGCCGCGGTCGCTGAGCGCTGATCGCCGCCGCCATCTTCCGGACACGACGGACGCTGCTAGGATCGGCCGGTGAGCACGCTGGTCGAGATCGCACGGGACCTGTCCGAGGAGCTCTCCCGGCTCAGCTTCGGGGCGCCGGTGGCCTATGTGTACAACCCGCTGCGCTACGCTGCCGAGAGCCACTTCCAGTACCTCGAGCGCTACTCCACGCCGCCCAAGGAGGTGCTGCTCCTCGGCATGAACCCGGGCCCCTGGGGCATGGCCCAGACGGGAGTGCCCTTCGGCGAGGTGGCTGCCGTCAGGGACTGGCTCCGCATCGAGGGCGAGGTGGGCACGCCGGAGGTGGAGCACCCCAAGCGCCCCGTGACCGGCTTCGCGTGCGCCCGGAGCGAGATCAGCGGCCGCCGCCTGTGGGGGTGGGCCCGGTCCACGTTCGCCACGCCGGAGCGGTTCTTCGCCCGCTTCTTCGTGGGCAACTACTGCCCCCTCCTGTTCCTGGACGAAGGGGGTCGGAACCTCACCCCGGACCGGCTCCCCGCCGCCGACCGCCGCCCCCTGGAGGCGGCGTGCGACCGCGCCCTGGAGGAGATGGTGGATGCCCTCGAGGTGGAGCTGGTGGTGGGGGTGGGCGCCTTCGCCGCCAACCGCGCAGCGGCCGTGCTCGGTGACCGCGGCATCCGTGTGGGTCGCATCCTCCACCCCAGCCCGGCCAGCCCGGCCGCCAACCGCGGCTGGGAGGAGCAGGCCACCAAACAGCTGGCCGCGCTCGGGGCCGCCCTGCCGGACTGACCCTCCCGCCGGCGCGACGGTCCCGCATCCGCATTGTGGCCAGAGGCTTTGGGAGCATCCCTACGCCGCTTCGCGGCGGTGTCTCATGGCATGACTCGGGACCGCGCGGAGACAGTGGGACGTCCAAGTTGCCTGTCATTCTGAGCGAGGGTCGGTCCGCCGGAGCGAGTCGAAGAATCCCCCGAGAGAACCAAGGTCGTCCCTGGGAGGCGTCCCACGGGCCTTCGGGAGATGCTTCGACTCGGCCGCCGGGCGGCCTCGCTCAGCATGACAGAAAAGGGCGTGTCATGAGGAGCGCCGGAGGGGGCGCCCGAAACCGGATGTGGCGTCGCGAGGCGAGACCTCCAGCGACGGGCCGATTCTGTCGATGCGTCCCCCGCGGTTGCCACCGCTGACACTTTGCCGAGCCCAGGTCACGCGCGGTCGGCTCGCGTCGTCCCGGAAGAGCGTCACCAGTGGCACGCCCGAGGGACGGGCGATTCTCCGGGGCGTCTCTGGCCCTTCGATGGCTCGGAACGCCTGCGCTCAGGAAACGCTGACCGCCGATCGCTGCCGCCGGCGCTGACGACTGCCGCCGATCACCGCCGCCGATGGCTGCCCCTGATCCCCGGCGCCCGAATCGGATGCCGCGACGTATCCAGGCTACACTGTCAGGAGTGACTCGCGTTGCTGTCCTGACCTCCGGGGGCGTCGACAGCTCGGTGGCCCTGTGCCGGCTCGCGGAGACGCACCGCGGCCGCCTGACGGCCTTCTACATCAAGATCTGGCTCGAGGACGAGCTCGCCTTCATGGGCTCCTGCCCCTGGGAGGAGGACCTCGAGCTGGTGCGGGCGGTCTGCGCGTCCCTGTCCGTGCCCCTGGAGGTGGTGTCCCTGCAGCGGGAGTACCTGGAGCAGGTGGTGGGGTATGCGCTCTCCGAGCTGCGCGCCGGCCGCACGCCCAGCCCCGACGTGCTCTGCAACCGCCGCATCAAGTTCGCCGCCTTCCTGGACCGGGTGGGCCGCGACTTCGAGGTGGTGGCCTCGGGCCACTACGCCCGGACCGAGGTCCGGTCGGGCCGCACCCACCTCCTGCGTGGGGCCGACCCGGTCAAGGACCAGACCTACTTCCTGTCCCAGCTCGACCAGACCCAGCTCGAGCGCTGCCTCTTCCCCATCGGTCATCTCCACAAGGCCGAGGTGCGGGCCGAGGCGCTGGAGCGCGGCCTGGTCAACGCCGGGCGACCGGACAGCCAGGGGATCTGCTTCTTGGGTCGCGTCCCCTACGACGCCTTCATCGCCCACCACCTCGGCGAGCGCCCCGGCGACATCGTGGAGGCCGGCAGCGGCGCGGTCCTGGGCCGTCACCGCGGCTACTGGTTCCACACCGTGGGCCAGCGCCGGGGCCTCGGCCTCTCCGGAGGCCCCTGGTACGTGGTGGGCAAGGACGTGGAAGGCAACCGGGTGCTGGTGGCCCACGCCTCGGAGCTGGAGCGGCACCGCCACCGGTCCCTGACCGTCCCGAGGCCGCACTGGATCGCCGATCCACCTTCCCGGACACGGCTGGAGGTCCGCATCCGGCACGGCCAGCGCACGACCCCCTGCACCCTCTCGGAGGGCGCCGGCGGGGCCCTCGAGCTGGAGCTGGAGGACGGCGACGCGGGCATCGCCCCCGGGCAGTTCGCCGTCCTGTATGACGGCCAGGAGTGCCTGGGGGGAGGCGCCATCGGATGAAACCACTGAACAGAGATTCCGTATCTTTCATGGCATCACAACCTCCTTCCTGCCGGCGGTCCCGATCTCGGGGCCGTCGGCGTGTCGGGAGGTGGGTCGCGCTCGCCGTCCCGCCGCTCCTCGCGCTGTCGGCGACGACCGCCTCGGCCCAGTACTTCGGGCGCAACAAGGTGCACTGGGAGCGCTTCGACTTCCACGTCCTGGCCACCGAGCACTTCGACATCTACTCCTACCCCGAGCACAACCGGGGGGTGGACGCGGCGGCGCGCATGGCCGAGCGGTGGTACGCCCGGCTGGAGCACATCTTCGACTTCCCCCTCCCCGAGCGGACCCCCATCGTCCTGTACAACGACCATGCCGACTTCCAGCAGACGGCCATCACCGGCGGGCTGATCGGCCAGGGTGTGGGCGGCTTCACCGAGTCCATGCTGGACCGCCTGGTGATGCCCATGACCGGCTCCATGGCGGACACCGACCACGTGCTGGGGCACGAGATGGTGCACGTCTTTCAGTTCAGCATCGCCCGCGCGGTCCTGGCGGACTCCGAGGAACGGGCCCAGCCCCTCCCCCTGTGGATGAGCGAGGGGCTGGCCGAGTACCTGTCGACGGGACCGGTGGACGCCCATACCGTCATGTGGCTGCGGGACGCCGTCATCACGGACACCCTGCCGGACCTGGCCGACCTCACCCGCGACTCCCGCTTCTTCCCCTACCGCTGGGGCCAGGCCTTCTGGTCCTACGTGGGGGGCCGCTGGGGCGACGACAAGGTGGTGGAGACGTACGTGAAGGCCATCACCGCCGGTCCCAAGGGCGCCATCCTGAGGGTCCTGGGCATCCGCCCGGAGGACCTGTTCCGGGACTGGCGGGCGGCCATCAGCTCCGCGGTGGGTCCCACCATCGAGGCCGCCAGGGCGGGGCGGGAAGGGCACCGCCTGATCGGGACCGGCGAGGAGGACCAACCCCTCAACCTGGCGCCGGTGCTCAGCCCCGACGGCCGGCGCCTGGCCTTCCTGTCCTCACGGGACCTCTTCGAGATCGCCCTGTACCTGGCCGATGCGCGCACCGGCGCCGTCGAGGGTCGACTGGTGAGCGCCCGCTCCGACCCCCACTTCGACGCCCTCCGATTCCTGGACTCCGCGGGGACCTGGTCGCCTGACGGCGAGCGCTTCGCCTTCGTGGTCTACTCCGAGGGAGACAACCTGATCGCCATCGCCGACGCGGCCTCCGGCCGCATCGAGCGCCGGGTCCCCATGCCGGGGGTGCCCTCCA
The DNA here is from genome assembly GCA_963844865.1 of uncultured Holophagae bacterium. Taxonomy (GTDB): domain Bacteria; phylum Acidobacteriota; class Thermoanaerobaculia; order Thermoanaerobaculales; family Sulfomarinibacteraceae; genus CAWJPY01. The sequence continues at coordinate 355,521 of CAWJPY010000006.1, forward strand.
TCCTCAACCTGGCGTGGTCCCCGGACGGCCGCCGCCTGGCGGTGGCGGCCACCGAGCAGGGGGTGAGCGACCTCTACCTCCTGGACCTGGAGAGCGGCACGGTGACCCGTCTGACCGACGACCTCTACGCCGAGCTCGAGCCCTCCTGGTCCCCGGACGGCCGGACCCTGGTCTTCGCCACGGACCGGGGGCAGGGCAGCGACCCCGAGGAGCTCCGCTTCGGCCCGCTCCACGTCGGCCTGTACGACCTCGCCTCGGGCAGCGTGCGCACCCTGGTCGTGTTCGACGGCGCCAAGCACGTCTCCCCCCAGTTCTCCCCGGATGGGCGGAGCCTGTACTTCATCTCCGACCCCGACGGGGTGAGCAACGTCTACCGCTACGACCTGGCGCGCCACAGGGTCTTCGAGGTGACGAGGGTGGCCACCGGGGTCACCGGGATCACCGCCAACGCCCCCGCCCTGTCCGTCGCGCGCACCGACGGCCGCCTCGCCTACACCGTGTTCGAGAACACCGACTACTCCGTGTACTCGGTCGCCGCGGAGGAAGCGGTGGGCCGCCCGGTGGAGGCCGGGCCCTTCGTCACCACCGACGCCCTGCTCCCTCCTCCACCTCCGCGCGAGGACGAGGCCCTGATCACCACCCTCCGGGAGCCACGGGAGGCGCTGCCACCCCCGTCCGAGCCCCCGTCCCGCCCCTACACGCCTCGCCTCAAGCTGGCCAGCCTGGGGCCGGCCATGGTGGGTACCGGCTACGACCAGTACGGCTTCGGCGTGGCGGGAGGCATCAGCGTCTACCTCACCGATGTGCTGGGCAACCACCAGATCGGCATCAGCACCAGCGGCGCCACCTACTCGGCCGACCAGCTGCTGTTCGCCGCCCAGGGCACCTACCTGAACCTCAGCCACCGGCTGGCCTGGGGCGGACTGGTCAGCCAGCTTCCGTACCTGCGCTCGTCCACCTTCATCACCTCGGAGCCGGCGGAGGTGGACGGCGAGCCGGTGACGGCCGACGTGGTGAACCAGATCCGGGAGACGGTCACCGTCAGGAACGCCGCCGCCCTGGCCGCCTATCCCCTGTCCATGACCCGCCGCTTCGAGGTCCGTGGCGGCTACACCGACGTCGGCTTCGACAACGTCCTGGAGCGGGCGGTCGTCGTGAACGGCGAGGTGGTGGACCGCACCCGGGAGCACGTCGCCGGCCGCCAGGGCTACGGGTACGCGGACGTCTCGGCGGCGTACGTCGTCGACAGCTCCTACTTCGCGTTCACCTCACCGGTGACGGGCACCCGCATGCGCCTCGAGCTGGGCCAGGTCCTCGGGGACTTCGACTTCCAGACGGCCCTTGCGGACTACCGGCACTACGTGTTCTTCCGCCCGGCGACGTTCGCCTTCCGGGCGCTGCACTTCGGCCGCTACGGCGGCGGCGCCGACGACCCCCGGCTGGCCCCCCTCAACGTCGGCCAACCACTCCTCATCCGAGGCTACTCGGTGGGCTCCTTCAACCTCGGCGAGTGCACCCCGGTGCCGGGTCAGGCCGCCGCCTGCCCGGAGCTGGACCGTCTGGAGGGCAGCCGTCTCGGAGTGCTCAACCTGGAGCTGCGCCTGCAGGTCCTGGGGAACCGCCAGCTCGGGCTCGTCAACGCACCTTTCGTGGCCACCGAGCTGGCCGCGTTCGTCGACGTGGGCGGAGCCTGGACCCGCGACCAGCCCCTCCGGCTGCGCTTCGACCGGAGCACATCCGAGCGGGCCCCCGTGGTGAGTGCGGGCATCGCGGCCCGCATCCTGCTCGGCGGCTTCGTGCCCATCCAGCTCTACTACGCCCACCCCTTCCAACGGCCGCAGCGGGACTGGGTCTTCGGCTTCGTGATCGCTCCCGGGTGGTAGCTGTGCCGCTTCACTCGACGGCGAGGCCGAAGTAGTCGAACACCCGCGCACAGGCGGCACACCGTCTGGCGTGCCGGCGCCACTCCCTCACGTACAGGGACTCCGAGGTGCAGACGGCGAGCATGACCGGGTTGACGTGCCTGCTGGTTGCCCGCAGGGACGGCTCCCTGCGGTGGCGGGACACGAACACCGGGTCCCGCACCCTCGCCACCAGCGCGTCCAGCGGCATCCGATCGTCCCTCGGCCCCGATCCCTGCGCCCCGGTCACGGCTCACCTCGTGGGTGCGGCTGCCCGCCACGGGTCGCCGCGGAGGACGCCTCACCACCTTCGAGTATACGTGCGCCGCCGGGGGGCCCTCAGTGATCCTCACCAACGATGCCCAGCCGGTGCACCATCTCGTTGAAGGTGGTCGGGCTGAGGTTGAGGATCCGCGCCGCCTGCCGCTGGACCCCGTGTGCGCGCTCCAGCGCCTCGCGGATGAGGTGGGTCTGGTAGGCCGCCACCGCCTCCCGGAAGTCGATCCCTCCGCTGGGGATACCCTGGGCGACGGAGAGCCGCTCGCGACCGTCCCGCACCGCCTGGGGCAGCTCGTCGACGTCGATGGAGTCGCCCCTGCACAGCACCACCGCCCGCTCCACGGCGTTCTCCAGCTCGCGCACGTTGCCCGGCCAGAAGTACTCGGTCAGGGCGTCCATGGCGGTCGAGGAGAAGCTCATCACCTCGCGCTCGTTCTCGGCGGCGTACTTGTCCAGGAAGTGCGCCGCGAGCAGCGGCACGTCCTCCAGGTGCTCGCGGAGGGGAGGCATCTCGATGCTGATCACGTTCAGCCGGTAGTACAGGTCCTCGCGGAAGCGGCCCTGCTCGACCCCCTTCCAGAGGTCGGAGTTGGTGGCCGCCACCAGCCGCACGTTGACCGCCTTCGCCTCCACGCTGCCCACGCGCCGGATCTCCCGCTCCTGGATGACCCGCAGCAGCTTGGTCTGGGTGTCGGGGGAGATGGTGCCGACCTCGTCCAGGAAGAGGGTGCCTTCGTTGGCGGCCTCGAACAGCCCCTTGTGGCTCTGCACCGCGCCGGTGAAGGCGCCCTTGACGTGACCGAACAGGTTGGACTCCAGGAGCTCGGAGGGGATGGCGCTGGTGTGCACGGGGACGAACGGGCCCTCCCGCCGGGGGCTGAGTCGGTGGATCGCCCGCGCCACCAGCTCCTTGCCGGTGCCCGACTCCCCGACGACGAGGATGTTGGAGCGCGCGGGAGCCGCACGGCGGATGAGCTCGAACACCTCCTGCATGCGCCGGCTGGTGCCCACGATCTCGCCCATGCCCTCCAGGCGGCTGCGCAGCAGCAGGTTCTCCACCTGCAGCTTGCGCTGCTCCGTGGCGCGCCGCACCAGGTGCAGGACCTCCTCGTTCTTGAACGGTTTGGGGACGTAGTGGAAGGCGCCGCGGCGCATGGCCTCGATGGCCGTCTCCAGGGAGGTATAGGCCGTGATCACAACCACCGGCAGCTGGGGATCGTGGGCCTTGATCTGGGGAAGCAGCTCGATACCGTGGGTGTCCGGAAGCATCAGGTCGAGGAGGACGACGTCGATCTCCTCCTCGCGCAGGAGACGGAGGCCCTCGGCGCCGGTCATGGCGGGGTGATAGTCGAAGCCGTTCGCCGTCAGAAGGGATCCGAGCACGTCCTGCAGGACGGGCTCGTCATCGATCACGAGGACGCTTCCGACTCCTGGCATCGCTGAAGCTTGATGGTGGCGACGGCACCGCCGTCGGGGGCGTTTTCGAGCGTGACCTCACCGCCAAGCTGGCTGATCATATCACGCGTGATGGCGAGGCCCAGACCGGTGCCGCCGCGCTCGTTCTTGGTGGTGAAGAAGGGCTCGAACACCTTGTCGCCGACGTCTGCGGGAAGGCCGGGGCCGCGGTCCGACACCCGCACCTCTCCCCACTGGGGGTCGCCGTCCACGGTCACCGTGACCCGGCTCTGAGGCGGCGAGGCCTCGATGGCGTTGCGCACCAGATTGCCCACCGCCAGCTCCACCGGTCCGGGCGCGCCCCATACCAGGAGCCGCGGCTCGCCGTCCACCACCTCCAAACGGTCGAGAGCGCCCAGGGAGCGCGCCGCATCCCGCGCCGCCGCCCTCGCCACGCTGCCCAGGTCCATCACCGACCGCGACTCGCGGCTGCCCCGGATGGCCTCGTGCAGGTTGGCCACGATCCTCGCCACCCGGAAGCTCTGGTCCACGAGCCGGGAGACCAGGGACGCCCGCTCGTCATCCGGCGGCGTCATCTCGCCCAGCATCTGGGCGAAGGACGCGATGCCGGTCAAGGGCGTGTTGATCTCGTGGGCCAGCCCCGAGGCGAGCCGGCCCAGGGACGCCAGACGATCCTGCTCCCGGATCCGGTCCTGCAGCGCCCGCAGCTCGCTGACGTCCTGCAGCACCACCACGCGGCCGTTGAAGCTGCCGGTGTCCAGCTCCAGCACCGACACCGCCATGACCACGCGGCGCGCGGGATCGCTGCGGGTCGTGGCCTCGGCGTTGGCCGCATGCAGGGGGAGATGGCTCTGCCAACCCTGAGGCAGCTCCACCAGCGTCTTCAAGGACCTCCCCACCAGCTCCTCGGCCTCGTGGCTGAAGATACCGGCCGCCTCGGTGTTGGCGGACAGGATGCGGCCCGTGGCGTCGCACACCAGGATGGCCGCCGGCGAGGACTCGATGATGCGCTGGGTGTTGGCGTGGAGGATCCGATACTCCTCCGCCTGCCGCCTGAGGTCGTCCAGGTAGCGGGCGCTCTCGAGCCCCACGGCGGCCTGGGCGGCGAACGCCAGGACCACCTCCTGGCCCTCGGTGCCCAGGGGCAGGACGCCCCGCCGCAGACCCAGGTAGAGCAGGCCGTGGATGGTGCCGGCCCGCTCCAGGGGAACCCGCAGGGCGAAGCTGCTCGCCACCAGCGGGCTCTCGCCGGTGGTGGGGAAGGGATCGTCCACGACCTCGAAGGGCAGCAGCTCGGGCGGCCCGTCGCTGGTGGTGGTGACCCGCTCGAAGCTGCCTCCCGAGGTGCGGAGGTAGCTGGCCACCAGGTCGATCTCCAGCTCCTCGTGCAGCGTCTCGGCGAGCCGTGCCAGGAGGTCCCGGGGGTCGGTGACGCTGGCCAGGTCACGGCTGGAATGGGTCAGCAACCAGCGGGGCGTACGCCGGCCGCGGTGCAGGAGCTGGTCGAGGGACCGCTCCACCCGCTGCCGCGCCGGCTGCAGGAGCACGACCAGCAGCACGCCGGTTGCGAAGGCGACCAGGTTCCGTACCGAGCCCCTACCCACCGCGTAGTTCTGCAGCACATGGTTGGTGAGCGCGAAGATGACGCCCCCCAGGATGACCACCAACGCCGCCGACAGGGAGTCGCGGGCGATGGGCTCCAGGTCCCACAGGCGGTACTCGGTGAGTGCGGCCAGGAAGGAGAACGGGACCGCCGCGATGGGCAGCAGCGCCAGCCAGGAGAAGGGCTCGAAGGAGATGCCGAGTCCCCGGGGCAAGAGCACCAGGGCTCCATAGGGCACCAGCCCCACGAACATGCCCAAGGCCACCCACTCGATCTGACGGCGGGTGCGGGCCAGGCGGGTGGCCGCCGACCACCTGCGGGCGGCCACGATGGCTCCGTAGGCCAGGGCGGACCCGAACATCACCCGAAAGACCGACGCCGCCACCTGCCACCAGCCTTCGAGGTTGGGGTCGATGGCGGTGGCGGCACCCACGACGACGGCCAGGGCCGTGAGCACGTCCCACGCCCACAGGGAGCGCCGGCGTTCGGGGAAGATGGCGAAGAAACGGACCATCAGCAACGGCAGGGCGGCCCCTGCCATGCGGTGGATGACGAGCAGAACATGCTCGGAGGCGGCGGTTCGATGGGGGATGACGCCTACCACCAGGGCGGCGACCGCGAGCAGCAGGAAGGTGCCCGCCTCCCGACGTCTGGTCATCCACACGGCCCACAGGGCGCAGCCGAGCCCCACCAGGCCCACCACACACCGCGTCAGGTACACCGGGTCGATGGCGGGCGCCGGTGGCCGGTACACCACCTCCCGCGCGTCGCCGGCCGCGGAGCGAACCGTCAGCCGATGCTGCTCGCCCGCGGCGAGGACGAAGGTCGGATCCTGAAGGCGTTCGATGAGGATGCCATCCAGCGCCGTAATGAGGTCGCCGCGGCGAAGGCCGGCCACCATGGCCGAGCTCCCCTTCGGGGAGCGCGCCCACCGCCAAGCCCTGCTCCTCCCAGGTGAGTGGGAAGTCGAGGCGGTAGAAGCTGCGGATGGTGCGCGACAGGGAGACACCCGCCACGATGAGCCCCACCACGCTCACCAGAGTGAGCACGGCGACCTGGAGGCGACGCGTGTCCACGACCTCAGTATAGGTAACGCGCGTTCGGGCTAGCCCCGGTGGACGCTTCCGAGCTCCTCCACGATGGCCATCCCCGATGAGGTGCCGAGGCGGTCGGCCCCCGCAGCCAGCATGGCGCGCGCCGCTTCGAGAGTGCGGATGCCGCCGGAAGCCTTCACGCCCGCCCCTGCCCCCACGACGCTCCTGAGGAGTCGCACCCGCTCCACGGTGGCGCCCGATCCGAGGAAGCCGGTGGAGGTCTTGACGAAGGCGGCGCCGGCCGCCACCGCACGCCGGGCCGCCTCGGCAACGGTCTCGTCGTCGAACAGGCCGCACTCCAGGATCACCTTCACGGCGGCGCCCCCGGGACGGCACTGGGCCACCACCGCCGCGATGTCGGCCTCCACCTCGTCCCAGCGGCCGGCACGGGCGGCGCCCAGCGCCATCACCATGTCCACCTCCCGCGCACCCTCTTCCACGGCGAGGCGGGCCTCCGACGCCTTCACGCTGGTCGCGTTGGCCCCCAGGGGGAACCCGCACACCGAGGCCACCGCCACCCGGCTGCCGGCCAGCTCCCGTGCCGCCAACGACACCCAGCGCGGGTTCACGCAGCACGCGGCGAAGCCGGACCGCAGGGCTTCACCGCAGAGCCGGCGGACGTCCGAGGCGGTGGCGTCGGGGGCCAGCAGGGTGTGGTCGATGCACCGGGCGAGTGTGGTTGCGTCCAAGGGGTGTGGAGTCGGCATGGCGTGGGAGTATATCAACCGCTCCGGGTGCATCAGGGACGGTGCCAGGCGCCCTCGGCGTTGGGTTGGTCAGAGATGGTGCCAGGCACCCTTTCGAATGAGGCGATGTGCACACTCTGAAATCAAGACAGGGTGCCTGGCACCGCCTTTGGCGTCGCGCTCTGCGGCGAGGGCGTGTGCGGCACTCGACCTGGCGTTCCGAGCGCACGGCGCCCGGGTGCTGTCTACAATGGAGACATGACGCTGGCCGCGACCACCCTGCAGGCTTTCCAGCGCGTGCTCAACGAGGATCTGCGCCAGCCCCGCTACCTGACCGCGGAAGAGGTGCGGGGCGACTGGTGCGACCGGTTCCCCGACCTGGCCAGCGCGCTCCCACCTCCCTATCCCATCTTCGGGGTCGACGAGGAGCGCGTCCTCACCTACGGCTACCCCATCCTCATCTCCGACGGGGTGTGGCGGCTGCGGCGCGAGCTGGAGAAGCTGGTGAGCGAGGAGGCCGAGTACCGGCTCCAGGGCGGCGCCCTCGCGGTGAACAAGGAAGGCGTGATGGCGCAGCGGGAGCGCTATACGCGCGCCCTGGCGACGATCTTCGAGAACGTGTTCATGAACGACTACGGCCGCGGGCTGCTGGAGGTCTTCCTCCTCTTTCACTCCGGGGACGTGGTCCGGTGTCTCAACCAGGCTGAGCGCGCCGCTCACCGCCAGCACACCGCCTCCGACCGGGCCACCATGGAGGAAGCGCGGCAGGCCATCGCCGGCGTCGCGGCCGATCTTCTGCAGCGCGCCTCGACGGCGGCCACTGAGCGCTTGAAGCAGCTCGCCGAAGGACCCACGGTGCTCAGCGTGTCGCCGCTGCTGACCCTGGTCTGTCAGGATCAGCTCCTGCTCACCGAGAGTCACCCCCCGGCCGACCTGACACAGATCGCGGGCTACATCCGGGTCCGTCTGCGCCAGGACCCGGCAAGCCTCATCCGCGTCTGCGAGCAGGTTCTGCGCCGGCTCCAGGAGCTGGTGCGGCGCCACCCGGAGATTGGCTCCCTGCTCAGCACCGCCGGCGCCGGCCGCCTCCGCCTGGACCAGACCAAGACCCTGCTGGAGCCACGGCTGCTGGACGCGCTCAGCGCCGCCAACCTGATCGCGTCCCTGGAGCTGGCGCCGGCCCAGGTCCGCGTTCTGCGCGAGCTCGGGCTGCGGCTGAAGGCATTCGAGCTCCTGGCCACCCTGCGCCGGAGGATCCGGGCCATGGAACGGCGCGGATCCGAGCTGGTGCTCACCGGGGGCGCGACCGCCGTCGCGCCGTCCACCCGCCCCTTCGACTTCGCTGCGCCCGGCGTGGTGGAGTCCCTGGTGCGGCGCTGCGGCCTGGTGTACGACCTCACCAACTTCACCGCCGTGCTGGAAGCGGTGCGCAAGCGGGGGCACGCAGCGGAGGAGAAGGCGCTCCAGTTCATGTACATCTTCCAGAACCGGCTGGAGGACATCCGCCGCCGCCGGGTGCTCAACTTCGAGAAGTTCCTCGGCGACGGCGCCCTGTACTCCTCCCGCCGGGCGACCCGGGTCCTCGCCGCCGCGTGCGAGATCCAGCGTCTCTACGATCACCTGAGGCACAGTGGCTTCCCCTTCGACAAGGGCATCCGCTTCGCTCTCAACTTCGGCACCTACCGACTCCTGCCCATGCTCAACCGTTCGGACGAGCCCCTGCGCTTCGAGTTCTTCGGTCACGGCATCGTGGAGCTGGCGCGCCTCACGACGGGCAAGAGCACCCGCGAGGTGGAGGAGATCGCGGAGTTCCTCATCCACGCCGGCTACAACACCGCCTCGGTGGAGCACTTCCTGGCGCCCCTCATGGCAGCGCGCAGCGGCCATCAACCCGGCGGTCGCCGTTCCTACACCGCATCCATCGACAACCGCGGCGAGCTGATCAACGAGGGCATGGTGCTCACCCTGCCCTTCCTGGCCGAGCTGGAGAAGGAACTCAACAACTCCGAGTACGAGGTGATCGACTTCGACGAGCTCCGCTGGGCGGTGCTGCCGGTGGACAACCGCGATCCCGACAGCCTGTTCGTCGGCCTGCGCTACCTGGGAGTGGCCCGCCTCAAGGGTCTGTCGCCACAGGAGCTGGTGGAGGCCACGGTGTGGGAGCAGCTCCCGGCAACGGGTCTGGAGAGCCGCCGGCCCACCTCCTTGATCGACCTCTTGCGCCAGCTCGCCCAGGAGGCCGAGGCGGGCGACGAGCCGACCGCGGCGCACACCATCTCCGACGACCTCCTCGTGGTGAGCTACGTCCAGGCCGAGGGCGCCAGACGATGGATCTTCGGCGAGTACCGGCCCAGCGACGATGTCGTCCTGCACGCGGTGCCCATGGCCATCCGCGCTCCCGAGCTCGGCGCGGACGACGCGCTCGAGACCTGGCTCTTCCGCCATCGCTTCGACTTGGCCAAGCTCTACGACGGGGTGCGCCGCGACAACGCCGGGGTGTCGACGCCCCTCGCCGCGCTGCGGGGCCGCCCGGGCTTCGTGGCCTGCTTCCTGACCGCTCCCCACCGCGCACCCGGGGAGTAGCGGCGGCAATAAAGGGGGTGCCAGGCACCGTCGGAGACGGTCCGAGAAACCCTTTCGCTTCACTTGCGGCGGTGCCTGGCACCCTCTCTGGTGCTCCCGAAGCGCTGCGCCTCAGCTCGTCCCGCGGGCGTGCCACTGGTGACACTTTCACGAAGTGGGGCGGACCGTTCGCGCGTGGCGTGGGCTCGTGAAAGTGTCAGCGGTGGCAACCACGGGGAACGCGTCGACAGCATCTGCGCGTCGCCAGAGCCCTCGCTTCGGGTAGGCCAGAGGGGGTGCCTGGCACCCTCTCTGGTGCTCCCGAAGCCCCTCGCCGTGGAACGGATCGCTGCTCGCTGACCGCCGCCGCCGACACCTGACGCTGCCGTGGTCGCTGATAGCCGTCGCTGGCGCTGTGCCTGATCGCCGACGCCGGTCGCGGTCGCTGCCACTGTCCGCGGCCACTGTGTGTGGGCGGGGGCGCTCGCGAATCGGGAATCGAAGATTCGAAGCTAGAGATTCGCTTCGTCGACGAGCTTGAGGAAGCTGGCGTAGCGGTCCGCGTCGACCTCGCCGCGAACGACGGCCTCCTTCACGGCGCAGTCGGGCTCGTGCTGGTGGCGGCAGTCGGAAAAGCGGCAGCCGGTCCTGCGGCCCGCGATCTCCGGGAAGGCGTCCTCCAGCTCCTGCTGCACCGCCTGCCACACGCCGAACTCCTTGAGCCCCGGGGTGTCGACCACGAAGCCGCCGTAGGGGAGGGGCATCAGCTCGGCGGTGCTGGTGGTGTGGGTCCCCTTGCCCGTGGCCTCCGAGATGGAGCCGACCTTGAGCCGGAAGCCCGGGTAGACGGCGTTCAGCAGCGACGACTTGCCCACGCCCGATGGGCCGCAGAACAGGGTGGTGCGTCCCGCCAGCAACCGTTTCACCGACCCCAACCCCCAACCGGTCCGCGCCGACACCCTGAGCACCTGGTACCCGACGCGCTCATAGATGGACAGCCACGTCTCGAGCTCCCCCAGGCCGCGGTCGATCTTGTTGACGGTGATGATGGGGCTGATCCGCGCCAGCTCGCACGCGACCAGGAAGCGGTCCAGCAGCCCCCGCTTGGGCTCGGGCTCGGAGACCGCGAGGACCACCAGCGCCTGGTCCACGTTGGCCGCCAGGACCTGGGCGCGCCCCCCGGAGGGCGCACGGCGCTGGAGACAGTTGGTGCGCGGCCGCACCGCCACCACCACCCCGTCGCCCGCCTGCATGTCCACCCCGACCCGATCCCCCACCACGAGCTGGGCCGCCGCCGGGGTGCCACCCTCCCACGTGAGGCGACGCCGTGACGCCATGACCAGCGTCCGGTCTCCGATCTGGACCCGGGCGAGAGGGCCGTGGGTCGCGATGATGGTGCCCTCGGTCAGCTCCATGATCGCGGCAGTATACCCGGACAGCCTCCCAGCAACGGCAGAACGGGCGGCCGCCCTCAAGGTGCGGCGGCCACCAGGCGGGGAGGCCGCAGCATCAGCTCGTCGAGGGCGTGGCAGAAGCGTGCGAAACGGGGGTAGTCACCGGGCGCGATGGTCTGGGCCGGCACCTGGAGGGTGAGCGTGGAGCGGAAGCCATCCGAGGTCTGCTCCAGGTTCTCCGTGAGGGACCCCCACTCGGTCCGGAGCTGTCGCGGCTGGCGCCTGATCGTCCATCCCGTGGGGGGCTGGACGGTGACCGTGAAGCGACGCTCGATGGGCAGCTGGAGGATCAGGGGGTAGCTGCGGGTAGGCAGCGACGCCAGGACCGGAACCAGCGGCCGCCCCAGCACCAGGCTCCGGCAGACCATCGCGTCTCCCTCGTGCTCGCAGGCGCCGGACAGGCGGAGATCGAAGCTCAGCACCGCGCCCCCTGCCACGGCTGTCAGCTTGCCCTGCACCTCTTCCGCCCCCGGGAACAGGTTCCCGGCCATCTGCTCGAAGGCCATGCTCACCCGCTCTTTGGACACGCTCGCCACCTGCTCCTGCAGGCGCTCGGCCTCGTTGCCAGCCAGCTCCATCTCCACGTGGAGCGCGGCGTCGCCGTCACCCTCCACCACGGCCGTCACGGAAACGCGCTGCTCGAGCTGCGGGTTGGGGAAGCTCGGCAGCCGATCCAGGATCGTCACCGGCCGCGCGAGGTCGGACAGGGGCAGCACCAACCCGTCCCCCCCCTGCAGGATCGGCCTGATGTGGTCGAACCCGCGCCGCTGCTCCTCCATGTCCAGCCACACCTCGCTGCCTCCCCGGCGGACCCGCAGGAGGGGCTCGGAGAAGGTGTCGAGGCTGGGCACGGCCAGGTGCGTCCCCGCCAGGGGGCGCGGCCGGGCCAGCACCAGGTCCACATCCCACCCCTGGTGGATGAGGACGGCGGCCAGGATCAGCAGCCGGTTCCCCTCGCGGCGAGCGTAGCTGGCGCCGGCGGAGGAGCTCAGCTCCAGCACCGCCCTTCCCGGCTGGACCTGATCGCAGAGGGCCGAGACCAGGGAGCGGACCCTCTCCCGGGGGTCGTCGCCGGTCATGGATGCAGCCCCCCAGCGATCCAGGTCGACGCCGCCCTGAAGCACCTCCAGGACGCGGTCGCGGATCCCGTCGCCGACCGCGGACCAGGAGACGCCGAAGCCGTAGCTGACCCACGGCAGCAGCTCCTGGGTGGGCGGTGCGAAGGGCTCGGCCTGCACCGGCGGCACCTGGTCGGCCCGCCAGCGGATCACTCGCAGCCCGTCCTGCTCCCACTCCTTCCTCGCCAGGCCGGTGAAGTTCCCCTCCACACGGAGGTCGACCTCGGGAGGAACCAGCAGGACGTACTCCGAGCGACCGAAAGCGCGCTCGGGATCGGCGAACCGGTAGATGTAGGGCGAGAGGTGGCCGCGCGGCGCCACCGAGGTCGGCCCCACGCCGGCCACGTACTCCTCCTCCACCACGTCGCCGGGCTTGATGTCGGGCAGCGTCACGGTGCCCTCATGGGGGCTCAGATCGGTGGGGACCTCCACGCTGCCGTCGGTCTTGTGCACCTGCACCTTGAGCCAGAGCGTGTCCGCGAGCGGCTGCAGGACGGACGCCTGCTGCGCCCCCACCGGCGTCAGTGCGCGGGTCACCCCGTGGTAGTAGTAGAGGCTGGAACCGTCGCCGAACAGCCGTTCCACCGCCTGGTCGAGGAGCAGGACGGCGTCCACATCCCCGGAGGCGGCGCCGGCGTCGGCGAGAACATCCTCGAAAGAGACGCGAAACGGCTCGTAGAAGGGCTGCCGACCTCCCCGCCAGGACAGAGAGCGCAGGGTCATGTCACCGGGATCCCGACGGAGCGCCTCGGCCAGCGGCTCGGCCAGCGCACTCGGCTCGCCCGCCGCGAGGACCAGCCGTAGCTCGTCCAGGGCCGGCAGATCCCCCCACCGCGCTACGGCCTGCTCCACCACTTCCGCGGCCCTGTCGCGATCACCCCGTGCCAGCTCGAGGCGGGCCAGGCTCATGTCCACACCGGGGCTGTCGAAGCGGCCGCGCAGATGCTCGAGGAGGCGCACCGCGTCGTCGATCTGGCAGCCGGCCACCGCCGTCTCGACCAGGGAAGGGTCCAACGTGTCCGACCGGAGCAGCGTCTGCAGCAGCTCGCGCCGCTCCTGCCACCTGTCCAGGGCGGCCAGCGCAGCCAGACGGAGCTGGATGACGCTCCGAGAGGCGGGCAGCATCGCCTGCAACCGCGCCAGGCCCTCGTCCACCTCCCGCACCCAGCCACGCTTGATGGCCTCCTTGACCCAGAGCTCGAGCACCCGGGGATCGTCGCCGTGCTCCTCCACGAGCTCGGTGAGCAGGCGCTCGGCGTCCTCGGGCCGGTTCTCCCGCACGGCCAGGGTCTGCTCCAGGAGCGGGGTCAGCCCAAGCTCCTGACACGACCGCAGCTCGTCGCGGGCGCGCCGGGCATCGCTGGCGGCCTCCCCACCGGTCGGCTCATACAGGAAGAAACGCGCCAGGCCCAGGTGCGGCCACGGGTCGGCGGGCGCCCGCGCGACCGCGCGCTCCAGCCAGGAGCGCGCCGCCACCGGGTCGGCGCGCGCAGTGGCCAGCGCGGCGGCCAACATGAGGTCGGGAACGCTGCCGTCTCCGGCCAGCCGCTCGGTGAGCGCAGTATCGGCCGGCGGAAGCTCGGCCGCGACCGCCGATGCCGCCCAGGGCCCGTGCCCTTCCCCGGCAACGGTGGCCGCCACCGCATCGCCCCGCTCGTCGAGCAGGCTCAGCCGCACCCACGGCCGAGTGGGTGACGCCATCTCCACCCGCACCCGGTGCGCGCCCGCGTCCATGTGCACGCGGTACCAGCTCACCCCCGGGTCGGCCTCACCGCAGCGGCGCAGCTCGGCCACCCGGACGCCGTCCACGGCGAGGTTGATCGAGCCCTCGGCCTCCACGACCAGCCAGCCCTGTACAGCGTCGGCCAGATGGAGGGTCCACGCGGCCAGGTAGACGCCCCCCGTGGTCATGGGCTCGGGCGGCGCCACCGCCCCGGTCGCCGTCTCCAGGAGCAGCCGGAAGGGGGTCCAGGCGTCGTGCCACCGCGTGCCGAGGGGCGGCAGCTCGGCATCCTCAGGCACCACCGTCCGCTCCAGGTCGAGGGTCGAGAAGCTCCCGAACGGTCCCGCCACCTCGGCCTTCGCCAGGGCACCGTTCGGGGGCCGGTCGGCGAGCTGTCCCTCCACGAGATGGACGATGAAGGCGAGCTCGGGGTCCCGGGGCTCGCCCACTGCGTCAACGATCTCGGCAGGGGCCCGCAGGTTCGACAGGTTGGCCCGCCACCAGGCGGCGGCGGCCACCGCGTCGGGGCTCTCCGGTGCGTCGGCGACGGTCTCCAGCGCCAGCTGCCGCGCCCTCTCCAGGTCCAACCCGGCGTCGGCCCGGTAGACGTCGAACCAGCCGGCGGCGGCAGGCGCCGCTCCCCCCAGGGCCGCCACAGCGACCAGCGCCGCGAGGGCCGAGCGGAGTGGGCCCGCGGTGGTCATGGCACCTCCAGGAGGCGCCCCAGGTCGCGCTCCGCACCCACCAGGAAGTCGCGCAGGGCGTGCACCTCGGCGGGCTCCACCCGCAGCGCCTCGAGATGGATGAAGCCGTCCACCCGATAGCCGGTGGCGGAGGTCTCGTAGTGGATGGTCAGCCTGCCGTAGCGGGTGCTGACATCGACGTCGCCCGGCACGGAGGCGGGCGCGCGACCGAGCTCGACCTCCAGCTTCCAGCGCAGGTCCGGCCGCACCGGCAGCAGCAGGGGACCGCTCCGACGATCACCGGGAGCCACCTGGCCGACCAGCTCCACGGCCCCCGGGAAGGCGCGAATCCCACCCGCTCCCAGCAAGGCCGACCGCGACACGACGCCGTCGATCTCGACGACGGTGGGATCCCGCCCCGGCACCAGACGCAACACCGGCTCACCGGTCACGTCGGCGCCGGGGAACTGCGCCTGCAGCCACGCCGCCAGGCGCCGGGGATCGTGGCTGCCGGCGAGCTGGGACCGGCGCCGGTCCGCAGCCTCCCCGGTGTCCTCGTTGCGCACGGTCAGAGCCACCACACCGGGCTGCTCTCCCGGCCGCAGGGTGTAGTGGTAGGTGGCCAGTCCCGCGCCCGGCGTGGGAGTGATGCGGGGCCGGCTGTCGGGACCGTCCACCACCAGCACCTGCGCGCCCTGGCAGAGGCTGGGGGGCGGGTAGGTGGCGTGCCCGGCCGCGGTGCCGTCCAGCCACAGATCATCCTCCGGCAGGTAGGCGATGGCGTGGTTGAAGGTCTCCAGCACGGCCAGGTGGTACGGCGCCACGCCCTGGTCCGCCGTCCGCACCATCACCATCCGAGCCGGAATCCCCGCCGCGTCATAGAGCGCCACCAGGAGAGCCGCCTTGTCCTTGCAGTCGCCGATCCGGTGCGAGAGCACCCAGTCGGCGGAGAACGGGCGGAAACGGTGCTCCCCGAACTCCAGGCCCACGTAGCGGATCTCGATGGTCACGAAGAGGTAGATGCGGGAGATCTTCTCGAGACGGTCCGTCACCCCCTCGGTGAGGCGCGCCGCCGTTTCCTCCACCTGCCGCGAGGGGCGCACTCGGGAGGCGACGTGGCGCTCGTACCAGGTCGCGAGATCGCCCCATTCCGGGTGGTTGGAGTACACGAGGTAAGGCATGACCAGGTCCGGCGGCGACGGCGGCAGGTCCTCGGGCACCGCCGCTACCTGCCTCCAGCTCCACCGGAGGTGGGTGATGCCGTCCTGGGTGCTGCGCACCGGCGTCCCCTCCACGTTCACCAGCTCCCAGGCCGGCAGCAGATGCTCCGGACCCGACAGCTCGACCTCGGCCACCAGCGTCGGCGCGTGGTGGCCGAAGCGCACGATGCCCCCCTCGTAGGCGCCGGTCTCGTTGGCCTCCGCGGTCTCGCTGAGCACGTAGGACACCTCGATCAGGTCGCCGTCCTCGAGCTTCGGGAAGCGCAGGACGCGGAGGCGGGTGTCGTAGTACAGGTTGAACTCGGGATCCGCGAGGCGGGGGGTGTCGGCCTGACGCGCCGCGATCTCGCTGCCGTCTGCGCGCAGGATGCGCGCCGCCAGCACCCGCAGACGCTGGCGCTCGGCGACGTAGGGCAGCTGCTGGGCGGCGAACTCGCTGGCGCGGTCGGCGTCGCGGATGAGCCACGCCCGCTGGACCCGGCGCTCGGTGAGCTGGGAGGGCAGGAAGCGGACCTCGGTGTGGTCGAGAAGGACCGTGACCGGTGTGCTCTCCGTCGCGCTCCCCGCCAGCTCCCAGAGGTCGTGGGGGGAGCGCACCCACGCCAGGTCCTCGGCCTCGTGGCCGAGAAGGCTGAGCAGGCGCTGCGCCCTGCGCTCCTGGGGCCGCAGCTCGAGCACCCGCTGCGCCAGCTGAACCGTCCGATCCTCCTCGCCCCGGGCGTGCTCGAGCGTGGCCAGCTCGAGGAGGAGGTCCACGTGATCGGGGCAGCGGTCGAGGCCCTGCTGCACCACCTTTAGAGCGCCGTCACCGCCCCCGGCCGCCATCATCCGCGCCAGCCGGATGCGCACCTCGGGCTGATTGGGGTCCGCGTCCAGGCTGGCCGCGAGCAGGGCCCGCAGCTCGGCCCCGTCGTCGCACGCCTGGGCCAACCGCTGCCGCAGCACCAGGGTGTCCTGGGCCGCGGGCGCCACCGCCTGGAGACGCTCCAGAGCGGTCCGCGCCAGATCCCAGCGCCTGGCATTGAGGGCCGCCCGGCCCAGCGCCGCCGCCGCCGCCATCGACGCGGGTGCGGCGGCCGAGGTCTGCGCCAGCCAGGGCAGGGCGATGGGCCCCCACAGGATGGTCTCCAGCTCATGCCGAGTGGCTCGGGCGGCCGGGTCCCCGATGTCCGCCAGAGACCGCAGGCCCTCCTCCACGAGACCCCCCCGGGCGTAGGAGCGGGCGAGCTGGATCCGGGCGGGCAAGAGGTCGGGCGCTGCCGCCACCGCATCCCTGAGGAGCCGGCGTGCCTGGGCGGCATCGGTGGTGAGCATCCACTCCAGCAGGCGGGCATCCCCCGGTGCATCGGCACGGGCGGTGCGGCACATCACCTCCGCCTCGCCCGAGCCCTGGGGCTCAGGGTGGCGGGCCACCAGGTAGGCCGCCAGGGCGATGGCGGCGCCATCGGCGCCCCGGGTCACGTCGCGACGGAGCTCCTCCTCAAGGGTCCGCACCGTCGCCGGCCGGCGCGCCACGGCCGCGGTCGGGCGCGGCGCCTGCTCGACCTCGCGCACGCCTTCCAGGGGGGAGCCGTCGGGAGCCGTCACCCGCGCCCGCAACCACCAGTCGTCGCTCTCCGAGGCCACGGCCACCACCAGCAGGTTGTCACCCCGGCGCAGCCAGGAGGAGGCGGCGTGCTGGTCCTCCGCGCGCTGCAGAGGGTGCGGCGTGGTCAGCAGGTCCTCGCCGTTCAGCCAGACCCGCGCCACCTGTGCGGCGCCCACCCGGACGGCCACCGGCTGCTCGCGATCGCTCACCACCGTGGTGGCCAGGTAGACGAGCTGGCGCCGCGCCGGCCACGCCAGGCCCGCGACCCGCACCCAGCCCAGGGGATCCGTCCCGGACGCCGAGCGCCACTGGGCAGCCGCCCCCGGCGGTCTCGCCTCCTCGATGTCGTCGAGCTCGGCCACGGCCACCGGACCGCTCACCCACCACGCGGCCAGCCCGCCCAGCCCCCGGAACAGCTCCCGAGCCACGTCCGGCCGCCCCGCCTCCACCGCCAGGTGCGCCCGCAGGCTGCGCACCTCGGCGGCCATGAGGGGGTCACTGCTCCGCACCCCGGCCAGGCGGTCCAGGGCAGCCTCGGCGAGCCCGAGATCCGGCAGCTCGTCGCGCCACTGGAAGGCCAGGAAGAGGTGCTGGAAGTCCCGGGGCTTCAGCCCGTGCGCCACCGCCGCTTCGACGTGGTCGGAGAAGCTCTCCGCGATGCTCGACGCCGCCGCCGGCACCGTCACCGCGAGAACGAGTGCCGCGCCCGAGCTCGCACTCCCAAGGCCGATGGTCCGCCGCACCGGCCGCCAAGGCGGGTTCCCCACCACATCGGCCCAGTATCGCAGATCGCGGAGCCGTCCACGGCCCCGTGAGAACTCAGAAGTGAGAAGCGAGACGTCACCCTTCCCTCCCCCGGTCCCCGGCGGGACCTCCCGGGCGGAAGGGGAGACTCCTCACTTCTAACTCCTAACTTCTAACTCTTGGCACGATCGCGGATGCGCGGGGGGCGCCTACGGTCCAGGCTAGAATGCGGGGGTGACCGAGCACACCGTCGCCGCCGTCACCCTGGATGCCGGGAACACCCTCCTCTACTCCGATCCGGCGCCGCCGGTCATCTACGCCCGTCAGCTCAGCCGCTACGGACGTGCGGTGGACCCCGACGAGGTGGCCCCCGTGTTCGCCGAGGCGTGGGCCCACATGCAGCGCCACTCCGAGCCGGGGCGCGACCGGTACAGCTCGCAGCCGGGCGGGGAGCGCGCCTGGTGGGGCGCCCTCGTGCGCGAGGTGGTGGCGCGGCTGGACCACGAGGCCCCCTGGGAGCCGCTCCTGGACGATCTCTACCGGGCCTTCGCCTCCAGCGATGTCTGGCACCCCTTCCCGGAGACGCTGGACACCCTGCGTGAGCTGCACGGGCGTGGCCTGCGGTTGGCCGTGATCTCCAACTGGGACGGGCGGTTGCCAGCGATTCTCCACCATCTCGGGATCGACCGGTGGCTGGATGCACTGGCGGTGTCGGCCCTGGAGGGCGTCGAGAAGCCGGCCCGGGCCATCTTCCACCGCACCCTCGACCGGCTGGGGGTCGCGCCAGCCCAGGCCATCCACGTCGGCGACAGCCCCTACGAGGACTATCAGGGGGCGAAGCGGGCCGGCCTCAGCGCCCTCCTCCTGGACCGTCACGGCGCCTTCGACGACGCCCCCTACGAGCGCATCGACAGCCTGGACGCGGTCCTGGATGCGGTCGCGTAGAATCGCCGGGTCCGAGGAGGGAGCGAGCCCATGCTGCACGCGGTGATCATGGCCGGTGGCCCCGGGACCAGGTTCTGGCCCCTGTCCCGGCGCTCACGACCGAAGCAGCTCCTCGCCCTCGCCGGCGACCGCCCCATCCTCCGGGCCACCTTCGAGAGGCTCTCTCCCCTGGTCACAGCCGCCAACACCTGGGTGGTGACCACCGCCGCCACCGCCGGCAGCACCAGGGAGCTGCTGCCCGAGCTCGAGACCGACCACGTGCTCGTCGAGCCCGAGGGCCGTGACACCGCCGCCTGCGCGGGCCTGGCCGCCCACATCGCCCTGGCCGCCGACCCCGAGGCGGTGTGCGCCATGCTGCCTTCGGACCACGTGATCGTGGCCGAGGACAGCTTCCGCAGCGCCCTTGCGGTGGCCGCGGAGGTGGTGGTCGCAGAGGGCGGCCTGCTCACCTTCGGCGTCCGCCCCACCGGCCCCGAGACGGGCTACGGCTACCTGGAGGTGGGATCCCCGCACACCCGGGTCGGGGGCTGGCCGCTCCATCGTCTGCTCCGCTTCGTGGAAAAGCCCGATCTGGAGACGGCCCGCCGCTACCTGGACGGGGGCGCACACCTGTGGAACTCGGGCATGTTCGTGTGGCGGGCCGCGGAGCTGCTCGAAGAGCTCGAGCGCCAGCTTCCCGTGCTCGCCGCCGGTCTGGCGCGGATCGCGGAGGACCTCGGCACGCCCCGCGAAGCGACCACGCTGGCGGAGGTCTACCCCACCCTGCCCCGCATCTCGGTGGACTTCGGGGTGATGGAGGGCGCCCGACGGTGCTGGACCATACCGGTGGACTTCGGCTGGTCCGACGTCGGGTCGTGGCCGGCGCTCGCCCCTCTGCTCGACCGGGACCCCGCCGGCAACAGCACCCTGGGCCGGGCCCTGGCCCTGGACGGCTCGGGGAACCTCCTGGTGGGCGATGGAACGCTGGTGGCGACGGCCGGCATCCACGACCTGGTGGTCGTGGCCACCCAGGATGCGGTGCTGGTGGTACCGGCGGCTGAGGCACAGCGGGTCAAGGACCTGGTGGCGGAGCTGGCAGCCCGGGGCTGGGACGACGTTCTCTAGAGGGCGGGAGGCCGCCGTTCAGTCCTTCTTCGCGCGCAGCCCGTACTGCTCGATCTTCCGGTACAGGGTGGAACGGCCGATGCCGAGCTGGCGGGCGGCATCGGAGAGGTTGTCGCCGAAACGGTCGAGGGCCGCGCGGATGGCGTTCTTCTCCAGCTCGGAGAGGTTGACCAGGTCCCCCACCGCCGCCGCCGCCGTCTGCTCGTCCACCCGCGCACCGGGGGTGAGGCCGGTGGGCAGGTCGACCTGGTCCAGGACCAGGCCGGCAGAGGCCAGCAGGGAGCGGTGGATCACGTTCTCCAGCTCCCGCACGTTGCCCGGCCATCCGTACTGCACCAGGCACTCCATGGCCTTCGGCTCCACCCTCGTCACCTTCTTCCCGGCATCCGTCGCGTACTTGGCCAGGAAGTGCTCCACCAGGGCGGGGATGTCCTCCCGACGGTCGCGCAGGGGCGGCAGGTGGATGGGGAAGACCACCAGGCGGTAGTAGAGATCCTGGCGGAAGGCCCCGTCGGCCACCAGCTCCTCCAGCTCCCGGTTGGAGGCCGAGATGACGCGCACGTCGAGGTCGATGCGCTTGGTGCCTCCCACGCGCTGCAAGCTCCTCTCCTGGAGCACACGGAGCAGCCGCGCCTGGGCGGAGGCGGACATCTCCCCGACCTCGTCCAGGAAGATGGTGCCCCCCTGGGCCTGCTCGAACTTGCCGGGATGGGTGGTGACGGCGCCGGTGAAGGCACCCTTCTCGTGACCGAACAGCTCGCTCTCCTGCAACCCCTCCGGGATGGCGGCGCAGTTGACATCCACGAACGGACCGTCGGAGCGCAGGGAGCCGTAGTGGATGGCCTTCGCGACCAGCTCCTTGCCGGTCCCGCTCTCACCGGAGACGAACACCGTGATGTCCGACTCCAACACCCTCTCCACGAGGTCGTACACGCGCCGCATGGCGGCGGACGAGCCGACGATGCTGTGCAGGTGATAGCGGTCGCTGAGCTCCTTCTTGAGTCGGCCGACCTCCTGCTCGAGATCGTGGTGGGACACCGCCCGGGCCAACGTGGTCAGGAGACGCTCCTGATCCACGGGCTTGGTGAGGTAGTCGTACGCGCCGAGCTTGGTCACCTCCACCGCCTGGCTGACGTCGTTGACGGCGGTGAGGATGATCACCGGCAGCGTCGGGTGGCGTCGGGACAGCTCCTTGAGCACCTCGACGCCGTCCACCTCCGGCATCATCAGGTCCAGGAGGACCGCAGCCGGCCGCCCCGGGCTGGCCAGCACCTCGGCGCCGGACGCGAAGCCCTCCACGTCGTAGCCCGCCCTCGACACCATGAACGAGATCAGCTCCCGGATCGCCGGGTCGTCGTCCACGAGCCACACCAGCGCCTGCTGTGCCATGTTCGTACACAGTGTAACCCGACCGAGGACCGTTTCGAGCGCGATGCCCCTGCGAACGGCGGCAGTGGACGGCGGCAGTGGACGGCGGCAGTGGACGGCGGCAGTGGACGGCGGCAGTGGACGGCGGCAGTGGACGGCGGCAGTGGACGGCGGCAGTGGACGGCGGCAGTGGACGGCGGCAGTGGACGGCGGCAGTGGACGGCGGCAGTGGACGGCGGCAGTGGACGGCGGCAGTGGACGGCGGCAGTGGACGGCGGCAGTGGACGGCGGCAGTGGACGGCGGCAGTGGACGGCGGCAGTGGACGGCGGCAGTGGACGGCGGCAGTGGACGGCGGCAGTGGACGGCGGCAGTGGACGGCGGCATGGTCACTCCGGGTCGTTCCTGGTGAAACCTAGCCGGTGGCCGGCCCATGTCAAGGGCAAGCCGGGCTTAAAGCCCGGTGCTCCGCACCCTTGACATGGGCCGGCCACCGGCTTGTCAGGAAGAGCATGAACGACCCGGAGATGACCATGCTCGACGCGAACACTGAGCCCGGCCTCGCTGCTCACCGCTTGGCGCTCGAAGCCGCGGGCGCTGCGATCAAGCTCGTGATGAGGTTGCCGGCTCCACTGAAGCCAATCGGCGACCAGTTGATTCGCTCCGCAAGCTCGGTGCCCGCGAACCTCGCTGAAGGCCACGGCCGGTCCGGTCGAGACCGGCTGCACCACTGGCGGATCGCCTATGCCTCCGCCAAGGAAGTCGACAGCCACCTGCGGCTCCTTGCCGCGACCGGAGCCGTCAACCGATCCGCGGCGGAGATCGCCATCGACGGTTTCGACCACGTGCGTGCGATGACGTGGCGTCTTCTGCACCCCGCGCAGTGACGCGCATCGCTATCCGTGGGAAGCCACCAGGCGCCCCTGACAACAGCCCGTGCCTTGGGCGTTCCACTGGTGACCCGGCTCCGCTTGCAGCTTCCCCGTGGGCAGCGGTGGCAACCACGGGGAACGCATCGACGGAATCGGCGCGTTGCGAGAGGCATCAGATCGGATGGGCCAGAGACGGTGCCGGGCACCCTCTCTGGTGCTCCCGGAGCCTGTCACCTCACGGACGGGCGACGTGGCGGACCAGCCAGCCCGAGAGCACCGCCAGGGGCAGCGCACCGCGCAGTCCCGCCTCCACATCGCCTCCGTCGGCCAGAGCCTCCACCAGCTCGTCGTCTTGCCAGCGTGCGGCGCCGGCGAAAAGGCGCGACAGGGTCCACGCCGTGGGAGGCTTGCCACGCCGTACGAGGGGCGATCCGCCGTCCTTCGCCACCTCCTCCAGCACCACGGGAGCGATGCGAGGAGTGAAGCGTCCCTTGTACCACCCCCGGGCCCCGGTGCGGCCCGGGTCGAGCTCCTGGGTGATCCCCGCCGCCGCCGCGATCCGGCGCAGGGCGAGCATCTGCTGGAGCAGGTTGGAGACCTGGCTGAAGAGCACGGCCGCCAGCCCCGCGCTCTCCAGGCGCCGTCCCTGCCAGTCCCGCACCCCGACGCCGGCCTCCGCCGCCCGCAGAAGGTCCAGGAGGGTGTGCAGGTCGCGCGCCAGCACCGCGTCCCGGACCACCTCCAGGGAGCGCTCCCGGGGGAAGGTGAGGCGGCGGACCAGCTCCTCGTCCACGACCGCGCCAGCTCCCGCCGCCGCCAGCTTGACCGCCTCGGAGACGAGAAGCCGCGGGGCGAAGCCGAGCCGCTCCAAGAGCAGGTCCTCGGCAGCCGGGGCGAAGTCCACCCCGGGCGCCGCCTCCCTCAGCAATGCCCCCAGCAGGCGCCGTTGCTCAGCGGACAACAGCACCTCCTCCCAGGGTTTGGGCGGCTCGGGCAGGGGAATCCACGTGAAGCTCCCCAGGCGGGCCACGGCCTCCACGAGGGGACCGCCGGGCCGGCGCTGGCACCAGGCCCCCATCACCAGGGCCACCCCGTCGCCGAGGCCGTCGCCGAGGGCCGCGAGAAGCGGCTCGAGATCATCGTTGGCCTCCCGGGCCGGGGCTCCCGGGGGGGCGGCCCCCCCCAGCCAGGGGCGCACATCTCTCAGCACGAGCACCCGAGCCGGGGCGAACAGGGACGGCGAGGAGAGCTCCACCGCCACCATCTCCGGCGTGACCTCCTCCGCCAGCACCTCGGGCTCCACGCCGCCGAAGGCCTCGGTGGCGGACGCCACCGCGCGGCCGAGACCCCGCTCGAGCAGGAAGTCGTCGCTGGATGCGACGAGCGCGAGGGTGGCCCCGGCGTCGCTCACCGTCCTCGGATCCTGCACACGGTCACCTCGCGCGGCGCCGGATCAGATCTTGCCCTGGTCCTGGAGCTCCTGGCACTCGATGCAGTGGCGGGCCCACGGCACCGCCTGCAACCTTCCCACCTGGATGGTGCTGCCACAGTTGACGCAGGAGCCGAAGCTCCCGTCATCGAGGCGGACCAGGGCGTCATCGATGGCACGCAGAATCTGACGCTCACCCGCGGAGAGCTGGAAGAGCAGGTCGCGTGAGATGGTGGAGAGGGCGCGGTCGGCCAGGTCGGGGGCGTCGATCTCGTCCCCCGCATCTTCACTGGAGCGGGCGTCCGCCACCCGACTCCATACCTCCGTCCGCTTGTCGAGGAGCAGCTTGCGGAACCGTTCTTGATCTCTCTGTCTCATCGGTCAGAGCCTCCCGAGGTCGGCGCCGGCCCCGGCGCGCGGGTCATTGTACGCGTTGTCGGTGGTATCCACCACCACCCAGGATGTGGGTCGCCCGAAACAGCTGCTCCCACAGGAACAAGCGGGCCAGCAGGTGGGGCAGGGTCATCCTGCTCAGGGACAGCCGGTGGTCGGCCGCGGCCCTGAGGGCGCCGTCGAGGCCGAGATCGCTGCCGATGATGAACCCCACGCCGGCCCTTCCTTTATCCTCGGCATCGCCGAGGAGGCGGGCGAAACCCACGCTGTCCAGACACTCCCCCTCTTCATCCAGAGCGACGCGGAGCCAGTCGCCCGCCAGGTGCGCCTGGGCAGCCTCCGCCTCCTTGTGCAGGGCGCGGAGAGGATCCGAGGCGCGGTTGCCCGCGGCCGGCTTCAGGGCGACGTCGGCCGCCGGCCAGCGGCGCTGTACCCGAGCCCGATAGGTGGCGACCTCTCCCTCGAAGGGGCTGGCCGAGGGCCGGCCGAACCAGAGCACGCTGACCCTCACCCGCGCTCCGTCCCCCGCCCGTCAGCGACGCCCAGACTGGCCGGCTCCAGCCGCTCGGCATCCCCCCACAGGCTGTCGAGCCCGTAGTAGGATCGCTTCTCCTCGGTGAAGACGTGGACCACGAAGTCCCCGTAGTCCATGAGCACCCAATCCGAGTGCGCGCCTCCCTCCACGTGCAGAGGCTTCCGTCCTTCACCGCGCAGGGTCTCCGACACCGCCTTGGCGATGGCGCCCACCTGGCGCTCCGAGGCGGCGGAGCAGATGAGGAGCGAGTCCGTGTAGGAGGTCAGGCCCGACACGTCCAGGCCGACCATGTGGAAGGCCTTGCGGCCGGAGGCGGCCTGGGCGGCGTGGCGCAGGGGAGCCATGGTCTCAGGTGACAACATCACCGCCGCCGGTCCGGTAGAAACGGTACTTCTCGATGTAGGTGAACACTTCATGGGGCACCAGCTCGCGGATGGGCAGGCCGCGGCTCTGACGCTCACGGATGGAGGTGGCGGAGATGGGGAACGGCTCATGGTCGAGGAGGTAGATGGTGTGGTCCGAGGGATCCGGCACCCGGGCGAAGGGCGCCACCAGCCGCAGCCTCCCGAGCAGCTCGGACGGGACACGGTCGCGGAGCTCGTCACCCCACATGTGGGCCCGGTGCAGCACCACCATGTGCACCAGATCCACCAGCTCTCGCCATCGCTCCCAGGTGGCGATCTGGGAGAAGGAGTCCGACCCCAACAGGAAGTACAGGATGGCGTCGGGGAATCGGTCCAGATAGCGCTTCACCGTGTCCACGGTGTAGGTGTACCCGGTGGCGAACACCTCGTCGTCGCTGGCGAAGAACGTTTCGTAGGGGAGGGTCGCCATGGCCACCATGGCCAGGCGGTGGGTCGCCGGGGTCAGGGGCTCACCCTGCTTGTGGGGCGGGTTCCCGGCGGGAACGAAGTACACGGCGTCGAAGTGGAAGGTCTCCTGGGCACGCACCGTGGGCACCAGATGCCCGAGGTGGAAGGGGTCAAAGGCGCCCCCGTAGACCGCGATCCGCTGCGTCATGCCTCCTTCTCAGCCTCCCCGATCTCGAACAGCATACCAACCAGGCGCGGGATTCCCGCGCCGCTCACCGCGGAGATGACACACCACGGCACGTCATTGGCCTCCGCCACGGCGGCCAGAGCCCCGGCCGCGCCCTCACGATCGGCCACCGCGTCCACCTTGGTGCCCACCAGGAACCAACGCCGCGCAGCGAGCTGGCTCGAGTACGCCTCGAGCTCGTCGCGGATGGTCGCCACCCGCTCCTCGAGGACGTCCTCCTCGGTGAGGTCCACCAGGTGGGCGAGGGCGCGGCAACGCTCGACGTGGCGCAGGAACCGGTCACCCAGGCCCGCGCCATCGTGTGCGCCCTCGATGAGCCCGGGGATGTCCGCGAGCACCAGGGACCTCAGCTCGTCCGGCGCCGCCACCACGCCGAGGTGCGGCTCCAGGGTGGTGAAAGGGTAGTCCGCCACCTTCGGGCGCGCCGCCGAGAGCCTGGAGAGCAGCGTCGACTTCCCCGCGTTGGGTAGGCCCACCAACCCGATGTCGGCGATCAGCTTGAGCTCGAGCAGGAGGGTCCGTTCCTCGCCGGGACGGCCGGGCTCCGCGGTGCGCGGCGCCTGGTTGACCGAGGTGGCGAACCGCGCGTTGCCGCGCCCGCCCCGACCGCCGCTGGCCACCACCAGCTCCTGGCCGTCCTTGACGAGGTCGCCCAACACCTCGCCCGAGTCGCCATCCCGGACCACCGTGCCGGGGGGCACGGGGATCACCTCGGTCGCCCCGCTGGCGCCGGTGCGGTTGGAGCCCTCGCCGTGGCGGCCCCGCGCCGCCCGGATCAGGCGTCGGTGATGGATGTGGAGCAAGGTGTTGAAGCCTCTGTCCACGCGCAGGACGACGTCACCCCCATGGCCGCCGTCGCCGCCGTTGGGACCGCCCCGGGGCACGTACTTCTCGCGCCGGAACGACACACAACCGTTGCCGCCCGAGCCCGCGCGCACCGTGATCTCGGCCGAATCGATGAGCATCGCCTGGATGAGCGCCGGCGCATCGCCCTCCTCGGAACGGGCGTGCGCGGCATGCCTCCGATCACGCGGTGAGGATGCTGATGAAGCGGCCCAACCGGCCCCGGCTTCTGAACTGGACCTGGCCGTCAGCGGTGGCGAAGAGGGTGTCGTCGTTGCCCCGCTTCACGTTGACGCCCGGCTTGAACCGGGTGCCGCGCTGACGGACCAGGATGGTGCCCGCCGTGACCCGCTGCCCGTCGCCGACCTTGGTGCCTAGACGCTGGGCGTGGGAGTCACGACCATTGCGGCTCGAGCCCTGCCCTTTCTTGTGTGCCATGAGATCTCCCTACGCCTCGATCGCCTCGACCCGGACCCGGTAGTAGTCCTGGCGGTGGCCCTTGGTGCGCTTGTACCCCTTGCGCCGCTTCTTCTTGAAGACGATCACCTTCTTGCCCCGCTCCGGGGCCACGACCTGGCCACGGACCACGGCGCCGTCCAGAAGGGGGCGCCCGATCCGCACGTCCTCGCCCCGGCCCACGACCATCACCTGCTCGAAGAGCATGGCATCGCCGGCGCCCAGACCCGGGTCGGTCCTCTCCACCAGCAGCTCGTCTCCCGGGCTCACCCGGTACTGCTTGCCGCCGTGCTGTATGATCGCGTAGTCAGCCATAACCCACACCTCTCCCCAAAAGGGAAATCCTTGTAACACAAGCGCCGAGTCGTGTCAACGATCCCACGTCCGCGTCCGCGGCCGCGGGTCGCTGCCGCCGCCCGCTGACGCCGTCGCTGCCCACTGCCCCCGACCACCGCTCACTGCCGCTGCCGCCGTCTACTGACCCCGGCCGCTGGTGGTGCTCCTGGCCGCGGTCGAGGTCGTGCCGCAGGGCTCCGCGGCGACCTGGATGGTGAGCGCTCCGGGCAGCACCTCGAAGCGTGCGGAGGGCGGCTCCAGGAGGACCTGATTGCCGTCCAGGTGCGCGGGCAGCGGATCGGTGAAGGCCAGCTCCAGCCAGGGCGCCCGCACCTCGACCGTGCCCCGCATCCGGCCCAGACGGCCGGCCATGGCCGCCAGCAGCCGCGGCGGCCGGCCCAGGACGCTCAACCCCGGCACCAGGGTCACGTCCAGGTGACCATCGTCGGGCTCGGCGCCGGGCGTGAGGCGGAAGCCGCCACCCGTGGTGGGACCGTTGTGGACCGCGATCAGGGTGATGGGTCCCTGCCAGACCACATCGGGGGTCTCGAGGCGCACCACCGGGGTGGGGAAGCGCACCATGGAGATGGTGGCCGTCACCAGGTAGGCGGCGATCCCGCGCACCTTCTTGAGGCGCGCCGCACGCCGGTTGATGTCCCCGGTGAGGCCGATGCCGATGGCGTTCACCACCACCTCGTCGCCGACCCTGATCAGGTCCACGGCGCGCCTTCGGCCGTCGAGGGCGGCCCCGACCGCCGCCTCCAGCTCCAGGGGAACGCCCAGGGTGCGGGCCGCGTCGTTGCCGGTGCCCAGGGGCAGCATGGCCAGCCGGCCGCCCCCCGCTCGATAGAGCCCCGCCGCCGCCTC
The DNA here is from genome assembly GCA_963844865.1 of uncultured Holophagae bacterium. Lineage (GTDB taxonomy): Bacteria > Acidobacteriota > Thermoanaerobaculia > Thermoanaerobaculales > Sulfomarinibacteraceae > CAWJPY01. Next base: position 383,797 of record CAWJPY010000006.1, read on the forward strand.
GCACAGGGTGCCGTCGCCGCCCACCACGACCACCAGCTCGTGGCCGTCGGCCACGGCGCGCGCGGCGAGCTCGGTGGCGTGGCCCGGGGCGTGGGTCAGCACCGTCTCCGCCGCCAGGCCCAGCCCGGCCAGGCGGGGAGCGAGGGACGGCCAGTCACGGCCCACCCTCCCCCCTGCGGCCGCAGGATTGACGATGATCTGCATGTCCCAACTGTAGCAAACGCTGAAGAATGACGCCCCGCGTCGGCGAGGCTCCGGCAGAAGGGCGCGCTGCCTCTCTCCTGCGCTTCGGGTAGGCCAGAGCGGGTGCCAGGCACCGTCGAAATCGCGTCGGAGCACTCGATCGCATCATTTGCGGCGGTGCCTGGCACCCTCTCTGGTGCTCCCGGAGCGAGGGTGGCGCTGGCTGCCGCCGCCGTCCTCTTCATCGAGAGTTAACCTCCGATTCCACAGTCCATGACGTGCACCGCTCATGGTGGTGTCGTGGCGATGCCCGCGTCTGCCGTGCTCAGCGAGGGGCATTCCTCCCCCGTCATCGACGGCGGTCCCACCGCCGTGGCCGCACCGGCCGCCCGCGCCCAGGCGCGGGAGGTGGCCGCAGCAGCGAGCTGAGGCACTGCCACCGTCCCGGCGACACCGAGACATTGTCATCCTTGCCGGGCTGTAATAGGGTGTGCGCGGACGGGGCGACGGTCCCCCTGGGACCGTGAATCCATTTCAACGCATGGGTATCTTCCTCGCGGCGATCATCATCCTGGTCGGGCTTTCGATCTCCGACCTGATCGTCGGCGTGTCCAACGACGCGACCAACTTCCTCACCTCGTCGGTGGGCTCCAGGGTCGCGCCGCGACGCGTCATCATGATCATCGCCACCCTCGGCATGCTGGCCGGGGTGACCTTCTCCAGCGGCATGATGGAGGTGGCCCGCAAGGGCATCTTCCACCCCGAGCTCTTCACCATGCCAGAGCTCATGGTGCTCTTCCTGGCGGTGATGCTCACCGACCTCATGCTGCTCGACCTGTACAACACCTTCGGGCTGCCCACGTCGACCACCGTCTCCATCGTCTTCGAGCTCCTCGGCGCGGCGGTGGCGGTCTCCCTCATCAAGGTCCTCCGCGCCGGGGGCACCTGGGGACAGGTGGTGGACTACATCAACACCAGCAAGGCCCTGGCCATCATCTTCGGCATCCTGGTGTCGGTGGCGGTGGCCTTCGCGGTCGGAGCAGCGGTCCAGTTCGTGACCCGCATCCTGTTCACCTTCGACTACGAGCGCCGGTTGCGGCGCTGGGGCGGCCTGTGGGGCGGCGCCGCCATGGCCCTCATCATCTACTTCATCGTCGTCAAGGGGGCCCGCGGCGCGTCCTTCCTGTCCGAGGCCACCGTGGCCTGGATCACCGGCCACACGGCCCTCATCCTCGGGTTCTCGTTCGTGGTCGCGGCGATCGTCCTCCAGGTCGCGGTGGTGACCTCGGGCGCCAACATCCTCAAGCCCGTCGTCCTGGTCGGCACCTTCGCCCTGGCCATGGCCTTCGCCGCCAACGACCTCGTGAACTTCATCGGCGTGCCCCTGGCCGGCATCAGCGCCTTCAAGGTCGCGAGCGCGTCGGCCGACCCCCTCGCGCAGACCATGGACGCCCTGCGCCTGCCGGTGCGCTCCAACACCGGCTACCTGCTGATCGCCGGCGTCATCATGGCGGTGACCCTCTGGGTCTCGCGCAAGGCGCGGACCGTGACCAGGACTGCGGTCCACCTCGGCCGCCAGGAGGAGGGCTTCGAGCGCTTCGAGTCCACGGTCCTCTCCCAGGCCGTCGTGCGCCTGATGGCCTCTCTGTTCGAGAACGTCAGCAGAGTGTTCCCCGAGCGAGCGCGGACCTGGGTGGCCCGGCGCTTCGACCGCTCCACCTATCGTCCCACCCCCGATGCCCAGGGCAAGGTGCCGTCCTTCGACCTGGTGCGGGCTGCCGTCAACCTCATGGTGGCGGCCACGTTGATCTCCTTCGCCACCTCCCTGAAGCTGCCCCTGTCCACCACCTACGTGACCTTCATGGTGGCCATGGGCACCTCCCTGTCCGACCAGGCGTGGGGACGGGAGAGTGCGGTGTACCGGGTGACCGGCGTCCTCACGGTCATCGGCGGGTGGTTCTTCACCGCCATGATGGCGTTCACCGTGTCGTCGATCTTCGCCGCCGCCATCTTCTTCGGCCGGGCGCCGGCGGTGGTGGGCATCGCCTGTCTGGCCGCGTTCGTGATCTACCGCACCCACCGCGTGCACCGGGCCAGGGAGCAGCAGGAGCAGGCCATCGAGGTCTTCAACCTCCGCAAGATCAAGGACTCCGAGGCGGCGATCAAGGTCACCTTCGAGCACGCCGGCATCTTCCTGCGCGAGGTGCGCACGGTCCTGAACGAGGCCTTCGACGGCGTCATCGCCGTGGACAGAACCCGGCTGAAGAGCGCGCGTGCCGGCCAGCGTCGCATCCAGGGGTGGGCCAACATCATCGCCGCCAACGTGTTCAAGGTGCTCCGCCTGCTGCAGTGGACGGAGGTGGAGAACACCCAGCGCTACGCCCAGACGCTGACGTCCCTGCAGGAGATCTCCGAGAGCCTGCGCGACATCGTGATGCGCTCCCACCTGCACGTGGCCAACAACCACGCCGGCCTCCTCCCGGAGCAGGTGGCGGAGCTGGACCGGGTCCGCCAGGGCACGGTGGAGGTCCTCACCCAGACCTCCCGGGCGCTGCTCAACCGGGCCCAGCCGGATCTCGAGGCGGTGGGGGCGCTGAACCGGAACCTGCGTCTGATCGCCCACGAGTTCGACCAGAACCAGATCGTCAGGATCCAGAGCAACGCCTCCAAGACCCGGCTCAGCATCCTCTTCTACAGCCTGCTCTGGGACTCGGTGAAGATCACGGAGCACACCATCTACCTGCTGTCGGTGTTCTACGACCCGCTGCGGCTGCACGAGCCCCAGGCCGGGCGTCCGGTGCACAGCCCCGGTCCCGAGCTGGAGCGGACGGCCTCCAGTCCCGAGCCCAGCACCCGCTGAAGCGGGTTCGCGCCGCGACGTCAAACCCGGCGCGCGGAGCAGCCGCGGGGCGATCTTCTCGCGGCGCATTGTCCGCGGTTGCCACCGCTGACACTTTTCCGGCCGTCCGCGACGCGCCGGTGACTCCCGTGGCCTCGGAAAAGTGTCACCAGTGGCACGCCCGAGGGAGGGCTCTTGTCGCGGCGCCAACCGTGCCGTATGAGCGGGTCGGCGGTCCCGCTGGTTGCCGACGCTGATCGCTGACGCTGCCGCAGGGTGCTGGTGCTGGCACCCGTCGCTGGCGGCGGCCCGTTACTCAGGAGGGGAGGATGGAGCGCGAGGTTGGCCCAGCGGCGGTTCCTGAGCTGTTCGCGAGCCCTTCGTCGGCCTCGCCGGCCTCGGGGAAGACCAGGGTGACGGTGGTGCCCAGGCCCTCGGTGGAGTCCAGGCTGAGGCGGCCCCCCATGTGCTGCACCAGGTGCTTGACGATGGCCAGGCCGAGGCCGAGCCCGCCCCGCCCCGGGGTCCGCGCCCGCTCCACGCGATAGAAGCGCTGCAGCACCGCCTGGAGCTCGGCGGCAGGGATCCCGGCGCCGGTGTCCGCCACCTGGATGGTCACCTCGCCGCCGCCGGAGCTCGCCCGCACCTGGACCGTCCCGCCGTGGCGGTTGTACTTGACCGCGTTGTCCACGAGGTTGGACAGCACCCGGTAGAGGCCCCGCCGGTCGCAACGGCAATGCAGGCGCTCTGCAACTACGGTGCTCACGGTGACCCGCGCCCGCTCGGCCTCGGGCCGGAAGTCGCCCAGGACCTCCTCCACCACGCCACGCACCGGAACTGCCTCCAGCCGCAGGTCCACCTCACCGGCTTCGATGGAGGCGAGCTCGTACAGCTCGGCGGTCAGACGGTCGATGCGCTCCACCTGGCGGACCAGGACCTGGGCGAGCTCGGAGGGCACCTCCCCCTCCAGGGTCTCCACGGAGGTCCGGAGCACGGTCAGGGGCGAGCGCAGCTCGTGGGAGAGATCCTGGACGAAGCGGCGCCGAAACTCCGACGCCCGTCGGGTGAGGCCGACGTCGGAGAGCAGGCCCACCGCACCGCCGCCGCGCAGAGGAAAAGCCCGCACCTCCCACATCCCGCGGGGGTTCTCCACCACGGCCGGTCGCGGCTGCAACCCCCCCGCCGCCGCCTCGAACACCTCCACCACCGCAGGCTCACGCAGGATGTCCAGGAGGTGCGAGTCGCCGCGCACCTGGCGAACACCGCAGAAGCGCAGGGCCATGGGGTTGATGAGGCGGATCCTGAGCTCGGAGGTGACCACCACCAGGCCCTCGCCCAGGCCCGAGGAGAGGTCCTCCAGGAGAGCGGCGAGCCGGTCCCGGTCCGCCGCGCACCGCGCCGTCTCGCGCCTGATGTCCCGCAGCAGCCATCGCGCCTCTTCCGGGGTGGTGGCGTCCAGCTCGGCGAGCAGAGCCAGGGAGCGCGCCGGCCCCTGGCGCCACAGGACGACATGGAGGACCGCAGCCACTACCGCGGCCAGGAGGAGCACGCCCGCCACCGCCGCCGGCCCGCGCCAGGCGGTCAGCACCGCCGCGAGCGCGGCGAGAGGAGACACCAGCAGGGCACCGAGGAGGAGGTGGCGGCGCCGGCTCACGCAAGGCCCCGGAAGCGGTAGCCCGCGCCGATGACGGTCTCGATGACGTCGTTGCCGAGCTTGGCGCGCAGGGCCCGGATGTGGACGTCGATGGTCCTGGTCTCCACCTCGCTGGACAGCCCCCATACCCGCTCCAGGATCATCTCCCGGCTCGCCACCCGGGGCCGCACCCCGATCAGGTACCACAGGAGCTCGAACTCCTTCAGCGTCAGGCGCACCAGCCCACCGTCCACGGTCACGTCCATGGGTCCCTTGCGCACCACCAGCCGGCGGTCCGCGTACTCGTCCTCCGGCACCCCGGTGTCCAGGCTGCGCCGCCTCAGCAGGGCCCGGATCCGGCTCTTGAGCTCGCGCAGGGAGAAGGGCTTGGTCACGTAGTCGTCGGCGCCCAGGTCCAGGCCCAGCACCCGGTCGCTCTCCTCCACGCGGGCAGTGAGCATGATGATGGGCAGGTCGGCCACCGCCGGCGTGGAGCGCAGCTCCCGGCACACGCTGAGGCCGTCCAGGTCGGGCAGGTTGAGGTCCAGGAGAACGAGGTCGGGGGGCTTGGCCAGGATGCCCTCGAGGCCGTCGCGCCCGGTCAGGTAGCGCTCCACCTCGAAACCGTCACGCTCCAGGGCCAGGGCCAGGGTGGTCACCAGGTCCGGGTCGTCCTCCACCAGGGCGAGACGCTCGCGCGCCATCTCACTCCTCGCTGTCCGGATGCTGATGACGGATGAGCCGGCCCTCCGCCAAGTACACGACCTCCTCGCCGATGTTGGTGGCCTGGTCGGCGATGCGCTCCGCGAAGCGGGCCACCAGGATCAGGTCGATGGCGCGGGAGATGGTGGTCGGGTCCTCGATCATGTAGGTGAGCAGCTCCCGGAAGATCTGCCAGTACAGGCTGTCCACCTCGTCGTCGCGGTCGATGATGGCGCGCCCCGCGCCCGCGTCCCGGGCCACGTAGGCGGCGATGGCATCCGAGACCATGGCGTGGGCGAGGGCCAGCATCCGCGGCAGGTCGATGAGGGGCTTGAGCAGGGGGTACTTGCTCAAGTGGAGCACGCGCTGGGCGATGTTGACGGCGTTGTCGGCGATCCGCTCCAGCTCCGGCCCGAGCTTGATGGCCACGATCACGAAGCGCAGATCGCCGGCCGCGGGTTGGTGACGGACGATGAACTCGGTGGCGAGCCGGTCCACCTCCAGCTCCCACTGGTCGATCTCGTCGTCGCGCCGGATCACCTCCTCGGCCAGCTCGGAGTCCTGCGTGGTGAGGGCCTTGGCGGCGTCCGCCAGGGAGCTCTCCACGAGCCCGGCCATGACCAGGATGGCCTGCTTGAGCTGCTCCAGGTCCTCTTCGAACTGGCGGTGCATGGCGCGCTCCTTTGTGCGTTCTGCCGGGACCACTATAGACACAAACCCCCAGAATCCTCCGGAATCGGGCAGTCATCCCAACACCCGAGCCCGCGCCCCTGCCCGAGCCCGGGTTCGACGGAACCTCGCGTGCCGGGCGCGGACGCGGGAGGATGGGGACCTCCGCGCCTCCTTCGGTTCTGGACGGTCCGCGTTGGATACATCGCCGACCTCGCTCCCCCCGGCGCCCACGGCCCTGCCGGAAGCACAGGCCACCACAGGGACGTGAAGCCGGCGTCAAGCTCGTGTAAACGCAGTGTGAAACGCCTACGACGCGAGCAGGGACTTAACGCCGCCTTCATGCGAAGTTCACACGGGGTGCCGAGACTGCGTCCCGGACGGAGATCGAGAAGGGAGTACGACATGATGCGACAACGTGTGATTGAAGGACTGCTCGCGCTCGTCGCCATGCTCGGCCTGGCGTCGATCGCCGGCGCGTCGGACATGGACCCGCTGCTCGAGCTCCTGGTGGCCAAGGGCGTGATCACCCAGGAGCAGGCCGAGGCCGTGCAGGCCGAGTACGACCGCACGCGCCAGAGCGAGGCAGCGGCGCCGGCGACTACACAGCCGACCGAGCCCGCCGCCGCGGATGGGACCGCCGCCGCAGCCGACCAGACCAAGACCGCCGCCACGGCCGCGCCGCCCACCTTCGAGCTGCCCAAGGCCCTGCAGGGGCTCAAGATCGGCACCCTGGCCTACATCTCCTACGAGGACGGACGGAGCTACCAAGGCGTCCCAAATGAGACCACCCACTACAGTCGGTACACGCTCAAGCGGGGTTACATCGACATCCAGAAGACGATCACCCCCTACCTGATGGCCCGGGTCACCCCGGATCTGGTCCAGAACGCGACCGGCGACTGGGAGCTGCGGCTCAAGTACCTGTACGGCAAGTTCAGCTTCGCCGACTGGGGCGCTGTCACCTCGCCGTACGTGGAGTTCGGGATCGCCCACATGCCGTGGCTGGACTTCGAGGAGAGCATCAACCGTTATCGCATGGAAGGGACCATGTTCCTGGAGCGCAACGGCATCTTCAACTCGGCCGACGTCGGCGCCATGGTGGGCGGCAACTTCGGCGGCGAGATGCCGGCCTCCTACAAGGAGAACGTGGACAGCCACTACGCCGGCCGCTACGGCTCCTTCCAGCTCGGCGTCTTCAACGGCACCGGCTACCATGCTCCCGAGAGGAACTCCAACAAGGTAATGGAGGCCCGCGTCAGCGTGCGGCCGGTCCCGGACGTGGTGCCCGGCCTCCAGCTCTCGGTGCTCGGCATCACGGGCAAGGGAGACCGGCCCGAGCCGGCTCCGGACTGGGACGCCTTCGACGTCATGGTCAGCTACGAGAGCCCCTGGGTCGTGGCCACCGGCCAGTACTACCGCGGAGCCGGCAACCAGGCCGGCACGGCGGTCCTGCCGTCGGGCGAGGCCCGCAAGCAGGAGGGTTACTCCCTGTTCTCCGAGGTGCGCTTCACACGCTCCGCCGACTTCAGCGTCATCGGGCGCTGGGACCACTTCGATCCCAACCGGGAGGACAGCGCCTCGGACATCCAGGATCGCACCATCGTCGGCGTCGCCTGGCAGTTTCTGCCCGGCAACTACTGGCTGCTCGCCTATGACAACCTGCACCACGACATCCCCAGCATCCCCAACGAGAGGCAGCTGCAGCTCACCCTGCAGCTGAAGTACTGAGCATGAGCTCCAGCATCGTCGAGCCCGGAGGCAGACGGCCGCTGCGTGCCGCGGGCACGGGCGTCCACCACCCACTGGAGGTGACCATGAGATCCATCGTTCGTACCATCACCCTCGCCATTGCCGTCGCGGCCGTCCTGCTCGGCGCCCGCTGGGCGCCGACCGCCGAGGCCGCCGACAGGACCATCAACGGTGCCGGCGCCACCTTCCCCTACCCGGTGTACGCCCGCTGGGCCGACGCCTATGCCAAGCAGACCGGCGTGAAGCTCAACTACCAGTCCATCGGCTCCGGCGGCGGCATTGCCCAGATCAAGGCCAGGACCGTCGACTTCGGGGCCTCCGACGCGCCCCTCACGAAAGAGGAGCTGGACGCGATCGGCCTCGTGCAGTGGCCCCAGATCATGGGCGGCGTGGTGCCGGTGCTCAACGTGAAGGGCATCGCTCCCAACCAGCTCAAGCTCACCCCGGAGCTGCTGGCCGACGTCTTCCTTGGCAAGGTCACCACGTGGAACGACCCGGCCATCGCCACGGTCAACCCGGGCCTGGCCCTGCCCAAGACCGAGATCACCGTGGTGCACCGCGCGGACGGCTCCGGCACGACCTGGATCTTCACCAACTACCTGGACAAGATCTCTGCAACCTGGCACTCAGACGTCGGCACCGCCAAGGCCGTGTCGTGGCCGGTGGGCATCGGCGGCAAGGGCAACGAGGGCGTGGCCGCCTACGTGCAGCGGGTGAACGGCGCCATCGGCTACGTGGAGTTCGCCTACGCCCTCCAGAACCACATGACGACCGCCAAGCTGGAGAACGCGGCAGGCCGCTTCGTCGAGCCCACCATCGCCTCCTTCCAGGCCGCAGCGGCCAACGCCGACTGGGCCAACGCCCCGGGCTTCTACGAGGTGCTCACCGACCAGCCCGGCGCCGACAGCTGGCCCATCACCGGGGCCTCCTTCATCCTCTTGTACAAGAACCAGGCCGACATGCGGACCGCGAAGGCGGTCCTCGACTTCTTCGCCTGGTCCTACGCCAACGGCGACCAGATGGCCAGCGAGCTCGACTACGTCCCCATCCCAGGCAACGTGGTCCAGATGGTCCAGGACATGTGGGCGTCCGAGATCACGGCAGGCGGCCAGAAGGTCTGGACCAAGTAGCCGTTCCGCTTCGATGGCTGGCGGCGGGCGGGGATCTTCCCCGCCCGCTTCTTGGTCAGCAGCGACTGCGATCGGCGACTGCGATCGGCGACTGCGATCGGTGATCAGGTGATTCGCTCCGCGAGCTCGGTACCCGCGAACCTGAGACGCGCAAGGCTCGCCAGAGGGGGTGCCAGGCACCGTCGAAAACGGTTCGAGAATCTCTTTCGCTTCACTTGCGGCGGTGCCTGGCACCCTCTCTGGTGCTTCCGGAGCGAGAGATACAGCCACCTGCTGTTGCTCGCCGCGGCAGGAGCCGTCAGTCCGTCCGCGGCGCAGACCGCCATCGACGCCTTCGAGCACGTGCGGGCGATGACGTGGCGGCTGCTCAGCCCGACGGCGTGATGACCGCCACGACCAGTCACATGCCGGGGTGCGGCTGCGCACCGCCGCTGTCCGCTGTCGCTGATTGCCGACGCTGTTGACCGCCGCAGTCGCCGCCGCGGATTGCGGACGCGGGCGCGGGCGCGGGCGGCCACTCTTCACATGGTCTTTACACGGCCACGCTAGGTTTTCCCGACTGCCCTGGGGAGGCCGCCCAGGGACCGAGGAATACACCGTGACGATCCTCTCGAGAGCTACCGGCATCGCTGCCGTCGCGCTCGCCCTGGCGGCGGGTTGCGGGGCCCCTGCCCGACCTTCCGGCTCGCCCGCAGCCGGAGACGTCAACATCGCCGGCGCCGGCGCCACCTTCCCCTATCCGATCTACGCCCGCTGGGCCGCCGCCTACGCGGCCGAGACCGGGTCCAGGCTCAACTACCAGTCCATCGGCTCCGGGGGCGGCATCGCCCAGATCAAGGCCGCGACCGTGGACCTCGGTGCCAGCGACGCCCCCCTCACCGGGGAGGAGCTGGACCGCCTGGGTCTGGTCCAGTGGCCCCAGATCATCGGCGGCGTCGCCCTGGTGGTGCACCTGGACGGCATCGCCCCCGACCAGCTCCGCCTCACCCCGGACCTGGTGGCCGGCATATTCCTGGGCGACGTGAAGACCTGGAACGACCCGGCCATCGCCGCCCTCAACCCCGGTCTGCCCTTGCCCGACCGGGAGATCGGGGTCGTGCACCGCGCCGACGCATCGGGCACCACCTGGATCTTCACCAACTACCTGTGCAAGGTCTCCGAGCCCTGGCGATCGCAGGTGGGCAACGACACCGCCGTGGCCTGGCCGGTGGGGGCGGGGGGCAAGGGCAACGAGGGAGTCGCCGCCTACGTGCAGCGCCTCACCGGCACCATCGGCTACGTGGAGTTCGCCTACGCCCTGCAGAACCACATGACCACCACCCTCCTGGAGAACGCGGCCGGCCGCTTCGTGGCGCCCTCGCTGGACACCTTCCGCGCTGCCGCCGCCAATGCGGACTGGACCGGCGCCCCCGACTTCTCCACGGTGCTCACCGACGAGCCCGGGCCGGACAGCTGGCCCCTCACCGGCGCCTCCTTCATCCTCTTCCACAGGTCGCAGCCCGATGCGGCCAAGGCCCGGGAGGTGCTGGACTTCTTCGCCTGGGCCTTCGCCAACGGCGACCACATGGCCACCGAGCTGGACTACGTGCCCATCCCCGACGACGTGGTGCGGATGGTGGAGCAGATGTGGGCGACCGAGATCACCTCCGGCGGCCGCGCTGGATATGGACCCCATGAACGCGGACGGCCCGAGCCGCGGGGCCGTCACGGCCATCCTCGCCCGAGTGCTCGGGCGGGACGGACCGCGGTCCACGGGGAGTCGCGGGGACGCCCTCTTCAGGGGCCTCACGGTGGCGGCGGCGTTCCTCGTGGTGCTGCTGACGGCGGGGATCCTCCTCGAGCTGGTGCGCCACTCCCGGCTGGCCATGGCCAAGTTCGGCTTCGGCTTCCTGTGGTCCGACGCGTGGAACCCCGTGACCGACCGAGTTCGGGGCGGCCAGCAGCATCTACGGCACCCTGGTCTCCACCGTCATCGCCCTGCGTCATCGCCGTCCCCCTGACCCTGCTCATCGCCCTCTTCCTGGTGGAGCTGGCGCCGCCCGCGCATCGCCAGCCGGTGGGCGCCGCCATCGAGCTGCTGGCGGCCATCCCCAGCATCATCTACGGCATGTGGGGGCTGTTCGTCTTCGCCCCTTTCATGGCCGACCACGTGCAGCCGGCCCTCAAGGCGACCCTCGGGGACATCCCGTTCCTGGGCGCCCTCTTCCACGGCCCGCCCATGGGCATCGGCATGCTCACCGCCGGCATCATCCTGGCGCTGATGGTCCTGCCCTTCATCACCTCGGTGACTGCGCGACATCTTCCCGATGGTGCCGGCGGTGGTCAAGGAGTCGGCCTACGGCATGGGCTCCACCACCTGGGAGGTGACCCGCAAGGTGACCGTCCCCTACGGCATGCGGGGATCGTCGGCGCGTGCTTCCTCGGTCTGGGCCGGGCCATCGGCGAGACCATGGCGGTGACCTTCGTCATCGGCAACGACCACCGACATCTCCGCCGTCGCTGTTCGCCGCCGGCAACAGCATCGCCTCGACCCTGGCCAACGAGTTCACCGAGGCCTCCGAGGACGTGTACCTGAGCTCCCTGGTGGAGCTGGGGCTGGTGCTCTTCGTCGATGACCTTCCTGCTCCAGGTGGCCAGCCAACTGTGGCTGAAGTCGACTCGAGCGCAAGAGCGCCGGGGGGGCCTGATGAGGCCGCGCGATCCCTCGCGCGCCGCAAGCTCACCGACCTGCTCGTGAAGGCTGTGTCGGGCCTCGGCGCCATGGTCGGCATCGTCTTTCTGGTCTGGATCCTCTGGTCGTCGTCGCCCGCGGCGCGCGGCGCCATCAACTGGGGATTCTTCACCGAGCTGCCGGCGCCGCCGGGCATGGCAGGGCGGCGGGCTGGGCAACGCCATCGTCGGCACCCTGCGATGACCGGCGCTGGCCGCCGCTGATGGGCGTGCCCACCGGGCTGCTGGCCGGGGTCTATCTCGCCGAGTTCGGCAGCACGACGGCTTCGGCGCAGCTGGTGCGCTTCCTCGTCAACATCATGATGGGCATCCCCTCGATCATCGTCGGCGTCTTCGTCTACATCATCATGGTGGTGCCGGTGGGGCACTTCTCCGGCTACGCCGGGGCGGTCTCGCTGGCCGTGATCATGCTGCCGGTCGTCGCCCGCACCACCGAGGACATGCTCGCCCTGGTGCCCAACGCCCTGCGCGAGTCGGCCCTGGCCCTGGGCGCGCCGCGCTGGAAGGTGACGCTCGGCGTGGTCTTTCGGGCCGCCAGGAGCGGCCTGATCACCGGCATCCTGCTGGCCGTGGCCCGGGTCAGCGGCGAGACCGCGCCGCTGCTCTTCACCGCCCTGAACAGCCCCTACTGGCCCACCACCTGAGCGAGCCGATCGGCAACCTGACCGTCACCATCTTCAACTACGCCATGTCGCCCTATCCCGACTGGCAGGCGATGGCCTGGGGGGCGTCCTTTCTGATCACCGTCGGCGGTGCTGGCGCCGACCGCTGACCCGCGCCTGCTCTGGTTCAGGAGTAGAAGCAATGGAGAAGACGTCCTGATGAACATCCCCGCTGTCACGCGAGCGCACCGCCACTGCCGTCACGCGGCGACGAGCGCACCGCGCTGCCCCCGGCTCGGCGAGCCGGGTGAAGATCTCGGTGCGCAACCTCAACTTCTACTACGGCGACCACCAGGCCCTGTTCGACAACAACCTGGAGGTCGCCGCCAACAAGGTGACCGCCATCATCGGCCCGTCGGGCTGCGGCAAGTCGACCCACATCCGGACCTACAACCGGATCTTCGAGCTCTACCGCGAGCAGCGCGTGCTCGGGCGAGATCCTGCTCGACGGCGAGAACATCCTGACCCCGGCGGTGCGACGTGCTGGAGCTGCGCCGGCGGGTGGGCATGATCTTCCAGAAGCCGACCCCCTTCCCGATGAGCGTCTTCGACAACGTCGCCTACGGCCTGCGGCTGCACTACCGAATGCAGCCGCGCGAGATGGAGGAGCGGGTGGAGAAGGCGCTGCGCCAGCCGCCGCCCTGTGGGACGAGGTCAAGGACAAGCTCAACAAGCCCGGGATGGCCCTCTCCGGCGGCCAGCAGCAGCGGCTGTGCATCGCCCGGGCGGTCGCCGTCGAGCCGGAGGTGGTGCTGATGGACGAGCCCACCTCGGCCATCGACCCGGTCGCCACGGCCAAGATCGAGGAACTGATCGACCACGCTCAAGGACAACTACACCATCGTCATCGTCACCCACAACATGCAGCAGGCGGCGCGCATCTCCGACTACACCGCCTTCTTCTACCAGGGCCAGATCGTCGAGTACGGCGCCGACCACAGCAGATCTTCACCAACCCCGGCAAGAAGCAGACCGAGGACTACATCACCGGGCGCTTCGGGTAGGCGGCACGGACCTCGTTCTGCGGCAGCGATCTGCGGCAGCGATCGATCGCTTTGATCACGTGCGGGCCATGACGTGGCGCTTGCTCAACCCGGAGCCCTGGGGATCGCCACGTTCAGCGGCGTGTCGTGGGGTGGCGGCTGACCGCTGATCGCGGCCCGCGGACGCGGTCGCTGTCACTGCCGCTGTCCACTGCCTGGGTCCGCCGTCGCTGACGCCGATTCCTGCCCCGGATCACTGCCTCGGCCGCTGCCGCTGGTTCGGGCCGAGCTGCTGGGAGAGGCCGAGCCACTCCTTGACGAGGGGCGCCACCTGGATGCCCTGCATCTCCTCGACGCGCCGCGGGCGGATGCCGCCGCCGCGGGCGAACAGCATGCCGCACAGGGCGTCGTGGCTGGCCAGATAGCCGTGCTGGCCGTAGTAGCGGCTGGGGGAGATCACGTCCTCGGTGGTCGAGCGCCCGAAGGCGTAGCCGGGCTCCAGGAAAGCGATCAGGTCGCCGCTCGAAGGGCTGTCCAGACCGATGGCCGCGGCCTCCGAGCGGGTGACGATCCGCTCCACCACCGGCTCAGCCGTCCACGCTGAGGTCGGCGAGGGCCCGCGCCGCACGACGCACGAGCTCCGGCGCCCGGGCCGGCTCCACGACACCGGTGGGCTCCCTCCCGACCAGGTTGAGGTAGACGTGGGCGCAGCCGCCGCTGGCCACCACGGTCATGGGGGAGGTCTCGGCCACCCCACCTCTCGGGCCGCGCTCGATGAGGCCCGCATCGGTGAGGAGCCGCCGCACGTCCACGAGGTCGTGGATGGGGAGCTGGCCGTGATCCGAGACCACCACCAGGGCGTCGTGGTCCGGGTCCAGGGCGCGCCAGGCGTTGCCCACCGAGAGGTCCGCCGAGCGCCCCACCCGCTTGAGGCCCTCGCGGGCGGCCAGGGCCGCCCCCGGGCTGTAGGCCCACTGGTCGGGGTCCTCGATGAGGCTCGAGTGCTCGGTACTCGTCGACCCCCGGGTGGTAGGCCAGCACGAGGTCGAAGCGCTCGTTGGCGCTCACCCAGGCGAGGACGTCGTCCAGGTAGCGGTCGAGGCGTTCCACCTGCTCCAGGAACGTGTCCAGGTCGATGCCCCTGGTCACGTCCAGCCACCACTCGCCCAGGAGACGGTCGTCGGGCACTCCGGGCCAGGGGCCGACCGCGGCGGTGAGGCGGTCCTCGAAGCCGTCCGGGTACGCGATCAGCCGATTGGCGGGACCACGGTACAGGCGCAGGCCGCCGCGCAGGGGCTCCAGGTAGAGGGGCTTGCTCCACACCAGGTAGCGCCGCGGCCGGACGTCGCTCGAGGCCCGGGCGTCGAAGGCGACGTCGAACCACTCCCGCTTGCCCAGGAGCTTCCAGTCGGGGTCGCCGGCCAGGCGGGCGGCCACGGTGTCGTAGCGGGGCCGCCCGTCGGGGTCTGCGTCGAGCACGGCCACGGCGAGGGCGACCTCATCCGGGACGGCGCCCTCCAGCGCCACCGGCACCTGCCAGGCCAGGGTGGGAAGGCCGTCCGCGGACGGCAGCTCGGGGGCCCTCTGAGCCGTCGCCGGGTCGAGCTCCACCACGGCGCCCTCGGCCAGGGGACGGTCGGGCCAGAGCACGCCGAAGTCGGCGAGCCGGGCCGGGGCGCCGCCGTCAGCGCCGGGCCATGACAGCGTCCCCACGCGCAGACCGCGGCGGCGCGCGGACACCCACAGTGTCTCCACGTCCGGGGTGGTGTTGAAACCGGAGACGGTGGTCGTGATGGGCGTTCCCGGCAGGTGGAAACGGTTGCTGACGATGCCCGTGACCTCCGGCAGGGCGCCGGTGGCCAGGGACGCGTGGTTGGGGGCGGTCAGCGTCGGGTTCACCGGGCGCAGGCGGCGCGCCGCGAGACCTTCGGTCGCCATGGCCGCCAGGCCGTCGGGATCGGCGGCCACGCCGTCTGCGATCCAGCTCCACACCAGGTCGGCGCCGGCGCCGTCGTAGGAGATCATGACCACCCGCTCGGGGCGCACCGCTGCGGGAGGAGCGGTCTGGCACGCCGCGGCCAGCCCGAGCAGGGCGAGGGCGAGGGTCCCCAGGATCACGCGGCCGCGTCGCATGGTCATCCCGGCAGATGGTAGCGCACCCCACACGGGACCGGAGGCGCCGGGGCCCCTACTCCACCACGTAGCCGAGCGCCTTGAGGATCTCCGCGTCGTCGCGCTTGCTCGACGGCGGCGCCGGCAGGTCGAACCCGGTGAGCTGTCCGGACGCCAGGAGCGCCCGGTACCGTTGCTCGCAGGCCGCCAGGCGACGCGGCTCGGTCGCCGCGAGATCGTGCTGCTCGTCGGGGTCGTCGTCGAGCGCGTACAGCTCGCGGCGGCCGTCGGCACGGACGACGAGCTTGTCGGAGCCGCAGTAGAGGACGTGGGCATGGCTGGTCTGAGCGGCGAGCCGGGGGTAGCGTGCCGCGACCTGGGCGTTGGTCTTGCGGTCCAGCCCCGCGAAGTAGTTGCGGTAATCCGCGGTCACCTCCTGACCCCGGTGGTCCAGGAGCGTCGGGAGGGCACTCCAGGCCGCGGGTCGCTTCACGCCCAGCCAGTCCAGCACGGTTGTGCCGAGCCAGGTGAGGCTGGTGACCGAAGGGACCGTGGTGCCGCCGTCCCGCCCATGGGGCAGGCGAACGAGCAGCGGCACGTCCAGCTGCTCCTCCCACACGCTGATCGCGTGGCCCACCTGGGGATGGGCCCCGAGGCCGTCGCCGTGATCCGAGGTGACGATCAGGAGGGTGTCGTCGAGCACGCCGGCCGACGCCAGAATGCGGTAGATGCTCGCCACGGCGTCGTCGAGGCTGCGCACGGCTGCGTCGTACGCCGCCTGGTGGGCGGCCCACTGCCGATCGTCGAGGGTGATCTCGCCCGCACTCACCGCCCACTTGATGCTCGCGTCCTTCACCGGGCTGCCGTCGGGGGCACCGAACTGCGCGCCGTACTTGGCGCTGTCGTAGGGGATGTGCGCCTCGAGGAGGTTGATGAACAGGAAGAGGCGGCGCCGTTCCCGTTCCGCCTGGAGGACGGCCACCCTGGCCAGGGGGAGGATCCTGCCCGTCCTGGCCGACTTGATGTCCCCATCGACGTAGTGATACTCGAACCCCTGCAGGAGACCGTTCTGCACCGAGACGAAGGTGTTCGCGCTCAGCGCCACGGTCTCGAAGCCCTCCGCGGACAGGACCTCCGCCAGGGTCAGGTGGTCCTCGGAGAGCTCCCGGTGGTCCCACTGGGTGCGATGCTGAGAGGGCCACAGGCAGGTGAACATGGAAGCGTGGCTGGGAATGGTCCACGGCGCCGGCGCCTTGGCCCGCTCGAAGCGGATCATCTCGTCCTGATGCTGGCGCAGAAACGGGGTCGTGTCGGGGTCGTGCCCGTACACACTCATCCTGTCCGCGCGGACCGTGTCGAGCACCACCAACACCACGTGCCGGGGCGGCCGGTGGCAGCCGGCCAACACCACCACGGCCAGGGCCGCGAGCGCGAACCGCCGCAGCACGGTGCTCCCGCCGGCTCGCCAGCGACGCGCCTGGACAGTCATCGACCAACCGCTGGCAGCACGGGCGATCCTCCGGGGCGCAGCTCGCGATCACGGGGCACGGCGAACCCACGTGGCATGGCTCCATGATAAACCCCGCACTGGCGGGCGCCACGCACCGCCACCCATGGTGCGACCACGGTTCTCGATCCGTTTTCGACGGTGCCCGGCACCCGCTCTGGCGTGGCTAGTTCCCGCAGGCCACAACGGTGGCCTCCGGCCAGTCCGAGAGCAGCCGGGCGCGGATCGCGCGTGCCTCCTCGTCGGTACCCACCGGGCCCACCCGCACCCGCGACAGCCCCCCGGGAGAGATCATCACCACCGGCGCCTCCCCCGCCGCCCGCAGCCGAGCCACGGCGCGGTCGGCGTTGTCCCCGTCGGAGAAGGCGCCCACCTGCACCCACCAGCAGCGCTCCTCCTCGGGAGGGAGCGGCAGGGGCTGTGACCGGGCAGCCGGCGGCGGTACCGCTTCCTCCCCGGGGGCCGAGGCAACCGCCGGCGGCGGCTCGAGCCGGGGCTCGGCACGCCGTTTACCGGGGAGCACCTCCACGGTGACCGGCGCCACGCCGTCCACATCGAGGCCGATGCGACGGGCCGCCTCGTAGCTGAGGTCGATGATGCGCCCCTTCACGAAGGGGCCGCGGTCGTTGATGCGCACGTCCACCGCCGCTCCCGTGTCCCTCCGCCGCACCCGCACCCTGGTCTGGAAGGGCAGGCTGGGATGGGCGGCGGTGAGGCGGTGCATGTCGTAGATCTCGCCGCAGGCGGTGCGGCGGCCGTGATAGGGATGCCCGTACCAGGACGCGAGGCCCTTCTCCACGGTGCCCGGGGGCACGGGCGCCCCCACCCGAGGCGCCGGGCCGCGGTGGGCACACCCCGCCAGCCCAGCCAGGCAGAGGAGCGCACACGCGATCCATACGGGCCGGCGGTCGGGGCGGGGCTCTCCACTCCCAACGGCACAGCTTCTTGCTGGCATGGTGATCTTGGAGCTCACCGTCCGCAGGGAGCGACGAGTCGGACTATCTTCCGGCGGCCCGTGGGACGCTCCCAGCCCAGACTCTGGTGCTCTCGGGGGATCCTTCGACTCGCTCCGGCCGACCGACCCTCGCTCAGGATGACAGGTGAAGCGGGGGCGCGGGTGCGGACGCGGGCAGCGTGGTTGACGACCGGGAGCTCGCAAGACCTCACACCTCGAGGTCCTTCGCCTCGGGGAGGCCCGTGACCCCCTCCAGGAGCGGTCGCACCTCCTCGGCCAGGAACTCACGCACCTGCTGGGGGGCCCGGCCCACGAAGCGGACCGGGTCGAGGAGCTCGGCCAGCTCATCGTCGTTCAGCGGGACCTCGGGGTCCCGAGCGACCCTGGCCAGGAAGTCGTTGTCCGCCCCCTCCGAGAGGATCCGCTCGGTCGCCGCTCGGGCGTGGACGCGCAGCCGCTCGTGGACCGCCTGGCGATCGCCTCCCCGGCGCACCGCTGCCATGAGGATGGCCTCCGAGGCCATGAAGGGCAGCTCGGCGGTCAGGTTGGCCCGGATCATGGCGGGGTAGACCGTCAGGCCGTCGGCGAGGTTGTGGGCGATGCGCAGGATGGCGTCGGTGGTCAGGAAGGCCTCGGGCAGCAGCAGCCGCCGGTTGGCGGAGTCGTCCAGGGTGCGCTCCAGCCACTGCGCCGCCGCGGTGTGGGCGGGGTTGGCAGCCAGGGAGATCAGCCAGCGGGTCAGGGCCACCACCCGCTCCGAACGCATGGGGTTGGCCTTGTAGGGCTGGGCGGACGAGCCCACCTGGCCTTCCGCCAGGGGCTCGCGCACCTCCTTGACCCGAGCCAGGAGGCGGATGTCCGTGGCCATCTTGGCCGCCGACTGGCCGACCCCGGACAGGGCCTCCACGAGGGCGGCGTCCACCTTGCGGGGGTAGGTCTGACCGGTGACCGGGTAGCAGCGGTCGAAGCCGAGCCGGGCGGCCACCCGGCGCTCCAGCTCCCGCACCCGCTCGTGGTCGCCGTCGAACAGCTCCAGGAAGGTGGCCTGGGTGCCGGTCACCCCCTTCACCCCGCGCAGGGCCAGGCGATCGCGCTCGAAGGCCAGGCGCTGGCGGTCCAGGAGCAGGTCGTGCAACCACAGGCAGGCGCGCTTGCCCACGGTTGTGGGCTGGGCCGGCTGGAGGTGGGTGAGGCCCAGGGTGGGCTCATCGGCCCAGCGCTCGGCGAAGCGGGCCAGGGCGCCCACCACCGCCAGCAGGCGCTCGAGCACCAGGTCCAGGGCGTCCCGGGAGATGATCAGCTCGGCGTTGTCGGAGACGTAGGCCGAGGTGGCGCCGAGGTGGAGGATGGGCCTCGCGGCCGGCGCCCGGTCGGCGAAGGCATGGAGGTGGGCCATGACGTCGTGGCGGGTCGTGCGCTCGTACTCCCGCACCCGCTCCAGGTCCTCGTCGGTCACCTCCAGGTTGGCCCGCATCTGGACCAGGGCCTCCTCGGGGATGGCCAGGTCCAGCTCCCGCTCCGCCTCGGCCAGGGCCAGCCACACCCGACGCCAGGTGGTGTAGCGGTGGCGGGCCGAGAACAGGAAGAGCATCTCGGGGGAGGCGTAGCGGCCGCTGAGGGGGTGCTGGAAGGTGTCCATGGACGTCATGGCGCCAGTATATGGCCTCTCGACGCCCGGCGCAGGTGCCGCCAGCGGTCGTGGTACCACAGCCACTGCTCGGGGTGCTCGCGAATCATCGCCTCCAGAATGGCGGTGAAGCGTGCCGTGAGCGACGCGTCCTCCAGCTCCGCCGCCGGCAGCTCGTCCACCAGCACCGGCTCGGAGAGACGCAGGCGGTAGCGGCCGGGCGCTTCCCAGGTGGCCGCCAGAGGCACCACCGGCGCCCGGGTGTGCCGCACCAGCCGCGCCAGGATGGGGTGGGTCCAGGCCGGGTGGCCGAAGAACGGCACCTCGACACCCACCTCGGGGCGCACCTTCTGGTCGATGAGGATGCCCACGGCGCCGCCGTCGCCCAGGCGGCGGAGGACGCCGCGCGCGACCTGCCGCTTGCCCAGGGTCCGATTGCCGAAGCGGCCGCGGAGCGCGCCCAGCTCGGCCTCGAGCAGGGGGTTGTCCAGGGGCCGGTTGATCACGTCCAGGGGCTCCGGCCGC
Source organism: uncultured Holophagae bacterium (assembly GCA_963844865.1). Taxonomy (GTDB): domain Bacteria; phylum Acidobacteriota; class Thermoanaerobaculia; order Thermoanaerobaculales; family Sulfomarinibacteraceae; genus CAWJPY01. The sequence goes on from CAWJPY010000006.1 coordinate 403,806, forward strand.
AGGAGGCCCATGGCCAGGGCCGCCACCTCCCAGGAGCCGAAATGGGCGGTCAGGTAGACCACGCCGCGCCCCAGGGCCACGGCCCGGGCAGCGTGCTCGAGGCCCTCGGCCTCGACCGCGGCCAGGAGGTCGTCCCTGCCCACCCCCTGGAGACGCAGGGCGTCCACCAGCACACGTCCGAAGTGCCGCGCGACCTCCCGCGCCAGCCGCCGCCGCTCGTCCTCCGACAACGTGGGGAAGGCCAGGCGCAGGTTGAAGCGCACGATGCCCCGCCGCACCCCGCTCAGCCAGAAGGCGTCGCCGAGAGCGCGGCCCACGGCTGTCCCGGCCCGAGGACCGAGCGTGGCTGCGGCCCCACGGGCCAGCCAGTAGGCGGCGTACTCCGCGCGGTCGCGGACGGGGCTGCGCCGGCGGCTCACGCCCGCGCCTCGTCGAGGAGGCTCCACAGCCTCTCCCAGGAGCCCGTCACCGCCACCATCTCCACCTCCACCACCCACACCGGCGCGCGGGGCGGCAGCTTGACCGCGTCCTTGCCGGTGGTGACCAGGCGGGCACCCGCAGCGGCGGCAGTCTGGGTGAGCTCATCCACCTCCGCCGCCGTGTACAGGTGGTGATCAGGGAAGGAGCGGCGGGCCACCACCTCGGCGCCGGCCTCCTCCAGGAGCTGGAAGAAACCCGCCGGCCGGCCCACGCCGGCGAAGGCGAGGACCTTGCCGCCGGCCAGCGTCCCGATCGACTCGACGCCGTCGGGGGTGCGCATCCGGACGGCCTCCAGCCGGGCCGCCAGCACCGGCAGGCCGGGGGCGTGCCGGTGCACCTCCTTGGCGATGGCGGCCACCGCTTCCTGGTGGGGCGACGGCACCTTGGTCACCAGCACCGCCGACGCCCTCCCCAGGGCCGACAGGGGCTCCCGCAACCGCCCCCGCGGCGGCAACCGTCCGCCCCCCCAGGGATCCCCCGCGTCAACCACCACCAGGTCGAGGTCGCGGGCCAGCCCCAGGTGCTGGAAGCCGTCGTCCAGGAGCAGCACGTCGGCGCCGCGCCGGATCGCCTCCTCGCCGCCGCGCCTCCGGTCGCCGTCCACCACCACCGGGACGCCGGGCAGACGCAGGGCCAGCTCCAGGGGCTCGTCCCCCGCCTGCTGTGGGCGGTAGCCGGGATCGGGGCCCACCAGGACCAGGGGGTCCGCGGTGGTGCGTCCCCAGCCGCGGGTGAGCACCGCCGGTCGCCGTCCCCGCCGGATCAGGTCCCTGACCAGGGCCACTGTGGTCGGGGTCTTGCCGGCGCCGCCCAGGACCAGGTTGCCCACGGAGACCACCGGCACCGGCAAGCGTCGCCTGAGGCACAGCCCCCGCTCATAGGCCGCGGCCCGGGTACGCACCGCGACGGCGTAGAGCGGCGTCAGGGGGAGCAGGAGATCAGTCCACCGCACCCGCCGGCTCTCCGTCGCTGGCGTCATGGATCATCCCGAGGACGGCGTCCACGGTGCGGCGGGTGGCGCCGCGATTGGCCTCCACGACCTCCCGCGCCGCCCGGCCCGCCGCCGTCGCCCGCTCCTCGTCCCTCAACCACAGGCCGAAGGCCTCGGTGAGCTGGTCGCCGTCCGCCACCAGCCGCGCGCCCCCGGCCTGCACCATGAGCTCGAACACCTCGCGGAAGTTGGCCACCTCGCGGCCCGACAGCACCGGCACCCCCCAGGTGGCGGGCTCCAGGGGGTTGTGACCGCCCGTTGGCACCAGGGAACCGCCCACGAAGGCGACCCGCGCCAGCCGGTAGGCGCGGGCGAGCTCGCCGATGGTGTCCAGCAGGAACACGGAGACCGGAACCCCCCAACCTTCCGGTCGGCTCCGCCGGGACATCTCGAGACCCCGCGCCGCCACGGCCTGTGCGACCCGTTCGAAACGTTCGGGGTGACGGGGGGCGAGGATCAGGTAGACGTCCTGACCCCGGGCGCGCAGGGCCGCCATGGACCGCAGCAGCACCTCCTCCTCCCCCTCCATGGTGGAGCCTGCCACCACGATCGGCCGCCCGCCGGCGGCCGCACGGACCGCCTCCTCCCAGGGCAGCGGCTCGTCACCCAACCGGATGTCGTACTTGATGTTCCCCACCGCCTGGATGCGCTCGCGAGGAACACCGAGGGAGGCGAAGCGATCACCGTCGACCTCGTCCCGGACCAGCACGAGATCCAGGGGGGCGAGGAGGGGTGCCAGGAGGGGCCGCACCTTCAGGTACCGGGCCAGGGATCCCTCGGAGAGGCGCCCGTTCACCACCACCACCCGCACACCCCGGCGGGCGGCCTGGTGGATCATCTCCGGCCAGAGCTCGGTCTCCACCAGCACCAGCAGGCGCGGTGCCGCCGCCTCCAGGATCCGGTTGAGGGCCCGCGGGACGTCCAGGGGGCAGGGCGTGACCTGCACCTCGTCACCCAGGGTCCGCCGGGCCAGCTCCAGCCCGGTGGCGGTGGTGGAGGTCACCAACACCGGGAGGTGCGGCGCCCGGCGTTGGAGCTCGGCCAGCAGCCGCCGCGCCACCTCGACCTCGCCCACGGACACCGCCTGCACCCAGACGCCGCCCAGCGGACCGGAGGTGACCGGGGGCGCCAACCGCAGGCGGGCCGGCGGACGACGCTTGCCGGACATCAGGGATCCCAACCACAGAACGGCGCCCGCCACCGGCAGGAGCAGGCGCAGCAGTACGCGGTACAGCCAGAGGCTGGCGCTCGCCATCTTCGCTAGGATAGCGTTGCCCGCATCCCGGTGCTCCCCGTGACCGGCGCCAGGGGGCTCCCCAGTCAGAGGTTGGCGGCGGTCTCCACCTCGCCCTCGGCCACCAGCAGGGTGCCGGCGCTGCGCTCCAAGGCCCCCTTCAGGTGCTCGGCGTCGGTGATGAGCACCTCCTTGCCGGTGGCCTCCACGAACTGCATGGCGGCCTGGATCTTGGGCCCCATGGAGCCGGGTGGGAACTGGTTGGAAGTCAGCATCTCACGGGCGTGGGCCAGGGGCAGGGTGCGCAGCCAGCGCTGGTTGGGGCGCCCGAAGCTCTCCGCCACCATGGGCACCTGGGTGAGGATGATGAAGAGGTCGGCATCCAGGTCCTGGGCCAGGATGGAGGCCACGTAGTCCTTGTCGATGACCGCCTCGACCCCGCGGTAGTACCCGCCCACGTCCCGGTACACCGGAATCCCGCCGCCGCCGCCGGCGATCACCACCGCGCCCTCGTCCACCAGCCGGCGCAGCAGACGGCTGCCCAGGATCCTGGTGGGCCGGGGCGAGGCCACCACCTTGCGCCAACCGCGCCCGGCGTCCTCCACCATCTGCCAGCCGTGCTCCTGCATCAAGACGTTGGCGCGGTAGGCCGTGAAGTAGGGGCCCACCGGCTTGGAGGGGTTGTCGAAGGCGGGGTCCTCCTGGTCCACCACCACCTCGGTCACGAGGGTCGCGATGTCCTTGTCCATCTGCTCCTCGTTGAAGCGGTTGCGGAGCTGGTTGGCGAGCATGAACCCCATGGAGCCCTGGGTCTGGGCCACCGCCACGTCAAGGGACTGGGGGGGGATCTTGGTGATCGCCTCCTCCACCTGGAGCATGATGTTGCCCACCTGGGGGCCGTTGCCGTGGACGATGGCCAGCTCGTAGCCGCGGTGGAGGATCTCCACCAGCCAGCGCGTCGCCTTCCAGGCCAGGGTGAACTGCTCCTCCTGGGTGCCGTGGTCGGACGGACGCAGCAGGGCGTTGCCGCCGAAGGCCACGACCGCCGCCTGCTTCGACCCGTGCGACGAATCCATCTCGATCATCGTCCCTCCACTGCCGGGCGCACCGCGAGACGGTCATTGTGGGTGCGGCCCGCGGGCCTGTCAATCGCGGCCTGGACCGGCCCCGTCCACCTCAACGCCTCTGCAGCACGACCACGCGCTCCGAGCCGCCGAGGTCCCGGAGACGGCGGGCCACCGCCAAACCGTGGTCCTCGGCGAGCTCCGCCACCTCCCCCGCCTGCCCCACGCCGAGCTCCAGCACGGCGCCGCCGCACGGGCAGAGCAGCCGCTCGAGGTCGACGACCAGTCGTCGGACCAGGACGAGCCCGTCGTCGCCCCCGTCCAGGGCCGCACGCGGGTCGCGGCGGACCTCCTCCGGCAGGCTCGCCAGGTCGCGGCTGGGGATGTAGGGCAGATTGGCCACCACCAGCTCGAAGCCGCCGCCGAGCGCCGTCGTGAGGTCGCCGCCCAAGAGGGTGATGCCCACCCGGTGTCGGTGTGCATTGCGGGCGGTCACGGCCAACGCCCCGAGGGACCGGTCCACCGCCGTCACACGCCACCTCGGGCGCTCGGCGGCCAGGGTCACGGCCAGGCAGCCGGAGCCCGTGCCCACATCCAGGACCCGCGCCGCCGCGGGCAGGGGAAGCTGGAGCGCCACCTCCGCCAGCAGCTCCGTCTCCGGCCGGGGCACCAGCACCGCCGGCGACACCTCGAAGCTGCGGCCCCAGAACTCGCAACGGCCGGTGAGGTGGTGGGCGGGCTCCCCCGCGGCCCGCCGCTCCACCCAGCTCCGGTAGCGACCCAGGACCTCGCCGGGAACCTCCTGCTCGGGATGGATCCGCAGGAAGACCTCGGCAACGCCCCAGGCCCGCGCCAGGAGCCAGCTCGCCTCGCGCCGCGGATCCGGCAGACCGCGGCGCTGCGGCAGGCGCTCGGCTCCCTCGCGCAGGGCTTCGGCGACCGTGCTGCCCATGGCGCCGGTCACGGCGCGGCCGCGTCCCGCCGCCACGAGGCCCTCACAAGGGTCCGACCGCAAAGACCCGTGTGCCCGCGCCTCACGACACCTCGGCCTTCAGGCGCTCGGTCTGGAAGTGGGCCAGCAGGGGATCCAACAGGAGATCCAGGTTCCCCTCCAGGATGTCGTGGAGGCGGTGGACGGTGAGGCCGATGCGGTGGTCGGTCACCCGGCTCTGGGGGTAGTTGTAGGTCCGGATCTTCTCCGAGCGGTCGCCGGTGCCCACCTGGCTGCGGCGCGTGGCGGCCCGCTCCGCGTCCCGCTCGCGCTCCTCGATCTCCTTGAGCCTGGCCTTGAGCACCCTGAGCGCCTTGGCCTTGTTCTGGATCTGGGACTTCTCGTCCTGGCAGCTCACCACGATGCCGGTGGGCAGGTGGGTGATGCGCACGGCGGAGTACGTGGTGTTGACGCTCTGGCCGCCCGGCCCGGAGGAGCAGAAGCGGTCGATGCGCAGGTCCTTCTCGTCGAGCTGGACCTCCACCTCCTCCGCCTCCGGCAGCATCGCCACCGTGGCGGCGGAGGTGTGGATGCGGCCCGACGCCTCGGTGGTCGGCACGCGCTGCACACGGTGCACCCCGGACTCGTACTTCAGGCGCGAGAACACGCCGTCGCCCTCGATCACCGCCACGGCCTCCTTGACGCCGCCGCGGCCGCTCTCGGAGAGGTCGGTGATGGAGAAGCGCCAGCCCCGGCTTTCGGCGTAGCGCCCGTACATCCTCAGCAGCTCACCGGCGAACAGGGCCGCCTCGTCGCCGCCGGTGCCGGCGCGAACCTCCAGGATGACGTTGCGGCGGTCGTTGGGGTCGGTGGGCAGAAGCAGGACCTTGAGCTCCTCCTCCAGCTGAGCCACCCGCTCCTCGAGGGCGCTCACCTCGGCAGTGGCCAGGGCCTGGAGCTCCTCGTCCTCGGCCTCCGCGAGCACCTCCCGGGCGCCGTCCAGCTCCGAGCTCGCATCCCGAAAGCGGCGGTAGGTCTGGACGATGGGATCCAGCTCGGCCACCTTCTTGGCCAGCTCCCGGGAGCGCACCGGATCCACCGCCACCGCAGGGTCCGCCTGCTCGGTCCGGAGCTCGGAGTGACGGCGAACGATGTCGTCCAGGCGTTCCAGCACAGCGTCCTCCGATCAACGCGAAACCCCGCGCGACGGCTGCGTCACGCGGGGTCCACCTGGCCGCCCGCGGGCGGCCGCGACCAGCTACTTGGCCTTCTTGCCGTAGCGCCGCTCGAACCTCTCCACCATGCCGGCGGTGTCCACCAGCTTCTGGCGGCCGGTGTAGAAGGGATGGCACACGTTGCAGATCTCGAGCCTGAGCTCGTCTCTGGTCGAACGGGTGGTGAAGGTGTTGCCGCAGGCGCAGCGCACCTCGACTTCCTTGTACTCGGGATGGATACCTTCTTTCATCGCGTCCTCCGCTCGGCCGTGACGACCGAGAGGTCGGAAGTATACGCTCCGCGCCACCTCCAGACAAGCCCCGCTGCGATGTCGCGGTCGTTCCACGGGGGACCGATTCCCCGCCGCCGCGGCCGCTGGATCTCTCTGGGCGAAAGCCCATCAGGTTCCCGACCGGTCAATCAATGGCTCGCTGCCGCGGCGCCGGCACAGCGGATGTACCCGGGAGAGGATCATCCGCTCAACCGAGGATCACCGCCACGGCGGCCGGGTCAGACGCTGCGATCCGCGGCAGTGGACCCCGTCGGCGATCAGCGATCATCCCGAGCGCCGTGACACGTCGGTGAACGTGCCGGTCATCAGGGCCTGGGGTTGAGGAGACGCCACGTCATCGCCCGCACCTGATCAAAGCCATCCAGCGCGGCGGCGGTTTCGGAGGGATCAACGGCTCCCGCCGCAGCGAGGAGCCGCAGGTGGCTGTCGACCTCCTTGGCCGAGCCGTAGGCGATTCGCCAGTACTGCGCGCGATCTCGGCCGGATCTCCCCTGGCCTTCGGCCAGATTGGCCGGTACCGAGCTGGCCGAGCGGATGACCTGGTCAGCGATCGGTTTGAGCGGAGCCGGGACCCGCAGGACGAGCTTGATGGCGGTGCCGGCTGCTTCAAGGGCCTTGCGATGGGCAATCAGGTCGCTGGTGGCGAGGATGTTAGGCATGGTCACCTCCGGGTCGTTCATGCCTCCCCTCGAAGCCGGTGGGCAGCCCATGTCAACGGGGCGCAGCACACCGGTCCTCGACCGGCTCGCCCTCGACGAGGGCGAGCCCTTGACATGGGCTGCCCACCGGCTATTCCTCCCGCTGAACGACCCGGAGGTGACCATGCCGGCGCCGTTGCACCCGCCGCTGCCGCTGATTGCTGGCTCTGCTGTGGGACGCGGGCGTAGGCGCCGGAAACCTACCCCACTCTCCACACTGTGTCCAGGACGGTGCCGTCCACCCACTTCACCACCGCCACCGGCTCGTCGGAACGGGCCACCGTGGCGGGAACGCCGCAGACGCGGTCCAGCTCGGCCTTCAGGTCCTGGATCGGCCGGATCGGCAGGCCGGAGCCGGAGACGGCCTCGAGCAGGTCGGTGCGGCGGGGGTTGACGGCGATGCCGCGCTCGGTGACCACCACGTCGATGAGCTCCCCGGGGCCGCACAGGGTGGTCACCTCGTCCACGATCACCGGGATGCGGTCCCGGAAGGAGGGCACCAGGAGCATGGTGCAGCGCGCCGCCAGGCAGTTCTGCCAGCCGCCGATGCCGTGCAGGAGGCGGCCGTCGGAGTGGGTGACCACGTTGCCGTTGAAGGCCAGGTCGACCTCGGTGGCGCCCAGCACCGCGACGTCGACCATGGAGGCGAAGTTGCCCTTGCCGTGGAAGTTGTACGAGGTGAAGGGCGAGGTGTCCACGTGGCGTGCGTCCGACGCCATGGACTCGACCCCCGCCAGGTCGAAGGTCTGCCCGTCCAGGATGTACTCCACCAGGCCGTCGCGCAGCATGGCCACCATGTGCTCCGTGGACCCGCCGCGGGCGAAGCGGGCGGTGACCCCCCGCTCGCGCATCTCCTCAGCCAGGAAGGTGGCGAAGGCCAGGGTGGTGCCGCCGGCCCCGGCCTGGAACGAGAAACCGTCCCGGACGATGCCGGAGACCGCGCAGAAGCGGGCCGCCAGCTCGGCGATGCGCAGCCGGTCCGGGCTCGAGGTCACGCGGGTGGTCCCGGACACGATCTTCGAGGGGTCGCCGATGGAGGGCACCTCCACCACCAGATCCACGTTGTTGCCCTGGATCTGCCACGGCACGCAGGGGAAGGGCACCAGGTGGTCGGTCACCACCACCACCCGCTCGGCGTAGATGGAGTCGGCCAGCGCGAAGCCGAGGAGGCCGCAGGCGGTGGGGCCCGCCAGCCCGTTGGCGTTGCCGAAGGGATCCGCCGCAGGGGCGGCGATCACCGCCAGGTCGATGTGCACCTCGCCGTCCTGGACGGCCTGCCAGCGCCCCCCGTGGGAGCGGAGCACGCCGAGGCCGCGCATCTTCCCCCGGCTGCAGTAGTCGCCGAGGGCGCCGTTCATGGAGCCTTCGATGTGGTGGATGACGCCGCTCTCCAGGTGCCTGATCTGGTTGGCGTGGACCGGAAACGACGCCGACGGGAACCACATCAGGTCGCGCACGCCGAGCTGGGCGGCGGCGTCGAAGACCAGGTTGGCGACGAGGTCTCCGTCGCGCAGGTGGTGGTGGGTCGACACCACCATGCCGTCGGCCAGGCCGGCCCGGCGGAGAGCCTCGGCCAGGGGGGCGACCCGCTTGTCGCCGTCGGCAGGGTAGTCGAGACACGTGGCGATGGAGGGCGCGGTCTTGCGTCCCGCGGGGCGATGACCCCCCAGACCCTGATAGGGGACCTGCTCGGCACCGTTCACCACGGTGGGCACCAGCCGTCCGGCGGCGTTCTCCTCGAGGTTGACCGTCATTCCTCAGCTCCCGTCCGCGGCCGCCGCGGCCTCGTCACCGTCCCGGTCCCACGCCCCGTCCAGCACCCCACTCGCCACCGCCAGCTGGATGACCGACTCGGCCTGGCGGACGACCGGGGGGTCCACCATCTTGGAGCCCACCGCCACCGCGCCCACGCCGCGCGCCTCAGCCTCGCGAGCGGCGCGGACCACTGCCTGGGCCCGTTCCACCTCGGCAGCGGTGGGCGTCATGGCGCGGTGAACGACGGGGACCTGGCGGGGGTGGATGCAGCCCACGCCGTCGAAGCCGAGGCCGCGCTCGCGGCGCACGTACGCGGTCAGGGCGGCGGCGTCCGCGATGTCCGAGAACACCGACGCGATGGGCTGCACCCCGGCGGCGCGGGCGGCGTAGACCGTCGTCTGGCGGGCGAGGAGGGTCTCCACGCCGTCTGCGGTGCGGGGTGCACCGAGCTCGGCGCAGAGGTCCTCCAGGCCCAGGGTCAGAGCCACCACCAGCTCGTCGGCGGCGGCGATCTCAAAGGCGGCGGCGATCCCCCGCGGCGACTCCAGGATGGGCATCAGAAACGGCGGATCGGCGGCGATCCGGCGCACCGCGTCCCCCGCCCACCGCACCTGCTCGGGATCCTCCACCTTGGGCAGCAGGAGGACATGGGGGTTGTGGGGCACGACGGCCTCCAGGTCGGCCTGCCCGATCCTGCCCTGGTTGATGCGCACCATGCGCTCCGAAGGGCCCCAGTCCATGGCCACGAGGGCGTTGCGCACCACGAGACGGGCGGCGTCCTTGGCCGGGGGGGGCACCGAGTCCTCCAGATCGAGGATGAGCCCGTCGGCGCCGTAGAGGGCCGCCGAGAGCATGAGCTTGGGCCGGTTGCCGGGAATGTAGAGCCGGCTCCGGCGCATCCTGCCGCGGCGGCGGGGGGCGTCGTGCCCCGGCGCCGGCGAGGGCAGGGCCGGGCGGCCGCTGAAGCCGGCCCGGCGCAGACACGCCTCCACTCGGGCCGCCAGCACCCAGTCCACGGCCCCGCCATCGTCCACCTCGAGACGACCGGTGTCGACCCCCAAGGCAGCGGCCACGCGGGCGACGGTGGCGGCGATGGCGTCGCCGTAGAGATAGTCCACCCGGGATGCGATCCGGGTCTCGAGGGCTGCCGCACCGGGCGTGTAGGCCACGCGGCAGTCGGAGCGCACATCGTCGCCGGCAGGTCCGCATGCGGCTGCCGTGATCTCGGCGTCTGGCATCGCGTTCTCCCCCGGCGCCCCTGGCGCCGCTCAGAGCGCGGCGATGACGGCGTCGGCCATCTCGATGGTGGTGGCCGCGCCCTGGCGAACGACCTCCGGTCCGCCCCGCAGCTTGAGCATGTCGTAGCTCCGGACCTCGCCCGCAGCCACCACCGCGGCCACCGCGGCACGGATCCGCTCCGCCCGCTCCGTCTCGCCCAGCCAGTCCAGCATCATGACGGCGGCCAGGATCATGGCGATGGGGTTGACGATGGGCGGGTCCAGCTCGGCGTACTTGGGCGCCGACCCGTGGGTCGGCTCGAACACGCCCACCTCACGGCCGATGTTGGCCGAGGCCGCGAAGCCGAGGCCCCCCACCAGGCCGGCGAAGCCGTCCGAGATGATGTCGCCGAACATGTTGCCCGCCACGATCACCCCGTAGTCCTCCGGGTTCTTGGTCAACCACATCATCTGGGCGTCGATGTTGGTGTCCCAGAGCTGGATGTCGGCGTAGGCCGAGCGCACCTTGCGGGCCTCCTCCAGCATCATGCCCGAGGTCTCCCGGATCACGTTGGGCTTCTCGCACACCGTGACGCTGGCGATGCCGTGGCGGCGGGCGTAGGCGAAGGCCTCCTCGCAGATCCGACGGCAGGCTGAGCGGGTGAAGATGCGCGTGGACACCGCCAGGTCGGGTCGCGGCGTGTCCCGGAAGGCGGCGAACTTGGGGTGGCTGTCCAGGGCGCGCCACACCATCTCCGGAGGATCGGTCCACTCCACCCCCGAGTACAGGCCCTCGGTGTTCTGGCGAAAGACCACGGCCCCCACCAGGGGCTCCTCGACGCCCCCGTCCGCTCCCCTTCGGATGAAGTTGAGGGGGTTGCCGGGGAAGGTGATGCACGGCCGGATGGAGATGTCCAGGTCGAAGTGCTGGCGCAGGGCCACGATGGGGGAGTAGTAGACGAGGCCGCGGTCTCTCAGCTCGGGCCGGATCTCGGCCGCCGCCAGGTCCTTGGGCTTGGACGTGATGGCCCCGAACAGCGCCACCTTGTGCTCGGCGATGGCGTCAATGGTGGCCTCAGGCAGCGGGTTGCCCTCGGCCACCCAGTGCTCCCAGCCGATGGCCGCCTCCACCCAGTCGGCCGCGAACCCCGCCGCCTCCAGGACCCTGATCGCCTGGGGCAAGACCACCTTGCCGATCCCGTCGCCGGGCATCACCACCACCTTGCGTGCTGCCATCGCGAAACCTCCGCGCGTGCTGCACACCATAGCCAAGTAGGGGCCGGAACGGAAGAGGCCGACGGGAGGCGGACCGAACTGTGGCCCCTGCGGGCAGCGAGGTCGTGGACGGCGTCAGCGCGCCAGCAGGTTGAAGCGGAGGATGGTCCAGATCGCCGCCACCCCGTCCCGCCAGCCGATCTTCTTGCCCTCGGCGTAGGTGCGGCCGTGGTAGGCGATGGGCACCTCGTACACCCGGCAGCCCAGCCGGGCCACCTTGGCGGTGACCTCGGGCTCGATGCCGAAGCGATCAGAGACCAGGCGGATGCGCTTGATCACGTCGGCGGTGAACACCTTGTAACAGGTCTCCATGTCGGTCAGGTTGAGACCCGTGAACATGTTGGAGACCAGGGTCAGGAAGCGATTGCCAACGGAGTGCCAGAAGAGGAGGACCCGGTGCGGCCCGCCCAGGAAGCGCGAGCCGTAAACCACGTCCGCCAGGCCGTCCAGGATGGGCTGCAGGAGGACGGGGTAGTCGGAGGGGTCGTACTCCAGGTCGGCGTCCTGGACGAGATAGATGTCCCCGCTGGCGGCGGCGAAGCCGGTGCGTAGAGCCGCGCCCTTCCCCCGGTTGCGCTCGTGGCGCAGGCGGCGCGTCGTCACGGGGATGCCGTCACCGCGCTCTGAGGCGCGCCACGCGCCGAGGCGCTCCCAGGTCCCGTCCGACGAGCCGTCGTCCACCGCCACCAGCTCCAGCTCCTCGATGCCCGCGGGCAGCGGCGCCTGCACCACCCTGTCGAGGAGGGGGGCCACCGTGGACTCCTCGTTGTACACGGGAACCACCACCGACAGTGCCTTCATGGTGGACCGCACTGTACCACCCCACGCCGCGCCCCATCCCGGTCCCGCATCAATCCACGATCCGCAGCGGGTGGGTCGCCAGGAACTCCGGCTCCACCGCCTCCACCAGGACCCTGCCCTCCATGTACTGGGCCACCGGCAGACCCAGCAGGTAGCAGACGGTGGGCGCCACGTCGGTCACCCGCACGGCGCCGAAGCGGGCGGCGCGGCGGACCCCGACCCCGCGCAGCAGGAGCAGGCCGTCGGGAGATCCCTCCGCGGACATGCGCCACGTGCCCCCGATCCCGAGCAACCTCCGCAGGCGCTCCCAGGAGCCCGGGGGTTGGAGCCCGTAGGGGGAGACCACGACCACCAGGGTGTCGGGCGCCACCGCCGACAGGAGGCGCTCGAGGTGCACGTCCAGAAGCTCCAGCACCAGGCTCAACACCTCGCGCTCGCGGGTGTGCATGGGTTTCAGGGGCTCCAGCTCCCGCCGCGCCACCCCCAGGCCCTGGAGGTGGATCCACACGTCCCGGTCACCTGCGGCGAGGGCGGCGCGGGCCGCGTCCACCCGGGCCTGGTCGGAGAGCACCGCCCGCCACACCTCGGGTCGCTGCGCGGAGAAGGGCGCCAGGGCGCGGGTCAGGGAGACCCGGATGGCGGGCTCCATGGCCGCCGGCCCGTCCTCTCGGGGCACCCGCTCCAGGGTGACGTCGTCCCCCCAGATGCCCGGCCAGCCGTACACGGCGGTCTCCACCCCGGACACGCGCAGCCGCTCCCACAGGGGTGGGACCGAGGCGGGAGGCGGGACCACCCGCTCGGCCAGACCCCAGGGCAGGATGAGGCGCGAGCCCTGGGGCGTCCATGGCAGCAGCCGCAGCGTCTGCCCGCCCAGCCAGGGCAGCCGCCACCCCCAGTGAGACTTCACGCCGTGGCGGCCGGGGAGGGTGCCGGTGGCGAGCGACGTCCACAGGGAGCGTCCCAGGAAGGGACGGTAGGGCGACAGGGGTGCCCACGCACCACCCTCCTCGAGCTCGGACAGGGTCCGATACCTGCCGTCGCCCACCCAGCTCAGGAGCACCCTGGAGTCGAAGCCTTCGAGCCCGATCACCAGCAACGGGCGCGCCGGCTGACCGAGGGGCCGTGCCACCACGTCGAGGGGGGTCAGGGGCGGGGTGGGCTGCCAGATGAGACGCACCAGGGGCGCGACGAAGAGAAGGGCCGCGAAGGTGACCCTGGCCGCCTTTCCCCCGCCCAGGCGGGTCACCAGGCTGCCCCCCACCAGCGCCAGGAGCGCGGCGATCAGCCAGGCGACGGCGTCCTGTCCCAGGATACGGTGCCCGGAGGGTGGCAGATACTCGGGGTGGAGGGCGGCGTTGACCCGGCTCATCACCGCCGCCACAACGTATACCAGTGCGAAGAGCTGGGGTGCCGGCCACCACCGTTCCGCCCGGCGCAGGCGTCCCACCACCGCCAGCAGGGCCAGGAGGGGCACCCCGGCGAGCAAAGCCCCCCAGGTGGCAAACGCCGGCACGCCCTCGAGCACCGCGCCCGGTCCCTGGAGGATCTCCGGGTTGAGGCGGAGGACCAGCACCTCGGCGAGCACGCCGGCGGTGGCGCCGGCCACCACCCCGTGGACCCACCCACGCACACCGAAGAGGACGCTCATCGCCCCATCCTACCGCCACCGTACCGCACTGCGGGCTGCTGGGAGCAAGCTGACAGGCGAGCGCCTTGGATTAACCAGAGCGGATGCCAGGCACCGTCGAAGACGGTTCGCAAGCCATTTCGCATCATGTTCAGCAGTGCCGCACCCTCTCTGGTGCTCCCGCAAAGCGGATCTGGAGTCGGGATCGCGTACACTTGCCGAGGCCTGATGATGGTCAGCTCCTCCCCCCCCGCGCCGCGCTCTGCGTGGCCCTCGACGGCTCGGACCGGGACTGGATCCTGGAGGCGGCCAGGCTGCTCGCCCCCGAGGTGGGTTGGTTCAAGCTCGGGCTGGAGGCCTTCAGCGCCCACGGCCCCCGTCTCGTGGACGAGGTCGGCCGGCACGGCCTGCCCGTGTTCCTGGATCTGAAGCTGCACGACATCCCGGCCACCGTGCGCCGGGCCATGGCCAACTGTGCGGCTCTGGGTGTGAGCATGGTGACCGTTCACGCGGCGGGGGGCCGCGCCATGCTGGAGGCGGCCAGGGAAGGCGCCGGGGCCGGGCCCGGCCCCGGCCCTCGGGTGGTCGCCGTCACCGTGCTCACCAGCCTGGACGCCGCAGCCCTGGGCGAGCTGGGCCTGGACCCGCGTCCCGAGGAGCTCGTCCTCCGATGGGCCTGCCTGGCGGAGCGCTGCGGGCTCGGCGGAGTGGTGGCCTCGGCCAGGGAGGCCCCGGGGGTGCGGGCCGCCTGCGGCCGTGACTTCCTCATCGTGACCCCGGGCATCAGGCCGCGAGGGCACGGTGCCGACGACCAGAGCCGGACGGTCAGCCCGGGGGACGCCATGGCCGCAGGCGCCGACATCCTGGTCGTGGGTCGGCCCATCACCCGGGCCGCCTCGCCGGTGGCCGCCGCCCGCAGGATCGTGGCCGAGATGGCGGCCGCCCTCAGGGGCTGACGCTTCCTCTCCTCCCCGTGCCCGCGTCCGCGCCCCCGTCCGTATCCGTACCCGCGCCCGTGCTCCGAGGCAGTGGCGGCGATCAGCGACGTGGCCATCTCCGCATCATTCCTCTGCAAACGTAGCCACCGGCTTGCGGGAGGGAACGCGAACGACCCGGAGGTCACACGCTCGACGCGGTCGCCAACAGGACCTGATCGCTGATCGCCGTCCACGGATGACGGATCGCGGCCACGGCCCGCTAGCCCGGTCGCCGGTGACTGCCCCTGGTCGCTGCGGCGGACGCTGTCCGATGCCGCCGACTGCCGGGGGTGTCCCCGCTCTCGAGCTCTTTCAGCGACGTGGTGGCTGAGCGGCGGGCACGACGCGCGGCTGCGCCGCGACGTCAGAACAGCGGACGGTCCTCCTCGTGCTTCTTGTGCCACACGTAGGTATAGCCGGGGAAGGAGATGGGCAGGTTGTAGGTGACGCGGATCTTGAACCGCGCCGGGGTGCGGTTGATCCAGATCGACTTGCTGTTGATGGGGATGTCGAGCTCGTCCGCTTTCTCCAGGATCGTCTTGCGGATGCGCCGGTCGGTGTAATCGATCCGGTTGGCTCGGTCGGCCTGGGCCTTCACCACTCGATCGAGCTCGCCCACGCGGACCATGACCGGCACCGTCTTGATGGCGACCAAGGCCACCACCACCGCGAACACGAACCCGATCAGGCAGCCGACTGGGACGTCTCCCCGCTGCGCGCGCCATGACCTCATAGACCACGCCTCCTCGCCACGCGTACTCCCATGGTACAACAGGAGACCCCCGACCCGGGGTCCGGCGCCCACAGGATGGAGCCCGATGGGCGGTCCTACCTGATGAGGTGGAACATGCGGTGCCAGCGGGTCTTGGTGAAGAAGTGCAGGAAGACCCCGGCGAGCTGGCGGATGCGGTTCAGCACGCCGTGCCACTGCCAATCGCTGCGACTGGCCTCGTAGGACCAGTAGATGATCACCGCCCGCCCCTTTACGTAGCTCAGGGGCACGGGTCCCCAGAATCGGGAGTCGAGGGAGTTGTCGCGGTTGTCTCCGAGACAGAAGATGGTGCCCTCGGGTACGACCACCGGTCCGAAGTTGTCGCCGGGCAGGCCCACGGTGCGACCGGACTGGTCGCCCTTGAAGACCGCGTACGGCTCCTCCTTGAGCTCGCCGTTCAGGTAGAGGCGCTTGTCCCGGATCTCCACCGTGTCGCCGCCCAGCGCGATGCAGCGCTTGATGAAGTCGCGTCGCGGCTGGATCGGGTACTTGAAGACCACGACGTCCCCGCGACGGGGGGCCCGGTACGGCATCAGGTGATCGAAGACGCTCGAGCCGTGGGGGGCGTAGATGAGCTTGTTGACCACCAGGTGGTCGCCGATCAGGAGGTTGTCCATCATGGAGCCGGAGGGGATCTTGAAGTTCTCGAAGACGAAGGTGCGCACGAACAGCGCGAGGATGAAGGCGACCAGGATCGCCTCGTAGTACTCCCTCAGGACGGACTTGCTCCGCATCACGATGGCGATGCTACTCGAACCCGCGGGCGGTGGAAAGCCCCCGCATGCCCGGCGGTTGCCAGGGCCGGCGCGGATGGGCGTCGATGTCGCGAGGATCGGCGACATCCCCCCGTGCATGGGCGAGCTGGCCGGCACGGGCGATCATGGCCGCGTTGTCGGTGGTGAGGGCCGGCGGCGGCAGCAACGCCTCGACCCCGGCTCCGGCGGCGCGTTCACCGAGCCTCCGCCGCAGCTCGCTGTTGGCCGCCACGCCCCCGGCAGCGGTGATGAGCTGGGGTCGGTGGCGCTCCACGAGCTCGCCCATGGGTGCCAGGAGCAGGTCCACGATGGCCGCCTCGAGGGCCGCGGCGACGTCCGCCACCTCCGGGGAGAGGTCGTCGGCCGAACCGGCGCCGGCCAGCTGGTGCTCCCGGATCCACCTCGCCGCCGCCGACTTGAGCCCCGAAAAAGACAGGTCGAGGCTCCCGCGGACCCGCGGCCGCGGCAGCGGCACCGCCTCCGGGTCGCCCAGGCGGGCGAGACGGTCGATCTCCGGGCCACCGGGGTAGGGCAGGCCCAACACCTGGGCCACCTTGTCGAAACACTCCCCGGCCGCGTCGTCCCGGGTGCGACAGAGGCGCCGGGACCGGCCTGCCTCGAGGAGGTACCAGGCGGAGTGGCCGCCCGAGGCCACCAGGGCCAGGACCCGCTCCGGCACGGGCCGGGCGGGCCGACCCTCGAGGTTGAGGAAGGGCGACGCCAGATGGCCGTCCAGGTGGTCCACCGCCACCAGGGGAAGCCCGCGCGCCCACGCGAAGGCGGCGGCGAACCGCACCCCCACGAGGAGGGCGCCGATGAGCCCGGGGCCTCGGGTCACCGCCACGATCTCGGGCGGGCGCCCCCCCTCCTCGAGGGCCCGTCCCACGAGCCAGGGCAGCGCCCGCAAGTGCTCACGGGAGGCGAGCTCGGGCACGACGCCGCCGTAGGGGGCGTGGGCCGCCGCCTGGCTGGCCAGGAGGTTGAGCTCCACCCTGCCGTCGCCGTCCACGAGGGCGACGGCGGTCTCGTCGCACGAGGTTTCGATCCCCAGAGCTCTGCCGACGGTACCGCTCACCGGATGAGCCGAACGTCCCTCGCTCAGCGAATGTCCGCCCGCACCGGGACCGTCAGCTCGGGGTACTCCGGATCCGTCGTGTGCAGGACCAGGGTCGTGTCGTGCACACCCGGCTCAGCGTCCGGCTTGATGGTCACCGTCACCTGGAAGCGCCGACCTTCCTCGATGGTGAGGAGCTCGGTGGAGAACGCCGGGTCCCCGATCTCGGCCGCACTCACCTCGGTAGTGCCCTCGGTGCGATTGTTGACCACGATGACGCTGCGGCCCGGCTTCGTCTTGGCGTCCACGGTCCCGAACTGAATCTGCGGCGGGGTCACGTGGATGAGATCGCGCACCACCCCATAGACCTTGATGGCCACGTTGGGCGCCTTGGGATGGTTGGTGTGCACCACAAGCTCGGCGTTCACCGGTCCCACCGGGGCGTCTTCGGCCAGGGTGAGCACCACCTCGTACTGCTCGTCCGGCTTGCCGCTGACGCGCTCGGAGGCCGCCGCGGGACGCACGGTCGTCTCGAGGTAGGGAACGTTGCTGTCCACGCCGGTGACCTTGAAGCCCGGATCGTCCTCGCTCGCCACCACGGTGACCTTCTGGGACATGGCCTCGTGCTTGACGGCGTTGAACCGCATCAGGGGCCGGGGCAGCACCTCGACGTAGGGCTTGACGTCGGCCTTGATGACCACCGTCATGGTGGGATCCTGGGGGTCGTTGGTCATGATGAGGATGGACTTGGACACAGGTCCCGAGTAGTCGGTGGTGTCCAGCTTGGCCCTGATCCAGCCCTCGCCCCCGGCGGGAATCTCGCGATCGAAGTCGGCGACCGTGCACCCGCAGGTGGGCCGGACAGCCTTCACCTGGATGGGCTCGGTGCCCTCGTTGACGAGCTTGAAGTTGGCCTCCACCACCTCGCCCTGGGCGACCGTTCCCTTGTCCAGGATCTTCTCCGGCACCACCAGCTTGGGGCCCGTGGTGACCGGCTGCTGCGCTACCACCGTCGCCGCCGTCAGCAAGACCGCACCGGCGACGAGCATCCATCCTCTGGTGTTCATGCACTCCTCCTTGTGATCCATCACGCGACCAGCGACAATCTTAGGGTCCGCGGGCAAGGGGGAACAACCCCCGAGGAGCGGCCTTTTGCAGGATCGTTACCGTCCTTTGGAGGATCTCTACTTCCTCCCCATCGGGGGCACCGCCATGGCCCCGTTGGCGGGCCTGCTGCACACCATGGGCCACCGGGTGCAAGGCGTGGACAGCGCCCTCTACCCCCCCATGAGCGACGTCCTCGCGGACCTCGGCATCCCGGTGCGGCTCGGCTTCGACCCCGAGCTGGTGCCCGCCGAGGTCGACCGGGTCATCATCGGCAACGCCGTTCCCCGCAGCAACCCGGAGGTCGAGGCCGTCCTGGCCCGACGGCTGCCGCACCTGTCCCAGGCCGAGGCCGTGGCCCACTACGCCCTGGCCCGTGGCGCGGACAGCCTCGTCGTGGCCGGGACCCACGGCAAGACCACCACCTCGTCACTCCTCGCCTTCGTGCTCGAGGACTGCGGTCGCGACCCCTCCTACCTCATCGGCGGCCTGCCCATGGCCAGTGGGCGGCCGTTCCGGGCCGGCGAGGGCCGCGAGCTCGTCATCGAGGGTGACGAGTACAACACCGCCTTCTTCGACCGCGGCCCCAAGTTCCTCCACTACCGCCCGCACCTCTTCGTGCTCGGGCCGGTGGAGTTCGACCACGCCGACATCTACCGCGACCTGGAGGCGGTACTCACCGCGTTCCGCGCCGGCGCCGCCCAGGTCCCGCGCCACGGCCGGGTGGTGGTGAACGGCTGGAGTCCCGGGGCGGAGGCCGCGGTTCGCGACGCCACCGCTCCTGTCTGCCGGGTAGGTGCACGGGACGACTGCGACCTGCGGGTGCTGTCGTGGAGCGGCCACCAGGAGGGGTGCCGGGCCTCCCTCAGCTGGCGCGGCCAGGCCATCGACCTGGAGCTTCCCCTGGCCGGCGAGCACAACCTGCAGAACGCCGCCCTGGCCCTCGCCGCCGCCCTGGAGTGCGGGATCGACGCGGAGGCCGCCGCCGCCGCCCTCAGCCGCTTCCCCGGCGTCGCCCGCCGCCTGCAGGTCGTCGGCGAGGCCGCCGCCGTGACCGTGGTGGACGACTTCGCCCACCATCCCACCGCCCTTGCCGCCACCATCCGAGCCGCCCGGCAGCGCTGGCCCGACCGCCGGCTGGTGGTGGCATTCGAGCCCCGCTCCCTCACCGCGGCGCGCAGGTCGTTCCAGGATGCCTACCTGGAGGCTCTGGCCGCCGCCGACGTGGCCCTGGTGACCGCCCCCTACCACCGCGACCGCCAGTCCGCCGAGTCCATGCTGGACCGCACGGCCCTGGCCGCCTCCCTCGCCGGGCGCGGCGTCCGGGCCCTGATGCCCGCCGATGGCGAGGACGCGGCTGAGGCACTCCACGGCGAGCTCGAGCCGGGGGACGTGGTCCTCGGCTGCTCGTCCGGTCACTTCAACGACTTCCACCACCGCTTGGTGGAGCTTCTGGGACGGTAGGCGGCGCCCAAGAGGGGTCCGCGCAGCCCCGGGTCTTTGGTGCAGAGACGGTGCAGGCACCCTTCCGGATGAAGTGGTATGGGTTCTATCGAATCAAGACGGGGTGTCGGGTAAGCCAAGGGTGCTGAGCGAGTCAAACTCACTCAGCGGCCCTTGACTCCCCACAGATCCGGACGTGCGGGACTACCGCATCCGGCTCCTCGAGATGAGGCCTCGCTACGCGCGGCACACCGAGTGATAGGCGATGGCCGGAGGCAGTGGATACCGCTTCGAGAGCTTGTGAAACCGTGCCCACGTCATCTTCGCCCGCTGGCTGCGCCGATTCAGCCACACCCGCCAGGCCCTCTGGACCTCTTGACGGAAGCGACCGATCTGGATGCTGTTGCCGGTGATCCCGTAGTAGCGGCAGTGGCCGATGACGACCTTGGACAGGTAGCGATGCTGCACCGCCACTCGCCAATGGCGATGTGAGGCACACCACCAGCTCACCGCCTTGATCGCGCGGCGCATCCTGTCTCGGGCCGTCTTGCGGCGCACATGCCACTTCCCACGACGGGACTTCGCCCAGTAGTGGGTGAAGCCGAGGAAGTCGAAGGTCCCAGGCCGATGCTCTCGATCCGTGCCCCCGCTGCCGGGTGGCCGCGGTGGTCGCCGAAACGGCACCACCCGCGTCTTCTCCGGATGCAGTCGGAGCCCGTAGCTCGAGCAGCGCTCCTCGAGAGCCTTCAGCACCCGCTCGGCCTCACCTCTATCGGAAAACACCAGCACGGCATCATCGGCGTATCTCACCATGAAGGCTCGACCACGTAGCCGTGGCTGCACTCGTCTCTCAAACCAGCTGTCCAAGACCTCGTGCAGGTAGATGTTGGCCAGGATCGGTGAGATCACCCCGCCCTGCGGCGTGCCGCTGGCCGGCCTCTCCACCAGTCCTTCCTTCATCACGCCCGCCTTGAGCCATTTGTCTATCGCTTTCCTGATCACACCGTCGCGCACTCGTGTGTCAAGGATCTCCCGCAGCTTCCGGTGATCCAGGCTGTCGAAGAACTTGGAAATGTCCAGGTCAACGACCCAGCCACCCCTCATCTCCATCAGCCCTTTCCACAGGGCTTCGATCGCGTCATGGGCCGATCGCCCGGGCCGAAACCCGTACGAGCAGTCACAAAAGTCCTGCTCGTACACCGCCTCGAGCACCATGGCCACAGCTCGCTGCAGCACCTTGTCCTCGAAGGTCGGTACCCCGATCGGCCGCGTCTTGCCACCGTCGCCCTTCGGAATCTCCACCCGCCGCACCGGCGGCGCGAAGTACGTCCCCGACTTCAACCGCTCGAGCAACGACAGCAGGTTCGCCTCGAGATCGGCGGCATACTCCTCCGCCGTCACCTTGTCGACCCCCACCGCCCCACTCTTCCGGGTCTGTCGGTACGCCTCGTACATCCACGCTAAATCGATGTGGTGGGCCAGGGTCGTGATCACCATCCCGGGCGATCTCCTCGCCACCTCCGCTATCCGGCACAGTCTCGTTGAGACGCTCCCTGAGCCGTATCTCTCAGGCATCTTTCCCCCTGCCGGCTCCTCATCCCGGCGACCCCTTCCCTCCACCGGGTCCCTTCGAGCTCGGTTCCCCGGCCTCCCCGGTACTATGGGTCGCTCCGACTCCCCACCACCCGTCCCGGTGGGCTCGTCTCCTCGCCCAGCGGTACCGTCCCGTGCCCCTTGGTTCGCTCCTGACATCGGCGAGCACGACCGACACCAGGCCAGGGTTTTGGTCTCCCGGCTCCCATACCGGCGCCTCCTGGACGGAAATGGTGGGGTCTCCCAGGTTCCTGGCGGACCCTCGGTCGCATGCCCTGCTCTACCGACTCCGGTGGACCCGTGATGCCAGGCCCTTGCGGCACCATCGGTGTTGCCTTCCCACTCCAGGACAGGGTCGGCGTCCACAAATCGTGATTTCGGAGCTGATCACACAGCCTACGACCTCGCTGTCTACGCTTCACCCCTTTGGTTACCCTCGAGGCGCAAGACTCGCTTCCGGCTGGCGGCCACCCTTGGCCGGACGGGACTCATACCCGCAGGGTCCGTTCGGAAGGTTTCAAAGACTCCGCTGTCATCCCTGACTCACGTCATCTCTTCCCCCTCCCCCAGGCTTCGCCTGGCGCACGCCTGGCACCGACTTTGACGTCGCGACGTGCATCGACGGGGTGCCTGGCACCGGCGTTGGCAAACCCGAAGTGCGGGGACGACGGTCGCAAGATGGCGTGCCGTAGTACGATGCGCCGCGGTGGAGATCCCTCCTCTCAGACCGTTCGCCCCCTGGCTCGCGTGGGCGCTGGCAACGACCCTGGGGCTGGGTGATCGGGTGCCCGCGCCCGGCACCCTTGCCGGCTCCCTGCCGGCGGCGGCGGTCTGGTACCTGGCCAGCCTCCTGCTGCCGTCCGGAGCGGGCCTGACCGCCCTCGCCCTGGCCGTCGCCCTGCCCCTGGCCGGGGTCGCGGTGTGGGCCGCCGGGGTCGAGGGCGCCAGGCGCGGGGTGGAGGACCCCGGTCCCGTGGTGATCGACGAGGTGGCAGGCCAGTGGCTCTGCCTGCTCATCGGATGGCTGATCCTGGGCGGTCTCCCCCATCCACCGACCGCGGCCCTGGTGGCCGCAGGCGGGTTCGTGCTCTTCCGCGCATTCGACGTGGCCAAGCCCTGGCCCATCGGACGCCTGGAACGGATTCCCGGAGGTCTCGGCATCGTCGCCGACGATCTCGCTGCCGGGGCCATCGCCGGTCTCCTCCTCGGCCTGGTCTGGCGCTTCCTCGCCTGACGCCGTCTCGACTGCCGGGTCAGCCCAGGAGCTCGGAAGAGGGGGTGATCTCCGCCACCAGCCGCGTGGGACCGGTCAGCTCCACGGGACAGGACGGCGGCTCCCCCAGGGCTCTGACCCGGAGCTCGTCGCCGGAGGCGGGGCGCAGGCGCAGCTCCTGCCGACCACACTGGGCCATGCTCACAAGCCCCGCGGCGACCACCCCGGACCCGCAGGCCAGCGTCTCCCCCTCCACGCCCCGCTCCCAGGTTCGAATGGCCACCGGCTCGGACCCCGGTGGCGTCACGAAGCTGATGTTCGCGCCGGCGGGGCCCAGGTCGGGGTGATGACGCACAAGGGGTGCCACGACGGCCAGGTCCACGGCCTCCGGGTCCTGCACCGCCACCACCAGGTGGGGGACGCCGATGATCACGAACCAGCCCTCCACGGGACCTCGAGGAGTCGCCAGGACCCGCCACGCGGGGGCTTCGCTCGGAGCCGGCAGGCGCAGGCTCACCGTGGCGCCCTCCACGGTGGCGGGGATTACGCTCCAGCCGGTGACGACCTCGAGCTCCGAACGGCAGCCGAGGAGCTCCACCGCAGCCCGGGCCGCGCAGCGGGTTCCGTTGCCGCAGAACGCCGCCTCGGAGCCGTCGGCGTTGCGGTGCACGAGGCGGACCCGCCCTTCGTGCTCGCGCCAGACCGCCAGCGCGCCATCGGCACCGATGCCTCGGCGCCGATGACACAGTCGGACCACGAGCTCCGGTCGGTCCCGGATGCGGTCGGCCCAGGACCCGGTCCCGAGCAGGAAGTCGTTGCCGCTCCCCTCCACCTTGATCAAGGACGACCCCCTCACGGCTGGGCGCCACCGGCCGTGGAACAGGTCGCGGGCTCGGACTGGTTGCCCGCCTGATCCGCCGACCGCACCGCGTAGGTCAGCTCGCCGGCCGGCGGCTGGCGGTCGGCGAACTCCACTCCCTCGAGGTGGTCCGCCAGGGTCTGCCAGCCGCCCCGGGCGGTCCGCCGGCTCACCACATAGAAGGAGGCGCCCGGCGCGGCCTCCCAGCGCAACCGCACCAGACCAGCTTCTGGCAGGCAGACCAGATTGGCGGGCGGCGGCGGCGGGTAGACGTCCGGGTAGCTCACGGTGACCGGGGCACTCGGTGGGCCCACCACCCTCGCTCCGTCCTCGAGGACCTTGACGGAGCGCAGTCGGTAGCTCCAGGTGGCGCCCTGGGCGGCAGAGCGGTCGAGCCACTCGTGGCCGGTGACGGGCTCGGCGGTGATCACCGTCCACGAGCCGTTGGGGGAGGACCGTTCCACCTCCACCGCCACACCCTCCGGCGCCTGCCAGGAAATCAGGATGCCGTCCGCACCGGGGGCGGCGGCGAGGTCCGTCGGCGGAGACGGGGGCAGCTCGGGCACGAGGCGGGCGATGTTGGAGAAGGCCGACACGCGGTGGTGACAGCAGATGGTGCGCACGGCGTACCAGAGGACCTGTGACAGATCGCGTCCGCTCTCTTTGTACCAGGCCGCCAGATCGTCTCGATACACGAGCTGTGGGCCGCGGGTGGCCGCGGCCAGCTCCTCGGGGCCCAGGGTGGCGATGATCGTCCCCTGGGACTCCAGGACCTGGTACCTGAGGTCGCGGCCCGGAGTGGTCGCCGGTGGCGGCTCGCCGGCGGTGGGCAGGCTCAGCCGCCAGACCTCCACGGCCTCGACGTCGGGCAGCGGCCCGCCGGCGGTGGTGACCGAGGGGTAGCTCCAGGTCAGCACGGCCTCCATGTTCTCCTGGTACACCCTCAGGTCGCGGGTGGTCTCCGCGCGCCGGATCTGGGGGGGCAGCGGGTCGGCCTTGCGGCCGCAGCCCGCCGCGGCCAGCACGGACATCGCCAGGGCCGCGCCGACGACGGCCGCGGCCGTCAGCCGACGGCGGCGCAACTCACAGGAGGCGACGCCGGGTGAGGATCCCATGTCTGCGGCAGAAGCTTAGCGGATTCGCTCCGTCCCCGTCATCGCCCCACGTCCCCTTCGTGCCCGGCGGCAGCCTTCAAGAGGACATCGCGGCGGGCGTCGCCGGGGTGCTTGGCGTCCCCTCTGGAACTTTCGAGGCCTCTCACCACCGAGCAGACTCTGGCGCCGGACGCGGCCGCCGTCGCTGCCTACAGGATGTAGCGTGCCAGGTCACGGTCTCGGACCAGGGCGTCCAGCTTGAGGTGCACCATCTCCGCGGTCACCTCGTACACCTCGCCCGTGCGCTCCGGGGCCTCGAAGGAGATGTCCTCGAGCAGCTTCTCCATGACCGTGTGCAGGCGGCGAGCGCCGATGTTCTCCGCCGCCCGGTTGATGTCTTCGGCCATGGCGGCGATGGTGGTGACAGCCTCCGAGCTGACTTTCAGCTCCACCTCCTCGGTGGCCAGGAGCGCGGTGTACTGGCGCAGCAGGGAGTTCTCCGGCTCCACCAGGATGCGCTCGAAGTCCGAGGCGTCCAACGAGGCCAGCTCCACCCGGATCGGGAAGCGCCCCTGGAGCTCGGGGATCATGTCCGAGGGGCGGGCGACGTGGAAAGCGCCGGCGGCGATGAACAGGATGTGGTCGGTGCGCACGACCCCGTACTTGGTGGCCACCGTGGTCCCTTCCACGATGGGCAGCAGGTCCCGCTGCACCCCCTCCCGGGATACGTCCGGGCCATGCCCGCCCTCCTCGCGGGAGGTGATCTTGTCGATCTCGTCCAAGAACACGATGCCGCTGTGCTCCACCCGGTTCAGCGCGTCGCTCTCCACCCGAGAGCGGTCGATGAGCTTGTCCTCCTCCTCTTCCAGCAGGATGCGTCGCGCGTCCCCGACCCTCATGCACTTGCGGCTCTTCTTGCCGAACATGCCGCCGAACATGTCCTTGAAGTTGATGCCCATGGACTCGGTGCCCTGGGGCGTGAACATCTCCAGAGTCGGGATGCGCTGCTCGGAGACCTCCAGCTCCACCTCCTGCTCCTCCAGGAGGCCGTCCCGCAGCGGCCTCTTCAGCGCCCGCCGCCGCTCCTCCAGAGCGTCCCCGACTCCCGAGGACTCCACCACCAGCAGGTCCAGCAGGCGGTCCTCGGCGGCCCGCTCGGCGCGCACCCTGATCTCCCGGACCCGCTCGTCCCTCACCAGCTGGATCCCCGCCTCCACCAGGTCGCGGATGATGGACTCAACGTCGCGGCCCACGTAACCCACCTCGGTGAACTTGGAGGCCTCGACCTTGAGGAAGGGGGAGCCGGCCAGCCTCGCCAGCCGGCGGGCGATCTCGGTCTTGCCGACCCCGGTGGGCCCCATCATGATGATGTTCTTCGGCGCCACCTCGTCCCTCAGCTCGGGAGGCAGCTGCTGCCGGCGCCAGCGGTTGCGCAGGGCCACCGCCACCGCCTTCTTGGCCGCCCCCTGCCCGATGATGTGGCGGTCCAGCTCGGCCACGATCTCCTTGGGAGTCAGTCCCTCCACGGTCACGCCTCCAGCTCTTCAACGGTGATCCGGTCGTTGGTGTAGATGTCGATGGCGGCGGCGATGCCCAGCGCCTCCTCCACCACCTGCCGCGCCTCGAGCTCGGTGTGACGGAGCAGCGCCCGCGCCGCGGCCAGGGCATAGCTGCCGCCGGAGCCCACCGCCACCACCTCGTCATCCGGTGACAGCACCTCGCCGGTACCCGAGATAAGGAGGGTAACGGTGCGGTCGGCCGCCACCAGCAAGGCCTCCAGGTGGCGCAGGGCGCGATCGGTCCGCCACTCCCGGGCCAGCTCCACGGCGGCCCGTTCCAGGTTGTGGCCGTAGGCGTCGAGCTTGGCCTCGAAGCGCGTGAACAGGGCCAGGGCATCCGCCACCGAGCCGGCGAACCCGGCCAGCACCCGGCCATCCGCAAGGCGTCGGACCTTGGAGGCGCCGTGCTTGATCACGGTGCTACCGAGGGTCACCTGGCCGTCGGAGCCCATGGCCACCCGGCCGTGTCGCCGCACCGCCACCACCGTCGTGTGTCGCCACTTTTCCGTCATCGACGACCTCCGAAGGGTCATTGTCGGCCAGACCGCCGCGTGGGCGCAAGCGGGCGCGGCCCCGGGGACCTCCTGAGACCTCCCCCCACCCACCTTCCGACAGCGGCGGCAGCAGCGTCCGGCGGCAGCCTACGCACCGACCAGCGGCTCTCCTCTGGTGCTCCCGGAGCGGAACGTTGGTGACACCCGACGCTGATCGCGGTCGCTGCCGCGGTCCACCGTCGCTGATCGCCGGCGCTGTTCGCTACAGCTTCTCCAGCTTGGCGATGGACGGCACCAGGGTCTTGCGTCCGGCACGATCGAAGTACACCACGAGCTTGAGGTTGGGGCCTCGCCCCTGGCACTTGAGCACCACCCCGTTGCCGAAGCTGCGGTGGCGCACCCGGTTGCCCGGCCGCCATCCCTGCCCCGAGGCATCGGTGACGGTGGCCGGCGCCGGTCGGCGGGGCCGCGGGGCGGGCGGCGGGACGGACCGCTCCTCCGCCCGGCGCACCTCCCCTGCCGCCGGGGCCCGCCACCCCAGGTCCGACACGTCGGCCACGGCGGTGTCCGGGAGCTCGGCCAGGAACCGCGACGGCCGCGTCGACTGGCGCTGGCCGAACAGGAAGCGGCTCCGGGCCGCGGTCAGGGCCAGCCACCTCCGGGCCCGGGTCATGCCCACGTAGGTCAGACGCCGCTCCTCCTCCAGCCCCTCCGCGTCGTCCCGGGAGTTGGCGTGGGGTAACAGGCCGTCCTCCAGGCCGGCCAGGAACACGACCTGAAACTCCAGCCCCTTGGCGGCGTGCAGCGTCAGCAGTGAGACGGCTTCGGCGGTGGTGTCCTCGTCCCCCTCCTCGAGCAGGGACACGGCGTCCAGGAACTGGCCCAGGTCCTGGCCCTGGGCCTCGGCCTCCGCCACCGCCGCCGCGAGCTGGGCCAGGTTCTCGCGCCGGGCCGTCCGCTCCTCGTCCTCGCCCTCGTACATCACCAGGAGGCCCGAGGACTCCAGAAGCCAGCCCACCAGGTCTCCCGGCTCGAGCTGCGCACGCTGCCCGGCCGCCTCGTCGAGGAGGGCGAAGAAGCTCTCCAGCGCCATCCGCGCCCGCCGGGTCAGCCCTTCGGGGAGCTGGCGGGCCGCTTCGGGCAGGGGCAGCCCGGTGGCCTCGGCGTGTCGCCGAAGCACATCCAGGGTGGCGGCCCCGATGCCCCGCGCCGGGACGTTGATGACGCGCTCGAAGGCCAGCACGTCATCGCTCCGCACCACGAGCCGCAGATAGGCCAGTGCGTGCCGCACCTCCTCCCGGTGCCAGAACCGCAGCCCCCCCACGACCCGGTGGGGGATGCGGCGCCGGGTCAGCTCCTCCTCGAAGGGGCGGGTCTGGGCGTTGGTGCGCACCAGCACCGCCATCTCGCTCAGGGGGTAGCGCCCGGCCAGCTCGTCCATGCGGTCGGCAACCCAGCGCGCTTCGGCGCGCTCGTCCTCGGCCACGAAGAGGCGCACCGGCTCCCCGCCTTCGTCCTCGGTGTACAGGCGCTTGCCCCGCCGTCCCACATTGTGGGCGATGAGGGCGCCCGCCGCTCGCAGGATGGGGGCGGTGGACCGGTAGTTGCGCTCCAGGGCCACCACCCGCGCCCCCGGGAAGTGGCGCTCGAAGGACAGGATGTTCTCCACCTCGGCGCCCCGCCAGCGGTAGATGGACTGGTCCTCATCGCCCACCACGGTGAGGTTGCCGTCGGAGCCCACCGTCGCGGCCACGAGCTCCATCTGCAGCCGGTTGGTGTCCTGGAACTCGTCCACCAACAGCCACTGGGCTCTCCGCTGCACCTCCTCTCGGAGCTGCTGGGAGCGCCGCACCAGCCCCAACGCCAGGACTAGCATGTCGTCGAAGTCCACCACCCCCGCCTCCCGCTTGGCGCGTTCATAGGCGCGCCACAGCTGTGCGGCCACGGGGTCGCCCTCACGTTCCAGGTCGTCCGGTTCCTGCAGGCGGTTCACCGCCCGCGACAACCGGGCGAGCACCGCCCGGGGAGGCTGGTCCCGCACGTCCAGCTCGAGCCCCTTCAAGATCTGGGTCATGAGCGAGCGTTGATCGTCGGCATCGGCGATGGCGAAGTGGCGCGGCAGACCGGCCTCCTCCGGGTAGCGGCGCAGCAGCTCCAGCGCCCAACGGTGGAAGGTGCCCACGAAGGCGCCATCGAGGTCCTCACCGAGCAGCCGTTGCACCCTGAGTCGCATCTCCCTGGCCGCCTTGTTGGTGAAGGTCACCGCCGTGATCCGTCCCAGCCGGGCCCGGCCCGAAGCCACGAGGAAGGCGATGCGGTGGGTGAGGACGCGGGTCTTCCCCGAGCCCGCGCCGGCGAGCACCAGGAGCGGACCGGTCCCGTGTCGCACCGCCTCCCGTTGGGCGGGGTTGAGGTCGGCAAGCAAGGTGTCTGGATCGTGGTTCATGTCGGCATTCATCTCTCGCGGTGGAAGTCTTCCAGGTCGTTTCGGCTGCGGGCGCCCCCGCGACGCGCCGCCGAGGGGAGGTCGCATCCTCCCACACTCGTCAACGGACAGATCGCGGGGATGAGTCCGCCAGCGCGTGGTGCGCCCAGACCGATTACCGAGGAACAGACCCCAGGAGACCGGGCGGACCGGACACCGCCCACCAGCACCGACCCGCGAACCGTCACTCGACGGTCACGGACTTGGCGAGGTTTCGCGGCTGGTCCACATCCTTGCCCAGCTCCACCGCCACGTTGTACGCCAGAATCTGCAGCGGGACCACCGCCACCACCGGTTGCAGGACGGGGTGCACTCTGGGGACGGGCAGCACCAGATCGGCACACCTCCGCCACCTCGGCGGCGTCGGGTTCGGCCACCGCCAGGACCCGCGCCCCCCGTGCCTTGACCTCCATCAGGTTGCCAGGAGCTTGTCGCGGGTGGGAGTGTCCAGGGCCACCGCCACCACCGGGAAGCCCTCCTCCACGAGCGCGATCGGGCCGTGCTTCATCTCCCCCGCCGGGTAGCCCTCGGCGTGGAGGTAGCGAGATCTCCTTGAGCTTCAGAGCGCCCTCCAGGGCGATGGGGTAGAGGAGCCGCGGCCCAGGTAGAGGGAGTCACGCTCCGCCAGGAGGTCCACGCCCCGGCGGTAGAGGTCGCGGTCCGTCGCCAGCACCTGCTCCACCTCCAGCGGGCAGCCGCTGCAGGGCGCGCGACGAGCGCCCGGTCGACCTCGTCCGCCTCCGCCCCGCGCCGCCCGCAGGCCGAGGGCGAGCAGGGGCAGGGCCACCAGCTGCGTGGTGAACGCCTTGGTGGAGGCGACGCCGATCTCCGGCCCGGCCTGGGTCAGCAGACGTGCCTCGGCCAGACGCCAGCAGCCTGACGAGCCCCGGACGTTCAGATCGCGCCCACCAGGGCGCCCTCGCTCGCCGGCCAGCTCCATGGCCGCCAGGGTGTCCGCGGTCTCCCCCGACTGCGACACCCCGACCGCGAGCACCTCGGTCCCGACGAGGGGCGTCCCGGTAGCGATACTCGGAGCCGTAGTCGACCTCGACGGGCAGGCCAGCCAGCGCCTCGATGAGGAACTTCCCCACCAGGCACGCGTGCCACGAGGTGCCGCAGGCCACCAGGTGCACCCGCTCGCACCTGCTCCAGCCGTCGCGCGGATCGAGCCCAAGCCTCCAGGTCCGACCCCGATCCTGCCGCTGTCGAGGTGCGCCCGAACGGTGTTGCCGGACCGCGTCCGGCTGCTCGCAGATCTCCTTGAGCATGAAGTGCCGGTAGCCGCCCTTCTCGGCCCGGCCGCGGGTCCCAGTCCAGGGTCTCCACCGCCGCTGCACCGGCTCGCCCGGCTCCGTCGAGCAGCTCCACCCCGTCCCGGCGGCACCACGGCCACGTCCCCGTTCTCGAGCTACATCACCCGCCGCGTCCGGTGCAGCAGCGCGGTGACGTCCGAGGCCACGATGTTCTCGCCCTCGCCGAGCCCCAGCACCAGCGGCGGCCCCTGGCGGAACGCCACCAGCACGCCCGGCTCCACCCGGCAGCATGGCCACCACCGCGAACTGGCCGTGAAGCCGCGGGAGCACCCGCAGGACCCGCTCCAGCAGCGAGGCCGCCGCGACTCGCGCGCGAGGAGCTGCGCGATGACCTCGGTGTCGGTGTCGGAGCCAGCGGCACACCCGCTCCAGGAGCTCGCGGCGCAGCGCCGCGAAGTTCTCGAGGATCCCGTTGTGGACCAGCGCCACGATGCCCGGCGCATGTCGGTCTGGGGATGGGCGTTGGCCTCGGTGGGCGCGCCGTGGGTCGCCCACCTGGTGTGGCCGAGCCCCAGGTGCCGCGCAGCGGCGAGGCGCAGGCGAGCTGCTCGAGATTCGCCAGCTTGCCGGCGGCCCGCACCACCTCGAACGCCGTCGGCGCGGCCCAGCACCGCGATGCCGGCGGAGTCGTACCCCGGTACTCGAGCCGCCGCAGCCCGTCCAGGAGGACGGGGACCGCCTCCTGATAGCCGACGTATCCGACGATGCCGCACATGGCTCAGGCCCCGACCGACGGCGCCGCCGAGCGCTCGGCGCGGGCCCGCGAGAGGGTGGCCATGAGGTCGTCGAACGCCGTGGCGAAGGCCGCGAGGCCCTCGACCTGCAGTCTCTCGGCGATGGCGCCGAGGTCGATCCCATGCGCCTCGAGCTGCGCGACCACGCCGTCCGCCGCAGCCATCCCCTCCACCAGACCCTCCCGCGGCTGACCGTGATCCCGGAAGGCATCCATGGTGGCCGGGGGCAGGGTGTTGACGGTCCGGGGCGCGATGAGCTCCTCCACATACTTGACGTCGGAGTACGCTGGGTTCTTGGTGCTGGTCGAGGCCCACAGCGGGCGCTGCACCTTCGCCCCCCGGCGCGCGAGCGCTCGGAAGGAGTCGCCGTCGAAGATCTCGAGAAAGCGACGGTAGGCCAGGCAGGCGTTGGCGGCGGCCGCGGTGCCGCGCAACATCGAGGGCATCACCCCCGACGGCCTCGAGCTGATCGTCCACCGCCGTGTCCACCCGGCTGACGAAGAACGAGGCCACCGAGGCCACCCGGGAAGGGTCGGCGGTCCTCTCCAGACCACGCAGATAGGCACGGGCCACCGACTCGTAGTGGGCCAGGGAGAACATGAGGGTCACATTGACGTTGATCCCGCTCTCGAGCAGGGCCTCCACCGCCGGCAGCCCCTCGGTGGTGGCCGGAACCTTGATCATGAGGTTGGGCCTGGCGACTCGCTGCCAGAGGCGCTTCGCCTCCGCCACCGTGCCCGCAGCGTCGTGGGCCAGGTGGGGGGACACCTCCAGGCTGACGAAGCCGTCGCCGCCCCCGGATGCCTCGTACACCGGCGCCAGCACGTCGGCGGCGGAGCGGATGTCGGACACCACCAGCTCCTCGTAGAGCGCGTCGGTGGTGAGGTCGGAACGCGCACCGAGGAGGTTCGCTATCACGCCGTCGTAGGCGTCGCCACCCGTGATGGCCGCCTTGAAGATGGATGGGTTCGAGGTCACCCCGCGGACGCCGTCCTCCCGCACCATGCGGGCCAAGGCGCCGCTGGTGAGGAGGTCGCGCTCGATGTAGTCGAGCCAGATGGCCTGCCCGTGATCGTCCCACAGGGTGCGGAGCGGGTTCATTCAGCCTCCTCGAGCACGCGCGTCGTCGCTGCCGCGCCCATGGTAGACGATTCCGCACGGCACGAGACGCCATTGACCGGAGCGGTCGCAGGGGCTTTCCCGTCCACGTCAGCGGTGGGGTTCAGCGGCTCCTCGACCCGAAAGCATGACGATCGCCACGTTCAGAGACGTGCCGGGGGCGCTGTCTGCTGATCGCTCGACGCTGTCCCTGCCCCTGATCGCTTCGCCGGGGCTACTTCCCCAGCATTCGCGCGGCGTGCTCCACGACCGCCTCGACGCTGAGACCGAGCTCTTCGCTGACCACGGCTCCCGGCGCCGAGGCGCCGAAACGTTCGATGCCGTGCACCTCGTCCCCGTCTCCCAACCACCTCCCCCAGCCGAAGCCGGTGCCCGCCTCCACGGCCAGGCGCGGCACCCCCGGTGGGAGCAGCCCGTGGCGATAGGCGGCCGGCTGCCGGGCCAGCAGCTCCCACGAGGGCAGGGACACGACGCGGACGCGGACGCCGCGGTCGGCGAGGCGGCTCGCAGCCTCCAGGGCGAGACCGACCTCCGAACCGGTGGCCAGGATCACCAGGTCGGGCGGCTCACCGTCGCCGGTCACGACGTAGCCGCCTCGGGCGACGCCGGCCGCGGCGACCCCCGCCGACGGGAGCACCGGCAGCTTCTGCCGGCTCAGGATGAGCGCCGTGGGGCCGGAGGCGCGCTCCATCGCCACCGCCCATGCGGCGGCGGTCTCGGCGGCGTCGGCCGGACGCAGGACCACCAGGCCGGGGATGGCCCGCAGCGCCGCCAGGTGCTCGACGGGCTGGTGGGTTGGACCGTCCTCGCCCACCCACACCGAGTCGTGGGTGAACACGTAGACCACCGGCAGGCCCATGAGGGCGGCCAGGCGGATCCCCGGCCGCATGTAGTCGGAGAACACCAGGAACGTGGACCCGTAGGGTCTGAGCCCACCGTGGAGGGCGATGCCGTTGAGCACCGCCGCCATGGCGTGCTCGCGAATGCCGAAGTGCAGGTTCCGGCCGCCGGGGTCGGAAGCGGTCAGGTCGCCGTCACCGTCGATGATGGTCTTGCAGGACGGGGCCAGGTCCGCGGAGCCGCCGATCAGCTCGGGGAGGTGGGTGGCCATGGCGTTGAGCACTCTGCCCGAGGCCACCCGGGTCGCCACGGGCTGATCGTCCACCCCCGTCGCGGCCGGCGCCAGGGGCCAGGAGGCGGGCAGGCGCCCGTCCAGGCGCCGCTGCAGCTCGCTCGCCAGATCGGGGTGGGCCGCCGCCCAGGCCCCGCGCAGCTCCTGCCAGCGCCGGTTGCGCTCGGCCCCCCGCGCCACCGCGCCCCGGCAGCGCTCCCGGACCTCCTCCGGCACCAGGAAGGTGCCCTCCGGCGGCCACCCGTACCGTTCCTTGGCGCCCCGCACCTCCTCCTCCCCGAGGGGGGCGCCGTGGGCGGAGGCACTGTCCTGCTTGGTGGGCGCTCCCCAGGCGATGTGGGAGCGCACCGCGAGCAGGGTGGGCCGGCCGTCGTCGGCCGCCGCCTCCTCCAGGCCCGCCCACAGCTCTTCCAGGTCGTTGACATCGGTCACCCGCAGCACCCGCCAGCCGTAGCTGGCAAAGCGCGCCGGAGTGTCCTCGGTGAAGGCGAGGTCGGTGGAGCCCTCGATGGTGATGCGGTTGTCGTCCCAGATCCAGACCAGCTTGCCGAGGCCGAGGTGGCCCGCCAGAGAGGCCGCCTCCGCGCTCACCCCCTCCATGAGGTCCCCGTCGGAGCACAGCACCCAGGTACGGTGGTCCACCACCGCGAACCCCTCGCGGTTGAAGCGCGCCGCCAGGTGGGCTTCGGCCAACGCCATCCCCACCGAGGCCGCGCAGCCCTGGCCCAGGGGCCCGGTGGAGATCTCCACACCCGGCGTTACCCCCCACTCCGGGTGACCAGGCGTCCGTGAACCCCACTGCCGGAAGCGTTCCAGCTCCTCCAATTGGAGGTCGTAGCCGGTGAGGTGGAGGATGGCGTACAGCAGCATGGAGGCGTGACCGGCCGACAGGACGAAGCGATCGCGGTCCGGCCACCCGGGATCCCGGGGGTCGTGGGCCATCATGCCGGTGTATAGGAGATAGGCCACGGGGGCCAGCGCCATGGGCGCCCCGGGATGGCCCGACCGTGCGCGCTGGACCGCGTCCATGGCCAGGGTCCGGATGGTGTCCACGGCCAGTCGGTCGATGTCGTCGAAGCGCACCCCTCGGGACCGGTCGTCCACGCTCACGGCCATGGCTCGCCTCCTCCTGACAGGTGTGAAGACCTCACGGGTCCCGGAACGGGGCCAGCCTACCACGCCCCTCGACCCCCGCGGCCCCTCGCCAGCGAGCCCAGCCGATCAGCAACCGCGATGGCTGAGGGGAGGGACGATTTCGCCCGGCTCGATCTCGGCGCCGTCCACCACCGCGTGGGCGCCGATCCGCGCCCCCCGCCCCACCCTGCACCCACCCCTGAGGACCACGCCCGGCTCCAGCAGGGCGTCCTGCTCCACCGTGCACGCGCTCTCCACCCGCGTGGTGGCCGGGTCGAGCACCGTGACTCCCGCAGCCATGATCCGTTCCAACGTCCGCCGGTTGAGGACGGCGGCCACCGCGGCCAGGTCGGCCCGGCTGTTGATGCCGGCCATCTCCTGGGGGTCGTCCAGCTCGACCGCGCGCACGCCGAGGCCCCGGCGACGCAGGAGGGGCGGCAGATCGGTCAGGTAGAGCTCACCCTGGCGGTTGTCGGCCGTGAGCTCCGGAAGGACCTCGAGCACGGGCCCGGGACGCAGGGCATAGACCCCCGCGTTGACCTCGTTCACGCGCAGCACGTCCTCGGAGGCGTCCCGCGCCTCCACCACCGCCGTCACCTCTCCGCCCTCGTCCCGCAGCACCCGGCCGTAGGCGGCGGGCGCGTCGAGCCGGGCGGTCAGCAGCACCGCCGCCACCTCCCCCTCGAGCGCCGCCCGCAGCCGACGGAGGGTCTCCGGGCGGAGCAGGGGAACGTCCCCCGACAGCACCAGCACAGCCGGGGGAAGACCGTCCTCCGCGAGGGCCTCCAGA
The DNA here is from genome assembly GCA_963844865.1 of uncultured Holophagae bacterium. Lineage (GTDB taxonomy): Bacteria > Acidobacteriota > Thermoanaerobaculia > Thermoanaerobaculales > Sulfomarinibacteraceae > CAWJPY01. The sequence continues at coordinate 439,010 of CAWJPY010000006.1, forward strand.
GCCACGCGCAGCGCGTCTCCCGTTCCCAGCTGGGGCTCCTGGACGGCCACCCGCACGCCGCGCGGGCGCACGTGGCCGGCCACCCGCTCACCGCCATGCCCCACCACCACGGCCACCGAGGAAGGCGCCGCACACCCGAGGGCGAGGTCGAGCACCCAGTCCACCAGGGCCCGTCCCTCGAGGTGGTGCAGCACCTTGGGCACCGTCGAGCGCATGCGCGTGCCCTGACCGGCGGCCAGGACCGCGACGCCCCAGGTCGTCTCGATATCGCTCATGACCGGTGGCGGACCCGCTAGCGTCGCCTGAGCTCGTACAAGACCTGCTTGGCGACCGCCTTGAGGGTCTCGAAGACGCCCATGCCCTGGGTGGCGATGGCCTCGAACGTCGGCTCACCCTTGAAGTTGAGGGTCCGGTACATGGTGTCCACAGGCACCGCCGTCGGCAGGTCCCGCTTGTTGAACTGGAGCGCGTAGGGGATGCCCTTGAGGTCGAACCCGTTCTCGCGCAGGTTCTCCTCCAGGTTGCGCAGGGACTCCACGTTGGCGTCCATGCGCGCCTCCTGGGAGTCGGCGACGAAGACCACCCCGTCCACGCCCTTCAGGATGAGCTTCCGGCTCGCGTCGTAGAACACCTGTCCGGGGACGGTGTAGAGGTGGAAGCGGGTCTTGAAGCCCCGCACCGCGCCCAGGTCCAGGGGCAGGAAGTCGAAGAACAGGGTGCGGTCGGTCTCCGTGGCCAGGGAGATCAGCTTGCCCTTCTGCTGCGGGTTGGAGCGCTCGTAGATGTACTGGAGGTTCGTGGTCTTGCCGCCCAGGCCCGGACCGTAGAACACGATCTTGACGTTGATCTCGCGGGCGGCGTAGTTGATGAAGCTCATTCGGAGAACAGCGCGTCGATGTCCTCGTCGGTGATCTCGGCAAAGGGCGAGGACGCCTCGGCGACCCCCACCTCCTGGGCCTTGCTCTCCATCTCCTTGAGCACTCCCTCGATGCCGGTGGAGGCCTTGCGCACGCGCAACCGCACCAGGCCCAGGGACGAGCGCTCATCGAAGATGACCACCAGGATCAGCCGCTGTCCGACGATGGAAATGTGGATGTTGTCCTTGCGACCCTCGTGGAACAGGATCGAGAACTCCTTCTCCCCGATCAGCTTGGCCAGCCCGTCCGTGGCCGCCACGTTGCCCGCCGTCAGCGACGCCAGAGACGTGGTGTCCACCAGCTGCACCTCTCCGGCGCTGGCGATCTGCTGCCCATTCTTATCCACCAGGAAGACGATCTTGGCGTTGGCGTCGAGACGCAGTCGATTGAGGAGCTGCGAAATGCGCTCGAACTCCTCTTGATACATGACCAGGTTCGAGTTCACCGGACACAACCCCCGTGGTTTCAATTTCTAGCACAGCTCGGTACGGCAGGCAAGAATGGAACCGACCCCGGGTGCGCTGGCTTACACCTTCCGTCTGGATTGGAGTGCCTGGGCCAGGGTCAGCTGGTCCACCGCCGCCAGCTCGCCGCCCACCGGGATCCCCGCCGCCGGGCGGCTCACCTCCACGCCCAGGGGCCGGAGCCGGCGCAACAGGTAGAGCGCGGTGGTCTCTCCCTCCACCGTCGGGTCGGTGGCCACGATGACCTCGCGGACGGTGCCCCCACGGCAGCGCTCCTCCAGGAGCTCGATGCTCAGGTCCTCGGGACCGACGCCGTGCAGCGGCGACAGGTGGCCGAGGAGAGCGTGATAGAGGCCCCGGTACTCGCGGGTGGCCTCCACCGACCACGCCGTCGTGGGCTCCTCCACCACCAGGATCAGCTCCCGATCCCGGTCCGGGCTCGCGCACACGGGGCACGGGTCCTCCTCGGTGAGCAGACAGCAGGAGGAACAGAGCCGGACCCGCTGTCGGAGCTGGCCCAGGGACTCGGCCAGACCCGCCACCTCGTCCGCGTCGGTGGTGAGCAGGTGCTCCACCAGGCCGCGCGCACTCCGGGGACCGACGCCGGGCAGGCGCTCCAAGTGTGCCAGGAGCCCGCGGACGGCGGGCGGTCGCAGCTCCATCAGTCGCCCCGCACGTCAGGTCTGACCACCACCACGTCTCCGCCCAGCACCCGCTGCACCAGAGCCACCTGGGAGTCGGCCGCCGCCTCGGCGGCCAGGTCCTGGCCACCCCCGCTCTCCCCGTCCATCCCGCCGGTGACGTCGACGCGCACCTCCTCCACGTTCCCGAACTGGCGGCGCCCCGCCGCTTCGAGCGCCGACCGCGCCGCGGGCGAGTCCAGGAGGCGCGCCAGGGCAGCGGCTCCAGGCTCCACCTCGATGTGCACGCAGGCACCGGTCACGGTGACGTGGGCCGACTCCACGGCGCTCGCGAGCCGGGGCTCCTCCGTCCACAGGGCCCCTGCGAGCCGCTCGGCGGCGCTGGCCGCCGAGCCTCCGCCGGAGCCCGCCGGGGCGCGCGACCGGCCCTCGCCGGACGCTGGGGGACCCGCCGGCCCCGGCGCACCGCCACCGCCCGCCAGCATGGCCTCGAGGCGCTGCACCGACGGCCAGCGGGACAGCCTCAGGGCCGCCACCTCCAGCGCCAGCTCGCGGTTGGAAGCCTCCCGCAGCAGGGGCTCGTGCTCCAGCCACAGGCCCAGCATGCGGGTCAGGGGATCGGTCCCCAGGCGGGTGGCCAGGGGCTCGAGCAGCGCTCGCTGATCGTCGCTCAGCGCGCCCTCGAGCTCGCGGTCGACCGTCAGGTGGGTCAGCATGTGCAGCACTCTCCCCGTCTGGGCGAAGAGAATGGTCGCGTCATGTCCGGCCGTCAGCTCGTCGCGGAGGAGAGCGAGGCCGGCGGCAGCTTCCCCGGACGCCAGCGCCTCCACCAAGCGGACCGTCACCTCGAAGCGCGGCACCCCGAGCACCGCCGCCACGGCCGCTTCGTCGATGGCGTCGTCGGCGAAGGCTCGCAGCTGGTCGAGGAGGGAGAGGGCGTCGCGAACGCTGCCCTCCGCCGCACGGGCCACCGCGTCGGCCGCGGCCGGGTCGAGCTGGAAGCCCTCCTTCCCGGCGATCTCCAGCAGCCTGCGGCTGATGAGGTCGGGGGCCACCGGCCGGAACTCCAGCTGCTGGCAGCGGGACAGGATGGTGGCCGGCACCTTGTGGCGTTCGGTGGTGGCGAACACCCAGAGCACGTAGGGGGGCGGCTCCTCGATGCTCTTCAGGAGGGCGTTGAACGCCGCCCGGCTGAGCATGTGCACCTCGTCCACGATGAGCACGCGATAGCGGTCCCGACTGGGGCGAAAGCGGAGGAGGTCCTGGAGGTCGCGGACGTTGTCGACTCCGGTGTGGGTGGCGGCGTCCAGCTCCACCATGTCGAGGCTGGAGCCGGCCGCGATCTCGCTGCAGGAGACGCAGCTCCCGCAGGGCTCGGCGGTGGGTCCTTCGGCGCAGTTCACCGCCTTGGCCAGCAACCGGGCGGCGGTGGTCTTGCCGACCCCCCGCAGCCCCGAGAACAAGTAGGCGTGACCCAACGTCCCCCCCGTCAGGGCGTTGCGCAGGGTACGCACTACCGCCTCCTGCCCCAGCAGGTCGTCGAAGCGCTGCGGTCGCCAGGTGCGGGCGAGGACCTGATAGGTCACCGGGAGATAGTAGCGTACCCGCGGCCGCCGTCGCCGCCGCGGCCCCGCCCGCCGGCCACAGCGACCCCGGTCACCCCTTTGCGGGAAGGAAAATGCTATGGTACCCGCTGTCTGATAGCGAGCGAACAAGGAGGCCGTCATGCCCCGACTCCACAGTGCCCTGAGCTGGTTGGCCGTCATCACCCTTTGCGTCGCGGCGCCCGCGATCGCCCTCAACTCCGGCAGCGACGTTCTGGTGCCGGCGGCGGGCCGCACCGGGCCCTACGTCACCGACCTGTACGTGATGAACCCAGGGACCAGCGCCGTCACGGTGACCCTGTCGTGGCTGGTTCGGGACCAGTCCAATCCCAACCCAGTCACCAGGAACTTCACCCTGCAGCCGGGTGAGACCGAGGTCCTCGGCGACGTGATCCTGAACACCTTCGGGCTGACCACCGGCGCGGGGGCGTTCCACGTCGAGGCCAGCGGCGACGTCATCGTCAACTCACGAATCTACGCCGTGGACGGAGACAAGACCTTCGGCCAGGGCTTCGAAGGGGTCCCCACCTGGGCGGCCACCTCCGCGGGCCAGTCCACCGACGTGGTGGGGCTCACTCAGGGATCCGGCTACCGGTCCAACGTGTACGCCCTGGCCGGGGCCGACGGCGCCTCCATGGCGCTGAGCCTGCACGATCCGTCGGGAGCCCAGATCGCCTCCACAACCCTCACCCTCGGCGCCTACGAGCCGTATCTCAAGCGGGTCACCCAGACCTTCGCCGGCCTGCCCAACTTCCCCAACGCCACCCTCCACGTCACCGTCAACTCCGGGTTGGTCGTGGTGGGCGCCTCCAAGGCCGACAACCTCACTGACGACCCCACCACTTTGGAGTCGAAAGCCTCCGGCGGCGCCGGGTCGGTGGACGGGACCTACCAGGTCGCCCTCTATGACTCGGCGTCCTTCGCCTCCGGCGGCAACTTCGTGGTCGAGGGGGGCCAGGTGAGCGCGATCAACGCCACCTACGTCAACTACGACAAGCTGGAGGGAGGCAACGCCGCGTGCCCGGTGATCTTCCTCTGGGGCATCGGCCTCGACCCGACGCCGGTGGCGGACTTCGGCAGCTCCGGAGGGGTTACGTTCGTGGACGACTACACCGCCTCGGGCAGTGGCGTCATGACCTGGACGGTGAAGTTCACCGTGGACAACAACATGGGTCTCACCGGCACGGTCACCGCCGTGGGCTCCGATTTCCCGTCGGCGGACGCGGGCTGCAACGGGACCTTCCCGGCGCTCACCCTGCTCGGGGGCAAGAGCAACTGAGGGGCCGCTCCGGGCAGTCTCACGGAGAGGGCACGGCGCCCTTTCGCACCACCGCGGGACCGGCGGGGAGGGTGGCCTCGCCGCTGGAGCGCAACGCGTGCTCCCAGAGCACCGGACCCACCAGCTGGTTGATGACGACGGCCGCCACGATGAGGGTCGCGAGGGATGGTCCGAAGGAGGGCAGTCGAGTGGCGACCCGGGCCGCCAGGCCGAGGGAGACCCCGGCCTGGGCCACGAAGCCCATCCAGGCGAAGCGCACCACCGGCGGCGGCGAGCCGGCGAGGTGCGCTGCGCCGCGCGTCAGGGACCAGGTGGCCGCCAGGCGCAACCCCACGTAGGCGAGCGCCGGCAGGCCCATCGCCAGCACCACGCCCAGGTCCAGCCGCGCCCCGACGAGGCCGAAGAACACGATGTAGATGGGTGGTGACGACCGCTCCAAGGCGTCCAGGAAGCCTGCCGCGGCCCGGGAGGTGAGGTTGCGGACCACGAATCCGGCCGCCATGCAGACGATGAGATGCTCCAACCCGGCCCCGTGGGCGAGCTCCGCCGACGCCAGGGCAACCAGCACCACCACCAGCTCCAAGTGCCGGCCCACCCTGAGGACGTAGGCTCCCAGCAGCAGCCCGAGACCGCCCCCCGCCAGCAGGGAGAGGAGGATCTCGGCGCCGGTGCCGTGCAGCAGCGACAGGGTCACAGGGACGTGCTGGGACCAGGCCCGGGCCAACACCTCCACGAAGGTGTAGAGGAGGAGGATCACCAGGTCCTTGAGGATCGTCACCCCGAGGACGGTGTCCACCACGTCGCCCCGGGCCCGGGTCTCGGTGATCACCGCGATGGTGGTGGCGGGCGAGTTGGCCACCGCGATGACACCGAGGACGGCGGCGGCTGCCAGCATCTCCCCCACCCTGCAACGGGCCCAGGACACCGCCCCAGGACAGCGCCACCCACATGGCCGCACCCACCAGGGTCACCATGACCACGCAGTGCACGCCGGTGATGGCGAGCAGTGCCCGCAGCCTTCCGCGCAGTCCCTCGACGCGGAACTCGCCGCCGGCGGTGAGGGCGATGAGGCCCAGGGCGAGCTCCTCGAAGAGGCGCAGCAGATCGCTGTCTTCGGCCGTCTCCAAGCCGAAGGCGTACGGTCCGATCACCATGCCGAGCGCCAGGTAGCCGGTGATGCGGGGCAGGCGCAGGCGTTGCGCCAGCTCCCCGGCCAGGACCCCGCCCACGATGAGGCAGCCGAGGCTCAGCAGGGCCGAGCCCGCCGGGTCCCTGACGACGCCCACGCCCAGGCCTCTGGCAGCCCAGCTCGCCCCGGCCATGACCAGGAACAGGAGCCACCTCATGACGCCCTCAGCGCCGGACCTGGGAGCAGGCAGCGGCGCAACCACCACTGCCCCATGACCTGGTGCACCGCCATGGCCCCGACCACCGCTTCGAAGACGCCGGGGGCGCCGATACCGAGGCCTTCCAGGGCCACCAGCAGCCCGAGGGCCAGCTCGCCCTGGGGGAGCAGGCCATAGCCGAGCCCGGTCACTCGCAAGGGCACGCCGTGGCGACTGGCCGCTCGCGAGATCAGGCCGCCGCCCAGCGCCGCTCCCAACCATCTCCCGCCCACCATGACCCCGAACACCGGCCAGGAGAAGGCGACCCCCGTCCAGGAGGCGCCCACCAGCACCAGCAGGGCCACCAGCAGGGGCCGCTCGAGGCCATGGGCGACCCGCAGCATCCGGTGGGCGAAGGTGCCGCGGTTGATGATCACGGCGCCGGCACAGGCCGCCGCAGGCAGAGAGCTGGTGCCGAGGGCGGCGCTGGCCCCGGCCACCATGGACATGGTGCCCGTGAGCAGGGTCAGCAGGGAGATGTGCCCTTCGCCGCCCCGTGCCAGCGCCAGGGAGAGGTACCCGACCAGGACGCCGACCCCCATGGAGAAGGCCAGCAGCTCGGGGGCCGCCAGCCCTCCCGCTCCCGCCGTCGCCAGGGGGCTTGAGATCACCGTGACGGCGGCGAAGAGAAGGACTGCGGGGAGGCCGGAGTACGCCACTACGAGGCGCAGGAGCCGCGCCGCCGAGCGGTCGGCCGGGGCGCCGCGGCCACGGGTGAGGCTCTCCAGGGTGGCCGGCGAGCACGCGGTGGCCAGGGCGGCCAGCACCAAGCCCTGGTGAGCTCCGAGACCCAGCACGACGGCCCCTCCGCCCACCACCGCCCCCACCACGGCCGGCGCGGCCCAGCCCAGGGCCCGGTGCCAGGGCTTCAGCTGAGAGATCACCCGGAGCTCGATCTGGAGACCGAACATGAGGCCGATCCAGGCCACTCCGAGGAGCACCACCGGGCGCAGATCCTGGATCAGATCACGGGGGAACAGGCCCAACGCCTCGTCGCCCAGGAGGTAGCCCAGGACCAGGAACGACAGGCCCTCCATGGCCGGCGCCCGGTGACCTCGGCGGGCGAGCAGGTTTCGGAGCTCACCCCCGGCGAGGGCAAAGACCACCACCAGGAGAAAGGCCACCGTCCCGCCGAGCATGCACCAGTCTAGCGTGAAGACACAGGGCGGCTGGCGCCCCCGGTCACGCTCTCGGCGACGTAGGTGCGGCGGCTGGACCCTAGAAGTACGCGAGACCGGAGACGGGGACCAGGACCACCGCGTTGCGCGGCTCACCGTCGCCGGATCCACCCTCCCCCAGGTTCCGCACGGCGGTCAGCGCCGCCGACCCCACCTCGTCGTCTTCCACCAGGCACAGAACGAGGCGCGAAAAGTCGATACCTCCGGGGATCAGGGACCGCAGGCCGGCGAAGATGGGCAGGTCCCGCTCCAGGAGCTCGAGCCCGGTCCGGCTCTCCACCACCACCGCCTCCTGGAGCTCGTGCTCCAGCAGCACGGACAGGACCTCGTCCAGGAGCTCCTCGTGGTGGAGGAGGACGAGCAGGAGGTGCACCTACGCCTCCTCGAGGTCGGCCAGGGTGCGCAGGAAGGCGTCGGGGGTCGGGGCCGCCACCAGGGCCTCGAGGGCGGCGACGCGGCGGGTCAGCCGGGCCAGCCGGGCCAGGCCGGCAAGATGATCGGCCGCGGTCGAGGCGTCGCCGATGAGACAGAACACCAGCCGCACCGGGACGTCGTCCAGGGCCGGGTAGGCAAGCCCTTGCGGATGGACGGAGGCCGCCATCAGGAGCCGGCCCAGGCCCGGCACCTGGGCGTGGGGGACGGCCACCCCGCCACCGATCCCGGTGGACAGGATGGTCTCCCGCTCCAGCAGGCGGGTGACCACCTCGCCGGCGCTCGGCACCACGCCTGAGCGCGCGAACGCCTCCGCGAACAGACGAAGGAGCTCGTCACGGTCCCCGACCGCGGGCGCGATGAGCACCCACTCCGGTCGCAGACAACGGGAGAGACGCACCCCACTTCCTCCAGTCGGAGTAGCTTAGGAGGGGCGGAGGCCGGGCGCAAGGGCCGGTGGAGGAGGATCCACCGTTCCGGGCGCCGTCCACGGGCCACAGCGCAGCAGCCGACCCACGGCGAGCCGGCTTCCCCGCAGCGCCCCGAACCGCTCCAGCACCGTCTCCGCGTAACGGCTGCAGGTCGGGGAGAAGCGACACCTCACACCGAGGCGGCCGAGGACCGGCGCCAGCAGCGCCCGGTGCACGTGCAGCCCACCGATCAGGAAGCGCACCGTCACCTGCTCGGATGGTGGCCGGCTCAGGTCCAGGGCGCACAGGACGATCAGGATCGCCGCCAGCAGGCCCAGCACCCGCCCGACGCGCCGTCGGGCGGGTGGGGCGGCCGCCTCAGAAGCGATCGGCAAAGTCGCTGATGCCCGGAACCTTGAAGCGCGTGCCCTGGACGCCCTTGACCATGCAGATCACGTTCAGCACGAGGATGCCGAGCACCAGGAGCGGGACCAGCAACCCGGCCAGGCACCCCAGCCCGCCACTGATGGCGCCCAGGATCATGACCACGATCTCCAGGGCGACGATGGCGACGATCTCCGCCACCATCAGGACCAGGCCGTGCTTGGCGTGCCACTGCACCTCACGGTCCTCTTTCTCGACCAGGAGGGGGATCAGGGCCAGCAGGCCGAGGTAGGAGAGGATGATCCAGACGGTGCGGTTCTCCGACACCTTGCCGCCGCCCGATGGAGCATCGGGCTGGACCGGCGGCGGCGGCGGCGGTGGCGATGCGGCGGGCGGCGCCGGGGGTTGGCTGTCGGTCGGGGCACCGGGACCGTTGGGCGTATCTTCCATGGTCATCTCGAACCTCCCACAAATAAAGCGTACGAAGTGAACGTTGCTCCGCTCGATCATACCCGAGCGCTCCGCCGTCCGTACGCCCCACCACCGACGGCCCGGGTTCCTCCCACCGGCGTGCCGCGGCCGGCCCTCGCCCACCGGGTCGGTCCCGATCATCCCGAGGAGCGCCGCCAGACCTCTTGCGGCGGCTGAGGCCATGTGGTAGCGTATCGCCCCCTGCGGCGCGTTCGTCTAGGGGTCTAGGACGCCGGCCTCTCACGCCGGTAACACGGGTTCGAATCCCGTACGCGCTGCCACCTTCTAGCAACGCGCTCCCCGAGGTTGCCACCGCTGACACTTTCCCGACCCCTGGCGACGAACGACTGGTGCGCGGCACCTCGGCAAAGTGTCACCAGTGGCACGCCCGAGAAACGCGCTCTTTCGAGGGGCGACCTCTGTCCCGCGGGTCGAGAAGCCGGGCTCGCCACGGCGTAGCCGCAGGCGAAGCCGGGTGCTATACTGCCCGGCCCGACCTGTCCACCACGACCCTGGAGGTTGGCATGAGCGTTCGCGTCGCGATCAATGGTTTCGGCCGCATCGGCCGCCTCGTCACCCGTCATCTGGAGGCCCACGGCGGCTTCGAGTTGGTGGCCATCAACGACCTCACCTCGCCCGAAATGCTCGGCTACCTCCTCGCCCACGACTCGGTCCACCGCAGCTTCCCGGGGACGGTCCAGGTGGAGGGCTCGGAGCTCGTCGTCGACGGCCACCGGGTGCGGGTCCTGGCCGAGCGAGATCCATCGGCCCTGCCATGGCGGGACCTGGGAGTGCAGTACGTCTTCGAGGCCACGGGCCTCTTCCGCAGCCGGGACAAGGCGGGCGCGCACCTGGAGGCGGGGGCTGAGCGGGTCATCATCACCGCACCGGGCAAGGACGTGGACGCCACCTTCGTCATGGGGGTCAACCACCAGCTCTACGACCCGGCGCTCCACCAGGTGGTGTCCAACGCCTCCTGCACCACGAACTGTCTGGCGCCCATGGTCAAGGTGGTGCACGAAACGGTGGGCCTCAGCCACGGCTGGCTGACCACCACCCATGCCTACACCAACGACCAGCGGATCCTGGACGTCCAGCACTCCAAGGACCTGCGCCGCGCCCGCGCGGCGGCCATCAACATCATCCCCACCTCCACCGGCGCGGCCAAGGCCATCGGCCTGGTCTATCCCCAGCTCGCCGGCAAGCTCGACGGCGCCGCCATGCGCGTCCCGGTCCCCGACGGTTCGGTATGCGACCTGATCTTCGTGGCCAGCCGAGAGGGCACGGCAGAGGAGCTCCGCGAGGCGTTCCTCACCGCCGCCGCAGGTGACCTCCGTGGGATCCTGCGCGCCAGCGCCGAGTCCCTGGTGTCCTCCGACATCATCGGGGAGAGCCACTCGGTGGTGGTGGACCTGGAGCTGATCTCACAGGTCGCACCTGACTTCTTCCGGGTGGTGGGCTGGTACGACAACGAGAACGCCTATGCCCTGCGCTGCGTGGACCTCGCAGCCTACATGGTGGACGCGGGATCGGCGTGAGCGGCCACGGCGCCAGGCATGGCGGGACGGCCCCGGGAGAACCCATGGACAGAACCCCTCTGATCGCCGGCAACTGGAAGATGCACAAAGGGGTGGGCGCGACCCAGAGCTTCCTCGAGGCGCTCCTCGCCCACGAGCTGCCGGACACGGTGGAGGTGGTGGTCTGCCCCCCCCACGTCTCCCTCCCGGTCGCGGCCATGTTGCTGACATCGAGCGGGATCGCCGTCGGCGCTCAGAACGTGCACTGGGCAGATGAGGGCGCCTTCACGGGCGAGGTCTCCGCACCGATGCTCAGGGAGGTGGACGTCGCCTGGACCATCGTCGGCCACAGCGAGCGCCGCACCCTCTTCGGCGAGAGCGACGAGACCGCACTGCGGCGGGCCCGACACGCCCAGGACCAGGGCCTGCGGGTGATCTTCTGCGTCGGAGAGACGCTCGAGCAGCGCGACGCCGAGCAGACCTTTGCCGTGCTCGAGCGACAGACGGTGGGCCTGGGCCAGCTGGATCCCGCCGGCCTGGTGCTCGCCTACGAGCCGGTCTGGGCCATCGGCACCGGCCGAACCGCCACCCCGCAGCAGGCCCAGGAGGCCCACGCCTTCCTGCGCGGCCGCCTCGCCGAGGCGTTCGCGAGGGACGTCGCCGCCGAGTCCAGGATCCTCTACGGCGGCAGCCTCAAGCCCGACAACGCCGACGAGCTGCTCTGCCAACCGGACGTGGACGGAGGGTTGATCGGCGGTGCAAGTCTTGACGTTGACTCGTTTTGCGCTATCATTCGCAGCGCGGCGCGATGCGCTGCTGGAGACTGCAAGTGACTGCTTTGCTGGTGATTCTGTACGTTCTGGTCTGCCTCTTCCTGATCATGGTGGTGCTCCTCCAGCAGGGCAAGGGGGCGGACCTCGCCGGCGCCTTCGGTGGCGGTGGCACGCAGACGTCGTTCGGACCGCGCACGGGAACCAACATGATGCACCGCCTCACGACGGTGTCGTTCGTGCTCTTCGTGGTCCTCTCCATGACCCTGGCCATCGCCTCGGGCAAGCGGCATGCATCGGTCATGGAGCACGTGGCGGGAGCAGCCACTCCCGTCCCCACCGCTGCCGGCCAACCGGAGGCGGGGGCGACCGGTCCGAGCACGGCGGCCGGGGAGGAGGCCGGACAGGAGGCCCCCGCAGCCGGCGGCGAACAGGTTCCCGCGGCTGCCGGCCAGGCGGCTCCGGAAGCTCCCACTCCAGCCTCGTGACCCCCTTGTGCGCGGGCTGGCAGAGCCTTAGGATGAGACGTGTGGTTCGTGCCGAAGTGGCGGAATTGGTAGACGCGCACGGTTGAGGGCCGTGTGGAGCGATCCGTACCGGTTCGAGTCCGGTCTTCGGCACCACCTCCTCTGTCAGGGCAGAGGTCAGCCGTCGGCGGTCCCCTTCGCCACCATCTTGGCCCAGGTGTCACGCAGGGTCACCGTGCGATTGAGCACCAGGCGGCCCGGACCCGAGTCCGGGTCCCCCACGAAGTAACCCTGGCGCTCCAGCTGCACCCGCTCCCCGGCGGCGAGCTCGCCCAGGCTGGGCTCGAGCATGCACCCGGTCAGCACCTCCAGGGAGGCCGGATTGAGGTCGGCCATGGCGTCGCCGTCGGCGCCCGGATCGGGCCGCGTGAAGAGATGCTCGTACACCCGGACCTCGGCCGGCACGGCGTGAGCGGCCGACACCCAGTGGAGCGTGCCCCGCACCCGGCGACCGTCGGGGGCGTCGCCGCCACGGGTGGCCTCGTCATAGCGACAGCGCAGCTCCACCACCCGGCCGTCGGCATCCTTCACCACCTCGTCGCAGGTGATGAGGTAGGCGTAGCGCAGCCTCACCTCCCGTCCCGGTGCGAGACGGTAGAACTTCTTCGGCGGCTCCTCCATGAAGTCCGCCCGTTCGATGTAGAGCTCACGGCCGAACGGGACCTGTCGGGTGCCCGCGGACTCGTCCTCGGGGTTGTTGACGGCGGTGAGCTCCTCCACCCTTCCCGCGGGGTAGTTGGTCAGCACGACCTTGACGGGGTCCAGGACACCCATCCGACGCTCGGCCGTGCGGTTGAGGACGTCCCGGACGGTGTGCTCGAGCAGCGCGAAGTCCACCACGCTGTCCCTCTTCGCCACGCCCACTCGATCGGCGAAGGCGCGGATGGCCTCCGGGGGGTAGCCCCGCCGCCGCATCCCGGACAGGGTGGGCATGCGGGGGTCGTCCCAGCCGTTGACGTGACCTCCCCGCACCAGCGCCAGCAGGCGCCGCTTGGACATGACGGTGTGCGTGAGGTTGAGGCGCGCGAACTCGATCTGTCGGGGACGGGCCGGCACGGGGAGATGGTCGATGAACCAGTCGTACAGCGGGCGGTGGCCCTCGAACTCCAGGGTGCACAGGCTGTGGGTGATGTGCTCGATGGCGTCCGACTGGCCGTGGGCGAAGTCGTAGGTCGGGTAGATGCACCACGCGTCGCCGGTGCGTGGATGGGTGGCGTGGAGGATGCGATACAGGACGGGGTCCCGGAGATTGATGTTGCCGGCGGCCATGTCGATCTTCGCCCTTAGCACCCGCGCTCCGTCCGCGAACTCACCGGCGCGCATCCTCCGGAAGAGGTCCAGGTTCTCCGCCACCCTACGCTCGCGCCAGGGGCTCGGCCGGCCGGCCTCGGTGAGGGTGCCGCGATAGGCCCGGATCTCCTCCGCCGACAGGTCGTCCACATAGGCCTCGCCCGCCGTGATGAGGTGCTCGGCCCACTCATACAGCTGCTCGAAGTAGTCCGACGCGAAGTACAGGTGCTCTCCCCAGTCGAAGCCCAGCCAGCGCACATCGCGCATGATGGACTCGATGTACTCCGTCTCCTCCTTGGTGGGGTTGGTGTCGTCGAAGCGCAGGTGGCAGCGGCCGCCGAACTGGAGCGCGACCCCGAAGTTGAGGCAGATCGACTTGGCATGGCCGATGTGCAGGTAGCCGTTGGGCTCCGGGGGGAAGCGGGTCACCACTTCGCGGTGTCGGCCACTGTCGATGTCGGAGCGGATGATCTCGCGGATGAAGTCGATGCTGTCGGTCCGGGCGCCTTCACTCATGATGCTGCTCTCCTCGGGCGTCTCCGGCGCCCCGCCTCCGGCAGGTCTCTCAGATCACGACCCCCGGTCATGCCTTCATGCCCCGCAGGAGCGTGATCGCCCCCTGCAGCCGTCGCCGGCAGAGCTCCTTGCCGAGCACGGCCATGGTGGCGAACAGGGGCGGCGTCGCCGCCCGCCCGGTCACCGCCACCCTCACGCCCATGAAGAGCTGTTTGGGGGTCAGGTCGCGGCGCTCGCAGAAGCTGCGCAGCGCGCCCTCGATGGCCTCGGCGTCCCACTCCATGATCTGGTCGAGCTCCTCCTCCACCAGCAGGCGCAGGAGCTTGGCGCTCTGGGGAGGGGTGAGGCCGGGCAGCACCAGACGGGCCCGGGCGGGCTCGTCGTAGTCCACCTCGCCCACGAAGAAGAACTGGGCGTAGGAGAAGAAGGCCTCCAGGGTGTCGATGCGCTCGTGGGCGAGCTCCAGCACCTGGAGCATGTAGCGATCGGAGAGCAGCTCCGAACGCAGGCGCTCGAGCAGCTGCGGGGTGGAGAGCGAGCGCAGGTAGCGGCCGTTCAACCAGGTCAGCTTGTCCACGTCGAACACCGGCCCGCCGAGGGTGATCTTCTCGAGCTCGAGGGCCTCCACGAACTCGCGCAGCCCAAACTCCTCGCGCTCGTCGGGCATGGTCCAGCCCATCAAGGCCAGGTAGTTGAGCAGCGCTTCCGGCAGGAAACCGGCGCGCCGGTAGTGATTGAGGCTCACCGGGTTGGCCCGCTTGGAGATCTTGGAGCGGTCGGGATTGCGGAGCAGGGGCAGGTGGCAGAAGACGGGAGGCTCGAAACCCAGTGCCTGGTACAGCACGAGGTGCTTGGGCAGGGAGGACAGCCACTCCTCGGCCCGGATCACGTGGCTGATCTCCATGAGGTGGTCGTCCACCACGTTGGCCAGGTGGTAGGTCGGGAAACCATCGGACTTGATCAGGACCTGGTCGTCCACCTGGGCGTTGTCGAAACGGATGTCGCCGCGCAGCAGGTCGTGGGCCACGGTCTCGCCCGTGGTTGGCATGGCGAGACGGATCACGTGCTCCTCCCCCGCCTCCCGCCGGCGCCGGGCCTCGACCGGGTCGATGGTGCGGCAGTGCCGGTCGTACCCGAGCCGCTCCTTGTTCCGCTTCTGCTCGGCACGCAGCGCGTCCAGGCGCTCCCTGGTGCAGAAGCACGGGTAGGCGGCCCCGGCGGCGATGAGTCGCTCGGCCTCGCCCCGGTAGAGCTCGCTGCGCTCGCTCTGGCGGTAGGGACCGAAGGGCCCGCCCACGTCCGGCCCCTCGTCCCACTCGAGCCCCAGCCAGCGGAGGGCGTCGAAGATCATGCGCTCGCTCGCCCGGTGGCTCCGCGCTCGGTCGGTGTCCTCGATCCTGAGGACGAAGCGGCCTGCGTGCTGGCGGGCGAAGGCCCAGTTGAAGAGGGCGACGTAGGCGGTGCCCACGTGGGGATCGCCGGTGGGGCTGGGGGCAATTCGGGTCCTGATGGTGGCGCCCGCCATGGCACTACTCCCTCGCCGGCGGCGCCGGCTGCGTCACATCCTGGTCCGCGGAGCGCGGTCCGGGGCTCTCCATCCCGCCCCCTGCGAGCTCCGGGCTCCGAGCTTGGGAGGCGGGGGCGCTGGCGGAGAGGGCGGGATTCGAACCCGCGGTCCAGGTTACCCCGGACAACTGCTTAGCAGGCAGCCCTGATCGACCACTCCAGCACCTCTCCGGCCGGGCGAGCATTGTACGTGCCGGAGAAACGCCTGTAAAGTTGGGAAACTCGGAGGGATGGCCGAGTGGTCGAAGGCGGCGGTCTTGAAAACCGCTGAGGCGTATGCCTCCGTGGGTTCGAATCCCACTCCCTCCGCCATTCCTTCACCGACCATCCCGCTGCGCTGCTATTGGGCCATGTTGAGGCTGCCGCTGATCTCGGGCAGGCTGCCGACGCCCTTCAGCGAGATCACGATCCGGTAGTCACGGGTCGGGTAGAGGCCGAGGCGGAGGTCCCGGTACTCGGCGGACACGCTCCAGCAGCTGCCCTCCCAGTACACCTGAAGCTGTTGCTGCTGGAACTTGGAGGTCTCGATGTCGTAGGCGAGCTGCGCGGAGGCCTTCAGGGGGAAGCCCTGGCGGCGGAACGAGAGCATGGTGCGCACCTGGGAGGAGATCCGCTCACCGGTGCGGGGGTTGAAGTTCTGGTACCAGGTGAGACCGAGGGAGCCGATGGGACGCTGGAGGGTCCCGGCCAGAGAGCTCGAGATGAGCCGCGCGGACAGCGAGTCGAAGGAGGCCCGGGCGTCGATGGAGGCACCCTGGTTGGGGCTGACGCGGAGGAGCGCGCTCAAGGGGCCCCACTGACTGGTTTCGCTGCCGGCACGGTTCAGGGGCTCGGAGAACGAGTACTCCTGGTACAGCTCCAGGGACGCCAGCTCCCGAGCCCCGATCCCCTCCGCGGACTTGGCCAGTAGGCGGTTGGCCAACACCAGACGGGCCCGGTTGTTCAGGGGTGTGCTGTCGACCTCGTCGAAGATGGGGATGCGACTGGTGTCCTCGGTGCCGTCGAGGTAGCGGTACTCGATGCGCGGCTCGATGAGGTGCTTGAGGCGCGAGTAGGCCTTTACCGGCGACGCGAAGATGCGGGTCACGGAAGGCCCGACGATGTCCACGCCGCCGGCCACGTACTCGCGCTCGATGGGCTCGTCCACGAAGTGGGTGCGGTCCTCGGAGTACTGTGCAGTGTAGTACGTGTACCGCCCGCCGACCCGGGGAGTCACCGACAGCCACAGGGGGCTGGGGAGCGTGTAGGAGAGGGTGGGAAAGATGTCCGCCCGCCCGTAGCGGGTGGCCAGGTCGCCGCCACGATCCACGTCGAAGTAGTTGACCGAGGACACCATGTCCCAGTAGAGGTTGGTGTGGCCGATGGGGTTGGAGCGCACCCTCAGCTCCACCTCGGGCATCTGGGCGAGGTTGACGTCGAGGCTGCTCAGGTAGGTGGTGCGGCTGTCGGCGCGCAGGTTCAGGGCGGCCGGTCCGAACGTCCTCGTCAGGTACACATAGGAGTAGACGTCCCGACGGGTGTTGGCATCGAAGGTGCGGTCGAACTCCTGGAAGAAGTCGACATCGGACAGGTCCTCCAGCTGGGCCACCAACTGGAAGCCGTGGAAGTCGGCGTCGGTGTGCTTGCCCTTCACCTGCCACTGCCATCGCTGGTTCGCCACATCCCAGATGGACAGGAGGTCGATGATGCCCCCCGCGTCCGCCTTCGGCGCCCACCGCCACTCGTTGTCGAGGCCGTAGTAGCCCTTGGAGTAGTAGTCGAAGGTGAAGGTGGTGTCATAGCTGCGGCCGATGGGCACATACAGGGGCAGACCGAAGAAGACGCCTCGTCGTTGGGAGTACCCGAAGCCCGGCATGAGGAGACCCGGAGCTCGCTCGCGCTTGATGGGCCACACCACGTAGGGCAGGTAGAACACGGGCGCGTTCTGGACCCTCAGCGCGGCCCCGTGGAAGTAACCGTACTTCTCCACCTCGAGGGTCGCGCGCCGGATCGCGAAGCTCCAGGGGGGGCTTGGATCGGGGGTCTTGCAGGTGGTGAAGGTGGCGCCCTCGATCCGGTAGGTGGTGTCGTTCAGCTTTTCGATCTCGCGACCGGAGAACGAGTACATGGGCGGGATGAAGCCGGTCCCATCCAGGAGCAGGCCGGTCTTGGTGCGAACATTGAAGTGCAGCTCTTCGGCGGTGAACCGGCTCGGTCCCTGGTCCAGCACCACGTGCCCGCGGGCCACCAGATCCTCGGTGACCCGGTTGTACTCCATCTCGTCGCAGCTGATGGTGATGTCCTGGTAGGCGATGTGCACCGACCCGAGCCCGCGCCAGATGTCTCCCACCACCTGCTGCTCGTCCGCGCGCAGACTGATGGCGCCACTGTCGGTCTGTCCCCACAGTGGTCCCGTGACCGCCAGCACCAGGGCCACCAACACGATGCGCCAGACATTTTCCATGCTGACCAGGTCCAACCGCCGTCATTGTAGCCGCGCTCCCGCCGCGTACAATGGCGAGGTGCGCTATCTCGGCGTCGATCCCGGCGGGCGGCACGTGGGCCTGGCCGTGGGCGAGGATGTCACGCGGACCGCCACGCCCCTCACGGTGTTCCCCTACCGCGGCGCCGCCGCTGCGGCTCGGACCGTCCGCGACGCAGCCACCGCTCACGAGGCGGATGTGATCGTGGTCGGATGGCCGGCCGACGCCGACGGTGAGCCCACCCCGGCGTGCCGTCGCAGCGAGGTCCTCCTCCGCGAGCTGGAGGAGCTGGGCCTGGCGGTGGCGCGCCAGACGGAGTTCCTGTCCAGCGATGAGGCCCGGCGGCGCGGCCGCGCCGCCGGCCTCCCCGCGACCTCGCCCGTGGACCACCTCGCCGCACAGGTCCTCCTGGAAGAGTTTTTGGCCACCCGCACCGGACGCGCTCGCTGAACGATGCGGACGCGCCTGCACGTCCTGGCGATCCTGCTCGCTGCCACTACCCTGACGGTGGCGGGGTGGCTCTACTGGTCCCTGTGGCGCCCGCTCGGCAACCCGGCCCAGGAGATCGAGGTCGGCTCCGGGTTGACCGCCCGTCAGGTGCTCGATCTCCTCTCGGCACGGGGGTTGGTGCCGTCGCGGACGGCGGCGCGCCTGTACCTGGCGGCCCGCGGCGAGGACGCCGGCTTCCGGTTCGGCTATTACGCGATCCCCGCCGACGTCAGCCCCGTCCACGTCATGGAGCGGATTCTGGCCGGTCGTGTGGAGACGGTGTCGGTGACGGTGGTCGAGGGATCGCTCGCGGACGACATCGGAGCGCAGTGCGCCGCCGCCGGGCTCGGGACCGCGGAGGACTGGCGCGCCGTGATCGCCGGTCACCACATCATCAGCGACCTGGCGCCGGGCGCGACCTCCCTGGAGGGATTCCTGTTTCCGGACACCTACCGGTTCGCCGTCGGTCTCTCCGCGGAGGCGGCAGCACGTCACATGATCGCCCGCTTTCGCGATGTCTGGGAGGAGGAGACGGGGGAGGGACCAGCCCCCTGGGGAAGCCCTACACAGGTGGTCACCCTCGCCTCCCTGGTCGAGGCCGAGACGTCGCTGCCGGATGAACGTCCCCTCATCGCCGGCGTCTTCCGCAACCGCCTGGAGCGCGGCATGCTTCTCCAGTGCGACCCCACCGTCGTCTATGCCCTCAAGCGACATGACCGCTGGCGAGGGGCGCTGGCGCGTCGCGACCTGGCCGTCGACGACCCCTACAACACGTACCGCTACCCCGGCCTGCCCCCCGGCCCCATCAACTGCCCGGGCCGCGCGGCGATCGCCGCGGCACTGGACCCGACGCCCAGCTCCTTTCTCTACTTCGTGGCCCGCCCGGGTGGCGGACACACGTTCTCACGCACCCTGCGGGAGCACAATCGCGCCGTCCAGGTGTTGCGGCGCGCCGGCCGTTGACCCTCGGCGGGAGCCGGTGGTAGCGTGAAATGACGGAGGTCTGATGGCCGAGGCATATTCCACCTTTGGCTCTTACATCCTGTTCAAGGAGCTGGGCCAGGATGTTCTCGGACACACCTATCGAGCGGGGGAGCTGGACCGTGACAGCATGGTCGGCCCCGTCCTCCTGCGGGTCCTGGATGCGCCGCAGGTCCCGCGGGAAGAGGTCGTCGCACGTTTCCCCCGGGGGCGCCGCGTCGCCGCCGCCCTGACGGCATCCAGCGTCGCGCGCAATGCGCGCTTCATCAGTCACCACGGTGTGCCCGCCCTGGCCTGCGAGTACGTCTCGGCGCGTCCCCTCAGCACCATCCTGGAGCGCGCACGGACCGAGGGCTTCCCGGTGCCCGTGGACAACGCCCTCTTGGTGCTCGAGAAGGTCGCCATGGCCTTGACCGCGGCTCTGGCCACGGAGGTGGACGGCTCCCCGCTCGCCCACGGCTTCGTCCATCCCGGCCTGGTGTTGGTGAGCACCGACGGCGAGGCCCTGGTCAGCGGCTTCGGGGTGGCGGACGCCCTCCTGGGCATGCTGGATCACGCCGACGTGGCGGGCGACCTGCAGCCGTACCTTGCCCCCGAGGTGCTGCTGACCAGGACGCCGACCCGCAGCGGCGACGTGTACTCCCTCGGCGCGCTTCTGGCGGAGCTGCTGACCGGTGCTCCCCTTCCCGCCGATCCTTCCGCGCGGGCGGGGTTTCTGGACGGGGCGCGCCTGGTGTACGACGAGCAGCCTATGCCGGCGGACATCGCCGGCGTCCTGAGCCGCGCCGTCGCTCCCCGCCCCGCCGAACGGTACAGCTCGGCAGCCGACTTCAGGCAGGAGCTGGAGCGTCTCCTGTACGGCGGTGCCTACAGCCCGACCACGTTCAACCTGGCTCTGTTCATGGACCGTCTCTTTCGCACCGAGATCGAGGCCGAGGAGCGTGAGCGCGCCGCGGAAGGAGCGATCGACGTCACGCCGTACCTGCTCGCGGAGCCGCCCCTCGAGCCACCGGGGGAGGCCCATCTCCTGGAGCCGGCCCCGTCCACCCCGTCGCAGCGCCGCGGCCTGTGGATGGGCCTCGCCATCGCCGCCGTCGCGCTCGTCGGCGCCGCCGTGATCGGCTACTCCATGTTCGGCGACCGCTTGAGTGCGGCGTCCGCCGTGCCCCCCACCCCCACCGCCGATGAGGTCGCAGCCCGGCGCCAGGCCGAGGACGAACGCTTGCAGCAGATGGTCCAGTCCATGGTGCAGGAGAAGATGGCGGAGCGGGAGAAGGAGCTCAGAGACGAGCTCTTGGGGCGGCAGGCGCGCATCCAGGAGCTCCAGCGGCGTCTCCAGGACTCGGAGCGCAAGTCCAGGGAGCGCCAGCTGTCGGCCAACGAGCAGCAGAAGCGCAACGAGCTGAAGCAGCAGATCGCCCAGGCCGAGGCCGCGCAGGCTGAGGGGCGCGCAGCGCTCGCGGCAGAGCAGCAACGACGCCTCCAGCAGGAACCTCCTCCGACAACCGTGCCGCCGCAGCTCGCCCTCACCGAGGAGCCCACGGCCACCCCGCCAGCGGCGCCCTCGCCCACCGTCCCCGCGCCCACGGCCACCGCACCGCCGACCGTGCCGCCGTCACCCACCACCCCGCCCGTCACGCCTGGCATGTTCCTTCCCCCCTCGGCCGTCGACACCTTGCCCGTGCTGCTCAGAGACGCCCGTGTGACCTGGCCGCGGTCCGCGCTGCGTCTCCGGGACGAGGGCGTGGTCATCGTCCAGGCCACGGTGGACGGCGAGGGCAAGGTGATCGAGGCACGGGTGCTGCGCGCCGACCACGAGGGGTTCGGTGTGCCGGATGCCGTGGTGGCCGCGGTCCTGAGGTACCGGTTCAAGCCCGCCACCAAAGATGGCGTCCCCGTGACCACCTACGCCACCGTCACCAAGCGCTACATCTTCACGGGGCGCTGACGCCGTCCTCTCGGTTCATCCCGCAACCATCGGCAGCCATGAACAGGCACGGCCGAGCAAAAGCTCGGCCGCACTTCACCTGGCACAGCGTGCGCTCCGTGACCGGGGGCACGCTCCTGCCGTTCCTGCTGGAACGTGACTACTTCTCGACGCGCTCTCTGAGCGTCTTGCCGGCCTTGAAGGTGACGTACTTCTTGGCGGGAATGGTGATGGAGGCGCCGGTGGCGGGGTTGCGCCCCTGACGCTTGCCGCGGTGCTTGGTGGCAAAGGTCCCGAAACCGGGAATGGTCACCTTCTCCCCGGCGTCGAGCGCACTGGCGATGATGCCCTTGCGCGGCTGGGCGGAGAACACCGCGTCGAGGATGTCCGCCGCCTTGCCCTGGCTGATGCCTGTCTTCTTCGCGAGCCTCATCGCCATCTCAGTCTTGTTCATCAGATCCTCCCGGAGGTGTATACGTTGCAGCCATATTGGAGTCGCAGGCAAGCCCTGTCAAGGGCCGATGGTGCGAATTCTCCTGTGCGGAGCTTGTTTTCGAGGGTGACGGCCGGTACCGTGGGCCGCTGGAGGTGCGAATGGATCTCAAGCTTCGTGGCAAGCGGGCCCTGGTGACCGGCTCCTCCCGAGGCATCGGCCGGGCCATCGCGCTGTCTCTCGCCGACTTCGGTGTCGACGTCGCCATCAACTACCTGCGCCACCGCGAGCGTGCCCAGGACACCGCGCGCCAGATCTCGGACCGCGGTGTCCGCTCCCTGGTGCTGAAGGGCAACGTCGCCGATCCCGCTCAGGTGAATCACATGTTCGAGGCCATCCACGGGCAGTGGGGAGGTCTGGAGATCGTCATCTCCAACGCCGCCTCGGGAGTGCTGCGGCCGGCCAGGGAGCTCACCCTCCATCACTTCGACTGGGCGATGCACATCAACGCGGCGGCGTTGCTTCCCATCACCCAGAGCTTCTTGCGCGTGCCCTCCGCCGACGGCAAGGTGCTGGTGGCGGTCTCGTCCCTGGGTGCCGTGCGCGCCATCCCCAACTACACCGCGGTCGGAGCCTCCAAGGCGGCACTGGAATCCATGGTGCGCCACCTCGCGGCGGAGTTCGCCTCGGAAGGTCTCCGCATCAACGCCGTGTCCGCGGGAACGGTGGACACCGAGGCCCTCACGCACTTTCCGAACCGGGAGGAGCTGCTGGAGGGCGCGCGCAAGCGGACGCCCGCGGGCCGACTCCTCACCCCCCAGGACGTGGCCAACGTGGCCGTCTACCTGTGCACCGACTTCGCATCCATGATCCACGGTCAGATCATCGTGGTCGACGGTGGCTACTCCATCCTGGCGTAGCGCTCAGCGGCAGCAATCGATGGCAGTGCGCAGCGATCCCTGCCGCTGACCCTGAGGCTGATGGTGACCCTGGGACTGATCGCTGCCGCCGACCCGGATCGCGGCTAGCCGGTGGCGGCCTCCAGCTCGTCGGCGTCCCGCACCAACAGCGGTCGCAGGTAGCGGCCGGTGTGGGACTCCGGGCAGGCGGCCACCTCCTCGGGCGTGCCGGCCGCCACCAGGCGCCCCCCTTCCTCCCCTCCCTCGGGTCCCAGGTCGACGATCCAGTCGCCGGTCTTGATGACGTCCAGGTTGTGCTCGATGACGACCACGGTGTTGCCCCGGTCCACCAGGGCGTGGAGGACACCCAGGAGCTTCCGCACGTCATCGAAGTGGAGCCCGGTGGTGGGCTCGTCCAGGAGGTAGAGCGTCCGGCCGGTGGCTCGCTTGGCCAGCTCGCGGGAGAGCTTGATGCGCTGCGCCTCGCCGCCGGAGAGCGTGGTGGCCGGCTGCCCCAGGTGCAGGTAGCCCAGGCCCACCGCCAGGAGGGTGTCGAGGATGCGGGCGATCTTGGGGACGTTGGCGAAGGTGTCGCGCGCCTGGTGCACCGTCAGGTCCAGAACCTCGGCCACGTTGAGGCCCTTGTACCGCACCTCCAGGGTCTCCCGGTTGTAACGCAGGCCGTGGCACACGTCGCAGGTCACGAAGACGTCGGGCAAGAAGTGCATTTCGATCCTGATCTGCCCGGCCCCCTGGCACGCCTCGCAGCGCCCTCCCGGGACGTTGAAGGAAAATCGGCCTGGCTTGTAGCCGCGGGCGCGGGCATCGGTCGTGGCCGCGAAGAGGGCGCGGATGGGATCGAACACCTTGGTGTAGGTGGCGGGGTTCGAGCGTGGCGTCCGACCGATGGGCGACTGGTCGATGGCGATGACCTTGTCCAGGTGCTCCAGACCCTCGAGACCGCGATGACGGCCCGGCCTGGCCAGCGTGCCGTAGAGCTCACGGGCCACCGCCTTGTGCAGGATCTCGTTCACCAAGGTGCTCTTGCCGGATCCCGAGACGCCCGTCACGCAGATGAGACGCCCGAGGGGAAAGGCGACGTCGATGGCCTTCAGGTTGTGCTCCTCCGCGCCGCGCACCACGAGCGCCGCCCCGTTGCCGGAAACCCGCTCCTGCGGCACCGGGATCCGCGTCCGGCCCGCCAGATAGGCCCCGGTGAGGGACCCGCGGTTGGCGGCGATGACCTCGGGAGGACCCGTCGCCACCACCCGCCCTCCCTCGCGGCCGGCCCCGGGTCCGAGGTCGATCACCCAGTCCGCCTCGCGGATCGTCTCCTCGTCGTGCTCGACCACCACCACCGTGTTGCCCAGGTCGCGCATCCCCTTCAGGGTGTCCAGCAGCCGCCGGTTGTCCCGCTGGTGGAGCCCGATGGAGGGCTCATCCAGCACGTACAGCACCCCCATGAGCTTGGACCCAACCTGGGTGGCGAGGCGGATGCGCTGGCTCTCTCCACCCGACAGGCTTCCCGCCGTCCGATCCAGGGTCAGATAGTCGAGCCCCACCGAGACCAGGAAGCCGAGACGGTCGCGGATCTCCCGCAGAACCTTGCCGGCGATGGTGGCGTCCCGCTCGCTCAGCTCCAGGGTGGAGAACCACTCGAGGCTGTGACGGACCGCCTCGGCCGAGACCTCGGCAATGCTCCGCCCAGCCACCTTCACCGCCAGCGCCTCCGGCCGCAGGCGGGCGCCCGAGCAGGCGGTGCAGGGAGCCATGGACATGTAGCGCTCCAGCTCCCGACGCACCTCCTCGGAGCTGGTCTCCCCGTAGCGCCGCTCCAGCCGCGCCACCAGGCCCTCGAAGCGGTCCCGATAGCGGTAGGCGCCCTTGCGTCCCTCCCACACCCAGTCCAGCTCGCGCTCGGATCCGTACATGATGAGCCGCCGCACGTGCTCCGGGAGCCGCCGCCACGGGGTGCGCAGGTCGAAGTCGAGGTGGCGGGCGAGCTGGCCCAGCTGGCGCCTCACCCAGGACGAGGGACCGCTGCCCACCGTGGCCAGGCAGCCGGCGGCCAGGGAGCGCTCCGGGTCCAGGACCAGCTTCTCGGGATCCACCTCGCGGAGGAAGCCGAGGCCCGAGCACGCCGGGCACGCGCCCTGGGGGGAGTTGAACGAGAACAGCCGAGGCGACACCTCGGCTAGGGAGAAGCCGCAGACGGGACAGGCGTGGCGCGAGGAGAGCACCATCTCTTCACCGTCCTGGATGGCCACCCGAACCAACCCCTCGCCCACCCGCAGGGCCGTGTCCAGGGAGTCCGCCAGTCGGGCCCGCAGGCCCTCACGGATGCGCAGCCGGTCCACGACCACGTCGATGGTGTGCTTGCGCTTCCCGTCCAGGGGCGGCGGATCCGCGGCGTCCACGACCTCGCCGTCCACCCGGGCGCGCACGAAGCCCTCTCGCACCATCTGCTCGAACAACTTGCGGTGCTCGCCCTTGCGCGCCTCGATGAGCGGCGCGAGCAGCAGGAAGCGGGTGCCTTCGGGCAGCTCCAAGAGGCGATCCACCATCTGCTCCGCCGTCTGAGGCCTGATGGGCAGGTCGCACTGCGGGCAGTGGGGAACGCCCACGGACGCCCACAGCAGGCGGAGATAGTCATGGATCTCGGTCACCGTCCCTACCGTGGACCGGGGGTTCTTGGAGGTGCTCTTCTGCTCGATCGAGATCGCCGGGGAGAGGCCATCGATGGTGTCCACGTCCGGCTTCTCCATCTGCTCCAAGAACTGCCGGGCGTAGGCCGAAAGCGATTCCACATAGCGCCGCTGACCCTCGGCGAAGAGGGTATCGAAGGCGAGCGAGGACTTCCCCGACCCCGACACACCGGTGATCACGACGAGCCGGTTCCGCGGAATGTCGACGTCGATGTTGGCGAGGTTGTGCTCGCGCGCGCCGCGAATGGAAATGGCATCTCGCATGGGTTGGTGGGCCCGGCGGTTCCGGGTGCTGGCCCCTTACTCTACCATCGGCAGCCAACTCGCAGGAGCCGCGCTGAATTCCGTCTCATCCCCGACGCTTGATCTCCTGTTCGGCCTCCCGATCCAGGGTGCGCCGACGCAGGGTCTCCCGCTTGTCGAAGAGCTGCTTGCCGCGGGCCAGGGCGATCTCGACCTTGATCCAGTTGTCCTCCACCACCATGGCCAGGGCCACCACCGTGGTGCCCTTGTCCCGGCTCTTGCCGGCCAGTCGCTCGATCTGCCGCCGGTGCAGGAGCAGCCGCCGCCGACGCAGGGGGTCGTGGCTCGCATAGCCGGAGCTCTCGTAGGGTCCGATGTGGCAGCCCACCAGCCACGCCTGTCCGCCCTCGAACGTCACGAAGGCCTCACCGAGATTGACCCTGCCCTCCCGCGCCGCCTTGACCTCGGTACCGAGAAGCTCGATGCCGGCCGTCTCCTGCTCCATGAGGTGATAGCGGTGACGTGCCTTGCGGTTGGAAGCCAGCACCTTTCTCATCCCACCACCTTCCCCAGAAGGGCCACCAGCTCGGGATCGAGCTGCTGCCCGGCGGCCGCCCTCATGGTGGCCAGCGCACGTTGGGTGGGAAGGGGCGGCCGGTAGCTGGACGTGGAGGTGAGCACGTCGAAGACCTCGGCAACGCTCACCAGACGCGCGAGGTAGGGGATCGCCGAGCCGGCCAGGCGGTCCGGATAGCCCTTGCCATCCCAGCGCTCATGGTGGTGGCGCGTGGCGCGACTGATGGCGTCCAGGCCCGTGTCGGCGAGGATCCGCTCTCCCAC
Organism: uncultured Holophagae bacterium; assembly: GCA_963844865.1. GTDB lineage: Bacteria > Acidobacteriota > Thermoanaerobaculia > Thermoanaerobaculales > Sulfomarinibacteraceae > CAWJPY01. The sequence continues at coordinate 465,340 of CAWJPY010000006.1, forward strand.
CACCACGTGCTGCCGGTAGAGCAGACGGTCCTTCGGCGAAGGCGACGGATGGCGGTACAGTCGCTCGTACTCCAGCTCTCGCATGCCCACGTCGTGGAGCAGACCTGCCAGCGCAGCTTCTCCGGCCGCCGTGCGGTCGAGGCCGAGCGCGCGCGCCAACGACCAGCACAGCCGCGAGACCGCCTGGGAGTGGGCCACGAGGTCTGGATAGGAGTCCTCCCCGGGCTGCAGCAGGCTGCGGGCCAGGGCGCGTCGCTCGAAGACGAGCGCAGCGCGCTCACTGGCGCCCTCCACGACCCGTTGCAGCCGCTCCAGGACCGCGGCTGGAGGCGTCGAGCCTTCCCCGCCCACCACCGACAGCACCAGGCCCGAACGTGCACCGTGCCGAGGAACGGTGGTGGCCAGCACGCTCGGCCGCACCGGTTCAGACAGCGCCGGAAGGCGATGGAGGAGGACCTTCCAGCCCGCCGGATGGGGGGCGGGCACGCCGGCCGATGCCAGGGCTCCGCCCTGGTGGCGAGTGAGGACGTCGGTGTCCACCTCGCCGGCCCCGGCACCGGCGCACACGAAGGTCGCCGCGGCGTCCCCATCCACGGCGGTGGCCGCCACGGCGTACACGAGGTCACGTCCGAGGGCCTCCACCATCGCCTCTTTCAGTCGCTCGACTCCGGCGTCGTCCAGATGCCGGTCGCTCCTCGCCCAAACCCGCTCCCCCCATGACCGGCTCTCGACCTCGTCCGACCCATCGTCCGCGCCGGTGTCCACCACCGTGGCGTCGATGCCGTGCCGGCGCGCGAGCTCGGCCAAAGCTCCGGCGATCAGCCCTGCCTGCCGGACATCACCGGCGTCGAAAGGTCGCCCCCCACCCTTGTCCCGGGCGTCAACGAAACCGACGGTCCGGCCGCCGCTCATCAAGGGGGCGAGCAGGATGCGGGCAGAGGAGGGGTTCGCTCCCGAGGTCTCTTCGGACACGTCCCATGGAAGGTCGGCCGCCACGGGCTCTCCGAGGGTGGCGACCTTTCGCGGCAAGGGGTCCGCGGCCTCGTATGACGCCGGGGGGGCTTGGCGGCGGCCGAAGCCGTAGTGGCAGGCAAGGACCCACGGTCCGTCCGGCGTGGGAAGATAGAGCGCGGCCTTGGTGCAGTGCACCTCCTCCAGGAAGCGATAGAGAACCTCCTTGAAGGAACGCTCCATCCCGGGCGACCAGCCCGGCCACATCTCGGCCATCACCACCTCCAGCCGCAGTTGGCACACTGTATCACCGTCCCCCGCCCCTTGCGGTTTCAACTGGCTGACGGTGCTAGAATTGGCGCGTCATGACGGCGTTGCTGTCGATCCTGCTCGCTGCCTCCATCGGCTCCCCGCCACCCATCGCCCTCCAGGCCGTCCGCCAGAGGGGGATGCTCCAGGTGAGCTTCCAGCTGCTCGCCCCGCTTCCGGAGGCTGTGGAGAGCGCGCTCCCATCGGGCGCCGTGGTCCGCGTGCGCTACCCGCTGCGGGTCAGAAGCCCGCGCCGCATGTGGTGGGACCGCAAGGTGTGGCGGGGCGAGGTGGTGGCGACGGTGGCCTTCGACCCCGTCACCGGGCGGTACCGGGGCGAGGTCGCCCTGGATGGTGTGATCGTCACCAGTCGTGAGTTCGCTACCGCGGCCGACGCCCGCGAGCTGCTCATCGCCCCGGGACCGGTGCTGTTGGCGCTCCCCCCAGATCGGCGGCTCCCCAACCTGATGGCCCGCGTGCGTGCCGTCTTCTCCTCGTCCACCAAGTGGCTGATCTTCCCCGACACCGAGGGCACCGACTGGGTGGAAACCCCGGTGTCGGCGCCCACCGCCCAGGAGTCGCCGCCTCCGGACGAGGCGCACCTCACGGGCTAGAGCATGCGATCCCTGACACGGATCTGGCACCGCTACCGGCGCGAGAATCGTTTCCTGCTCACCACCTTCCTGGTCCTCATGGTGCTCGGGGTGGGTGCCTTCTACTTGGTGCAGCGGACGCAGGAGGCGTCTCCGGAGGAGCTCGCCAATCGGCTGCTCCTGTTCATCCTCTGGTATCTCGACATCTCGCTCATCCTGATCCTCACCTTCATCCTGGCCCGCAACTTGATCCACCTCTTCGTGGAGAGCCGCAGCGGCGTTCTGGGGAGCCGCTTCCGCACCAAGCTCGTGCTCACCTACGTCGGGCTCACCTTCGTGCCCGTCATCTTCATCTTCCTCATCGCGACCAACTTCCTGCAGCGCTCCATCGACCGCTGGTTCTCGGCCCCCGTCGAGGAGACCCTGCGCAGCGGCGCCGCCGCCACGGTCGGGGTACGCGAGCTGGTGGAGGAACGACTCCAGCACCAGGCCGAGGTCGCCGCCGGCGACCTGGCGCCCCACCCTTCGGCGGCGCGTCTGCCCGCGCTCCGTTCTCTCATGGGGGTGGACCTCATCGCGCTGTACGAGGACAGCCGCCTCGTGCAGGCGGTGAGCGACCCGCGCCGCATTCCCTCGTCCTTGCCCAGTCTCCGCTGGGAGAACCTCGCCCCCAGCGGCGTCCGGTCCGACCGCTGGCGCGGTGGCCTCCTGGTTCGGGCCTGGGCGCCGATCGCCGGAGACGCCGTGGTGGTGGTGGGCGACATGCTGCCCCGCGACCTGCTCCTCCATCTGGAGCGGGCGACGGCCGCCGACGCGACCTTCCAGGAGATGAAGCTGCAACGGGGCACGGTGACCGCCACCACGGTGCTGGTGTTTCTCGCCTTCACCCTGCTCCTCCTCTTCGCCACGGTCTGGATCGGGCTGTACCTTTCCCGTCGCTTCACCGAACCCCTTCTCGAGGTGGCGGCGGCCACCCAGCGGGTTGCCGAAGGCAGTCAGCTCGAGGAGGTGGCCGCGCCCGGTTCCGACGAGGTGGCGGTGCTGGTGCACTCCTTCAACGCCATGGTGCGGCGAGTGAAGGCCACCGAGGCCGAGATCCTGGCCTCCAACCAGGAGCTCGCCACCCTGCTGGCGACCGTCCCCACCGGGGTGCTCACCCTGGACTGGCGGGGTCGCCGCGTGCGCCCCAACCCGGCCGCTGCCCGCATCCTGGGCCACCAGGAGTGGGCGAGCCAGTGGCTGGACCTGGATCTCCTCAACCGCCCCGGTCTCGAGGAGCTGTACCGGCGCCTGCGCCCCGACACGTCCCGGGACGTCCGCTCGGAGCTGGAGGTGGAGGTGGACGGCGTCACCCGGCAGCTGGAAATCGCCATGGAGGCGCTGCCGGGCGGCGGTTCCGTGGTCACCATCGACGATCTCACCCAGCTCGTGCGGGCCCAGCGGCAGGCGGCGTGGAGCGAGGTGGCGCAGCGCATCGCCCACGAGATCAAGAACCCCCTGACGCCCATCCGCCTGGCCGCCGAACGCATGCAACGATGGGCGACCCGACTGGACGGTGACTTGCGGGACATCATGACCAGCGGCTGCGAGGCCATCGTGGCCCAGGTCACCGGTCTCAAGGAGCTCGTGGACGCCTTCCGGCAGTACGCCCGCATGCCCGGGGTGACGCCCCGCCCATCGTCCGTCACCCAGATCGTGCACGAGGTGGGGTCCCTGTACGGCGCCCTCCGGGAAGACCTGGAGCTGATCGTGGACCTTCCCCCGGAGGAGATCACGGCGGTGGTCGACCCGGTGCTGCTCCGACAAGCGCTGGTCAACCTGCTCGACAACGCCAGTGAGGCCGTGACCGGCGCCGGGACGGTGACCCTGGCCGCCAGGAGAGAGGCCGAGACGGTCGTGCTGGAGGTGGCGGACACCGGCGTCGGCCTGCCCACCGAGGACGCGGAGCTGCTGCTCCAGCCCTTCTTCTCCACCAAGGGCAGGGGCTCCGGCATGGGCCTGGCATTGGTGCACCGCATCGTCACCGACCACGGCGGCAGACTCGAGCTGGAGAACCTGCCCGGGGGGGGCGCCGTCGCCAGGATCGTGCTTCCGGCGACCCTCGTCGCCGCAGAGAGGATCTCCTCCGCCGCGACGGGAAGGAGTGGCCCCCGCGACCACGGCGCCCCCCCGCGTGACGGCGCTCGTTGACCACCTCTCGAGCAGCCTGTTACCATCGAAGACGTCATGCTGTATCCGGGAAATCCCGAGCTCTCGGCTGAGGCGCAGGAGCGGGTGACGACGGCGTTCCGCCAGGTGGTGGCCAAGCTCCAGGAGGGCCGCCGCGAGGAGGCGAACATCGGGCTCGAGTTCGTGCTCCGCCTGGATCCATCCTTCACGCCGGCAGTGAACCTCCGCGATCAGCTCGTGTCGGGCGCCCAGGAGATCGATCTCTCCGACATCATCGGCCAGATGCAGGCGCCCACGACCGACGCCATCGACGCCATGCTGGTCGAGGCCGTGGAGTGCTACAACCGCCGCGACTTCGTGGAGGCCTCCAAGACGGTGGGGCAGGTGCTCCTGGAGCTCCCCGGCCATCAGGAGGCGCGCCAGCTGCAACGCCAGATCCAGGACGCGCTGAAGGTGGAGACCCAGGTCGGACAGTTCCTCGCCCAGGCCCGCGAGGCGCTGCACCGCGGCGATCCCCAGGAGGCCGCCAACTTCGTCATGATGGCCCAGGCGCTGGATCCCCACCACGGGGGCATCGCCCCTACGCTCCAGGAGATCTACGCGAGTGGCGCCGTCGCTCCCCAGCCGGCCCCGGCCCCCGACTCCAGCCCCGCTCCCCAGCAATCGCCGTTCTCGTCCACTCCCGACGACGACTTCGGAATCAGCTTTGACGAGCTGGACGCGGAGGTCCGCGTCGACGAGGGGCCCGCGGTCGCGGCAGCCCCCCAGAACGAGTTCGTCCCCGCCGCCGGCGGAGACGAGGGCACTCCCCCGTGGCAGACCATGTCCGTTCAAGAGGTGGCGGGTCCCTCCCCAGCGCCTCCGACGCCCTCCCGGCAGGCGCCGGCAGCTGGGGATGTGCCACCGGCCAGGGACGACGTGTCCGACCTCTTCGAGGTGGAGCAAGGGAGTGGGGCGGCGGCGCAGGATCGACAGGACGGTCCCCCCGGGCTCGACCAAGACGAGCTCCAGGAGCTGCTCGAGCGGGGCGAACGCCTGTTCGCCGCCGAGGACTTCAAGGGCGCGATCGATGCCTGGTCCAGGATCTACCTGCTCGAGACGGAAGGCCGCGGCGTGGCGGAACGGATCGAGGACGCCGTCCAGCGCCTGGAGAAGACGGAGCACCGGGTCGAGAGCCTGCTGGCCGAGGCTCAGGACGCCGCGGTCGGCGGCGACACCGCCAGGGCCCTGGAGCTCATCAACGACGTCTTGGCCGCCCAGCCCGACAACGTCCGCGCCCGCGAGCTCAGCGAGCGTCTCGCTGGCCAGGCCTCGGCCGCCCAGCCGCAGCCAGAGGCGGCGGCGGAGATGCCCGAGCTGGATGACGAGCTCTTCGACGACACCCAGCCCAGGGACGAGGAGCCGGAGGCCGAGGACGAGGTTCGCCCTCCGCTGCTCGACATCGACCTGCCCGCTCCGAGGAAAGTCCTGGGTCTGCCGCTGCGGACCGCCGCCGTTGTCGGCGCCGTGTCGGTCATGCTCGTGATCGCCGTGGTGCTGGTCCTCGTGCTGAGAGGACGCTCGAGCCAGCCCACCGGGGGCGACGTCTACGCCCTCCGCGATCAGACCGAGGAGCTGTTCAAGCAGGGCAGGGCCCGAGAGGCCCTCGCCATGGTGCAGACCTTCCAGACCGATGACCCGACCTCGAAGCAGGTGCTGGATCGCCTCGCGAAGCGCTACGAGAAGGCGCTCGCCACACCCACTCCCACGCCCATTCCGAAGGCGCTGGTGAGCGCCCAGGATCTGCTCGCCCGTGGTCTCCTGTTCCACGCCTACGCCGACGTGACCGACGGGCTTCGGAAGCATCCCGGCGACCCTGTTCTGGAGGAGCTCAAGACCCGCATCGAAGGTGTGGTACCGAGGATCGAATCCCTCCAGGGCGCGTTGGCCGCCGGCAACTTCCAGACCGCCGCCAGCATCGCCCTCGATCTCAGGCATGCCTATCCCAACCGGCCCGATCTCCGGGAGATCCTCGAGCGCTCCCTGTTCAACGCCGCCCTCGCCGAGATGCGCGCGTACAACCTGGCCGGGGCGGAGGGTTACCTGCGCCAGTACGAGGACCTCCAGCCCGGCGACGAAACCGTCGCGCGCATCATGGAGTTCATCAACAAGTACAAGGCCCGCCCGGTGGACATGACGCTCAAGGTCTTCATCGGCAGCCTCGACACGCGGAACCGGCGCAGCCTGGTCGCCGATGCCGCCGCGCCTCCCGCGGCGACGCCGACGCCGGCCTCCTCGACCGTCGCCGCTGCCGGCACCCCTGCGGCGGCCGACGGATGACGACCTCCGGCGATCGCATCCCCGGCGACTGGGACCAACTTCGGGAGCCGGCGGCCGGGGGCGAGGAAGCCGATCCGACCCCCGTCGGCACCGAGGGCCGCGTCGGCCTCGCTCCGTTGATCGGCAGCGCCTGGGGAGATCTGGTGTCGGTGCTCGCGGTGTGCACCGCCGCCGTCGCCGCACTGGCCGTCCTCGGCTACGGAGCACCCCTGCCGAGCGTCCCCTGGGCAGCGGCCGTCTCCGCGCTGTGGTGGATGGCGGCCACGTTCATCCTGGTCGTGGTGCGCCATGGCACGCCCGGCATGCTGATGGCGGGAGTGGTCTTCTCAGAGCCCGTTCCGAGGCGCCGTCTGGGTTGGCTGGTGGCGGCCGCCCTGGTCACGTGGTGCACCCTCGGCCTGCTCTCGGTGGGGGGCGCCGACCGTGCCCTCGTCCGGTGGGCGGCGGGAGTCAGGCTGCGGGCTGTGGGATGATGCCGTCAGGGCCTGGTCACGCCAGTGGTCGCTTGAACACCATGCCGATGTGATCGGTGGCTCCCGTCTTGAAGTTGATGGCGGTGATCCCCACCAGCTCCCAGCCGTCGCGGCCGAGCTCGTTCAGCTGGGTGTCGTAGTTGGGGTCGAGGCGGTAGTTCTCGGAGCGGATGTTGATGATCTTGTACTCCCAGCGCACCATGTCCATGCCGACCTCCCTCCCGGATGTTGCAGAGTGGGCGCATTGTACCATTCGGCGGACGCGGCCCACGGCGCCGCCTTCCGGAGTGGCCCCCCCAGGCTCCCCGGTGGCGTCGCGTGTCGGGACCTGACTCATGCGGCGTGAACCAACGACCCCCGCTCCCGAGGAGACTCGTCTCAGCGTGGTCATCCCCGCGTTCGACGAGGAGCGGAGGTTGCCGCCGACCCTGGAGCTGATCGGCGCCCACCTCGAACGCCACCGCCACTGGCTCCCGGCCGAGATCCTTCTGGTGGACGACGGATCGACGGACGGCACCCCCCGGGTTGCGCGATCCGTCGCTTTTCCCGCCGGGGTGCGCCTGGAGCTGCTCCGGCACCCGCACAACCTGGGCAAGGGAGCCGCGGTCCGCACCGGCTTCAGCCGCGCCGTCGGCGCCGCCGTGCTGCTCACGGATGCCGACCTGGCGGCGCCCATCGGCGAGCTGGAGACCCTGGCGGCGGCGGCCGGGGGGCGCACCGTGGTGATCGGCTCCCGAGCCGTGGACCGGAGCCTGATCGAGACCAGGCAGCCCCTGTATCGTGACGTCATGGGTCGCACCTTCAACCTGGCCGTGCGAGTGCTCGCCCTGCCTGGAGTGGCGGACACCCAGTGCGGCTTCAAGCTCTTCCCGGGTCCCCTGGCCAGCGACCTGGCCGTGGTGCAGCGGATCGCAGGGTTCGCCTACGACGTCGAGCTGCTCCTTCTGTCCCGCCACTGGGGATACCGGGTGCGCGAGGTGGCCGTCCGATGGCGCCACGTGGAGGCGTCACGGGTGCAGGCCATGCGGCACTCACGGCAGATGTTGGTGGAGCTGCTCGCCCTCGCCGCCCGCCGCATCACCGGACGCCTGCCGGCTCGCCCCCCGAGCCGGAGGACGCCGACGGCACCATGAACGAGCCGTCCCACGACCCCGCGTGGCTCCTGGAGGAGTTCCTCCAACACCTGGAATGGGAGCGCAACCTGGCACCCCAGACCCTCGCCGCCTACCGCCGCGAGGTACGACGACTGATCGCTTTCCTCGTCACAGAGCTCGCCGTCGCCACCCCCGCCGGTGTGGAGCCGACAGCGATCCGCGCCTACCTCGCGCACCTTCACGGACACCACCTCGCCCCACGGTCCATCGAGCGCGCCCTGGCCGCCGTCCGCACCTACTTCGGATTCCTCGTCTCGGAGCGGGTGCTGGCGGGCAACCCTGCAGCGGTGGTTCCCCAGGTGCGCGCACCGCGACGGAGCCCGGAGGTGGTGGACCGGTACGCCGTGGAGGAGCTCCTCGAGAGCTGCCCCGACACCCCGGTGGGTCGACGCGACCGGGCCGCACTGGAGCTGCTCTATGCCGCCGGGCTGAGGGTCGGCGAGCTGGTGGGGCTGGACCTGGTGGACGTCCACCTCTCGGAGCGACTGCTCAGGGTCCGGGGGAAGGGCCGGCGGGAACGGGTGGTCCCCTTCGGGCGGCAGGCCGCCGCAGCGCTCTCCGCGTACCTGAGTGAACGTCCCCGGTGGCGTCGCGCCGGCGGCTCGGCCTCCGAGCCCCTGTTCGTCAACCAGCGCGGCACGAGACTGTCCGACCGTTCGGTGCGCCGCGTGGTGGACGCCGCAGTGAGTCGCACCGCCACGCTTCACCGCCTCCACCCCCACGCCCTGCGCCACGCGTTCGCCACCCACCTGTTGGAGGCCGGCATGGACCTGCGCGCCATCCAGGAGCTCTTGGGCCACAGCTCCCTGGCCACGACCCAGGTGTACACCAACGTCGACCTCGCCCACCTCATGGCCGTGTACCGCTCTACCCATCCACGGGCAAAGTCAGAGTGAGGCCGCGGAGGGGACGGGGAGAGCCTCCGCCCAACCCTTGATGGCGTCAACCGCCAGGACGGCGTGCCGGCGGCGGCGCTCCCGGCGGCCGGCCACGGCCCGGACCTGGGCCGGCAGGGCCATCAAGCCCCAGCTGACGTTGGCAGGTTGGAAGTCCGCGGGAGAACGCTCGCTGAGGTGCCGGATCAGCGCTCCATGCGCGGTCTCCGGCGGCGGCGGCTCCCCGTTCCCACCCGCCAGCTCGGCGAGGAGCGTCCGGGCCGCCACGATTCCGGTGGCGGCGGACTCCACGTACCCCTCGACACCCGTGATCTGCCCCGCCAGCCGCAGCTCGGGCCGGCCTCTGAGACGCAGCACGGGGTCCAGGTGGCGGGGCGCATTGATGAAGGTGTTGCGGTGGATCATCCCGTAGCGGACGAACCGTGCACGCTCCAGGCCCGGTAGCGTCCGGAACACCCGCTCCTGCTCGCCTCTCCGGAGCTTGGTCTGAAAGCCCACCATGTTCCAGTGATCGGCCGCCAGGTCGTCCTGCCGGAGCTGGACCACGGCCCAGGGCCTGCGACCGGTCTCCGGATCGGTGAGCCCCACCGGTTTCATGGGTCCGAAGCGAAGGGTCTCGAGACCGCGCTCGGCCATGACCTCGATGGGCAGGCACCCCTCGAAATAGTGGATATCCGAGCTCTCGAAGTCGGCGAAGGGCACCGCCTCGGCGTGGACCAGCTCGCCGACGAACCGCTCGTAGCGATCTCGGTCCAGGGGGACGTTGAGATAGTCATCGCCCGATCCCTTGCCGTAGCGCGAGCCTCGAAACAGGCGCCCCATGTCCAGGGAGTCCGCGACCACGATGGGCGCCACCGCGTCGAAGAACGAGAGAGAGCTCTCCCCGAGGAGTTCCTGCAGGGCGTCGGCGAGGGCGGGCGCGGTCAATGGTCCCGTGGCGAGAATGGCGGGACCGTCGGGCAGGGCCCTCACCTCTCGACGTTCCACCGTGACGAGGGGGTGACCCGCGACCGCGGCGGTCACCGCGGCGGCGAAGCGGGTCCGATCCACCGCCAGCGCTCCTCCCGCAGGAACCGCCGCGGCCCTGGCCGAACGGATGATCACCGAGTCCAAGGCCTCCATCTCACGCTTCAGCACCCCGACCGCGTTGGTGTCTGCGTCCCCACGCAGGGAGTTGGAGCACACCAGCTCGGCGAGGTCGCCGCCCCGGTGCACCGGCGTCTGTCGGTCCGGCCTCATCTCCACGAGCGTCACGGCAACGCCGGCCCGTGCGAGCTGCCACGCCGCCTCGCTGCCCGCCAAGCCTCCCCCAATCACCAGGATCGGCCGTCTCATTCAGACCCTCCGTCGGCGCGGCGCGGTATCGCGGCACGACGACGGGAGTACCTCCCGTCCGGGGACCGCGCCACCACTCCCGCCACCTCCAGCTCGAGCAGCAGGGCTAACACGTCGCCCACGCTCACGCCCGCCCGCGCCGCGAGCTCGTCCACCGTCACGGACTCCCCGAGCGCCAGGTGCCGCTCCACGGTCGACGTCGTGTCTGGCGCCGGACCGACCGCGATCTTCGCATCCACGTCCAACAGGTCGAGGACGTCGGCGGGGACCAGCAGGGGTCGGGCGCCCACCCGCAGCAGGGCGTTGGGTCCCACCGAGAGCTCGGAAAAGATAGACCCCGGGACCGCGAACACCTCACGACCCTCGTCCACGGCCAGTCGGGCCGTCACCAGGGCGCCGGACCGGGCCGCGGCCTCCACCACCACCACCGCATCGGCCAGGCCGGCCAGGATCCGGTTCCGTTCCGGAAAGTGGTGGCGTCGCGGAGGCGTCCCCGGGGGGTACTCGGTGAGCAACGCACCCCGCCCGGCGATCTCCTCCGCCAGCGATCCGTGCTCAGGGGGGTAGACGCGGTCCGGTCCGGTTCCCCACACCGCCCAGGTGATCCCTGCCGCCATTTCGAGTGCACCGCGGTGGGCGGCGCCATCGACGCCCCGCGCCATTCCCGAGAGCACCACCACGCCGGCCCGGGCCAGCTCCTCGCCCAGCATCGTCGCCACCTGGCGGCCGTAGGCCGTCGGCCGGCGCGAGCCGACCACGGCCACCCGCGGTGCCGGCGCGAGCTCGCCCCGCACGAACAGACCCAGGGGTGGGTCGCTGACGTCGCCGAGCAGCGATGGGTACTCGGAATCCTCGGGTGTCAGCCACCGCCAGCCGGCAGCGATCACCCGCTCGAGGACCTCCGGGACGCGCTCGGCGAGAGCCTGCCGCGCCGCAGTCAGCAGCGCTGTGGCCGCTCCCGCGGACGCCAACCGGGCCAGAGGCGAACCGTCTCCTGGAGCGGCCGCCAGGAGCCGGCGACACCGCCCACCACCTCCCGTCAGAAGCAGCGCCAGGCGCTCTGAAGCGGCGTGCACATCGCTCATGGGTCCCATGGTAGCCAGTCCGGTGGTGTGACGGGAGGCACTGTATACTTCCATCAATGGAGTTCAGGGTCCTGGGCAGCTTCGGGGGCGACAGCCCCGAGTGTCGCATGACGTCGTTTCTCATCGACGGCGCGGTCGCCATCGACGCCGGGGCCATCACCCGCGCCCTCACCATCCCCGAGCAGCGGGCCATCCGCCACGTGGTGATCACCCACACCCACATGGATCACACGGCGTCCCTCCCTTTTCTCATCGAGAACATCTTCGGCGCCAACGAGGAACCGGTGTCCATCTACTGCACCGAGAAGGTGCTGGCCGGGGTGCGCCGGCATCTCTTCAACAACGACACCTGGCCGGACTTCTCGCGCATCCCCAATCGCCTCTACCCGTCCCTGCGCTTCGAGTCCATCGACCCCGAGTCTCCGTTCGTCATCACCGGCCTGGCGGGGGGGATCTGGAGATCACCGCCATTCCGGTGCATCACGTGGTGCCCACCACCGGCCTCTTGCTGCGCCAGGCCGACCGGAGCACCGTGTTCACCTCCGACACCGGCCCCACCCGTCGCATCTGGGAGGTAGCCAACTCCGCCCCCGACCTGACGGCGGTCATCACCGAGTGCTCCTTCCCCAACCGCCTCCAAGACGTGGCGGACGTCAGTCTCCACCTCACCCCCCAGAGCCTGGCGTCAGAGCTCGCCAAGCTCACCCGGCGGGTGCCGATCCATCTCTACCACTTCAAGCCGCCCTACGTCGACGAGCTGCGGGCGGAGCTCGAGGTGACCGATCTCCCCCACCCGGTCGCCGAGCTCCGACAGGACGAGACGTATCACCTGTAAGCGAGTGCTCATCCCAGGGCAACGAGGTCGGAGCGGAGGTCGAAGGCGAGACGCTGCCTGAGCCCGGGTGTGAGCGGATCCAGGCCCGGTCGGAGAATCCCTCGGAAGCAGAGCACGTCCCCATCGGACCTCATGGCCAGGGTGCGGAGGGGGTGGTCTCCCTCCCACGAGAAGAGCTGCCAACCTGTGGGTTCTTCGCTGGCGACGAACACCAGCTCCGTGCCGCCCTCGGTCTCGGCCACCAACCGATCCGCCTGTTGGGTGACCTTGCGGATGCCCGGTCGGGCGCCCAGCACCTCCGCCGGCTCCCGCCAGCGCTCGTTCCCAACCAGCTCCAGGGGACGCCGCACCTCGACCTCCGCTCCAGCCCTGTCTCGGGGGGCGAAGGGCAGGTCGGACAGCACCTCGGCGTCGACGCGGAGCGTCTTCGCGAGCACTCCCCTGACCACCGGCGCGGTCGCCGGCAGCCTGAGGGCGGAGAACAGGTCCTCGATCTCCAGGATGCCCTCCCGCACCAGGTAGCGCTCGCCGTCGCCGAACCACACGAGATCGAACTTGACGCCATCGGCCACGGCCGTCCGCCCGGTGGTGAGAAACGGACGCTCCTCCCCCACCGCCTCACGCCGCACGGCGCCGTCGGCGAACCGGTACGAGCCATCCGGCCCGGCTGCCTCGGTCGCGGAGGCCACCACCGGGAGGGCGGGCGCGACCACCCGACCCCCTGCCTGCAGGAACGGCCACGGTCCCCCGAAGGCAGCTCCCCGGCCCATGGTGCCCCGGAACAGCTCGCCGAGGAACCGAGCACACTCCGCGGTCCCGGAGAACCACCGAGACTCCACCACCGAGGCGACGTCACGGGACGGGGCCGTGGCTTCGCGCCTGAGTGCGCAGCACCGCACCACCGCCGCCGCCTTCTCCGCGGCAGGGAGATCAGGTGGAATGTCCAGGAGCCGGAGCAGATCGACGATCATCCCACCTCCGTCATCAGGAGAGCGAGCGCGCGACCTCGTCCACCCGCTGCCGGGTCTCCTCCTCGAACCAACACTCCAGGAACAGCTGCTCCGCGTCCGCGTCGTGCTGCTCCATGACCCTCCAGGTGTCGCCGTAGAGAAACCGCTTGGTCGTGGCATAGGCGTGGAGGGGCTTGGAGGCCAGCTTGGCGAGCTCCCGGCCGGCCACGGACACGACCTCGTCGGAGCTGGCCACCCTGTGCACGAGACCCACGTCCCGGGCCCGTTCGGCTGCGAACCCGTCACCGCGGAGCACCAGCTCCTCCACCGCGCTCGGATCGAGGCGAGATCTGAGCATGAGCAGGGACCCGGCCGGCACCGGCACGCCGAGGTTGAGCTCGGCGAGGCCGAGACGCGACGGCCCGGTGGCCATCACCCTGAGGTCGCAGGTCAGGGCGAGCAGGCAACCGCCGGCGACCGCGTGCCCACCGATGGCTGCGGCCGTGGGCGCCGGATAGGAGAAGAGGTCCAGAACAAGGCTGTCGAACAGCCGCAGGGTGCCTGCCACCTGCTCCCGCTCGGCACGCGCCAACGCCTTGAGGTCCCAGCCGGGGCTGAACAGCGTGGGGTGGGCGGAGGTGAGCACCACGGGCGGGGCACCCGCCTCGCGCAGCGTCGCGAGCCGCGCCCGCAACGCCTCCATGAGGGGGACGTTCAGGGCGTTCGGACCATGGTCCATCCTCAGGTAGTGGATCCCCCGTTCCTCTTCGTGCCGAAGGGCCGCCTCAGCCATCCACCACCTCCACGAGATCGAGAAACAAACGGTGTACCCGGCAGTCCCCGCCGAGCTCCGGGTGATAGGTGGCGGCCACGATGCGCTCCTGGCGCAGCAGCACCGGATCGTCCCCATGTCGACCCATGACCTCGACCCCATCTCCGACCCGCGCCACCCGCGGAGCGCGGATGAACACGCCATCGACCCGCGAAGGATCGCCGAGGTCCTCGGACAGCTCCACGGTGGCGACCTCGGAGCGGACCTGGCGGCCGTACGCGTTCCGCACCACGTCCACATCCAACGCCCCGAGGCTCGGCTGCTCGGGGGTCACGCCCCTGGCCAGGAGGATGAGTCCCGCGCAGGTGGCGAGGACGGGAACGCCGGCCGCGACGCGGTCGGCGATGCGGCGATCCAGGCCCTCGGGCTCCATCAGGCGGAGCATGGCGGTGGACTCCCCCCCGGGATCACGAGGCCCTGCACACCGTCCAGCTCGCGGGCGGTGCGCACCGCCACCGCGTCCCCTCCACAGCGCGCGAAGGCCCTCAGGTGCGCCTCCCAGTCACCCTGCAACGCCAGGACGCCGATGCGCATCACCAACCCCGGCGCGACAGCATCTCCTCCGGTGTCAGCTTGCCGGCCTCCAGGCCGGACATGGCCTCGCCCAGGTGACGCGACACCTCCACGAGGCGGGCCGGGTCCTGCCAATGGGTGACCGCCTCGACGATGGCCCGCGCTCGCTGCTCGGGGTCCGCTGACTTGAAGATCCCGGAGCCCACGAACACCGACTCGGCCCCCAGCATCATGCAGAGGGCGGCATCGGCCGGTGTGGCGACCCCGCCGGCGGCGAAGTTGGGCACCGGGAGCCGCCCCTCCCCGGCCACCCCGCGGACCAGCTCGAACGGCGCCCCCAGCCGCTTCGCCTCCGCCATCAGCTCGTGCTCATCCAAAATGGTCAGGGTGCGGAGCTCCCGCTGCACCGTGCGCAGGTGGCGCACCGCCTCCACGATGTCGCCCGAGCCCGCCTCACCCTTGGTGCGGATCAGCGCGGCACCTTCACCGATGCGGCGCAGCGCTTCGCCCAGGTTGCGGCAGCCGCACACGAAGGGCACCGTGAACGAGTGCTTCCAGACGTGGTTCTCCTCGTCGGCCGGGGTGAGCACCTCGCTCTCGTCGATGAAGTCGACCTCGAGGGCTTCCAGCATCCTGGCCTCGGCAACGTGACCGATGCGACACTTGGCCATGACCGGAATGCTGACGGCGCTCTGGATCTCGGCGATCTTCTCCACCGACGCCATGCGCGCCACGCCGCCTTGGACCCGGATGTCCGCCGGAACTCGCTCCAGCGCCATCACCGCTGCTGCGCCGGCATTCTCGGCGACCTTCGCCTGGTCGGCGGAGACGACGTCCATGATCACGCCGCCCTTCAGCTGCTCGGCGAAGCCGACCTTGACCCGAAACCGGTCCTTGTCATCACTCATCAGGGAGCCTCCTCAGACACTGCCCCGCCTCATTGTACACAGCCCGAGCCACCCTCCCGGCGCAGGCGAGACAGGGCCACCAGGTTGATCGTCACATGGGCCGCGGCAGCTGCAGGGTAGCCCCCGATATCGTAGAGAGCCCCAAGGCCGAGACCCAGCACGAAGGCGAGGACCGGCCACAGCCACAGGTCGCGACGCGGCACGAGGTGCAGGAGCGCGAAGATCAGAGCAGCCGGCACGAGGCCCACCAGCGGTTGCAGGAGGGCACGCACCAGGGCCTCCTCCACCAGACCCGAGAGGAGGGCCACCGCCGCCGCGTCCGTCAGGGTCCAGCCGTGGACCAGAGCCCTCTGGAAGCGCTCCAGGTCGGCCACGGCGGGGAGGCGCCGCAGGAGCCAGAGCAGGGCGCTCGCTCCGGCGGCGGCCGCCGCCCCGACGATGAGCGTGGCCGCGACGGCGCCGTGGGGGGCCAGCCATCGCGCCGGACCGCCGGGCCGCAGCGCCAAGCCGACGAGGGCCAGCAAGCCCAGAATGCCTTCCTGGTGGAGCAGCGCGACCGGTCGCACCGGCGGCGGCGCGGAGGGCCCGGATCCGGGCACCGTCCTCACTCACGAGGTTCGGCGTGGTGGGCGCCGTCGCCGTCGCCGTCGTCTCCGTTGTCCCCGGTCTCGCCGTTCTCCTCGTCGGCCAGCTTGGCGATGGAGACCACCCGGTCGCCATCGTCCAGACGCATCATCCGCACACCCTGTGTGGAGCGACCACTGCGCCGCACCTCACTGACATGGGTGCGGATGAAGATCCCGCCCTCGGTGACGATGAGAAGCTGGTCGCCCTCCGCCACGTGACGGATGCCCGCCACCATGCCGTTGCGAGGGGTGAGCTGAATGAGCTTGATCCCGTACCCGCCCCTCTTTTGGAGGCGGAACTCACCGACCGGCGTCCGCTTGCCGAAGCCGAGGTCGGTCACCACCAGGATGTCGTTCTCATCGGCGGGGTCGACGGTGGCCACCTCCTCGACCCAGTCACCCTCGCGCAGGTGGATCCCCCGAACCCCGGCCGAGACCCGGCCCATGGGCCGCGCGTCGCTCTCTCGGAACCGGATCGCCATCCCATGGTGGGTGCCCATGAAGACATCCCGGGACCCATCGGTGAGATGGACCGAAAGGAGCTCGTCGTCGGGATTGATGACCACGGCCCGCAGGCCGCTGGAGCGGATGTTGGCGTAGTCGGCGAGCAGCGTCCTCTTGACTCGTCCGTGGCGGGTGGCGAAGAGCAGGTACGCCCCCTCGTGCTCGGCGAAGTCGCGGATCGCCAGCAGGGCCGCGATCTGCTCGTCCTCCTCCAGGGGCAGGAGGTTGATCAGGGCCCGGCCACGGGCGCCAGGACCGACGTCGGGCAGCTCATGGACCTTGCGCGCGAACACCCGTCCCGAGGAGGTGAAGAACAGCATCGTGGCGTGGGTTGAGGCCACGAACAGCTTCCACACCTCGTCCTCGGCCTTCGGCGCCATGCCGCGGCGGCCCCTGCCGCCGCGCCGCTGGGCGCGATAGGTGGAGAGGGCGGAGCGCTTGATGTAGCCCTCCCTGGAGACCGTGATGACCATGTCCTCCTCGACGATGAGATCCTCGATGGAGATCTCGTTTGGATCGGCGATGATCTCGGTGCGCCGGTCGTCGCCGTAGCGGGTGCGGATGTCCTCCAGCTCTTCCACCACGATGTCGAGCACCATGCTCTCCGAGCCCAGCACCTCCTCGAGGTGACCGATGAGGGCCAGGGTCTGCCGGTGCTCGTCGACGATCTTGTCCCTCTCCAGGGAGGTCAGTCGCTGCAGACGCAGGTCCAGGATGGCCTGGGCCTGGGGCTCTGAGAGGCCGAAGCGGGCCTGGAGACCTCCGTTGGCCGTCTGCGGGTCGGCCGCACCCCGGATGAGGGCGATGACCTCGTCCAGGTGGTCCAGGGCCACCACCAGCCCTTCCAGGATGTGAGCCCGGTCTCGGCGCGGGCCAGATCGAAGCGGGTGCGGCGGACGACCACCTCCTTGCGGTGGTCGATGAACTCCTGGAGGAGCTCGGCGAGGGTGAAGATTCGAGGCTGGTTGTTGAGGACGCCGAGGAGGATGATGCCGAATGTGGTCTGGAGCTGCGTGAGCTTGTACAGGTTGTTGAGCACGATCTCCGGCACGGCGTCCCGCCGAAGCTCGATCACGACCCGAATCCCGTCACGGTCCGACTCGTCGCGGAGATCCCTGATGCCCTCCAGGCGCTTTCCATGCACCAGGTTGGCGATGTGCTCGATGAGGCGGGCCTTGTTGACCTGGAACGGGAGCTCCGAGACGATGAGGCGCGACCGGCCGCTGCTCTCCTCCTCCTCGATGCGCACCCGGGCCCGCATCTGGACGATGCCGCGGCCGCTCGCGTAGGCGTCCACGATCCCCTGCCGGCCGTGGATGAAACCCGCCGTGGGGAAGTCCGGACCGGGGATGATCGCCATCAGCTCGGGCAGGGTCAGCTCCGACCGCCGGATGAGCGCGGTGCAGGCGTCCACCACCTCACGCAGGTTGTGGGGTGGGATGTTCGTGGCCATGCCCACCGCGATGCCCGACGAGCCGTTGACGAGGAGATTGGGGAAACGCGCCGGCAGCACCAGGGGCTCTTCCATGGAGCCGTCATAGGTAGGGGCCCAGTCGACGGTGTCCTTGCCGATGTCGTCGCCGAGCATCTCCTCCGCGAGCCGGGTGAGCCTGATCTCGGTGTACCGCATCGCTGCGGGGGCGTCGCCGTCCACCGAACCGAAGTTGCCCTGCCCGTCCACCAGGAGGTAGCGCATGGAGAACGGCTGGGCCATGCGGACCGCGGTGTCGTAGATGGCCTGGTCGCCGTGGGGATGGTACTTCCCCATGACGTCGCCCACGATCCTGGCCGACTTCTTGTAGGGCCGGCCGGCGGTGTTCCCCCCCTCCGACATCCCGTACAGGATGCGGCGATGGACCGGCTTCAGGCCGTCGCGCACGTCGGGCAGGGCACGGCCGATGATGACCGACATGGCGTAGTCGAGGTAGGAGTTCTTCAGCTCCTCCTCGATGGTGACCGGGATCCGGTCACCGCCGGAGTACGGGGTGTGATCGCTCATCTAGATGTCCAGGTTGCGTGCCTCGAGGGCATTGGTCTCGATGAATGCCCGCCGCGGCTCCACCGCGTCTCCCATGAGCACGGTGAAGAGCTCATCGGCGGCGGCGGCGTCCTCCACCGTCACGGCGAGGAGGCGGCGGTGGTCGGGGTCCATGGTGGTTTCCCAGAGCTGCTGTGGGTTCATCTCGCCGAGGCCCTTGTAGCGTTGGATGTTCAGCCCCTTCTTGGCGAGCTCGTAGACGTGGCTCACGAGCTGGCGGAGGCTTTCCAGGGTCTGCCGCTGGCCGTTGTGCTCGAGGTGGAACGGACCCACCCTGAGGGGGGCGATCTGGGTCATCTGCTGCTTGGCGCGTCGGAAGTGGCCACTGTCAGCCAGCACGCGACCGACGCGCACCTCCCAGCCACGGCCGTTGATGCCCACCCGTGCCACCACCTCGGACACCCCGTGCTCCTCGTCCAGCTCCACCCGAACGTCCTCGTAGTCGAGCTCGCGGAGCTCCTCCGCCAGCGCCTGCGCATAGGGCGCCGTGCCGGGCTGGAGGTCGGCCTGGGACAGGTCGAGCGCGGTCAGCACGACGTCGGTCGGCCAGCCCCGTCGCTCGAGCTGCGCCAGGGTGTGGTTCCAGCGCTCGGCCGCGAGGACCGCCCCGCGCAGCTCATCCCCTTCGAGGACGGTGCCGGTGGCGCCGATCACCAGCCGGTACTCGTCGGCAATCCGGTCGAGCAGGAAGTGGGACAGCTCGCCCTCATCCTTGAGGTACACGTCGCGGCCGCGACGCGACACCTTGTACAGGGGGGGTTGGGCGATGAAGAGGTGACCAAGCTCCACGAGCTCTCTCATCTGGCGGTAGAAGAACGTCAGGAGCAGGGTGCGGATGTGGGAGCCGTCCACGTCCGCGTCGGTCATGATGATGATCTTGCCGTAGCGGACCTTGCGGGGATCGAACTCGTCATTGCCGATGCCGGTGCCGAGGCACTGGATGAGGGCGCGGATCTCCTCCGAGGCCAGCATGCGGTCGAAGCGCGCCTTCTCCACGTTGAGGATCTTCCCGCGCAGGGGAAGGATGGCCTGGAAGCGACGATTGCGTCCCTGCTTCGCGGAGCCGCCGGCCGAGTCGCCCTCCACGAGGAAGAGCTCGGCGTGCTCGGGATTCTGCTCCGAGCAGTCGGCGAGCTTTCCGGGCAGGGTGGAGTTCTCCAACGCACTCTTGCGCCGCGTCAGCTCCCGCGCCTTGCGGGCGGCGTCCCTGGCTCGGGCGGCGTCGAGACACTTCGAGATCACCGCCCGCGCAGCGGCCGGGTTCTCCTCCAGGTAGGTGGCGAGGGTTTCGTTGACCACCGACTCCACCCACCCCTTGACGTGGGACGACACCAGCTTGTCCTTGGTCTGGCTGGAGAACCTGGGCTCCTGGATCCTCACTGCGATAATGGCGGTGAGTCCCTCGCGGACATCCTCTCCGCTCAGATTCTCCTTCATGCCTTTCAGGAGGTTCTGGTGCTGGGCGTACTGGTTGATGGTCCGCGTCAGGGCTGCTCGGAGGCCCGATAGGTGGGTGCCGCCATCGCGGTTGAAGACGGTGTTGGTGAAGGCGAGCTCGTTCTCGGTGTAGCCGTCATGCCAGAGCAGGGCCACTTCCACCTGCTCGCCCGCTTCGTTGGTGTCGGTGAGGTAGACGGGTTCGGGAAGGAGGTTGTTCTTGGATCGATTGAGAAAGTGAGCGAACTCGCTGAGCCCACCCTCGAACGCGAAGCTCTCGGAGCGGTCCGAGCTCTCGTCGAAGAACTCGATCTTCAGACCAGAGTTCAGGAACGCCAGCTCCCGCAGGTGGCGCACCAGCAGATCGGGGTGAAACTCCGACACCGAGAAGATCTCGGGGTCGGGTTTGAAGGTGATGGTGGTGCCGGTCTTGGCGGTCTTGCCGACGACATCCAGGGGAGCGTCGGGCACGCCGTTGCTGTAGGTCTGCTCCCAGACCTGCCCGTCACGGCGAATCTCCAGACGCAGCCACTCGGACAGGAAGTTGACGACGCTCACACCGACGCCGTGGAGCCCGCCGGACACCTTGTAGGAGTTGTGGTCGAACTTCCCGCCGGCATGGAGCTCGGTCATGATGACCTCGGCGGCGGACCGTCCACTTTCACGGTGGAGGTCGACCGGAATGCCACGCCCATTGTCCTCGACGGTGATGGTCTGATCCGCGTGCACGGTGACCACGATCCTGTCGCAGAAGCCGGCCTGTGCCTCGTCGATGCTGTTGTCGACCACCTCCCACACCATGTGGTGAAGCCCTGAGATGTCGTCGACATCACCGATGTACATCCCCGGCCGCTTGCGCACGGCCTCGAGGCCCTTCAGGACCTTGATGTTGTCAGCAGTGTAGGTGTCGTTCATGACGTTCCCTGATCGCTCTCACTGTGAAATCACGATGCCGTTCCGAACCCTGGTGAGATAGGGGTCCGGAAACAGAGGAGTGACGGCTTCGGGCCGCGCGCTCGACAGGAACACCTGGCGGCCGCTGCCGAGCCACGCACTGACTCGCGCCAGAATCCTGCTGTCGAGCTCCGCGTCCACGTCGTCGATCACGACTGGAAACTGCTGTCCACGAGTGTCCTCCACGATGGTCACAGTAGCCAGTCGCAACGCCGTGGCCACTACCTTGCTTTGCCCGGAGCTCAGTACCTCCTTTGCCGGTCGACCGTCGGCGGTGAGCAGGAGATCATGGCGGTGTGGGCCCTGTGCGGTGAAGCCTGCACGACGGTCCCGGGCCCGGGTCATATTATACCGTTTTCGGTACGATTCTTCCAGCATCTGCGGTGAGCCACCAGTATCCAGCCACGCTTCCGCTCCATACGCAATGTCAATAGCGGGAAACGTTTCACCGCGGCATGCGTCATACAGCGCGGGGAAGGCGGCCTGCAGCAGGGCGGTGGTCGCCCAACGCCTACTGACGACAGCGGCGGCAGCCGCGGCGAGCCTTTCCTCCCAGGCCGCCAGCTCGACATCCCCGGCGCTTCCGCGCAGGGCCGCGTTCCGTTGCGCCAGAGCCCGCTGATAGCTGCGTACCTCCTCCAGAGTGCGGGCGTCGAGGAGGAACGCGAAGCGATCCAGGAACACCCTGCGGCGAGCGGGCGCGCCGAGCAGAAGCTCCCGCTCGTCACCGGACAGCGCGAACACGGGGCACGTCCAGAGGTAGTCCTGCGCGCTGACCGGCTGCTTGCCGATCAGGAGGCGACGGTCGAGCGGTCTCCCGAGGGCCACTGTCTGTTCCAGACGGCGGCCCACACCGTCTGCGGAGTGGACCTCTCCGCCCAGCATCGCGCTCATCTCTCCGTGACGGACCATGGCCTGCCATCGCGCACCACGGAATGAACGCAGGTTCGCGAGGACGGTGAGGGCCTCCAGGAGATTGCTCTTCCCCTGACCGTTGTCACCAACGATGAGGTTGACTCCACGCCGCCAGATGATGCGGTGGGCGCCGAGGTTGCGGAAGTTGACCGTGCTGAGAACAGTGACGTGCAAGGAGCCTCAGAGCCTCATGGGCATGAGCACGTACACATACTCCTCAAGTCGTGAGTCATCATCCACCGGCACGACCACCGTCTGCGTATTGGCATCCTTGAGCTGGAGCTCGACCACGGGGCACTCCAGAACCTGCAGCACATCGATCATATAGGCCGCATTGAGCGCGATGTCGAGCTCATCACCCTGGTAGGTCACTCCGAGGGTCTCCTCGGCACTCCCACGGTCATAGCCGATGGATACCAGGGTCAGCTCACCGGAGGGATCGAACCGGAAGCGCACTCCGTGCGCCTTCTCGTGAGCCAGGAGGCTCACCCGTCGCAGGGAGGCCAGCAGGTCCTTGCGATCGATGCGCACCCGATTGGGATTGTCCCGGACGATCACCCGCTCGTACTGGGGAAAGCGCAGCTCCACGATCCTCGAGACCAGGGTCCTGTCCCCCATGAAGAAGCCGAGGTGGTTCTCACTCATGGTGAGGAGGACCCGCTCATCGGAGAAGCGGGCGAACTCTGCCAGCAGCTTGCGCGGAAACAGCTGCTGCTCGAAGGGAGGCGGTCCGTCGGGCGCATTGGCCCGAACCACCGCCAGGCGGTGGCCATCGGTGGCGGCAATCTCGATCTCACCCGGCAGGAGCTTGACCAGGGCGCCGTTGAGCTGGAACTTGGGATCGTCCTTGGTGATAGCGAACGCGACCCGATCGAGCATGAGCTGGAAGAGATCCAGGGGAAGCGCATACTCTCCCACCGGGGGCACCTCGGGCACGGTGGGATACTCGGAGGCGTCGGCGACCGCGAGACGGGACTGGAATCGACCACTGACGATCTGGACCGTCTCCCCATCCTGGCGGAGTGTGAACTCCTCCTCGGGCAGGCTCCGCACCAGGTTCTGGAACACCTTGCTGTCCAGGGTCAGACGCCCACCTCCCTCGACGCCGGCGGGGCAGCTCGTCATGATGGTCATGTCGAGATCCGTTGCCACCATGCGCACCGACCCCTCGCCAGCTTCGGTGAGGATGCTGGAGAGGATGGGGATCGTCGTGCGGTGCTCGACCACACCCTGGAGGATGGCAAGCTCCTGAAGAACCAGGTTGCGTTGTAGTCTCAGTTCCATGCACAGCCCCCTCGTGTCACGACGATGACGGTGTGTTCAACCCATCTGCAATCTAACATAGGATCATCGTCATCGTCGAGCGTGTGGAGTGTGCGGGAAAGTGCCGCATCTCAGTGATGGTAGGTGAGTTGACGGCAGTCGTCGATGTGGATCGATCTCCGGAAATCCTGTGGGTGTGTGTGGAGGTCACAGGGTATCCACAGGAGATGGGCGACTTTCCACAGCATGTGCACAGGGTGATTCACACAAACTGGTCGTGGAAGGCGGTGAGGGTTGCGTCGAAGTCCGGATTCGACTGGCGCATCTTCTGGATGTTGTCCACCGCATAGATGGCGGTGGAGTGGTGTTTCGCGAAGATCTTGCCGATGTCCGGAAAGCTGAGCTTGAGGATGTCGCGAATCAGGTACATGGCCACCTGGCGGGGCAAGGCGATGGAACGGCGGTTGGACCGGCCCTTCAGGTCGGCCACCCGGATGCCGTAGTGCTGGGCCACGAAGCGGATGATGTCTGCGGGGCTCACCTCCCGCTCTTCCGGAAGGAGGTCGAAGAGGGCCGAGCGGACGACGTCGACCGAGATCTTGCAGTTCTTCAACTGGGCGTACACGATGGTCCGGTTGAGACACCCTTCGAGCTCGCGGACGTTCTTCTGGACCCGTCGGGAGATGAAGAGCACGACGTCCTCGGGAAGGTCCCAACCCACCGCGCGGGCTTTCTCGCGGAGGATGGCGCACCTGGTCTCGAGGTCCGGCGGCTGGATGTCCGCGATGAGACCTTGGAGAAACCGTGAGCGCAGGCGTTCCTCGAGCCCCGGAATGTCGGCGGGGCGGGAGTCCGAGGTGAAGACCACCTGGCGGCCCGTTTCCTGGAGCGTGTTGAACGTGTGGAAGAACTCCTCCTGGGTGCGTTCCTTGCCGGCGATGAACTGGATGTCATCGAGGAGGAGGATATCGGTGCCGCGAAAGGTCTCGCGAAACGCATCCATCTGCTTGCGGCGAATACAGTTGATCAGCTCGTTCACGAACTGCTCTGTGGTCATGTACACCACCGCCTGCTTGGCGGCCCCCGCGCGGACCCGGTGGCCGATGGCGTGGAGCAGATGTGTCTTGCCGAGCCCAGAATCCCCGTAGATGAAGAGCGGGTTGTAGGCAGTGCCGGGGCGGTCTGCGACGGCCTCGGCGGCGGCAGTCGCGAACTGGTTGGAGGAGCCCACCACGAAGCGCTCGAATGTGAAGCTGGGGTTGAAGGGATGGCTCGTGAATCTGGTGGCGGGCTGACGGTTCGTCCGACGGGGTTGCTCCCCGTCCTCGATGAGCACGCGGAAACCGACGCCGAATCGGGAGCGTGCGACGGTCTCGATGTCGCGCAGGAGATGGTCCTTGACCCAGTCGGTGACGATAGGGTTGCTGGATCCCAGGGTGAGGGAGTCCTCCTCCTTGCTGATCACCTGTAGAGGCGAGATCCAGGTGTCGTACTCCTCCTCGCCGAGCATTTGCCGTAGATGAGGCTGGAGCTCCCGCCAGTTGTCCACCGTCCTACGCTAACATAGAGCCCGTCAGGTTTGAAGAAGTCGCTTGACAGCACCAGCAGGCTACGATATCGTGACGCGCCCGTTACTTAGGGAGAACGGTAGAGTATGAAGCGAACCTTCCAGCCAAACAATCGACGCCGCAAGCGGACACACGGCTTTCGGGTCCGGATGCGCACTCGAGGAGGCCGCAAGATACTCAACGCCCGCCGCCGCAAAGGCCGCAAGCGGCTTGCGCCGTAGTGGCGGGTTCGCCTACCCGCAAGAGCTGCGGGTCCGGCGACGTGAGGATTATCAGAGGGTCTATCGAGATGGCATTCGCGTGCCGGCACGCCACATGGTGTTGTTTGCGCTCCTCCGAAGCGAGGGTGACGGTGGTCCGCGCCTTGGGGTCACCGCGTCGCGGCGCGTCGGTGGTGCGACGGTCCGTAACCGTTGCAAGCGCCGATTGCGTGAGCTCTTCCGTCTCCACCGCGCCGCCCTCGGTGAGCTGAGTGTGGATCTGGTGATCAACGCCCGGAAGGGATGCGATCAAGCATCATGGTCCGAGCTGCGTAGCCAGTACATGGGCTGTGTGGCGCGCGCCTGGCGACGACTGCCGGTGCGACGAGGGTGACCGGCCCGGGCGAAGGTCCGAGCCGCTGACGGTTGCAGGTGCGAGAAAGCGGGGAAATGGAAAAGCGCTTACTGCTTGCATTCGTGGTTTCGGCAGTGATCTTCGCCGTGTGGTCGTTATTGTTCCCGCCGGCACCGCCCGTCGAACCCTTGCATTCACCCTCCGAGCCGTCTGTCGCGGCGACTCCTTCGCCGCTGCAGGAGGTGGGGCCCTCGCCAGTGCCGACCCCGTCTGTGGAAAGAGAGGTTCCAGCCGCCGCCATCGCGGGAACCGGCCAGGAGACTGTGCGCTTGGCCAATGACGTGGTGGGCGTTGAGGTGAGCAGCAAGGGTGGAGCCATCACGTCCTTTCAGCTCCTCGACTTCGACGCCGATGACGGCAAGGTGCTGGACTTGGTGCAGCGGGTGCCCCTGGCGGCGGCGAGCGACCCTCTGCAGCTCGTGGTGGACGGCGAGCCGGACCAGAGGCCCTACGCCATGGAGCAGCAAGGGAACACGGTCACCTTGCGGTGGGCGGACGGCCGGGGCGACGCCGTCGAAAAGACGATCGAGCTCCCGGCGCAGGGGTATGGGCTGAAGGTTCGGGTGGTCAGCAGCGGGTCCCTTGCCTCGGCAGCGGTGAGCGTGGGGACGGGTCTTCGCAACCTCAGCCTGGCGGAGCGCAACAGCCGTCTCGCGAGGTGGGGTGACATCGCGCTCCTGGCGGACGGCAAGTACGAGGAGGTCCGCCGGACCAAGGTCAAGGAGAGTCGGACCATCGAGCCGTCGAGCGTGGCCTATGTGGGCTTCCAGGATGCGTACTTCCTGGACCTGTTGCGGCCCGCGACCCCCATCCGGAAGATCGAGATCGTCCCCCTGGAGTACCAGGAGAGTCAGCAGACCGATGCCAAGGCGAAGCCCTTGGCCGTGCTCGAGCTTCTGGCCTATCCCAGAGATGGCGAGCTGGACGGGGAGCTGTTGGGCGCGCCCAAGGAGTACAACCTCCTCCACAGCATCGGTGGTGGCGTCGAGCGGACACTCGACTTCGGGATCTTCAGTCCGATCTCGGTGCTGTTCCTGAAGGCCCTGCGCTGGATCTACGGTTGGGTCGGCAACTACGGCATCGCCATCATTCTGCTCACCTTCGCCATCAGGATCGTGCTCTTCCCCCTCATGCACACCTCCACGGTGTCCATGCGCAAGATGCAGAAGCTCCAGCCCAAGATCAAGGAGATCCAGGGGCGATACAAGAAGAAGAAGGGCGATCCCCAGGCTCGAGCCAAGATGAACCAGGAGACGATGGCCCTTTACAAGCAGGAGGGGGTGAACCCCATGGGGGGGTGTCTGCCCATGCTGGTGCAGCTCCCGATCCTGTGGGCGCTCTACAAGCTGTTCCTGCACGCCATTGCCCTTCGCCACGCCCCGTTCATCCTCTGGATTCATGATCTGTCGGTGAAGGACCCGTACTACATCACGCCGATCCTGATGACGGCGAGCATGTGGCTGCAGCAGCGGCTCGCTCCCCAGGCGGGGGATCCCCAGCAGCAGAAGATCATGCGCGTGTTGCCCCTGGTGTTCGGCATCATGTTCCTGCAGTTCCCGGCCGGCCTGGTGCTGTACTGGCTCACCAACAACGTGCTCACAATCATTCAGCAGGAGTTCACCCTCCATCTGCTCGGGGAACGCGGCTGGGGTCGGCGGTTGGGCTTCGGGAGGAAGGGATGACCGCGGAGGAGACGTACTCCGGTGCCAGTCTTGACGACGCCTTGAGCAGGGCCTGCGGTGCGCTGCGGGCCCGGGTCGAGGAGCTGCGATACGAGGTGGTGTCAGAGAGCGCGGGCGGCGAGGTGACCATCGCGGCAGGGCTGGACCCGCTCGCGGTGCTCGGCCTCTTCCTGTCCGAGATGTTCCGTGCCGGCGGCCTCGAGCTGAAGGTCCAGCTGCACAGTGGGGACGAGGCGATGGAGGGTGAGTTGAGCGGTGCGGATCTGCGCCTCCTCACCAACGGAGGAGGCCGCGGCCTGGATGCCCTGCAGTACCTCTGCAATCGGGTGGTCGGGCGGCGACTCAGTGAGACGCCCCCCGTGCACCTGGACAGTGACGGATTCAAGGCCCGTCGCGCGCACCAGTTGAGAGAGCAGGCGGAGTCGGCAGCGGACGAGGCGCTGCGCCGTGAGCGGCCGGTGGTGCTCGGGCCGCTGACGCCGGCAGCGCGGCGGGAGATTCACCTCGCCCTCGCCGACGACCCTGCGGTCGAGACCTCGTCCGATGGCCAGGGATTCCTCAAGCGCGTGGTCATCCGCCCTCGCCGGCGGCGCTGACACCATCGTCGCTCGCGCCACGGCCCGCGGGACCGCGGCGCTGGCGGTGGTGCGCGTGAGCGGCGCTGGGACGGAGGCGGTGGCGGCCCGGGTGTGCCGGAGCGTGGACTTCTCCCGCCCATGGTGCGCGTGTGTCGCGGCGCTGCGGAACGCGGACGGTGAGGTGATCGAGCGGGGTGTCGCCATTCCCTACCGCGGGCCGCGTTCGTACACCGGTGAGGACATGCTGGAGGTGCTGCTCCACGGATCACCCTACCTGGTGGAAGCGGTGGAGGGGGCTTTTGCGGCCGCTGGTGCGCGGCCCGCCGAGCCCGGCGAGTTCACCCGCCGAGCGTTGGCCAACGGCAAGCTGGACCTCGTGCAGGCGGAGGCGATCCGTGACCTGATCGCCGCGGACTCGGCGTGGCAGGCCCGGAATGCCCGTGAGCAGCTCGAGGGCCGACTTTCCCGGTGGGTGACCAGCGTGCGCGACGGGCTGACGGCCCTGGCGGCTGATGTGGAAGGCAGCCTCGACTTCGGCGAGCACGGTGTCGAGCTCGGGGACGCGGATTGGCGGAAGCGGAAGGAGGAGGTGACGGCGTCCATCGCCGGCATGCTGGGAACCGCCGCTGCCGGAGCCAGGATCCGGAGCGGTGTGCGGATGGTCATCATGGGTCCGCCGAACGCGGGGAAGTCCACGCTCTTCAACCGCCTGCTGGGCCAGGAGCGAGCCATTGTGAGCCCTCACCCGGGGACCACGCGGGACACCATCGAGGCCGTCATGGAGGTGGCCGGCGTCCGGGTGGAGCTGGTGGACACGGCCGGGTTGCGAGACGGGGGCGACGAGGTGGAGGCGGAGGGCATGCGGCGGAGCCGCGCCTGTGCGGCGGGCGCCGATGTCGTGCTGGAGCTGTGGCCGGCGGATGGGAAGGGTGAGCCGCGGTGGGGGGAGGATGGTCGCGGTCGCACAGTGCTGCGAGTCCTTTCCAAGGGCGACCTGTGGAGAGAGAGCGCGCCTGCCGGGTGTCTGTCGGTGTCGTGTGCCACGGGCTCGGGGATGGCGGAGCTTCGCGACGGGCTGCAGGAGGTGGTGATCGGTACGGTCCCCGACCTCGGTGGCGAGGTGGCCATCGGTGAACGCCATCGCCTGGCGCTGGAGCGTGCCCTCGGCGAGCTGGAACGTTGTGATCCTGGGCATCCCGAGCTCGCCGCCGAGGGGTTGCGCTGGGCGATGCGGGCGCTGGACGAGCTGCTGGGCGCAGTGCACGACGAGGACGTGCTGGACCGGGTGTTTGCGACCTTCTGCATCGGGAAGTGAGACGTGGACGGAGCCTCCTTCGACGTGGTGGTGGTGGGTGCTGGCCATGCCGGGTGCGAGGCCGCCGCCGCCGCCGCCCGCATGGGGGCGCGGGTCGCTGTGGTGACCCTGAGCCTGTCCACGGTGGCGCAGATGCCGTGCAACCCGGCGGTGGGAGGGGTCGGCAAGGGGCACCTGGTGGCCGAGGTGGACGCCATGGGCGGGCTCCAGGGCTGGGCGGCGGATCGAGCCGGGCTCCACTTCCGGGTGCTCAACGCTTCCCGGGGGCCGGCAGTGTGGGGACCCCGCGCCCAGTGTGACAAGGCGCTGTACGGGCTCTTGATGAGGCGTTTGCTGACCCGGTTGCCGGGGATCACCATCGTGGAGGGAGAGGTGGTCGGTCTCCTGGTTGACGACAGGGCGGTGGTGGGAGTGCGGCTCGCGGGTGGTGGGACGTTGCAGGGCCGGACGGTGGTGCTGACGACGGGAACGTTCCTGGGCGGCATCTTGCACAGCGGCGGCCGCAGTCGACCGGGGGGTCGGTACGGTGAACCGTCGACGGTCAGCCTGGCGCAGAGTCTGCACACGCTGGGGGTCGAGCTGCGCCGTTTCAAGACCGGGACGCCACCCCGCCTCCATCGGGACAGCATCGACTACGAGCGTCTCCGCGAGCAACCCGGTGACCCGGCGCCGCGTCCATTCTCGTGGCGGACGAGGGTGGTCCGGAACCGGTGCGTGTGCTGGACGACGAGGACACCCGAGGTGGTGCAGTCCATCATCGCCGACAACCTGCATCGCTCCCCCCTCTACTCGGGGCGCATCGCGGGGGTGGGACCCCGGTACTGTCCCTCCATCGAGGACAAGGTGGTGCGCTTCCCCCACCACCGGGAGCACGTGGTCTTTCTGGAGCCCGAGGGTCTGGGCAGCATCAGCATCTACGTGAACGGCCTCTCCACCAGCCTGCCCGAGGACGTGCAGGAACGAGTCGTGCGGGCGGTGCCCGGGTTGGAGCGGGCGCGGTTCCTCCGCTACGGCTACGCCGTGGAGTACGACGTGGTGGCGCCGCGGCAGGTGGAGCGATCCCTGCGCTGCCGAAGCCTGCCGGGCCTCTTCGTGGCCGGGCAACTGCTCGGAACGTCGGGTTACGAGGAGGCTGCGGCCCTCGGCTTGGTGGCGGGGGTGAACGCGGTCTTGGAGTCGCGGGGTGAGGCGGGCTGGGTTCCCGGGAGGGGCGAGGCGTACATCGGCGTGCTCGTGGATGATCTGTGCAGCGCCGATCACCGCGAGCCGTACCGGATGTTGACGTCCCGGGCGGAGCACCGCCTGCTCCTCGGCGTGGACTCGGCGCGGCGGAGGCTCATGGAGAGAGGCCATCGTCTGGGTTTGGTGAGCGAGCGTGGCCTTGCCGTGGAGCGGCGCCGGTGGGAGACGGTGGAGGCGGCGTGCGCCACCCTCCAGGAGACCCGACTGCGGCCGGACCGAGAGACCCGGCAGCACCTGACGCGGGTCGTCGGCGTGGACATCCGGAGGCCGCTCTCCTGGGCCGAGCTCCTGCGGCGGCCCGAGGTGGATCCGGGGCGGGTGGCCGATCTGGTGCCAGCGCTCGGGGATCTGTCGGAGGAGGACCGCGCGGTGGTGGTGGGGCTCCTCCGCTACCACGGCTACCTGCAGCGGCAGGAACGGGAGGTGGAACGGGTGGCCCGTCTGCGGCACCTGGCGATCCCCCGGGGGTTGGACGTGGCGCGCCTGCCGGGCCTGTCCCGGGAGGTGGTGGAGTCCCTGGAGAAGGCGCGGCCGCGCACCATCGCCGAGGCGGCGCGTCTGCCGGGGGTCACGCCCGCGGCGGTGGCGATCCTCGTGGCGAGGGCTCGGGGCGTCGGAGGCAACGGTGGCCCAACCGAGCTTTGAGAGCCTGCTCGAGCCGCATCTCGAGGGGGCTGCCAAGGCCCAGATGGCGGCCTACGCGGGGCTGCTGGAGCGGTGGAGTGCACGCCACAACCTGGTGCGCTGGCGCGACCGGCGAGAGCTTGTGGAACGACACCTGGTGGAGGCCCTGGCGGGGTGCTCGTGGCTCGGCGAACGGGGCCTGCTGGCGGATGTCGGCAGTGGCGCCGGTCTCCCCGGGGTGCCGCTCTTGATCGCGAGTCCCGGGTGGCGTGGCGAGCTGATGGAGCCCCGCCAGAAGCGCTGGGCCTTCCTGCGCCTGGTGATCCGCGAGCTGGGCCTGCAGGCGGTGGTCCGACCGTGGCGCTTCGAGGACGACAAGCGGCCGGAGGTGCTGTTCGACGCCGTGACCGTGCGCGCGCTGGCACTGTCCGCCGAGCTCCTGACCTGGACCCGGGCCCGACTGGCCCCGGGTGGAAGGGCCCTGCTGTGGACCACCCACGACGGCGAGCAGCGCCTCCGAGAAGAGGCCGGATGGCGTGTGCTAAGCTCGCCTCTGTCCAGTCTCGAGCACGGTCGACTGGTCTCTCTCGAGCCATGTTTCACGTGAAACCCCGGGTCGTGGCGGTCGCCAATCAAAAGGGCGGTGTTGGCAAGACCACCACCACCATCAGCCTCGGTGCGACCTTGGCGGCCTACGAGCGGAGCACGCTGCTGATCGACCTCGACCCCCAGTCCAACTGCACCTCCGGGCTCGGGCTGGCACCGGCCAGAGGAGATCTCACCTCCTACAGCCTGCTGACCGACGGGGTGCGGGCCGGGGATGCGGCGCGCCCCACGGACTTCCCCAACCTGGCCGCCGTGCCCGCCACCGCGGACCTGGTCGGGGCTGAGGTCGAGCTGGTGGGCATGGTCGGACGGGAGTTTCGGCTCCGGGACGCCCTGGCGGACCTGGAGGGATTCCGTTTCGTGCTCGTGGACTGCCCCCCTTCCCTGGGGCTCCTCACGGTGAATGCGCTGGCGGCTGCCGACGCGGTCCTGATTCCGATCCAGTGCGAGTACTTCGCTCTGGAGGGGGTGTCCGATCTGATGAAGACCATCGAAGAGGTGAGGCGCTACCTCAACCCGGATCTGGCCATCGACGGGGTGCTGTTGACGATGTACGACGAACGGACCAACCTGGCGCAGCAGGTGGCGGACGAGGTTCGGGGCGCCTTCGGAGGTCTGGTGTTCTCCTCGGTGGTGCCGCGCAACGTGCGGCTCGCCGAGGCGCCTTCGTTCGGCCGTCCCATCCAGTCCTATGACCTGCGCTGCCGCGGCTCCCAGGCGTACCTCCGTCTCGGCCGCGAGTATCTCGAGCGTACGGAGACGACGGTCGATGGCTAAACAGGTTCTGGGACGCGGTCTCAAAGCACTTCTCCCGGAGACGCCCCACGCGCGGGCGGGTCTCGTGGAGATTCCGGTCGACCGAATCGAGCCCAACCCCAACCAGCCGCGCCATCGCTTCGTCGCCGCCGATCTCGACGAGCTGGCGGCGTCCGTGAGACAGCACGGCGTGCTGCAACCCCTCCTGGTGAGCGAGTCAGGGCCGGGGCGGTACCGCCTGGTGGCGGGCGAGCGGCGGTGGCGGGCGGCCCGCCAGGCCGGCTTGGCCACGGTGCCGGCGGTGGTCCGCGAGCGTCTGGACGAGGAGCGCCACCTCGAGCTGGCCCTGGTGGAGAACCTGCAGCGCCGCGACCTGACGCCCCTCGAGGAAGCGGGGGCCTTCGAGCAGCTGCGGGTCCAGCTCGGGCTCTCCCAGGCGGAGATCGCCGAGCGGGTGGGCATCGATCGCAGCACCGTGGCGAACGCCCTGCGCCTCCTCAAGCTGCCGGCAGCCATCCGGGAGTTGGTGGAGGACGGGCGGCTGAGTGCCGGGCACGCCCGAGCACTGCTGGCGTTCGCGGACGAGGAAGAACGGCTCAAGTGGGCCGAGCGGGCGGTGACCAGCGGGCTGAGCGTGCGTGACGTGGAGCGGGCGGCCGCAGAGCAGGCGCCGACCCGCACACGGCGGCGCCGGAAGCCGGAGCCGGTGGATCCCAACCTCCGTGCCGCGGAGGAGCGGCTCGCGCTCCACCTCGGTGCAAAGGTGGAGATCCACGGTCGCCGGCGCGGGGGGCGGATCGTGATCTCGTGCCCGGACCAGGCCGAGCTGATGCGAGTTTTTGATCTCCTGATGGGGGGTGCGTGATGGCCCGGGCCTCGGAAACGCTCAACGGTTTCGTGGACGCCGCCTGCATGATCCGCGGCGAGCTCGAGTTCGCCAACTCCTTTCGCCTCGACGGGCGAGTGGAGGGCACCGTGCGCTCGAGGTCCGAGCTGGTGGTGGGCGCCGAGGGCGTTGTCGAAGGAGAGGTGGACGTCGCCCGCTGCCTGGTGGGTGGCCAGGTGCGAGGCACGATCCGAGCCTCCGAGCAGGTCGTGCTGCACGCCACGGCCAAAGTCTGGGCCGACATCCACACCGCTGCCCTCGTTATGGAGGAAGGTGCTTTTCTGGAGGGCAAGGTGACGATGGAAGGTGCCGGCGACGACGCCCACAATCCGTCGGTCGAGCCGGAGAATGGCCCTATCTGAGTGCCTTGTGAAAATCTTTGCTTGACGGCGCGGATATGGATTTGGTAGCTTGAGCTGCCCTGCAATTCAGGCGGGAGCAAGCCCTGGGGGGAGCGGCGCATGACGCCTCCAAATCTCTCTCTCCTGTTCGTGATGATCTGCTTCTGGCTCGCCATGGGGGTGGTCTATCGCTTCCTGATCGTGCCTGTGGGCGGGGTCGTGGCAGAGCGGCAGCGCCGCCTCGATGATGCCGACCAGGAGTGGGAGCGCACGCACAGCGAGTACCTCGAGGCGACGGCGCGCGTCGAGGCGCAGCTCGAGGAAGCGGCGCGGGAGGCTTCGACGATCCGTACCGAGCGCCGCCAGGAAGCCCTCGCCATGCGCCAGGAGGCCCTGGATACAGCTCGGCAGGACGCCGGTGACCGCCTCCAGCAGGCGCTCAACGAGCTGGACCGGGACGTCGCCGCCGCCCGCGGTGAGCTCGTCAAGCGGGCGCGCGACCTCGCAAGGTTGTTCGCGAGCCGCCTGCTCGAACGCGAGGTCGCGTCGTGAAAGGTCCCTCCGCTGGCGCCGCGCTGAGCCAGGGACAGGCTGAGCCGGCGGACGCGCCGTCCCGTGCGGCGGTCGCAGTGCCGGCCTCTGGAGCGGGAGGTGGCGTCGTGAAGAGTGTGCTCTCGTGGTTGGTCTTTTTCGGATGCGCCTACGTGTTCAGCCTGTTCGTGAACCTGGGCGGCAACTTCTTCGGTCTTTCCGAAGGCGTCGTCAAGGTGCTGTTCGCCGCCAACCTCACCGTCTTCATGTACTTGCTGGCGCGCTTCGTGGGGCGCCCCATGGCCAGCTTTCTCCACGTGCGCCGCGAAGGGATCGCGGAGCAGCTGGAGCGGGCCCAGCGCAAGCTCGCGGAGGCGGAGGCGCTCCGCGCCGAGGTGCGCGAGCGCCTGGACCGCGTCGAGCAGGAGATGGCCGAGCTGACCGAGCGTGCGCGCCGGGAGGGTGAGGCCGAGGCCGAGGAGATCGCCGTGCAGACGGCGCGTGACGAGGAACGGATGCTGCGGCGGGTGGAGGAGGAGATCCGGAGGCGGCAAGCTGAGGCCCGCCAGAACCTCGCCCGCGACACCGCCGAGCTGACCGCTCAGCTCACCCGCGAGGTGCTGGCCTCCGAGCTGTCCGACGCCGACCGGCGGCGGGTGATGGAGCGCAGCCTCGAGGCCATGCGCGCGGTCGCCAACGAGGAGTGAGGATGGCCAGGTTCAGAGCACTGCCCTACGCCAAGGCCCTGTTCGAGGTGATCGGCAAGAAGCCCCAGGCCGAAGACGTGGTGGACGAGCTGGCGGGCGTTGCCGATGCACTGGAGGCGGTTCCGGACTTCCAACGCGTGCTCGTGACGCCCATGGTCAGCAATGAGACGAAGGCCGCCATCCTCGACGAGGTGCTGGACAAGCTCGCAGTGAGCGATATCACCAGGCGTTTCGTGCACGTCGTCCAGCAGCACTACCGCACCGAGCACATGCGCTCCATCGCCGAGCTCTTCCGCGAGCTGGTCGACCGCGACCGGGGTCGGACGCGGGCCAGCATCGAGGTTGCGGGCACCCCGGACGAGAGCCAGAAGGAGGCGATCCTGGAGGCCATGCGTGAGGTGGTGGGCACCGATGTCGTGGCCACTTTCGAGCCCAACCCGGCCCTGCTCGCCGGCTTCAGGGCGCGGATCGGCTCCAAGGTTTTCGACGGCTCCCTGGCGGGTGAGGTGGACCGGCTCGCCAGAGAGGCCGTCGCCGAGTAGGTCGGGTCGTCAAGTAGAGGAAGACGAGGAGAAGATGCAGATCAAAGCCGCCGAAATCGTGGACATCATCCGTCGCCAGATCGAGGGCCACGAGACCTCCATCGACATGTCCGAGGTGGGTACCGTCATCTCGGTGGGAGACGGCATCGCCCGCGTGTACGGCCTCGACGGGTCATGGCGGGCGAGCTGCTCGAGCTGCCGCACGAGGTCTTCGGGCTGGCCCTCAACCTGGAGGACGACAACGTGGGCTGCGTCCTCATGGGCGAGGTCCACCTCATCCAGGAGGGCGACCAGGTGCAAGCGCACCCGCCGCATCCTGGACATCCCGGTGGGGCCGGCGCTGGTCGGCCGGGTGGTCGACCCCCTCGGGCGGCCGCTGGACGGCAAGGGCCCCATCGAGTCCCACGAGCGCTACCCGCTCGAGCGGACGGCGCCGGGGGTGGTCGACCGGCAGCCGGTGAAGGAGCCCATGCAGACCGGGCATCAAGGCCATCGACTCCATGATCCCCATCGGCCGCGGCCAGCGCGAGCTGATCATCGGCGACCGCCAGACCGGCAAGACCGCGATCACCCTGGATGCCATCGTCAACCAGAAGGGCACCGGCAACATCTGCGTCTACGTCGCCATCGGCCAGAAGCGCTCGACCGTGGCCCAGGTGGTGGCCGCGCTGGAGAAGACAGGGGGCGATGGAGCACACCGTGGTGGTCTCGGCCACCGCCTCGGAGCCGGCCCCGCTCCAGTACCTGGCGCCCTACGCGGGCTGCGCCATCGGCGAGTACTTCCTGTACAACGGCGGCCACGCGTCTGCTTCTACGACGACCTCACCAAGCACGCCGAGGCCTACCGCGAGATCTCGCTCCTGCTCCGGCGGCCGCCGGGGCGCGAGGCCTACCCGGGCGACGTCTTCTACCTCCACTCGCGTCTGCTGGAGCGGGCGGCCAAGCTCCGGGCGAGGAGGGCGGCGGCAGCCTCACCGCGCTGCCCATCATCGAGACCCAGACGGGCGACGTCTCGGCCTACATCCCGACCAACGTCATCTCCATCACCGACGGCCAGATCTACCTCGAGGGCGACCTCTTCTTCGCGGGCGTGCGGCCGGCGGTCAACGTCGGCATCTCGGTGAGCCGGGTCGGCGGCAACGCCCAGATCAAGGCGATGAAGAAGATCGCCGGCACGCTGCGCCTCGAGCTGGCCCAGTACCGCGAGCTGGCGGCCTTCGCCCAGTTCGGCTCCGACCTCGACAAGGCGACCCAGCGCCAGCTTGGCGCGCGGCGAGCGCCTGATGGAGATCCTCAAGCAGGGCCAGTACAACCCGATGCCGGTCGAGCTCCAGATCGTCTCCATCTTCGCCGGCACCAAGGGCCACCTCGACAAGCTCAAGGTCTCGGCCATACACGAGTTCGAGCCCTTCCTGCACCGTCAGGTCCAGGACGAGGGCGCCGACCTGCTGTCGGAGATCGTCAGCACCGGCAAGCTCAGCGAGGAGACCGAGGGCCGGCTCAACTCGCATGATGGCGGCAGCCGGCGAACGCTTCCTCAAGGAGCACCCGGAGGCGAGCCGTGCCTAGCACCCGCGACCTGCGCCGCCGCATCCGCTCCGTCAAGGGTACCCAGCAGATCACCCGGGCGATGCAGATGGTGGCCGCGTCCAAGCTGCGGCGCGCCCAGGCCGCGGTCGAGCAGGCGCGACCCTGGGCCGACACCTTGGCCAGGGTGCTCGCCTCGCTGGCCGCCCGTACCGAGCACGGCCACCCCCTGCTCGAGCGCCGGGAGGGCTCCAGCGCCTGGCTGGTGGTGGTCACCTCGGACAAGGGGCTGTGCGGTTCCTTCAACGCCAACCTTCTGCGTCAGGCCGAGCGCGAGCTGCGGTCCGATCGCTGGCAGGAGTCGGCCGTGGTGGCGGTGGGCCGCAAGGGATCCGATTTCTTCCGCCACCGTTCCTTTCGCGTCGTCCACGAGGAGCGCGAGACCATGTCCAACCTCACTGCCGACGACGGACCCCGGCTGGCGAAGATGGGCATCGACGCCTTCACCTCCGGCCAGGCGGACGAGGTGTGGCTGCTGTACAACCGGTTCGTGTCGGTGCTCCGCCAGGAGATCACCCTGGAGCGTCTCCTGCCCATCGAGCCGCCGGCGGTGGAGGAGGAGTCCGGCGAGGCGTTGGTGGACTACTTGTACGAGCCCGACGCCGCCACCCTCCTCGACCAGCTGCTGCCGAGCCACGTGGAGGCACAGGTGCAGCGCACCCTGTACGACTCGGGGGCGGCGGAGCAGGCGGCGCGGATGACGTCGATGGATGCGGCGACCAAGAACGCCGGCGACATGATTGACAGCCTGACGTTGCTGTACAACCGGACGCGGCAGGCGGCGATTACCAAGGAGCTACTGGAGATCGTATCCGGCGCCCAGGCGCTGGAGGCATAGGGAGCGAGGAGATGGCTGAGCAGGTTGAAGGTCGCGTGGCCCAGGTGATCGGTCCGGTTGTGGACGTGGAGTTCCCGGAGGAGCAGCTGCCCCCGATCCACAACGCCGTCCGCATCGTGGACGACGGCGAGCTCCGGGTGGTGCCCATGGATGTCATCGTCGAGGTCGCCCAGCACCTGGGCGAGAACCGGGCCCGCTGCGTCGCCATGCAGCCCACCGAGGGCATGGTGCGCGGCATGCGGGCGGTCGATACCGGCGGCCCGATCTCGGTGCCGGTGGGCAAGCAGACCCTCGGCCGCGTGCTCGCGTGCTCGGCGAGCCGGTCGACGAACGGGGCCCCGTGGAGGCAGAGGAGCGCTTGCCGATCCACCGCGCGGCGCCCAGCCTTCGACGAGCAGTCCACCGAGACCGAGATGTTCGAGACCGGCATCAAAGTCATCGACCTGCTCGAGCCCTACTCCGGGCGGCAAGACCGGCCTGTTCGGCGGCGCCGGCGTGGGCAAGACGGTGCTCATCATGGAGCTGATCAACAACGTCGCCCTCCAGCACGGCGGCTACTCGGTGTTCGCCGGCGTCGGCGAGCGCACCCGCGAGGGCAACGACCTGTGGCTCGAGATGATCGAGGCAGGCGTCATCGACCCCGACAGCTACGGGAGAACTCGAAGGCGTCCCTGATCTACGGCCAGATGACCGAGCCGCCGGGAGCGCGGCTGCGGGTCGGCCTCACGGGCCTGACCGTGGCCGAGTACTTCCGCGACGTGGAGCACCAGGACGTGCTCCTGTTCATCGACAACATTTTCCGCTTCGTGCAGGCGGGCTCCGAGGTGTCGGCGCTGCTCGGCCGCATGCCGTCGGCGGTCGGCTACCAGCCCAACCTGGCCACCGAGATGGGCGAGCTCCAGGAGCGCATCACCTCGACCAAGAAGGGCTCCATCACCTCGGTGCAGGCCATCTACGTGCCGGCCGACGACCTCACCGACCCGGCGCCGGCCACCACCTTCGCCCATCTCGACGCCACCACCGTGCTGTCGCGGCAGATCGTCGAGCTCGGCATCTACCCGGCGGTGGATCCGCTGGCCTCGACCTCGCGCATCCTCGACCCCGGCGTGGTCGGCGAGGAGCACTACCGGGTGGCCCGCGAGGTGCAGCGCATCCTGCAGCGCTACAAGGACCTCCAGGACATCATCGCGATCCTCGGCATCGACGAGCTGTCCGAGGAGGACAAGCTCACCGTGGGCCGGGCGCGCAAGATCCAGCGCTTCCTCTCCCAGCCGTTCCACGTCGCCGAGCAGTTCACCGGCTACAAGGGCCGCTACGTCAAGGTGGAGGACACTATCAAGGGCTTCCGGATGCTGTGCGAGGGCGAGCTCGACCACTTTCCGGAGCAGGCGTTCCTGTACTGCGGCGGGATCGAAGACGCCGTCGCCAACGCCGAGCGGATGCAGAAGGAGGGCTGAGGTGGCCGACCGCCTGCACCTGGACGTGGTCACCCCCAGCCGCCGCCTGCTCGCCGAGGAGGTGGAGGAGGTCCGCCTGCCGGGGGCGCTGGGCGAGCTCGGGGTGCTGCCGGGTCACACGCCGCTGCTGACCTCCCTGGGCACCGGCCCACTGGCCTACCACAAGGGACAGGAGGAGCATCGGCTGGCGGTCCAGGGCGGCTTCGCCGAGGTCCTGCCCGACCGGGTGACGGTGCTGGCGCGGATCGCGGAGCCGCCGGAGGCGATCGACGTCGAGGCGGCTGCCGCCGCCCGCGCCGAGGCCGAGGCCGCCCTGCCTACCGCCGCCGCCGAGGACATCGAGCGCCTCACGGACGAGGTGCGGCTGGCCACCACCCGCCTCGAGGTCGCCGGCAAGGAGTAGGGCCCCTACTGGTACTCGGCGCCGAGGATCACGCTGACGATGATCGCCGCCACTGCGGCCGGGGCCACGAAGCGGATGACGAACCGCCACACGGCGAAGAGCGTCATCCGGCCGTGTCCGGTTTCGAGCTCGTCGCGGGTGGTCGCCGCAGACAGCGCCCAGCCCACGAAGAGGGCGATGAGGAGACCTCCCACCGGCAGCAGCCAGTTGCTGGCAAGGTAGTCGAAGGTCCCGAAGACGCCGGCTGTGGAGGAGCGTCCGATCAGGTTGAACCTGGACAGTGCGGGGCTCCCGCCGAGGCTCACCGCGCTCAAGACCCCGAAGACGAAGATGGCGGCGCCCGCGGTGAGAGCGGCGCGCCGACGTGCCCAGCCGAGCTCGTCGATGGCGTAGCTGGCGACCACCTCCAGCAGGCTGATGGTGCTCGTCAGGGCCGCGAAAGCCACCAGGAGGTAGAAGAGCGCACTGATGACGGCGCCTCCGGGCAGCTTGAAGAACACCACCGGCAAGGTTGTGAACAGGATGGTGGAGCTCCTGGTCACGTCGAAGTCGAAGCTGAAGATGATGGAGAACATGACGACGCACGCCATGATGGCGATGACGGTGTCCAGGAGGGCGATGGTGACAGCCGCATGCGGGATCGACTCCTTCCGCCCCATGTAGCTGCCGTAGGTGAGCATGGCGCCCATGCCCAGGCTCAGGGTGAAGAAGCTGTGGCCGAGCGCCTCCAGGACGCCGCCGCTCGTCAGCTGCGTGGAAGTTGGGCCGGAACAGGAACACGCATGGCCCGCCGAAGCCCAGGGGTCCAGAAGGAGTACACCACCAGGCCGCCGAGGATGATGAACAGCATGGGCATCAGAATGCGAGCGGCACGCTCGATGCCCTCCCCTACCCCGAGGTAGACGACCCCGATGGTGAGCCCCATGAAGACGCTCTCGTACAGGATCTGCTGGCCCGAGCTGGACAGAAACCCGTTGAAGAAGGTCTGCAGAGCCTCCGGGTGGTGAGCCAGTGGCCCCAGCCGTGCCGGAGATGGCCATGAGGATGTAGCGCAGGGTCCAACCGGCGACCACGCTGTAGTAGGACAGGATGATGAAGCCGGTGGTGACGCCCAGGAAACCGACGCCCTGCCAGGCCTTGCCTCCGGGCCTGCCGCGAGCCAGCACGCGAAAGGCCCCCACCGGGTTCTGCTGGCTGCGCCGGCCGAGGAGGATCTCCGCCACCATGATCGGGGTTCCGACGAGGGCGATGGCGCCCAGGTACACGAGCACGAAGGCGCCCCCGCGGTTCTCGTAGGTGATGTAGGGGAACTTCCAGAGGTTGCCGAGTCCGACCGCACTGCCGGCGGCCGCCAGGATGAAGCCGATGCGACTACTCCACTGCGCGCGCTGCTCGGCCATGAATCCTCCCTGTCTCCGATCCGGGCGGCACCGTAGCCAGATCGCCGGGTGCCTGTCAATCCG
This sequence comes from uncultured Holophagae bacterium, assembly GCA_963844865.1. Classification (GTDB taxonomy): domain Bacteria; phylum Acidobacteriota; class Thermoanaerobaculia; order Thermoanaerobaculales; family Sulfomarinibacteraceae; genus CAWJPY01. Next base: position 506,140 of record CAWJPY010000006.1, read on the forward strand.
ACGTCATCAGAAAGCCCACGGGATGAGCTCGCAACGTCGAGACGGGCGCGGCACAGGGGACTGTGTCGCGCGGGGGCCCGGGCACGATCTGATGACGAGAGGTTCCGGGAGCACCGGGCCGGCCCGAGGCACGTGCACCGCTCCTGTGGGAGCCGTGCTGAGGCGAAGCGGGCGGCGCCCTCTCCGCCGATCGGTGCTGACCGCTGCCGCGGATCAGGGAGGTGGTCGGGGCGAGTGGATTTGAACCACCGACCTCACGGTCCCGAACCGTGCGCTCTGCCAGGCTGAGCTACGCCCCGACGCGAAAGGGGATTCTACGCGACGGCGGCTGCAAAGGCAACCAGGGAGGGCTCCCCTCACGACGACGGCGTCCACCTTGACTTACACCTCATTATCGCCTACCCTGCATCCAGGAGGTCCACCCATGGCCTACCTCACCGAGCGCCAGCGGGACGTGCTGGCCTACATCTCCCGTACCATTGCCCACCAAGGCGTCGCACCGACCTTGCAGGAGATCGCCGACGAGTTCGACTTCCAGAGCACGGCCAGCGCCCAGAAGCACATCGCCCTGCTCGAGAAGAAGGGCTACCTGCGGCGTGAGAAGCACCAGAAGAGGGGTCTCGTGCTGGTCGCGGACGACGACGAGGGCGGTCGGTCCCAGTCCAGGCTTCCCCTCCTCGGGGTGGTGGCGGCCGGTTCCCCCATCGAGTCGCTGCCGGGCGCCGACACCATCGCCGTGCCCCCCGACCTCCTGCGCTCCGGGGAGCACTTCGTGCTCCGAGTCCGGGGCGACTCCATGGTCGACGACGGCATCCAGGACGGCGATTACGTGATCGTCCACAGCACGGGACATGCCGCCGACGGTGAGGTGGTGGTGGCTCTCCTCGACGGGGAGGTGACCCTCAAGCGGATCTTCCGCCGTGGGAAGGGAGTGGTCCGCCTCCAGCCCGCCAACGCAGCCATGGCGCCCCTCGATGTCCCCGCGGATCGACTGCGTGTCCAGGGGGTGGTGGTGGGGTTGCTCCGCCGGTACTGAGAGGCGGTCGGTCGGTGACCGCCCGGGTCGCGAGGGTCTCCTCCTTGACTCCCCGGAGCAGTTTCGCTAGCGTGCCTCTATGACTGAGCTCGCTGAGATCACGGTGGTGATGACCTCGGTGGGGACCGAGCAGCAGGCCGTGGAGATCTCTGAGGAGCTCATCGCCCGCCGCCTCGCCACCTGCGTCAACATCGTTCCCTGCCTGCGCTCCATCTACCGCTGGAAGGGCAAGGTCTGCGAGGACACCGAGTACCTGCTCCTGGTGAAGACCCCGAGGCGGCTCTTCGAGCGCGTCTCCGAGGCCATCCGGGAGTTCCACTCCTACGAGCTGCCGGAGATCCTGGCGCTGCCCGTCACCGCCACCGAGAGCACGTTCCATCGCTGGATCCTGGAGATGGTGGAGCCGTCGGAGGAGGACGTGGACGAGGTGGAGGAGCCATTCTACGATTGAGGCTCCGGCGCCGGGCAAACTGCTATAATCTCGCGCCATGTCCGATGACGCTCCCGTGCTTCGCGCTTCACTGATTCTCGGCAGCCGCTTCTGTGACATCGAAGTCGCCGAGCGCGCCGTGGCGGACCTCTGCAGCTTGGGGGAGTGCAACGCCGAGGAGTCCTACTGGGTGGTGACGGCGCTCCGGGAGGCGTTGGCCAATGCGATCCGCCACGGGAACCGCCTGGATACCGCGCGCAGGGTGCGTGTGGAGTGCGCCCTCGAGACGGGGCGACTGACCATTCGGGTGGAGGACGAGGGAGACGGGTTCGACGTGAGCGCCGTCCCCGACCCCACGGCGGCGGAGAATTTGCTCCGCCCAACGGGCCGGGGTATCTTCTACATGCGGCAGTTCATGAACCGGGTCGAGTTCGGTCGCACACCTGCCGGCGGCACGTCTGTGCTCATGGTCAGAGAGCTGCGGCCCTCTGCAAGGAGTGTATGCCATGAAGAGTGAGATCCGCGATCGCGGCGACATTCGTATCATCGGTCTGGCGGGCAAGGTGACCATCGGCGCCGGTGATGTCAAGATCCGGGAGCTGATCGACTCCTCGCTGGCCCAGGGAAAGAAGAAGATCCTCCTCGACCTCGGCGGCGTCAGCACCATCGACTCCTCCGGGATCGGGGAGATGGTGGCCTGCTACACGACGGTGACCAGGAACCAGGGCCAGCTCAAGCTCATGAACCTGTCCCCGAAGATCTCGGACATCTTGCAGGTGACGCAGCTCATCACCGTGTTCGACATCTTCGACGACGAGCAGGAGGCGGTCGGCTCCTTCACGTAGAGTTCTCCCCTGGACCAGGCTCCCTCGACACCGTCCCGCCATCACGGGCGGCGGGCGACCTTCCCCCTCGTTCTGAACGACTTACCGATTGACCGGATGGTCGGATCGGGGTAGCCTGGACGAGTCGACGGCCGAGGAGGGCACGGTGCTGACGGGCTTCAACACGGACATCGAGCACGCTGGCACCACCTATCATGTCCAGACCGAGGACAAGGGGCGGTCCAACCCGCTTGTGGAGTCCCTCGTGTATGCGGCGGGAGAGATCCTCTACTCGCGCCGCACCCCCTACCACGACCTCCTGGCCGAGAACGTCGACTCGAAGACCATCGCCACCATCATGGAGCGCCAACATCACGCCATCGTGGAGGCCATCGGCGCCGGCCGTCTCCGCCAGCTCATGCGCCACGACCAGGTCGCCGACGACGACGACACCACCGTCTCCCATCCCGACGCCGTGGCGGCAGCACCCTCTCCGTCCTCCGAGCCGTCCCTGGACCAGGTAATCCTGGACTACCTGGAGGCGCAACGGGGCCTGGCGCATCTCATCCTGCGCGCCACGTCCGATCATGACTTCACCTACGGCGGCGAGGCGGCGGTGAGCATCATCGCAGTGGACTCCCAGTCGAACCAACCGCTGGCAGGCGTCCAGGTGTCGGTGCTGTTCAAGTCGACGGCGGAGCCGCGGCGACTGCTTCTGGCGGAAGGGGAGACGGACGCCGGGGGCGGGTTCGCGGCCAACGCTCCCCTGCCCGTCTACAACGGCGGCACCTCTGCGGTGGTCATCACGGCGCGGTCGGACCTCGGTCAATCCGAGATCAAGCACCTGGTGCACCAGTAGGGAAGGACGCTTGCCCCTGCCTCTGTTTTCCGGTAGGATACCCGCTGCCGTGTGGGCCGTTAGCTCAACTGGCAGAGCAAGGGACTCTTAATCCCTAGGTTGGAGGTTCGATTCCTCCACGGCTCACCACTCCCCACTCCAGCCGCGAAAGTGGCGGAACCGGCAGACGCGCGAGATTTAGGATCTCGTGGGGATCTCCCCGTGGGGGTTCGAGTCCCCCCTTTCGCACCAATCGGAGCTCACACCATGGACTACAAGCTGACCCGTCATCCCAACCATACCGTCGAGGTCACCGCCGAGCTCGACGCCGAGGCGGTGGAGCGGGAGCGCAAGAGCATCGTGAACAGCTTCCGGCGCAAGGCGCGGGTGCCCGGCTTTCGACCTGGCAAGGCTCCGGAGTCCGCCATCCGCGCCCGCTTCTCCTCCGACATCAAGACGGAGCTCTCCGAGCATCTCGCCTCACTCCTGCTGCGGCACGTGTTCGACTCCGAGGAGGGCCTGGAGCCCATCACCCGGCCCCGGCTGGGCGACCTCGAGTTCGGGGATGACGGCGGCTTCCACCTCAGCGCGGAGATGGAGGTGCGGCCTCGTTACGAGCTGCCCGCGGTGGAGGAGGCCGAGCTGCCGGAGGTGACCCTGGACGTGAGCGAGGCCGAGATCGACCAGGAGCTCGCCAAGGTGGCAGAGGAGAACGCCACGTGGGAGCCTGCCGACGATGCCCAGGCGGCCGACGGCATGCTGGTCCAGGCCGACCTGCACGGCGAGATGGAGGACTCCGAGGAGGAGCCGTACCTGGAGCAGAACGCCCGCTTCGTCCTCGGTGACGACTCGGTGCCCGAGCAGATCAACGAGGCCCTCCAGGGAGCGGCGGTGGGTGAGCAACGAACCGCGGAACGGCGCTTCCCGGACGACGACGAGAACGCCGCGCGGGCCGGCAAGACGGTGCGCTACCAGATCGACGTCAAGTCTCTCAAGCGCAAGCTGGTCCCGCCCGTCGACGACGAGCTCGCCCGCACCGTGGGGCTGGACAGCCTGGAGCAGCTCAGGGAGCGCATCGCCGAAGCCCTCGCCCGCAACAAGCGGGCGCAGCGCCGGGAGACCTGGCGGCGGGCCGCACTGGACCACCTCCAGACCGGTCTGGACGACGGTGAGCTGCCCCCGTCCCTGGTCCAAGCGGCGGTGCGGGAGGATCTCAACCGGTTCGCGTACTCCATGGCCATGCAGGGGCTCGCGCCCGACTCCGACGAGGTGGATTGGCAGCAGATGGCGGCCCGCTTCGAGCCCGGGGCCCGGCGGCGGGTCCTCGACGAGCTCGTGCTGGACCAGCTCGCCGAGGCGTGGGAGATCGGCGAGCGGGAGGCGGAGGTGGACGCCTACATCGCCATGGAGGCGGGGCGCCTCGGGCTCCCGGCCGCCGAGCACAAGGCCAACCTCGCCAAGGAAGGCAAGCTGGACAGCCTGCGGCACTCGGCGGTCATTTCGGCTACCATCGATGAAATGATCCGGCGAGCCGGTGGGGAGGTGGACTGATGCTGGTGCCCATGGTGGTGGAGCAGACCAGCCGCGGCGAGCGGGCCTACGACATCTTCTCCCGGCTGCTCAAGGACAACGTGGTCTTCCTGGGGAGCGCCATCGACGATCAAGTGGCGTCCCTGGTCATCGCGCAGATGCTGTTCCTCGAGGCCGAGAACCCGGAGAAGGACATCTTCCTGTACGTCAACACCCCGGGCGGCTCCATCACTGCCGGTCTCGCCATTTACGACACCATGCAGTACGTCAAGCCGGACGTGGTCACCATCGCCCTGGGCCAGGCCGCGTCCATGGGCGCCGTGTTGCTGGCGGGAGGCTGCAAGGGGAAACGGCTGGCCCTCCCCCACAGCCGGGTCCTGATCCACCAGCCCCTCATGTCCGGTCTCCAGGGCCAGGCCACGGACATCGACATCCACGCTCGGGATCTGATGCGTCTGCGGGAACGTCTCAACAAGATCCTGGCGGACCACACCGGACAGTCCATCGACAAGATCAACCTGGACACCGAGCGCGATTTCATTCTCGAGGCCGACGGCGCCAAGGACTACGGGTTGATCGACAAGATCATTGTTTCCAGGGAGTAGTAGCGGTGAGCGCCGGCACGCTGCAGCACCGATGCGTGGTATACAATGATCGCTGGAGGGCTTGATGTCCCAGCGCGACGGTGACGTTCTGCGCTGCAGCTTCTGCGGCAAGAGTCAGCACGAGGTGCGGAAGCTGATCGCGGGCCCGACCGTGTACATCTGCAACGAGTGTGTCGAGGTCTGTCTCGACATCATCGCCGAGGACCGGGTCCACGAGGCCAAGTCGCGACAGAAGGTGCTGCCGAAGCCCCACGAGATCAAGGGGCACCTGGACGAGTACGTCATCGGCCAGGAGTCGGCAAAGAAGAAGCTCTCGGTGGCGGTGTACAACCACTACCGGCGGATCGAGTACCAGGCCGGTCGTGGCCGCAACGACGTGGAGCTGGCGAAGTCGAACATCCTGCTCATCGGTCCCACCGGCACCGGCAAGACGCTCCTCGCCCAGACGCTGGCACGGCAGCTGCAGGTGCCGTTCACCATCGTGGACGCCACCACCCTCACGGAGGCCGGCTACGTCGGGGAGGATGTGGAGAATATCCTGCTGCGTCTCTACCAGGCCGCCCAGGGCGACCGGGAGGCCGCGGAGCGGGGCATCGTCTACATCGACGAAATCGACAAGGTCGCCCGCAAGTCGGAGAACCCGTCCATTACCAGGGACGTGTCCGGGGAGGGCGTCCAGCAGGCACTGCTCAAGATCCTCGAGGGGACGGTGGCCAACGTGCCGCCCCAGGGCGGTCGCAAACACCCCCACCAGGAGTTCCTGCAGATCGACACCACCAACATCCTGTTCATCTGCGGCGGCGCCTTCGTGGGCCTCGAGGACGTGATCGCGAATCGCCTCAATCAGAAGCGCATGGGTTTCGGGGTCGACCTGGGTGGCAACGAGGCGAGGGCCAGCGAGCTCCTGCAGCACGTGCACCCCGAAGATCTGATCAAGTACGGCATGATCCCCGAGTTCGTGGGACGGATCCCGGTGGTGGCCACCCTCCACGACCTGGACCACAACGCCCTGGTTCGGATCCTGACCGAGCCCAAGAACTGCCTGGTCCGCCAGTACGAGACGATCCTCTCGTTCGAAGGCGTGGAGCTGTGCTTCACCGAGGAGGCCCTGGATGCCGTCGTGGCCCAGGCACTGACCCGCAAGGTGGGTGCCCGTGGCCTGCGCATCATCCTCGAGGAGCTGATGCTCGACATCATGTACCAGGTACCATCGGTGCCGGATATCAAGGAGCTGGTGGTGTCGCGGGATGTGGTGGAGCGGCGAGTGCCGCCGCTGACCGCGGTGCGCAAGGTGAGCTAGGCGGGAAGCGAGCCAGCGGCCAGCGTCGGTCGCGACGTCATTGACATTCCTACCCCGGCCGACCGGGACACACAGCAGACGAGTGGAGATTATGGACCGAGACCCTGAACGAGTGCTGCTCCCCATCGTGCCGCTGCGCGACATGGTGGTGTTTCCTCACATGATGGCGCCCTTCGTGGTTGGCCGGCAGCCGTCCGTGGTCGCCCTGGAGCGCGCGCTGGCGCGTCCGGACAAGCGCATCTTCCTGGCCACCCAGCGCGATCCCAAGGTGGACGAGCCCCAGCCCGAAAACCTGTACACCCTTGGCGTGACGGCGCGGGTGGTGCAGCATCTGCAGCTGGCCTCCGGCAACATCAAGGTCATGGTGGAGGGGCTGCAGCGCGCGCGGATCATCTCATTCGAGCCCGACGCGGACTGCCTCGCGGCGACGGTGGAGCCTGTACTGATCGAGGCCTCCTCCTCGCCTGCGGTCAGTCAGTTCATGGCCCAGCTCATCGAGCAGTTCAAGGAGTACGCCAAGCTCTCCCATCACCTCTCCGTGGAGGGCGTCCTCGCGTCCCTGGAGACCCAGGATCCGGATCAGTTCGCCGACATCCTCTCGGCCCATCTCAACCAGCCCACCGCGGACAAGCAGAGCCTGCTCGAGATCATCAAGCCCCTGGAGCGCTTGGAGCGCCTGAACGATCTCCTCGACGTCGAGCTGGAGAAGCTCACCATCGACCGTCGCATCTCCTCTCGGGTCAAGAAGCAGATGGAGAAGGCCCAGCGCGAGTACTACCTGTCGGAGAAGATCAAGGCCATCAACGAGGAGCTCGGTCGGTCCGACACCCAGGAGGAGCTCGCCCAGCTCAAGCAGCAGGTCGAGGACTCGGGCATGAGCACCGAGGCCAAGGAAAAGGCCCTCATCGAGATCCGTCGCCTGGAGGGGATGCCCCCGGTGTCCGCCGAGGCCGGCGTGTCCCGCAACTACGTGGAGTGGTTGCTGGCGGTGCCCTGGAAGAAGGCGTCCCGGGAGATCCGCGACATCGAGCGGGCCGAGGACGTGCTCAACGAGGATCACTACGGCCTGGAGAAGGTCAAGGACCGGATCCTGGAGTTTCTCGCCGTGCGCCAGCTGGTGAAGAAGACCACGGGCACCATCCTCTGCTTCGTCGGTCCCCCCGGCGTGGGCAAGACGTCGTTGGCGCGGTCCATCGCGCGGGCCACCGGCCGCAAGTTCGTCCGCCTGTCTCTCGGAGGGGTCCGCGACGAGGCCGAGGTCAGGGGCCATCGCCGCACCTACATCGGTGCGTTCCCAGGCCAGATCATCCAGATGATGCGCAAGGCCGGGACGGTCAACCCGGTGCTGCTGCTGGACGAGGTCGACAAGATGGCCGCCGACTTCCGGGGCGACCCGGCCGGCGCCCTCCTCGAGGTGTTGGACCCGGAGCAGAATCACACCTTCCACGACCACTACCTGGACGTGGAGTACGACCTGTCGAAGGCGTTCTTCATCTGCACCGCCAACGTCACGCACACCATCCCCCCCGCCCTCCTGGACCGCACCGAGCAGATCCACCTCTCCGGCTACACGCACCACGAGAAGCTGGAGATCGGCCGCCAGTTCCTGGTGCCGCGCCAGCTCGATCGGCACGGCTTGGCGGGCAAGTACGACCTCGACTTCACCGAGGAGGCACTGCTCTTCCTCATCGAGCGCTACACCCGTGAGGCGGGGGTGCGGAACCTGGAGCGGGAGATCGCCTCCATCTGTCGCAAGCTGGCCCGCCGGGTGCTCAGGCAGAAGATTCCCCGGGGGGAGAGCATCCAGATCGGGCCCGAGCTCGTGCGCGAGCTCCTCGGCCAGCCCCGCTTCCGCGCCCAGCGCCGTGAGCAGACGCCAGAGGTCGGCATCGCCCCCGGCCTCGCCTGGACGCAGGTGGGAGGGGAGATGCTGGTCACCGAGGCCACCCTCATGCGCGGGAAGGGGAACGTGACCATCACCGGGCACATGGGTGACGTCATGCAGGAGTCGGCCCGGGCGGCGCTCAGCTTCGTGCGATCGCGCGCGGAGCGGCTCGGCATCGACCCCGAGCAGTTCGAGAAGATCGACGTCCACATCCACGTCCCGGAAGGTTCGATCCCCAAGGACGGCCCGTCGGCGGGAATCACCATGGCCACCTCCCTGGTTTCCGCCTTTACCGGGGTTCCGGTCCGCGTCGACCTGGCCATGACCGGCGAGATCACCCTCCGTGGGCGGGTGCTGCCGGTGGGCGGGATCAAGGACAAGGTCCTCGCGGCCTATCGCGCCGGTATCCGAGAGGTGATCCTCCCCGACGAGAACGAGAAGGATCTCGAGGACATCCCCGAGGACGTGCGCGGACAAATGAGCTTTCACCTCGTAGATCACATGGACAAGGTGCTTTCATTGGCGCTCGTGCATGACGTGGAGGCGGGTGTAGCAAAGGCGCCCGGCGACTCCGAGTCGACCTTCGACTCGCCGCCGCTCGCCTACTGACACAACAGAGTGGAGATACGCGAGGTCAGCTTTCGCGGCGCGGCCCTGTCCGTGTCCACGCGGCCCCAGGAGTGGCTTCCCCAGGTGGCGGTGGCCGGTCGGTCGAACGTCGGCAAGTCGAGCCTCCTGAACTGGCTCTTTGGCAGATCGGTGGCCCGGGTGGCGAAGGCCCCGGGCAAGACCCGTACCCTGAACTTCTACCTGGTGAACTCCTCGTTCTACCTGGTGGATCTTCCAGGGTACGGCTATGCCCGGGTCGCCAAGAGTCTGCGGTCGCAGTGGGGCAGGGAGCTGGAACGCTACCTGACCGAGGAGCGGCGGCTGGCAGGCGTGATCAGCCTGGTGGACATCCGCCATCCTCCCACTGCCCTCGATCTGGAGCTCAACCGGATGCTGCAGACGATCGGACACGGCTTTATCATGGTGCTCACGAAGGCTGACAAGGTGGGGCGATCCCAACGCGCCCGTGCTCGGCAGGCGCTGCAGCGCCAGCTGGGTCTGGCCACGCCGCCGCTCGCGGTGAGCGTACGTACCGGCGAAGGACGCGCCGAGCTGATGGCGGACATCGCCGACCTGCTGACTTCATGGCGACAACGCCAAACAGGAGATTGAGATGGGCAAGAAGAAGAAGGACTCGCAGGAAGAGCCGGTCGTCATCCCGCTCGACCTGGAGGACGAGATCGAGGACTACGAGCAGGCGGCGGAGGCCATGCAGGGCGGGCGCCTCGACCTCAAGCAGCTCAAGGAGCTCCCGGTCAACGACCTGGTGAGCGTCGCCCGGGGCCTGGGGGTGGAGAGCCCCACGGGGATGCGTCGGCAGGACCTGATCTTCCGCATCCTGCAGCGGCAGACCGAGCGCGAGGGCCTGATCTTCGGCGAGGGCGTGCTCGAGGTGCTGCCGGAGGGCTTCGGCTTCCTGCGTGCCCCCGAGTACAACTACCTGCCGGGACCAGACGACATCTACGTGTCGCCATCCCAGATCCGGCGCTTCAACCTGCACACGGGGGACACCGTGTCGGGCCAGATCCGACCTCCCAAGGAGGGTGAGCGGTACTTCGCCCTGATCAAGGTGGAGGCCATCAACTTCGAGCCACCCGAGGTGGCCATGGAGAAGGTCCACTTCGACAACCTGACCCCCCTCTACCCGGAGGAGCGGATCAAGCTCGAGGTGCCGGAGAACCTGACCGCCCGCGTCATGGACCTCGTCACACCCCTGGGCAAGGGACAGCGGGGTCTCCTGGTGGCGGCGCCGCGGACCGGCAAGACCATGATGCTGCAGGCCATCGCCAACTCCATCACCACCAATCACCCCGAGGTCACCCTCATCGTGCTGCTCATCGACGAGCGGCCCGAGGAGGTGACCGACATGCAGCGCACGGTCCACGGGGAGGTCATCTCCTCCACCTTCGACGAGCCGGCCACCCGTCACGTCCAGGTGGCGGAGATGGTCATCGAGAAGGCCAAGCGCCTGGTGGAGCACAAGCGCGACGTCGCGATTCTGCTCGACTCCATCACTCGCCTGGCCCGGGCTTACAACACGGTGGTTCCCCCTTCGGGCAAGGTGCTCTCCGGCGGCGTCGACTCAAACGCCCTGCAGAAGCCGAAGCGCTTCTTCGGTGCGGCTCGCAACATCGAGGAAGGCGGCAGCCTGACCATCATCGGGACGGCCCTGGTGGACACCGGCTCGAGGATGGACGACGTCATCTTCGAGGAGTTCAAGGGCACCGGCAACATGGAGGTGCACCTGGACCGCAAGCTGGTGGAGCGCCGCGTCTTCCCGTCCATCGACATCCACAAGTCGGGCACCCGCAAGGAGGAGCTGCTCATGGACGAGTGGGACCTGCGCCGCATCTGGGTGCTGCGCAAGGTGCTCTCCTCCCTGTCCCCGGTCGAGGCCATGGAGCTGCTCCTCGAACGTCTCGGCAAGAGCCCCACGAACTCCGAGTTCCTGGAGGCCATGTCCCAGGGCTAACCCAAGATCTCGAAGTGCTCCTGATGGCAGAGAGGGTTCTCGCGCACGATCACCTCGAGCCCGTGGATCTCCTCCAGCTCCCGGAGGAGGTCTCGATAGGGGCCCTGGAGAAACTGGGAGACCTCGGGATGCACCACCACCGACAGCCGGTCGCCCACCGCCCGCCCGGCCCGGGCGTCGAGGAGCGCGCGTCTGAGCTCGAGGCAGATGGTGGGCAGCGACTTGATGCGGCCCGAGCCGTGGCAGTACGGGCACTCCCTGTTCAGGGTGCGCTCCAGGGAAGGCCGCGAGCGCTTGCGGGTGAGCTGCACGAGACCGATGTCGCTCATGGGAAGGAGCTGGGTGTGGGCAGGGTCGGTGGCGAGCTCGGCGGCGAGGGCCTCGTACACCTCCCGCCGGTGGCCGGGCTCCCCCATGTCGATGAAGTCGATGACGATGATGCCACCCAGGCTGCGCAGCCTGAGCTGGCGCACGATCTCCCGAACCGCCTCCAGGTTGATGGTGGTGACCGTCTCCTCCAGGGACGACGAACCCACGAACTTCCCCGTGTTGACGTCGATGGCCACGAGAGCCTCGGTCTGGTTGACCACCAGATAGCCGCCGGACTTCAGCCACACCTTGGGTTTGAGGGCCTTGGCCAGCTCACGGTCGATGCCGAAGGACGTCATCAGATCGGTGCTCTTGTCGTACAGCTTGAGGCGCGGCGCCAGGGCGGGATCCGCCTGCTCGAGGAAGTCCACGATCTCGCCGAAGCTCGCCTCGTCGTCGACCCAGGCCTCGCGCACCGCGTGGGTGAACATGTCCCGTACGGTCCGCAGGACGGTGCTCAGCTCGCGGTGGATCAGGGACGGAGCATGCCGCCGCTCGGAGGCGTTCTGGAGCTTCTGCCAGAGCTCGATCAGGTAGGCGCGGTCGGCGGCCAACTCGGCCGCACCCTGGTCCTCGCCGGCCGTGCGCACGATCCATCCCTGCTGGTCCCCGAAGCCGTCGATGATGGCCTTCAAGCGAGCCCGCTCCTCGGGGTCCGTGATCCGGCGCGACACGCCCCGTTGACGGACCGTGGGCAGGTAGACCAGACACCGACCCGGCAGGGTGACGTAGGTGGTGAGTCGGGCGCCCTTGGCCCCCAGCGGGTCCTTGACCACCTGCACCAGCACCTCTTGACCCTGGCGCAGGAGATCCGAGATGTCGGAACTGGAGAGGTCGGGCGGGAGGTCCTCCTCGTCCTCGTTCTGGAACAGGTCGCTGAAGTCCTCCAGGATGCCACCCGCCTCGCGCACGTAGAGGAAGGCGTCCCGGCCGGCTCCGATATCCACGAAGGCCGCTTGCATCCCGGGCAGCACCCTGGTGACCCGCCCCTTGTACAGATTGCCCACCAGGGACGACGTCCGCTGCCGCTCGACCCGGTAGGTCACCAACCGGGAGTTCTCGCGCATGGCCACGCGGGTCTCCAGGGGGTTCACCGACAGATAGAGGACGGCGGCGGTCACTGGTACACCAGCCGATGGCACCATACAGACTGCACGACACCCAGAGCGAGGCAGGTGGTGAGCAGCGAGGAGCCACCGTAGGAGAAGAGCGGGAGGGTGATGCCGGTGGTGGGAAGCCAGCCCAGGACCATGCCGACGTTGACGATCACCTGGAACGCCAGCCACGCCGCCACCAGGACGGACAGCACCAGCCCGTGTCGACTTTCGGCGCTCAGGGCGGTGACCCCGATCCGGTAGAGGAGCAGAGCGTAGGCCATGAGGAGGGCCGTGGCGCCCACGAAGCCGGTGGCCTCGGCCCACACCGCGAACACGAAGTCGGTGTGCTGGGCGGGCAGGAAGCGGAGCCCGGATTGGGAGCCGTGGCCCAGTCCCTGGCCGAGGACGCCCCCCGATCCGACGGCGATCTTGGACTGCCGCACCTGATAGCCGGCGCCGTAGGGGTCGCGCTCCGGGTCCAGAACGGTGAGGACCCTCTCCTTCTGATAGGGCTTCAGACCGACCTTCCAGACTACGCCCACCGCCACCACGCCCACCAGAGCCAGGACGACCCACACCCTCGTCGGCACGCCTCCCAGCCACAGAGCGCCCGCCAGGACCGGCAGGTAGGTGAGAGCGACGCCCAGGTCCGGCTCAGCGGCCACGAGGGCCACGACGACCCCGACCATGGCCGTGGCCATGGCGCCCTCACGGAGCCCCAGCCGATTGGAGCGCCTGCGCCCGAGCCAGGCGGCGAGCATGAGGATGGTGGCCAGGCGGGCGAACTCCGATGGCTGGACGGTCAACGGGCCGAGGGCGAACCAGGCGCGGTTGCCGCCGCGGCTTTCCCCCGCCACCAGCACCGCCACCAGGACCAGGATGGACAGCACGTAGAGGATGGGCGCCGCCCGCGCAAACACGGCGAGCTCGACCCGGGAGACGGCCCACACCAGGGCGAGGCCAGCCACCCCCCAGGTGAGCTGGCGAATGAGGAGCTGGGAGCCGAGCACGGGCGACACGGCGTTCAGGGTTGCCAGGGAGGCGCCCAGGATGGCCACCAGGGCCAACATCAGCCAGGCATCGAGGCGATGCTCCATGGTGCGAGTGTACCTAACCTGGATCGCCCGAGCGGCTGCCAGTCTCCCTCTGGCGCTGCGCAGGCAAGAGACGGTGCCAGACACCGACGTTGACTCCTCAGAGAGGCCCCTTCTCCGGAGCTGGGGGAGTCTGTTGCCTTTGAACGATCCCCCCCGCTGCTCAGCCTGGAGACGTTGCGAGGGCAGCCTCCAGCACCGCCCGCGCCACCGGAGCCGCCACCGCACCGCCACCGCCGCCGTGCTCCACGATCACGGCCACGACGAGGCGCGGGTGCTCCACTGGAGCCCAGCCCACGAACCAGGCGTGGTGCCGGAGCTCTGGGGCGAGCTCGTCGGAGGAGACCCCTTCTTGGAGGCGGGCCACCTGAGCGGTTCCGGTCTTGCCCGCCGCGGGCAACGACGCCAAGGAACGGGCTGTCCCTTCGGCGCCGTGGATGACGCGTTCCAGGCCCTGTGTCACCTGCGCCAGCTGGCCCGGGTCGAGGCCGAGATCCACCGTTGCGGGGCGGGGCGTGGGCTCCACCAGGTAGGGAGTGACGAGGCGGCCGCCGTTGGCCAAGGCGGCATAGGCCCGCGCCAGCTGCAGGGGCGTCACCAACAGAGGACCCTGTCCGATGGACACCGACACCGCTTCACCTGGATACCAGGGGGTACCGCGGACGCGCCGGCTCCACTCCGGAGTTCCCACCAGGCCTCCTCCCTCGGTGGGGAAGCCGATGCCGGTCGGCCGGCCGAAACCGAAGCGGTGCAGCCACGTCGCCATGTCCGAGATGCCCAGCCGCTGGCCGAGGAGGTAGTAGTAGACATCGCACGACACTTCGAGGGAGCGCCCGAGTGTCACCGTGCCGTGCCCGGATCGCCGCCAACAGCGGAAAGGATGGCCGTACAGCACGACGCTGCCCCGGCAGTACACAGACGTGGAGGCGTCGATGAGGTGCTCGGCCAGCCCGGCCACGGCGAAGAACGGTTTGATGGTGGAGCCGGGAGGGTAGACACCCTGCAGCGCTCGATCCTGGAGGGGATGTCCGGGATCCTCGGCAAGCTGCCGCCACTCCTGATGACTGAGCCGGCCGACGAAGGCATTGGGGTCGAAGGCCGGCGCCGACAGCAACACCCGAACGGCGCCGGTGTCGGGCTCGAGCGCCACCACGCTGCCCGCAGCGTCGCCGAGAGCAGTGGCAGCGACCCGCTGGAGATCGAGATCGATGGTGACGCCGAGGTCGTGGCCCGGAACCGCCGGCTCTTCGCGGACCACTCCTTGCTGCTGGCCCACGGCCGACACCACCACGTAGCGCTCGCCGTGGCGACCGCCCAGGAAGCGCTCCCAGGCGGCCTCCACGCCGGTGGCGCCAACCAGGGTCGTCGGGTCGAGCGTGGGGTCGGCGTCCAGCTCCTGTTGATTGACCGGTCTCAGGTGTCCGATCACGTGCGCCGTCAACCCGCCGTCGGGGTAGGAGCGACGAAAGCCCCCGAGCACGGCCAGCTCCGGATGATCGCTCTGGTGGGCCCGGACCCTGGCCACCTGCTCCCAGCTCAGGTCCTCGGCGGCGACCAGGGGAGCGAGCCGCGCCAGGGGTCGGCTGTGGAGGCGCCCCCTCAGCTCCGAGGCGTCGGCGATTCCCATCTGAGCGATGAACAGCACCGTGTCGTCGAGGTCGCGGGCCTCGTCCGGGAACAGGAGGAGGTCCCAGGTCGGCACGTTGTCGGCCAGCGCCTGCCCCCGCCGGTCGTAGATGAGACCCCGCTGGGCCGGCAGCGGGATGCGCCGCATGCGGTTGTTCTCGGCCCGCCGGTGCCAGGTTTCGGACTCCACGATCTGGAGCTGGGCCATGCGCAGCAGGAGGATGAGAAGACACACCAGCACCACCGCCAGAAGCACCGCCGCGTTGCGTCTGACGGGACCGAGGTCTTCGCGAATCTCCATCATGAGCGGAGCTTGCGGATGCGGTAGGCGCGCCAGCGCTGGGGAACGTCGAGGGCCCGGATCCACCCCACGAGACCGCACCAGACGCCGGTGAGCAGGCTGCCCAGTGCGAGAGAGACCCAGGACCACGCCACCGGCACACCGAGCAGGCCCAGAGCCGCACCGCGCACCAGGACCAGGGTGAGGGTGCCGGCCGCTCCGAAGAGGAACCACGCCCGGGAGCTCCGATCGGCGACCACCGTCGCCAGGGCCGCGAGCAGGACGGCCGTGGCGCTCCACGCGATGCCGCCCGGTCCGATGACGGGCTCGAGGACGAGATCCCAGCCCAGACCGAGGGTCAGTGCGAGGTAGATGAAGCGCCGTCCGGCTCCTAGGAGGGCGCCCACAACGAGCCACACCATCGGCAGCACCACCAACCCCGCCTCCGGCGGCATGCCGGGCCAGCACAGCAGGCGCTGAGCGGCGAGGGTGACCACGGCGAGCACGGCGACCACGGTCACGGCGATCCCCCGCCGACGAGCCTTCGGGACCACTCAGGGAGCAGGAGGACCACCCGAACCTGGGCGAGATCGACCTGCGGTGCGGCGGCGACCTCCAGGAAGCTGGCGTCGGTCTCCCGGATCCTGGTGACCGCCGCCACCGGCAGGCCCGGGGGATAGACACCGTCTGCGCCGCTGGTGAGCAGCACGTCTCCGACCAGGATGGTCGCAGAGTGCGGGAGGTACTCGACGTCCAGGGTGAGCCGTCCGGAACCCGTTGCCAGCCCCTGCAGCGTCCCGCTCCGATTCTGCACCGCCACCGCCGCGGCCGGGTGGGTGATGAGCTGCAGCCAGCAGCTCGAGCCCGCACAGCGCACGACCCGCCCCACCAGACCGCCGCCGCTGATGGCCGGCGTGTCGGGACGGATGACGGCGTTCGCTGGGACGTTCACCTCCATCTGGCCCAAGGCCAGGTTGCGGTAGCTGCACCGACCCAGCACCGCGGAGTCGGCGTAGCCCGCGACACCTCCGAGCACGGAGACCGCCTCAGCAAGAGCCGTCCGGTCCTCCTCCAGCAGGAGATTGCGGGCGCGCAGCTCCTCGACCTCGGTGCGCAACCTCAGGTGTTCCGCCACCAGATGCTGAGTGTCGCTCAGACCGACCAGGAGGTCGTCGGCGAGGCCGGCGAGGTGCCTGGTGGTTCCGACGACGGGAGCGGCGAGGGAGCGCACCCACGTCCATGCCACCGGCGGTCCTCCCTCGGTTCGGACCTGGGTCGCCGCCAGCAGCTCCAGCAGCACCCAGAGCAGCACGAGCCGGGTCGTGATGTACCGGTTTTCCCTCACGCGTGCCATGTCCTGTCCCTGGCCGACGGAGTCGCCTCGCCCCTGACGCCCATCTTACCGGCTCGCCGTACCACCGGCGTGCTCCCGGACCGGACTCCACGACGAAATGGGAGATGTCCGCTCAGGGAATCGCGATCTTGCGCAGCAGGTCGATGTTGGTGAGCATCATGCCGGTGCCGAGCACCACCGGCGAGAGCGGGTCCTCGGCCAGTGGGCGACGGGCAGGCCGGTCTCCTCGCGCAGGCGCTTGTCGAGGTTCTTGAGCAGCGACCCGCCGCCGGCCAGGACGATGCCCTTGTCCACGATGTCGGCCGAGAGCTCCGGCGGCGTGCGCTCGAGCGCGACGCGCACGGCGTCGACGATGGTGGCCACGTCTCGGCCAGCGCCTCGCGGATCTCCTCGTCGGTGATCGTGATGGTCTTGGGCACGCCCTCGATCAGGTCGCGGCCCTTGATCTCCATGGTCAATGGCTCGTCGAGGGGGTAGGCGGAGCCGATCTCGATCTTGATCTGCTCGGCCGTCCGCTCGCCGATGAGGAGGTTGTACTTCTTCTTGAGGTACTGGATGATCGCCTCGTCCATCTCGTTGCCGGCCACCCGCACCGAGCGCAGTAGACGATGCCGGCCAGCGAGATGACGGCGACGTCCGTGGTGCCGCCGCCGATATCGACGATCATGTTGCCCGGACGGCTCGGTGATGGGCAGGCCGGCGCCGATGGCCGCGGCCATGGCCTGCTCGATGAGGTAGACCTCGCTCGCGCCGGCCTTCAGGGCGGTGTCCTTCACCGCCCGCTTCTCCACCTGGGTAATCTCCGAGGGCACCGAGATCACGATTCGCGGGCGCACCAACAAGGTCCGGCCGTGAGCCTTCTTGATGAAGTGCTCGATCATCTTCTCGGTGACCTCGAAGTCGGCGATCACACCGTCCTTCATGGGCCGGATGGCCTGGATGTTGCTCGGCGTCTTGCCGAGCATCTCCTTGGCCTGGGCACCCACCGCCTCGACCCGGTTGGTGATGGTGTTGACGGCGACGATGGAGGGCTCCACCACGGCGATGCCGCGTCCCCGGACGTAGACCAGGGTGTTGGCGGTGCCGAGGTCGATGGCGAGGTCGGAGGAGAATATGCCGAGGACGCCGGCCAGGTGCATCAATAGACCCCTTCCACGAAGACACGTTCCCTGCGCTCAGTGCGGTTGCCCGACGGGTCGACGGCCGCGAACACGATATCGTTCCAGCCGTCCTCGGTCAGCTCGACCGTCTTGTCGAACCGCCCTTCCCCGTCCACCTCCACGAACTCGCCGTTGATGGTCACCGCCGCACCCGGCTCGGTGTGACCGCGCACGATGAACAGCCGACCGAGCTGCTGCGGTGGATTGATCTCGAGCTCGGGAGGCGTGTGATCCTCCAGGAGTGACTGCCGGTCCGAGGCGAAGATACGGAACCGCCGCACGGCGCTCCACTCCGAGCGGACGTCGTCGGGCTCCACCGTCGCCAGGCGCCAGAAGTAGGTTCCCGCGGTGATCGCCTGCAGGCGGGCCGAGTCGCTGCGGAGGCCGTCGGCATCGATGTCGCGGGTCTCCTCGCCGAAGCGCTGCGAGCGGCTCACCTGGAGATGGACCCTGGCCCGTGGTGACCGGCGCCGCCACTGGAGGTGGATGACGTGATCCTTGGCGAGCTCGAAGCTGGCGTTGTTGGCGGGCTCCATGAGCAGGGGCGGGTCGGGAATGCGACGGGTACCGGAGAGTGAACCGTCCGCGGTGGCCGCCACCAGCTCCCGCTCGGAAACCACCACCTCCTTGCCGTCTCGGCCGCGGACGCGGGCGCTGCCCTTGTAGGCCGCGATGCGGGTGCCCTTGTCGTCCTCAGCCACGTCCAGGGCCACGTTGGACTCGCGCTGGATCTCGGTCTCGGTCGTGTCCGTGGTCACCCTGGAGGGTGCGTCGGCGGTGTAGACGTTGATGCGGCCGACGACCATGCGCACCGCTCCGGGCGCGGTGTCGGCCTCTCTCTGGTGGTGGATCTCCAGGAGCGAGTTGGGTTCCATGCGGTACAGGCTGCCGTCGATGAACAGAATCTCCGCGGTCCCATCGCGGCCGCTCTTCACGAAGTCGCCGTTGAACACCGCCATGCGCTGCTGGGCATTCTCCCACTGGGCAGACCCTGCACGTTGGACCTGGATTCGCCCCTCGATGGTGAAGAAGTGACCCACTCCGTCGCTCTCGCCGGCGCGGGTGCCGAGCAGGGATGCGAGCCGATCGGTCGCGCCTCGGGCCAGGGACTCGGCGTCGGGGTAGCGTCGCTCGGAAAACGCTCCCCGCGCAGCGGCGAGCTCGCCATCGGCCTGCCGCACCTCACCTTGCCGGCTGTCGGGCAACCCTGCCGCCATCACCTGACGACGTGCGTGCTCGGCCTCGTCGATGGCCCGGCCGGCTCGTCGCTCCGGCGACGGGTTGACATGGTTGTAGCCGAGGATGAGGAGGG
This sequence comes from uncultured Holophagae bacterium, assembly GCA_963844865.1. Taxonomy (GTDB): domain Bacteria; phylum Acidobacteriota; class Thermoanaerobaculia; order Thermoanaerobaculales; family Sulfomarinibacteraceae; genus CAWJPY01. Next base: position 525,461 of record CAWJPY010000006.1, read on the forward strand.
CGGTGGCGAGGAGGAGCAAGGCCACAACGGCCCCGATCCGGCGCACGGTCCGCACGTGCACCAACACCCAATCCACCTGGAAACCGTGCGCCAACTCCTGCCATCCTCCACATCGAAAGCTACCACGGCCTTTGAGGATACGGCAAGCCGCATCGCGCTTGCGCCGAGTGCATCGCGGGGCTACACTGCAGCCTTCCGGGCCGGCGCCCGGGGAGGAGGACGATGGCGCTCAAATGGCTCCGTGACCAGTTCAAGCACCTCAAGATCATCCTGTGGGCGGTCGTGGCGGTGTTCATCCTCCTGGTCTTCGTGGACTGGGGGTCGGGCCGTTCCGGTCGCGGCGGCGGCGGGAACGTGGCTCTCAAAGTGGGCAACCGCGTCGTCTCGGACACCGAGTTCGTCGCCGAGATGCGACGCTTGAACGACCGTTTCCAGCAGATCTACGGCGAGCGCTGGAACGACGTCCGCGACCAGATCAACCTGGCCAATCAGACCGCGGGGTACCTCATCAACCGGGAGCTGCTCCTCGAGGTGGCGGGGCGAGCGGGGCTGGTGGTTTCCGACCGCGAGCTCCAGGAGGGCATCCTGGCCGACCCGCTCTTCCAGCGCCAGGGGGGCGGCTTCGTCGGCAACGATCGCTACGCGCAGATCATCCGTGCCTACTTCCAGATGACGCCGAGCCAGTTCGAGCAGCGCTTCGCGGACGACCTGCTCGTGGCCAAGCTCAACGCATTCCTCGAGGACGGGGTGTGGGTCAGCGACGCCGAGGTGCGGGACCGCTATCGTCGGCAGCATGAGCACGCCGATGTGGAGCTCGTACAGCTGCGCTACGAGCGCTTCCTGCCCGGCGTCAAGGTGGATGAGGCCCAGGCCCGGGCCTACTACGAGGCCCACGCCTCGGACTATCGCCACGAGGAGCAGCGGGTCATCCGCTATCTGCTGGTGGACACCTCGCAGCTGCGCCGCACGCTGCCCGCGGACGACGCCCAGCTCAGAACGTACTACGACGAGCACCTGGAGGACTTCGTCCAGGAGGAGCAGGCCCACGCCAGCCACATCCTGATCCGAGTCGCGGCCGGTGCCTCCGCCGAAGAACGTGCCGCGGCCAAGCTCAAGGCGGAGTCCCTGGCCAAGGCAGCGCGCGCCGGCGCCGACTTCGCCAAGCTCGCGGCCGAGAACTCGGACGATCCCGGGTCCAAGGACAACGGCGGCGACCTGGGCTGGTTCGGGCGCGGTCAGATGGTCAAGGAGTTCGAGGACGCCGTGTTCGGCGCCAAGCCGGGAGATATCGTGGGGCCGGTGGAGAGCCAGTTCGGCTACCACGTCATCAAGGTGGAGGGCTTCCGGCCGCGGCGGCAGCGGCCCTTCGAAGAGGTCAAGGAGCAGGTGCGGTTCCGCTACCTGGAGGGCAAGGCCACGGCGGAGGCCGAGATGCGGGCCAACGAGCTTGCGCGTCGCCTCAAGGCCTCCCCGCCCGAGACCGAGGAGGCCTGGCAGAAGATCGCCGACGAGGACGAGGCGGTGGTGCTCAACGTGAGCCCGCCGTTTGAGCGCGATCAGGCCATCCCCGGCACCGGGTCCGCCACCGATCTCACGCAGACGGTGTTCGCCTCCAAGGTCGGCACCGTGGGTGGGCCCGCGGCCATACCCCGGGGCTGGATCGTCTGGCAGCTCAGTGAGGTCCGACCCGCCGGCGTGCCCCCGTTCGAGGAGGTCCGGGCCGAGGTGGAGCAGGCGCTGCGGCGTCAGCAGGCGCTCGAGGCGGCGACCACCAAGGCCGAGGAGCTGGCGGCTCGCTGGCGCGAGGGAGCCGCGGTCAAGAATCTGGCGCAGGAGTTCGACGGCACCCCGGTGGAGGCAGCCGATCACCGCTGGGGACAGGCGTTCGGCGCCGTCGGCAGCGCCCTGCTCGTCGACCAGGCCGTGTTCTCCATCAGCGGGTCCGATCAGGTGGTGGGCCCGATCCGACTGGGTGATCGGGGCGTCGTGGTGGCCCGCGTGAGCAACCTGGAGCGGATGGACGAGACGGCGTTCGAGAGCGAGAAGGAGAACCTGCGCGACCAGCTCCGTTCCGAGGGCGCGCAGCGCCTGCTGCAGTCGCTCCTGGCCCAGCGACGGCGCCAGACCGCGATCACCGTCAACAACGAGCTCATGGCTCGGTACGCGCCCTCCTCCTCCTCGTCGTGACCGCGCGGCAATGATCGCCCGCCTCGCTGGCAGCCTGGTCCTGGTCGAGCCGGGGGCCGTCGTCGTGGAGTCCGGGGGCGTCGGCTACCTCGTGTCCATCGGCCTCAGGACCTACCGGCAGCTGGCGGGGCGGGAGAACGCCACCCTCTGGATCCACACCCGGGTGCGGGACGAGGCCATCGAGCTCTACGGCTTCACGGAGCGCGACGAGCTGGCGGCCTTCGAACGGCTCATCTCGGTGGCGGGTGTGGGACCACGGACCGCGCTGGCGGTGCTCTCCGCCATGACGCCGTCGCAGCTCGTGCAAGCGGTGGAGGGAGGGGAGGCGGAGGTCCTGGAGAAGACGCCGGGCGTCGGTCCCAAGACGGCGCGGCGAATCGTCCTCGAGCTCGCGGGTCGGCTCGAGGTCACGGCCACCGAGGTCGGCGACCAGCGTTCGGACGCGGTGTCCGCACTCGTCAACCTCGGCTATCCGCGTCGAGACGCCCAGCGGGCGGTGGACGGGGTCTCGGCGGTGGAGGCTGCCGGGGATCTCGGGGAGCTGCTGCGGCTGGCCCTCAAGCGCCTGACCCGCTAAAGTCCCCTCATGGCCTCAGACGACGTGCTGGCGTCCGCAGCGCTCAGCGATGAGCGGCAGTTCGAGGAGACGCTCAGGCCGCGCCGCCTCGACGAGTTCGTGGGCCAGGACCGCCTCAAGGCCAACCTGGCGGTGTTCATCGCGGCGGCGCGAGACCGTGGCGAGCCCCTCGATCACGTCCTCCTCTTCGGGCCGCCGGGCCTCGGCAAGACCACACTGGCACACATCATCGCCGGCGAGATGGGCTCGGAGCTGCACGTCACGGCGGGGCCGGTGCTGGAGCGCCCCGGCGACCTGGCCGCCATACTCACCAACCTGGAGCCCGCCGACGTGCTCTTCATCGACGAGATCCATCGCCTGCCGGCGGCGGTGGAGGAGATCCTCTACCCGGCCATGGAGGACTTCGAGCTCGACCTGGTGATCGGGCAGGGGCCGGCGGCCCGCAGCGTCCGCATCAGCCTGCCACGCTTCACGCTGGTAGGCGCCACGACCCGCACCGGTCTTCTCACGGCGCCGCTGAGAGACCGCTTCGGCATCGTCCACCGCCTCGACTTCTACCCCGGACGCGACCTCGCTGAGATCGTGCTGCGCTCGGCCCGGATCCTCGGCTGCGAGGTGGTGGAGGACGCCGGCGCCGAGATCGCCCGCCGCTCCCGGGGCACGCCCCGCATCGCCAACCGGCTGCTGCGCCGGGTGCGCGACTTCGCGCACCACCTGGGAACAGGGTCCGTGACGCTGGAGGCGGCCCGTTACGGGCTCGAGCAGATGGAGGTGGACGGCTTCGGGCTCGACCACCTGGACCGTCGCCTGCTGGGCACCATCATCGATGTCTATGGAGGTGGACCCGTGGGCCTCAAGGCCCTGGCCGCGTCCCTGGGGGAGGACCGGGGAACCCTGGAGGACATCTGCGAGCCCTATCTGCTCCAGATCGGCATGCTCCAGCGCACACCCCGGGGGCGGACGGTCACTGACAGGGCGTACCGCCACCTGGGCTTGGAGCCGCACGGGGTGCGAGGTCCGCTGTTCGAGGATGCCGATTGACGGTCGTGCCCGTGATCGTGAACCCCACCGCGGGTGGGGGTCGCTCGCTGCGCTTCCGCACGGGGCTCGAGAGCGTGGCCCGCGCGTGGGGTGTGGATCTCCAGTGGCGGCCGACCGCAGCGGCGGGGGACGGTGAGATCCTGGCGCGGGCGGCGGCCGAGGCCGGCGAGGAGCTGGTGCTCGCCTACGGTGGCGACGGGACGTACAACGAGGTGGCCCGCGGCCTGCTCGGCAGCGGCACGGCGCTGGGGGTCCTCCCTGGCGGCACCACCTCGGTGTTGGCCTACGAGCTGGCGGTGCCGAGACCCCCGCCGAAGGCCTTGCCCGCCCTGCTGGCGGGCGCCGACGCTGATCTCAGGGTGGGTGCCACCGACCGGGGCGACACCGTCCTTTTGATGCTGTCCTCCGGTCCCGATGCGGTCGTGGTGCGCAGCATTCCGCCCGCCGCGTGGCGCCGGGGCGGGAAGACCGAGGTGCTCCTGAAGGCCGTGCGCCTGCTCCTCGGCCGCGAGCCCATGCCGCGTCTGCTCCTGGAGGTGGACGGCGAGGTCACCGAAGGAGGCTGGGTGATCGCGGGCAAGGCTCGATGCTACGCGGGTCCCTATCACGCCACCCCTGGCGCCGACCCGAGCCGCCCCGGTTTCGAGGTGGTGGTGCAGCGCAGCGTGGGGCGGTTGGCGGCGGTCGGGTTCGCTCTCGGCATCCCCTTCGGCCGGCACCTGGCACGCCGGGACGTCGTCCGCCTGCAGGGCGAGCACGTCGTGATCTCCGCCGTGGAGCGCGGCGGCGCCGTGCCCTACCAGGTGGACGGAGACGCGGCCGGGACGCTGCCGGTGACGCTGACGACCGATCCCAGACGCCTGCGGGTGCGTCTTCCGGGGCCTGCGGGAGGCGGCGGACCGTAGGCCTGCCGCTGTCAGCCGCGGGTCCCTGCTCTGCCGTCAGGCGACAAGCTCCGGGAGCACCACAGCGGGTCTGAGGCAACGGTCCGCGTCAGGGGGGTCTTGAGAGACGTCCACTCGGAGTGTGAGAAGCGCGTGACCGGCACCCACGCTGTCCTACCCGGCGTGCGGGATCGCGGACCGCCACGGTGCCGCTACTGCTCGTCGAGACCCTCGAAGAGCTCCGTGGAGAGGTAGCGCTCCGAGCTGGACGGCACCACGAACACCACCAGCTTGTCGGCCAGCTCGGGGCGCGCGGCGACCTGGAGCGCCGCGGCGCAGGCGGCGCCGCTGGAGATCCCGGCCAGGATGCCCTCCTCGCGGGCCATCCGCCGGGCGGTGGCGAACGCGTCGTCGTTTGAGACCTGCACGACCTCGTCGATCAGTGACGTGTCGAGGTTCTCCGGGATGAATCCGGCCCCGATGCCCTGGATCTTGTGGGACCCCGGCTGACCCCCGGAGATGACGGGAGACGCCTCCGGCTCCACCGCCACGATCCGGACCTGCGGCCGCCGCTCCTTCCAGACCCTGCCGACGCCGGTCAAGGTGCCGCCCGTTCCCACTCCGGCCACGAACACGTCCATCTGGCCATCGGTGTCCTGCCACAGCTCCAGCGCGGTGGTGGTGGCGTGGCCATCGGGGTTGGCGGGGTTGGAGAACTGCTGGGGCATGACCGCGTTCGGGATCTCCGCGAGGAGCTCTTCGGCGCGTCGGGCGGCGCCGCCCATGCCCTCCGCAGCGGGGGTCAGATGCACGTCGGCGCCGAGAAGGGCGAGCAGGCGCCGTCGCTCCATGGACATGGACTCGGGCATGGTGAGCACGCACCGATAGCCACGGGCGGCAGCCACCATGGCCAGGGCGATGCCCGTGTTGCCCGAGGTGGGCTCGACGATGGTCGACGTGCCGGGGACCAGGGTCCCCTGGCGCTCGAGCGCCTCCACCATGGACACGCCGATGCGATCCTTGACCGAGTGCGCCGGGTTGAAGAACTCCAGCTTCGCCACCACGTTGGCGGGAAGGCCCTCGGCCATGTGGTTGATCCGGACCAGCGGCGTGTTGCCGACGAGACGTGTGATGTCAGACGCGATTCTCATGGCGCGCTCCTCAGGCTGAGGAACCGCCTGCGACAGCTTCCTATTCTCGACCGAGCTGCGGCGTCAGCCCTCCTCGCCGGAGTCGAAGCTGGTCTGCGCCTGGATGGCGGTGATGACCACGGTGTTGATGATGTCGGGGACCGTGCAGCCGCGGCTGAGGTCGTTGACCGGCTTGCGCAGACCCTGCAGCACGGGTCCGATGGCGATGGCGTCGGCGGAGCGCTGGACCGCCTTGTAGGTGTTGTTGCCGGTGTTGAGGTCGGGGAAGATGAACACCGTGGCGCGGCCCGCGACGCTGGAGGTGGGCAGCTTGGTGCGGGCGACCCCGGCGTCGATGGCCGCGTCGTACTGCAAGGGGCCGTCGATGGCGAGGTCCGGCCGCAGTTCGCGGGCCAGGGCCGTGGCCTGCTTCACCTTCTCCACGTCCTCTCCCGAGCCCGAGGTCCCGGTGGCATAGGAGAGCATGGCCACCCGTGGCTCGATGCCGAACGCGGTGGCGGTGTCCGCACTGGCGACGGCGATCTCCGCCAGCTCGTCGGCGTTGGGGTTGGGGACCACTGCGCAGTCACCGTACACCAACACCCGATCCGCCAGGCACATGAAGAACACGCTGGAGACGAGCTTGATGTTGGGTCGGGTCTTGATGAACTCGAATGCGGGGCGAACGGTGTGGGCGGTGGTGTGGACGGACCCGGACACCATCCCGTCGGCTTCGGCGAGGTGGACCATCATGGTCGCGAAGTACGTGGGGTCGAGCATCACCTCCCGGGCGACCTCCGGGGTGACGCCCTTGTGCTTGCGGAGCTCGTAGTACGCCCCCGCATAGCGGTCCAGGCTGTCGGAGGTCTGGGGGTTGATGACGTCGACGCCTTCCAGTGGAACGCTCAGCTTCTCGGCGCGATCGCGGATCTCCGCCTCGTCCCCGAGAATGGTGAGCCTCACCACCTCCCGCCGCACCAGGGCTTCCACCGCCCGCAGAATGCGCTCCTCATTCCCCTCGGGAAGGACGATGTGCTTACGGTCCGAGCGGGCGCGCTCCTGGAGGGAGTGCAGGAACAGAGCCGGCGTCATGCGTTCGGGGCGGACGGTGGAGATGCCGGCCCGGATCAGGTCGGCGTCCACGTGCTGCTCGAACAGGATGCGGGCGGTCTCGATCTTGCGGAAGCTGCGCGGGGTGATGGTGGACGCCACTCGGCTGACGTTGATCGAGGTCTCGTAGGTTCCCGTGTCCACCGCCAGCACCGGTAGCTGGGTGCCCCGCAGGCCCTGGATCACCCGGTCCACGGTGTCGGTGGGCTTGAGTCCGCTGGAGAGCAGGATGCCCGACAGGTTCGGGGTCCGATTGGACATCTGGGAAGCCATCAGCCCGAGAAGGATGTCGGCACGGTCGCCGGCGGTGATCACGAGCGCCCCCGACTCGAGGCGATCGATGAGGTTGATGAGCTGCATGGAGCCGATCCGGAAGCCCGACACCAGGTTGTCCAGGTACTGCTCCCCGTACAGCACCTCCGCCCTCAGCGCCGCGGCGATCTCGTCCATGCGCGGCTTGGCCAGAATCTGCTCCTCGGGGATGGCGCCGGCGAAGGGGACTCCGGCGGCGGCCAGGCGCGCCCCGAGAGCCCTCCCGTCGTGCTCCAGGAGGGCCGGATCCACGCGGTTGGCGATGACGCCGAGCAGGTCGCAGCCCCGCTTCGACATCTGGTCGCGGCTGAGGACGGCGTTGTCGAAAAGCTCCTCGACGCTGCGTTCACGGCCGCTGACGACCAACAGCACCGGCGCGCCCAGGTTCCGGGCGATGTCCGCGTTGATGTCGAACTCGAAGGCGATGGTCGCGCCCTGGTAGTTGGTGCCCTCGATGAGCACGAACCCGTGCCGGCGCTCGTAGGCTTTGAAGGCGGCCAGGATCTTCTCGATCAGGTCGTCGTAGCGGCCGGCGGTGACGAGCTCGGTGGCCTCTGCATCGGACACCCCGATCATGGCCTCGGGATCGCAGTCGATGCCGAACACTGAGCAGATCAGGTTGACGTTGGGGTCAACGGCGGGCGCGCGACCGTTGTCGCCGCGTGCGATGGGTCGGAAGTAGCCGACATCACGGGTCTCGCGCTCGAGCATGGACATGAGCCCGAGCACGATGGCGCTCTTGCCCGCGCCGGGCCCGGTGGTGGTCAGGTAGAGCTTGTTGGACATGCTGTGACCTCGCCCGGCGGAGCGCTGGAACAACCCGCCGCCGGCGCCCCTTTCGGCCTCACAGGATAGCACGTGGGAATGGCCACGGAGCCCCCGTCGACAGAACCCTTGTGACATCATGTACAATGTCCGGGAGATGGGACTCCACCGCCGAACGAGACGCCAGCGCGGGGCCCGGGCCGCTGCGGCCTGGGCGGATTGCGAGTAGGTCGTGCGTGTTCTCGTCATCGGCTCCGGAGGCCGTGAGCACGCCATCGTTCACGCCCTCCGCAGGTCGCCCGGCGTCGATGAGATCTACGCGGCACCGGGCAATCCCGGCATCGCCCAGGCTGCCGACCTGCTCTCCCTGGCCGCCGACGACCTCCCGGGCATGGCCGAGGCGGCGGCGGATCTCCACATCGACCTCACGGTGGTCGGTCCAGAGGTCCCCCTCGCCCTCGGCATCGCCGAGGAGTTCGCTCATCGCGGCTTGCGCCTCTTCGGTCCCACACGGGCGGCGGCCGAGCTCGAGGCGAGCAAGGTGTTCGCCAAGGAGTTCTGCCTTCGTCACGGGATCCCCACCGCTGATGCGGTGGTGGTCCGCGATCGGGACGAGGCGGTTCGCGAGGTCCGTCGTTGTGGGTTCCCCGCCGTCTTGAAAGCGGACGGCCTGGCTGCTGGCAAGGGCGTGCTGATCGTCACGGACGAGGAGGAGCTGGCGAGCGCGGTCGATGCTTTCTTCGTCAGACGTCGTTTCGGAGACAGCGCCCAGCGAGTGCTGGTGGAGGAGTGCCTCCGAGGCGTTGAGGTCTCCTACATGGTCATCAGCGACGGCGCGAACGTGGTGCCGATCGCCACGTCCCACGACTACAAGCGTCTCGAGGATGCTGACCGGGGTCCCAACACCGGGGGTATGGGCGCCCACTCGCCCGCGCTCGTGATCCCGCCCGGCACCAGCCGCCACATTCTGGACGCCATCGTGCGGCGGACCATCGCGGGGATGGCGTCCGAGGGCCGTGAGTACCGGGGCGTCCTCTACCTCGGCCTCATGCTCACCGACCGCGGTCCCATGGTGCTGGAGTTCAACTGCCGCTTCGGTGATCCGGAGACCCAGGCCATCTTGTTGCGGCTCGACGACAACTTCGCCGAGGTCACGCGCGCCGCGGCCGATGGCCGGTTGCGCGTCCCCACTCTGACCTGGCGGCGGGAGGCGGTCGCCTGCGTGGTGCTCGCCAGCCGCGGCTATCCGGCGAGTCCGCGGACGGGAGATCCCATCTCCGGCATCGACCAGGCGCTGTCGCTGCCCGGGGTCACGGTGTACCACGCTGGCACCCGGCTGGAGCATGGCGAGCTGGTCACCGGCGGCGGGCGGGTGCTGTCGGTGTGCGGACGGGCGGCGACCTTGGCCGAGGCCGTCGACCTCGCCTACCGAGGGGTGGGTGCGATTCACTTCGAGGGCGAGCACCACCGGACCGACATCGGTCGGGACACGCTGGAAAGGTTGCGCGAGGATGCAGGGGACGAACGCGATTGACGTTGCCGTGCTGATGGGCTCGGCCAGCGATTGGAAGCACATGCGGGCGGCGGTGGAGACCCTCGGCACGCTCGGCGTACGGGTCCGGGTGCACGTCACCTCGGCTCACCGGACGCCGGAGCGCACCCTCGAGATCGTGCAGACTGCCGAGGCCGATGGTTGCCTGCTGTTTCTGTGCGGAGCCGGCATGGCGGCCCACCTGGCCGGCGTGGTGGCGGCCCACACCCACCTGCCTGTGCTCGGGGTTCCCCTCCCGGGAGGCATCCTCGACGGCATGGACGCTCTCCTCGCCACCGTGCAGATGCCGCCGGGCATCCCCGTGGCCACCTTCGGAGTCGGCTCGGCCGGAGCACGCAACGCGGCGTTCTTCGCCGCACAGGTGGTGGCCCAGCAGCGGCACGAGGTGGGCGAGAAGGTCCTCGCTGCTCGCAGCGCGGGAGCCGACAAGGTGCTGGCCGGCGACCGGGAGGTCCAGTCAAACCTGGAGGACCAGGATGCCTGAGGAGGTCGCGGTGGCCTGCTGCCCGGTGGCCTGCGGCCACGAGGACATGATCCCGGTCCTGCTGGACCCCGACCTGCCCCCGGTACCATGCCGCAAGGCCGGTGTCCAGGTCGAGCACCTCCAACGGTGTGTGGTGGAGATCACGGACGGGCTCTTTCTGGGCACTGCGAGTGCGTTCACAGTCCCCGTGATGCGGAGTCCCCGCGGCGAGCTGGGAAGGGTGGTCCGACAGGCGACGGCGGATGACGTCCGCCGCAAGGACGACCTTGGCCATCTGGAACGGGAGATCATCGGTTATCTGCGGCGTCGTGCCCGTGAGCTGGATCTCGGCATGCGTCCCCTGAAGGTGCGCTTGCCCCTGGTCGGTCGCAAGGCCGTGGTCTACTTCACCGCGGAGCAGCGGGTCGACTTCAGATCCCTGCTCCGGGAGCTGGGCCGACGCTATCGGCGCCGGGTCGAGATGCGCCCCTTGGGGGTCCGTGACGGGGCCCGCCTGAGTGGGGGTCTGGGACCCTGCGGCCGCTGCCTGTGCTGCGCCACCTTCATGGAGCGCTTCCACTCGGTGACGGTGCGCATGGCCAAGCGCCAGAACCTGTCGTTGAATCCGAGCAAGATCTCGGGCATGTGTGGGCGTCTGATGTGCTGCCTGGCCCACGAGGTCGAGTCCTATCCGAAGCAGAGGTCGGCCAAGGGGTGACGGGGCCGTCGAAGAAGAGGTCTGACACAGACAGGGTCCTGCTTCTCTGCTACCCTGTCGCCAACATATCGGTGACCGCCCCCCCGCCCGAGCGATGCCGAGTCACGGAGACGTTGCATGTCTGATCGCAAGCTGATCCGCCCCTCCATGACGGAGATGATGGAGCGCTATCCCGGTCGCACCAGCGGGCGACGCAAGCAGGTACCGGCGGAGCAGACCAACGCCGAGAGCTTTTACTATCTGAAGCAGATGCAGAACCGCACCGCCATGGTGGTGGTTCTCACCGACGGCACCGAGCTGACGGGTTGGATCGAGTGGTACGACAAGGGCTGCATCAAGCTGAACCGTACCGATGCCCCCAACCTGCTGCTGTTCAAGCACTCCATCAAGTTCATGTTCAAGGAGGAGGAGCGGCAGGGCCGGCGCCGCCGTCGCACCGCTCAACCCGCACGCTGAGCCGAGCGCGCGCTCTCAGAGGTACTTGATGGTCTCCCGGGCGGTGGCCGCGTCGTCGCCGTCGGGGGCGACCTCGAGGTATTTCTCGAGCTGCTGCTTGGCGCCTTGCAGGTCGCCTGTGCGCAGCAGCAGCATGCCGTACTCGAACAGGCACTTCGAGAAGGTGGGATCCACCTCCAGGCACTCCTCGAGGAGTGGCCTGGCCGCCTCGTCATCCATGGCGTTGAGGTACTCGGCAGCCTGGTTGAAGAGGGTCGCCGGATCGCCTGGATTCAGCTCCTGGTAGTGCGCCATGTACGTCTTGTAGGCCTCCTCGTCGCCCACCTTGGCGGCGGCGTTGGCGGCTGACGCCAGGCACGAGGTCGAGTCCTCGTCGAGCTGGAGGCAGGCGCGGGCATCCTCCAGCGACTGCTTGTAGTCCTGGAGCTCGTACTCGACCTCGGCCAGGGTCGCCCACGCCTGGGTCATGTCGGGGACGATGGCCACCGCTTCCTTGAGCTTGTCCCTGGCTTCGGCTTTCTTGCCCTCCTTCAGGAGCGCGTAGGCTTCGTCGAGCTCCTTGTATCCCGGCCGGGCCATCATCTTCTTCTGCTGCGCCGCGGCCGCTTCCTTCTCGCTGTTGAGGGTGAAATCGACCTGGTTGTTCATGGACCCCACCTGGACCTTGACCGACTGCTCCGAGGGCGAGTAACCGGGGGCTTCCGCGCGGAACACGTAGTGCTTGGTGGCGTCCAGGATCATCACCTTGTAGCGGCCATGGGTGTCGGTCTCCACGACCTTGTTGAAGGAGGAGAGCTCTGGGCTCGTGATCACGATCCTGGCGCCGGCGATGGGCTCCTGGCGAGAGTTCTCGACCGCACCCTCGATGCGGGCCTGGGTTGCGGCCAGCGCGGCCGAGGCGGCGAAGAGGCAGGTAGCTCCCACCAGCGAGAGTCGAGTGATCCACGTGCGCATCGTCTTCCTCCTCAAAGTCCCGACAGCCAGGATACTCGTCCCGGCGGCGTGTCTCAACACGTGCCGGAGCTCTCGGCCCGCCGGGACCGACCATGAGATCTCGTCGCGGACCTCGCCGGGGCCGAGGACCGGACACCCGCTGGATGATCCGCCCTACAAGCCGATCATGGAGCGTACGACGTGGCGGGCCACGGTGGGATTCTCGCGAAGCCGTCGCACCGAGTAGGGATACCAGTCCCGGCCGTAGGGCACATAGACGCGGAGCCGATGGCCTCCTTCGAGGATGATCCGTCGCAGCTCCGGGTCCACGCCGAGGAGCATCTGGAACTCGTACCGGTGCGGCTCCAGTCCGAGCCGGTCCACCGTGCGCATGCCCGCCCACACCAGGTGCGGGTCGTGGGTCGCGATGCCGACGTAGGCGCCGCCCCCCAACAACGTCTCCATGGCGTAGATGAAGTTGGCGCGGACGGTGTCGAACTCCTGCCACGCAACCGCCCGAGGCTCGCGGTAGATCCCTTTGCACAGGCGCACATTGGGCGACAGCTCGAGCAGGCCGCGGATGTCGGAGATGGTGCGTCGCATGTACGCCTGCAGCACGATCCCCAGGTTGCCCGAACGCTTGAGCGCGTCGCGGTAGACGGCGAGCGTCGCGTCGGTGCAGCTGGAGTCCTCCATGTCGATGCGCACGAAGTTGCCGACCCGCGCGGCGTGACCGGCAATGGTGGCGACGTGCTCGGCGCACTCCTGCCGGTCGATCTTGAGCCCGAGGAGGGTCAGCTTGATGGAGATGTTCGCGTCCAGCTTCTGGCGGTCGATCTCGTCGATGAGGCGCAGGTACTCGGCCACCGCAGCCTCCGCCTTGGCACGCTGGTCGACCTCCTCGCCGAGGACGTCCACCGTGGCCATTGCGCCCTGAGCGTTGAGAGTGCGGATGACGGCCACGGCATCGTCCATGGTCTCCCCCGCCACGTAGCGCCGGGCGACACGGCCCACGATGAACTTCGGTGTCATCGGCAGGCCGTACCGGACCAGTTTGTCGAACAGACTCATGTGACTCTCCTCGAATCGACGGTACGCGCCATGACGGCGCAGGAGACCTCGCATGCGCCGGCGGCCAGGAGGGCCTCGCTCGCCCGCCTGAGGGTGGCGCCGGTGGTGGTCACGTCGTCCACCAGCAGCACGCGCAGGCCTGCAACCTTGGAGGCCGGGACGAAGGCGTGACGGTCCAGGGCGAGACGCTGCCTCCGGGACCGGGTCGCCTGCCGGCCGAGACCCCGCCGGCGCAGGGCACTGGCGTGGGGCCGGTGCAGCCTCCCGGCCACGACCACAGCCAAGGCATGGGAGGCCGGCCGACCGCGACGCAGGATGCGGATGCGGTGAGACGGCACGTGCGCCACCAGATCCACCTCCCGCCACCAGGCTTCGATGCTGACGCGCGCCGCCAGCAGGCCACCCAGCAGGGGAGCGAGCTCGTCCCGACCACGGTGCTTGAGGGCCAGCACAGCCGCGCGCAGCACGCCTTCGTACTCCCCCCAGACCACGGTCGATCGCTGGGGCGGGCGCCGTGAGGTGCACTCCAGGCAGAGGGCCACCTCCTCGGCGACAGGCCTGGCGCATGCGGGGCAGCTCGCTCCCACAGAGGGGATGAGCCGAGATCGGCAGGGCCCGCACAGACCCACATCCCGGCCTCCGAGCGGCTCGCCACAGTTGAGACAGAGGCTGGGAAGGAAGGCTTCACGGGAGGCCGCAATCACCTCCGGCGCATGCACGGCGCACATCGTAGCAGAGAACCGGCCTCCCGCTGCGGGTCTATACTGCGGTCGTGTGGTGGTAGCCCAGGGCCCTGCCGGCGGGCACGGTGCCGGCCACTCGGGGAGCGCAGATGCCCCATCTCGTCCTGACCGGGAGCCTGGATGTATCGCGGGCGGTCACGACCTGCCCCCGGGAGGTCCATCGCTGGGGGCGCGCCGTCCTCAAGACGGAGGAGTGCTGGCTGCGCCGCGACGGAGCGGCCATGCTCGTGGAGGGGGTGGTGGTGGAGCTGTCCCGTCCCCAGCATCCGGTGGCCATGGTCGCGGGGCGGGGGACCGACACCATCGTCCGCCTGTGGCCCCTGTCCACGGTGGAACGCACGACGGCTGTCCAGCGCTGGCTGTGCCTGTTGGCGGCGGGGCTGCAATCCACCGGTGCGGGTCGGGTCCGAGTCACCAACATCCCCCGGGAGGTGTGGTCCGATCTGGGTCTGCTCCTCGACCCCGAGCTGGAGATCGGCAGGCGCTGATCTCGCCCTCAGCGCGCCAGGTCCTCGTCAAGCTCGAGGAGAGGCTCCTGCTGGCTGCGCTCGATGTTGGCCAGACCCTGACGAACCGCGGCCAGGGAGTCGCCGTCGGCAGCGGCCCCGGCCAGCGCGCGACGGGCATCCGCCAGGCGGTCTCGAGCTACGTTGAGGCGCGTCCCATCGCTGCTCAGGGCGTATGCCCGGAGCTCGGCGGCGGCGCCACGGATCGCCACCGCCGCGGCGAGCTCGCTGGAGGGTGATGGCACCGACCGGGTCCAGGAGGCAGCCGTGGAACCGATGGCCTTCAGCTCGGCCACGTGGGACGCGAGGGCCTCCGGGTATGTGACCAGAGCTTCCAGATCTGCCACCGCCCGCGTCGCTGCACGGCGATCGAAAGCGCGCTTCACGCCGTGCTCTTCGCGGAGGCTCTCGGCCACTTTCGCCACACCGCCGAGGGTGGCCACCGCATCCCGACCGTGGAGGTACAGCGCAGCGGCGGCAGCCAGGAGCACCACCAAGAAGAGGGCGCCGAAGATGCGCATTCCGAACCTCCCGAGGTCCTCTTCCAGTATAGCCGGCGGCGAGCCGGCGGCTGTGAATGTCCCCGAACGGAGGTAGACTAAGACGGGAGTCCACTCCCGGTACCAGCAGGACGTCGCGCGCGGAGAGTCGATGGTCCAGTTCGACAACCAGTATCGGCAGATCAAGGTCAAGATCGTGTACTACGGGCCCGCCCTCGGTGGGAAGACGACCTGTCTGCAGCATGTGCACAGGGTCGCGGACCCCCAGAGACGGACCAAGCTGTACTCCTTGAATACGGCCAGCGATCGTACCCTCTTCTTCGACCTCCTGTCCCTCAACCTCGGTCGTATCCGAGGCTACCGTCTGGCGATCCAGCTCTACACGGTGCCCGGTCAGGTGCAGTACAACGCCACCCGGCGCGCGGTGCTGTCGGGGGCGGACGGCGTGGTCTTCGTCGCCGACTCCCAGCTCACCCAACGTCAGCTCAACCTGGCTTCTCTGGCCAACCTGAAGGAGAATCTGGAGGCCAACGGCCTCGCCATCGACTCCATTCCGATGGTGCTCCAGTACAACAAACGCGATCTCGACCAGGTGATGGGAGTCGCGGACCTCGAGCGGCAGCTCAACACCCGCGGTCTGCCATCCTTCCCCACCGTCGCCACGACAGGTGAGGGGGTCATGGAGGCGTTCGCCGCCATCGCGAAGCACACCCTCACCGCCGTGGCCGACCGCCTCGGGGTGGGCAGCGGCGGCCGAGGGGTACAACGCCTCCAGGAACAGGTGCAGCAGGCGTTGCGTCCCTTCTTGACGGGAGGCCGCGCAGCGGTGGACGCCGGCGAGGTGGCGGTCACCACCTCCGCGGCTGGCGCTGGCGCCGACGAGGTCCTCGGCGAGGACACGCTGGTCGCCGAGGCGGTGCGCGCCAACATGGCGATGACCGACCTGAACGCCCAGCTCGACACCCTGGGCCGGCAGCTCGAGCGCAAGATCCGCATGCTCGCCGGGGTGGCCCAGAAGGGCCGGGCACTCTCCAACGAGCGCGAGCCCCACGGGGTGCTGCGGTCCTTGGTGGAGGGCACCGTCGACCTGCTCGGCGTACCCGCCGCCGCGGTCCTCACGGTGCCGCGGTCGGGACCGCTGCGGGAGACGTTCGTGCACGGCATGGAGCAGGACCCCCTCCTGGCCGGAGCGGACGGAACCGGCGAGCCGCTGGCTCTGAGCCTGCTCGAAGCGGGTCAGCCACGGCTGCTGGCCGACGATCTCGAGGGCAGCGACGGGGACTTCCACCTGGAGGCGATTCACCAGGCCGGCTTCTCGTCCGCGGTGGTAGTGCCCCTCGCGGTTCCAGATCGACTCATCGGCCTGCTCACCGCCTATGGAGCACGAGAGGCGTCGCCGCTGGAGGACGACCATCTGCAGGTGGCCACCGCGTTGGCAGCCACCGCGGCGATGGCCCATGCCACATCCGAGGCCTGGAGTCAGCTCGAGCAGGTCAACAGGGGCCTGGAGGAGGCGGTGGCTCAGCGCACCGAGGAGGTGGAGAAGAGCCTCTCCGAGGTCCGCCAGCTCGCCACCGACCTGGAGGAGAGGAACCGCCAGCTCGCCGCGGCCAACGAGCGACTGGGCGCCTTGGATCGGTTCAAGGACAATCTCATGCAGCGGCTGGTGCGGGCGTTGCGGGCTCCGGTGAGCTCGGTCGCCAACGCCGCTCGCCTGCTCGCGGAGGAGCCTCGGAGCCAGGGTGGCAAGGGTGGTCGCTATGTGGACATCATCCGCGAGCAGGCGAAGCGGCTGTCGGAGCTGATGGAGAGCATGGAGCACGCGTCCCTGCTCTCGGGGGACGATCTCCAGGCTGCGCGCCGTGCCGTGCCCGTCAAGGAGCTGCTGCGGCGGGTCGTGACCCCCCTGCGTGACCTCGCTCAGAAACGCCGCGTGCAGCTCAACGTCCTGGTCCCGAGCTCGCTTGGCAGCGTCCTCTGTGAGCCCTCATCCACGGAGGTCGCATTGCGAGCGCTCCTGAAGAACGCCATCGAGTTCAACCGCGAGGGGGGGGTGGTCAAGCTCGAGCTGCGCCAGGTCCGCCGGAGCGACACACAGTGGGTCACGATCCGGGTCGTCGACACCGGCAGCGGCATCGCCGAGGAAGATCTGCCACGGGTGTTCGACTCCTTCTGGCAGGGTCCGGAGCACGTGGCGGATCGATCGTGCGGCCTCGGCCTGGGGCTGACCATCGCCAAGCGCGTCGCCGAAGCGCACGGTGGCAGCATCACCGTCATCAGCCCCGACCGCGACGGTGTCGAGGTCACCGCCTGGTTGCCGCAGGACGCACGCTGATCAGTGGTCGACGTTTGCCGGTTCCACGGCACGCCGCGCCGCGGCCTCGGCGCGGCGCAGCTCGTCGTGCGGCATCCCTGCCAGGAGCTCGTCGTCACCGGCGGGGACCGTCCTCGGCCAGACCTGGCCTGCTCGGATGGCGCGCCGCCCGATGTCGAGGCATGCGCCCAGCCGTGTCGCCACGGTGTGGCCGAACAGATTCTGGACGAGCTCCGGGAAATCGGCCAGGCGCGCCAGCCGGACGCCGAGGCGGCGCGGGAGCCGCCGCAGGAGGGCAGCCCGCAGGCCGCGATGTGGCAGCGGGGCGTTCACCAGCACCCAGAAGACGAGATCGGTGGGAACGACGAGGAGGTGCACCGCCAGCCGAACCACGTCGGCCTCCACGCCCAGGTGGAGCGCGGCGGCGGCTGCCGCCCGAGACCAGTCCCGGGCGGCACGGGCGGAGAGGCGATCGATGTCGCCCAGGTCGGGACGTTGCCAGTGGTGCCCTGTGACCATCTGCTCCCAGACGTCAAGCTCCGTGGCGCGGACAATGAGTTGGTGCAGGGTGCTGGGATGGGGGTCGCCGGAGCTGCGAACCGAGCACCCGAGGACCATCTGGTTCCACACGAGGTGAGGAGCGCCCAGGAGATCGGGGTGGGGGCCTTCGGGTCCGCGGCCCGCGATCCTCGCGGCCTGCTCCGGAGGGATCGGGACCAGACCTGGGCCCGAGCTCACCCACGCGGACAGGGTCCGGATGATCTCGTCCAGGTTGTCGAAGAGCTGGGCCATCTCCTCGCCGTCCACCCGATCCTGGTCGGTCACGCCCTCGCGGACGAGGTCGCGGAGGAACCCGTCCCACGCCTCCCCCCGGATCGGCAGCGACAGGTCCCCGGGGGTGCCAAGCGGCGGGGGTGACTCGTCGCTGCGGCGTGCCGCCTGCATCATGAGCAGATTCGGTTCCACGTACAGGCGCAGTCCGAGGAGTTGGCGCACCGGGTAGCCGGGGTCGAGAGTGAAACGGACCTCGGGGGCGGCCAGCACCCGGCTGGTGATGGTCTCGGCGAGGCGCGCCAGGCTGCCCAAGAGCTCATCCGCGGGACACTCACCGTGGGTGATCAGGAGATCGGTGAACAGTGTGCGGCGGAGCAACGAGACGGCGAGCAGCCGTCGCAGCGTGCCCACGCCGAGCAGGCCCTCCGCGGCGAGCCAGCTCGCGAGCCGCTCGGAGGGCACCGTGGAGGAGACGAAGACGACACGGCCGTCGAGAAAGTCGAGGTGGCGCTGCGATCCCTCCTCGATCAGGGTCAGGCGGCCGCTGAGGCGTCCCATCTGGAGCCACTGCAGCAGATCACCCAGGTGGAGGCGGTCGAGACTGCCTTCAATCACAGTCCGTCAGTATACCGCCGCGATGTGCAGACGCCCGCCCTCCACGAGATCCGAGCCTGGCCGGTGCAGTACCATGACACGGTGCGGCTGCTGCTCCTGACCGCGCGCCCGGATCTCGAGGTCAACCGGCGCCTGGCCTCCAGCGCCACGGCTCTCGGCGCGGAGCCGCTGACCGTGGACGCCAGCAGCACCGTCCCCGGGCTCGGTGGCGCTCCGAGCCTGTGGCAAGACGGTCGCGACCTGCTCGATCCGAGACCCGCAGCGGTCCTGGCGCGCGTGGGGAACTGGCGTCCCGACACGGTGCTGGCCGCCCTGGAGGTCGCGGTCGCGTGCGGGGTCGCGACCCCCAACCCGCCGGGAGCGATCCGTGTGGGCCGTGACCACTGGCGGACCCTGTATCGGCTCGCCGGCGCCGGCCTGCCGGTCCCTCCCACCGTGGCGGGATGTGCGGCGGAAGAGCTGGCGGACCGCGCCCATGCCGCCTTCGGTCTGCCGGTCGTGGTGAAGCTCCGCCGGTCGCGGATGGGGGTGGGAGCGATCAGGTGTGACCGGCGGGACCACCTCGAAGCCGTCCTGGACAGCATGTGGCGTCTGGGAGAAGAGGTGGTGGTGCAGGCCTGGGTGGAGTGCACCGGCCGCAGCCTGCGTCTGCTGGTCGTGGGGGGGCGGGTGGTGGCGGCCGCTGCGCTGCGTGCGGCACCAGGAGAGTGGCGATCCAACGCGGCCCGTGGAGGGTCCATGGCGGCCCATGGTGTCCGGTCGAACGACGAGGCGTTGGCGGTGAACGCGGCGCGCACGCTGGGTCTCGGGGTGTGCGGGGTTGACCTTCTGCCGGGGCGGGAGACGGTGGTGGTGGAGGTCAACCCGACTCCGGGCTTTCTCCACCTTGAAGAGGCGACCGGCGTCGACGTTGCCGGCGCCATGGTCCGCCACGCCCTGCTGGGCGCGGACGGCCCGCCTTCGAGAGGCTCGGCCTCCTGATCAGGCCGTGGAGGGACCGGGCGCGACCGGACGGCCCGCCAGCTCGCGATCCAGCATGAGCAGGCCCTGCGGGCTTCCCTCCACCATCTTCACCTGGTGGTAGAGGGTGTCGGCGGTCGCGACCTCCTCCACCTGCTCGTTCACATACCAGTGGAGAAACACCGTGGTCGCGTGGTCCTGCACGGCCGTGGCCTGGTTCACCAGGGAGTCGATGCGCCCGCTGATGTGGCGTTCGTGCTCGAGCACGTCGTGCACTGCCGCGGACGGTGACTCCCAGGTGGCGCGGGGGGCGTCCAGGGGCAGCAGACGCACCTGTGCCCCGCGCTCGGCCACGAAGTCGAAGAGCTTCATCGCGTGACCGAACTCTTCATAGGCCTGCACCCGCATCCAGTGCGAGAACCCGTCCAGGTGTTCATCTTTGAAGTAGGCCGCCACCGCGAGATAGAGGTAGAAGGAGAAGAACTCCGCCTGGATCTGCTGGTTGAGGGCGTCCGTCACCTTGTCGTTCATGGCTCGTTATCCTTCCTGGTCTCGGCGGCTGCAGGTCACGAGGGGAGGCCCGCCCCCCCGGGGTGTGGCCCGCCGGACGCTGACCCGCCCCGAAAAGAAGGAAATCTCGGACGGCGGCGTCCCTATTCCCGAGGGCGTCACCGCCGGCGCCCCCTTCACCCAGGGCAGCGGCCTCGGTTCGATCCAGGCCCTGATGTTGTTGCGGGCGTCGGGCCGAGCCCACAGCACCGCGGTCCAGCGGCCGCCGCCGAGGGGTCGTCCGCCGAGCCACAGAAGGCCGCCCAAGGGGATGGCTGCCGCCAACATCCAGGCGACAGCGACCCGGTGGCGGTTGCCGAGGGTCCGGGCCGGCGACGGGGGGTAGAAGAGGAAGGCGATGGCAAGCGCCGCGGCCACGGGTGGAGCCATGGCGACCGCTGCGCCAAGGCTGGGGCGGCCGGCCGCCGCGTAGCCGAGGCCGAGCCACAAGAGCGCGGGCGGGATCAGGTGGATCACCACCACACCGAGGCGTTGCCGACGTCCCAAGTGTGCCCGACCGGCCCGGGCCGTGGACAACAGGCGCAAGGTTGTGGGGACGGCGACCAGCGCCGCCAGGGCGGGAGCGGTCCACACCAGAGGCCGGGGCAGGTCGTGGAGGGCCAACCAGTGGACCAAGTGCCCGTCCACCGGGTCCAAGAAGGCGCGCCACGCCATCCCCAGGGTCGCTCCCCAGGCCAGCTCCACCGCGATCAGTGCCCCGGCCACGGAGCGCGGCCGAGCCACCGCCGCGAGGACGCCGAGGGCGCCGACGAGGGGCAGCAGGAGAGATCCCAGCCAGTAGCCGAGGGCGGTGGGTCGAGACGCGAAATCGAGGACCGGCTGGTTGACCAACGCCCACACGGGTCGCCCCATGGGAAGGCTGATCCCGATCCATTGGCAGCCACCGGCGACGGCTCCCAGTCCCTGCCCGACGGCGGCGGCGAGCAGCGCCGATGGCACCGCCACGGCGGCCGACAGCCAGCCGAGCAGCACGGTCGACGGGGCGGCGAGAGAGCCGGTTTGGCGCATTGCAGGCATGCTACCATGAGCCTCGGAGTGCGTATGGAAAGCCCTTGTCCTCAGCGTCTTGGAGGTGCCGTCGCCGGGCTGCTGGCGGCCCTTCTCCTTCCCTTGGCGGCGGGCGCCCAGGCGTTGCACGTGGAGCAGCTCTCCGGGGGAACGGAGGTGGTGCTCGTGAGTCTCCCCCTGTCCGAGGCCACCACCATCGCCTGGCCGCAGCCCGACGGTGGCGTCGCCGCCGTCACCAGCGGCGACCTCACCCTCGTCGCCGACCTGGAGACGAGGCTGGGGACGCTCGAGACCGCGCCGCGGGTCGTCGTGGCGGTGGGTGGCGTCAGAGCCGATGATCTTCGCGGTGCTCTGGAGCGGTTCGTGGCCGGTCGTGCCTTGGGTGCGACCGCTGACGAGGTGCGCCCGGACCTGGTGGAGGGCGGGGTGGAGCGCCGCCTGGGGGGCGCCGGGGACGAGGCCACGATCCGACTCGAGCTGCCCCTGCCTTCGCCGGGGGACTGGCAGCGGAGCACGGTGGAGGTGCTTCTCGAGATGCTTCCCTCGATGTTGGGGGAGCGCATACCGGGCCTGAGCAGTCAGATGGCTGGGAACGTGGCGGTCCTGTCACGGACCGTGGATGCCCAGCTCGCGGAGGTGGCGCTCCGCGACCTGCGGCTGCAGCTGGCGCGATTGGCGGCCGAACCTGAGCTCGGGGGAGAGCAGGTGGAGATGGCTCGGCAGCGGGTCGAGGTGCGGCGTCTGGCGGCCCTGGGCAACCATCCGGAGGGGGCGAAGGATCTCGTGCGTCTCTGGCTGGATGGGGGCGATGCGGCCATCCGCGAACGTCTTTTCGGCGCCGCCGGCGTGACCGAGACGGGACTGCGAGTGGCCGCGGCACGTTGGTTTCCCACCCACCCAGGGCGGGGGGTGCTGGTGCTGCCGCCGCGGGTCTTCAACCCCCGCTTCGCGCCCGGTGCGCAGACCGTGCAGCTTGACAACGACGCCATGGCAGCGGTGCTCGAGCGCCCCGGGGCGGGACTGGCCGCGGTCGTGCTGCGACCGGTCCTGGTCCAGGATCTGGACGGTGGGCTGACCACTCTGGTGTTGGCCCGCCTGGCTGCCGAGGTGCGGGCTTCGGGGATGGCGCCGGGATGGGTCCGGGTCGGACAGGACCCGCCGCTGTTGGAGCTGGCGGCGCCGCCGGACGGCCTGGCCGAGATCTTGGAGGCATTG
Source organism: uncultured Holophagae bacterium (assembly GCA_963844865.1). GTDB lineage: Bacteria > Acidobacteriota > Thermoanaerobaculia > Thermoanaerobaculales > Sulfomarinibacteraceae > CAWJPY01. The sequence goes on from CAWJPY010000006.1 coordinate 547,865, forward strand.
CAGCCGGCCCTGGAGCGGGTCTCGGGTGATGATCGGCCGGTGGTGGTGGACGGTGCCGACGCACGTCGCCGTGCGCTCCAGCTGATGGCCACCGTGCTCGGTCTTGGCGAGGAAGGGGGGCCGGTCCCCGCGCGCCTCCTCCAACCGAGCAACCTGGCCCTGGGGATCGTCGCTCCAGACGGTGAGGCGGCGTTGGAGGCCGTGCGTAAGTTCGGCGTGGGAGGCGGAGCGCCCACCGTGGCCCCCCACGGCGGCGAGGTGGAGCCGACGTCGAGAACGCGAGAGGCGGTCGCCGGCGACACCTCGGTGCTGGTGGTGGAGCTCGAGCTGGCCAGGGGTACGGGTGAGGTCATTCCCGTGGCGCTCAAGGAGCTTCTTCGAGCGCGGGCCCGGTCCCTCGAGGAGGAGGTTCAGATGGAGGTGCTGCAGCCGCTGGTGCCCGGAAGAAGGGTGCTGCTGTTGGTGGCGCGCGCCGAGCTTCCCCTCGCTGATCTGGAGCAACGGGTGCGCGCGGCGTGGCCGGGGCTCACGGCGCGGGCGAGCACCGCCGAGCTCGACGACCTGCGCCGGCGCCTGGCTGCCGAGCTGGCCGTTGCGGGAAGTGGGCCCTTGGGTGCCGCGCGGCGCTGTGCGGCGGTGGCGGCGGGAGCGGCGACCTGGCGCGGCGCCGCCGATCTCGAGATGGAGGCGCTGAGGCTGGATCCGGAGCCGATGAACCAGGCCCTGGCCGGCCTCGCACCGTGGTCGGAACGTGTCACCACCGGCGCCGGGGTGCTCCCCATCCCGGCCGTGCGCTCCCCCGGTCCCTGACGGCGGCCTTCCACCATGGCCGCGAAGGCGGCGCGCGGGCGGTGCGAATCGGGTTAGGATAGGGGCCCGGGAGGTGCAACCAGTGACCCGAGACGAGATCAGCGGGGAGCTCCGTCTCCTCACCAAGGGCTGCGTGGAGGTGATTCCCGCCGAGGAGCTGGCCGCCAAGCTCCGGCGTGCCAGGTCGGAGAGACGGCCCCTGACGGTGAAGGTCGGCTTCGACCCATCGGCGCCTGACCTCCACCTGGGGCACACCGTCGTCATCCGGAAGATGCGCCACTTCCAGCAGCTCGGACACCGAGTGGTGTTCGTGATCGGTGACTTCACGGGCCTGATCGGAGACCCCACCGGCAAGAAGGCGACCCGTCCCCAGCTCACGAGAGACGAGATCGAAGCCAACGCCGCCACCTACGAGCGCCAGATCTACAAGCTCCTGGATCCGGAGCTGACCGTCATCGACTTCAATGAGCGGTGGCTCGGAGCCCTGAGTTCCGAGGAGTGGATCCGGCTCGCAGCCACGGTGACGGTGGCACAGATGCTGGAGCGCGAGGACTTTCGCACCCGTTACCAGGCGCAGCAGCCGATCGCACTCCACGAGTTCCTCTACCCCTTGGCCCAGGCCTACGACTCGGTGGCCCTGGAGGCGGACGTCGAGCTCGGGGGTACCGACCAGCTCTTCAACCTGATGATCGGCCGTCAGGTCATGCGCGAGCGGGGCATGGAGCCACAGGTGGTGATGACCCTGCCCCTGCTGGAAGGTCTCGACGGCGTGGAGAAGATGTCCAAGTCCCTGGGCAACTACATCGCGGTGGAGGACCCTCCCTTCGAGATGTACGGCAAGCTGATGTCGATCTCCGACGAGCTCATGTGGCGGTACTGGCTCCTGGTCACCGACCGTGGCGTCGATGAGATCCAAGCTCTGCAGGAGGCCGTGCACCACGGGCGGCAGCACCCCATGGAGGTCAAGAAGGAGCTGGCCCGCGTCGTCGTCGCCGACTTCCACTCCCCAGTCGCAGCCGCCAGCGCGCAGGAGGAGTTCGAGCGCGTGTTCAGCCGCCGGAACGAGCCGAGCCAGGTGCCCACCGTGGAGCTGGCCGTGGACGGTGGCTCGGTCTTGCTGTCCAAGGCGCTGGTGGGTGCTGGCCTCGCAGCGTCCAACTCGGAGGCGCGGCGGCTCCTCGAGCAGGGGGCGGTCAAGCTCGATGGTGAGCCCGCCACCGACCCCAAGGCCGCCCTGGACGCACACGCCGAGCGCGAGGTGCTGATCCAGGTCGGGAAGCGCCGTTTCGTGAAGCTGGTGCTGACGGACGCAGGTTAGAAGAAGGTGGTCTCCTGCTCCATCTTCTGACCCTCCTCGCTCAGCCCCTGGATCTGGATGGAAATGAATGAGGGCCGGAAGTGGTGCTCCTGGCAGATCCGGCGCAACCGCTCGTCGAGCTCCGCGTCCCAGAACTCGATGATCTTGCCGGTCGCCGTGCAGACCATGTGGTGGTGGCCGCCGCCGGGCTCCATCTTCTCGTAGAAGTAGTGCTCGCGTCCGAGCCGGCTCTTGCGCACCAGGCCGCACTGCACCAACAGATCGAGGGTGCGGTAGACCGTTGCGCGGGACACCTTGCGCTGCTTCGTCTTCATGCGCGCCAGGAGCTCGTCGGCGTCGAGGTGCTCGTTGGTGGAAAAGATCTCATCCAGCAGGGCCAACCGCTCCTGGGTCACCTTGAGATTGTTCTCCCTCAAGTACTGGATGAATAGCTTCTGGGCACGTTGGGCAAGCTTGTTCATATCAGTCGTCCAATATCATTAAGACTCATTATCACCGTCTCAACTACGATATATCCCGTGTAGCGTAATGTCAAGTGGCGGCTGGCAAACATCGGACATCCGTGCCCGAGCTGTCATGGGTGTCATCGGCGTTGGCCAGGCCCTCCGTCCATGGGCTACGGGGCGGCCACTTACACGTTCAAACTAAGAGACTTGCCTGTGCCTCGAGCGAGTGCTAGGCTGCTTCAACACCGGCGCGCGGAGGGATGATCATATGAACTACCCGATCTGGGACATCGCCATGGGCGGTGGCGTGTTGATGGCCGTGGTGGCGATCGCGCACGTGGTCGTCGCGCACTTCGCCGTGGGAGGCGGCCTGGTGGTGGCGGTCACCGAGACGCTGTCGGTGCGCCGGGGTGACGGCGAGCTGCGCGAGCTGGCCCGCCGCTCATCGTTGATCCTGGTCCTCTTGTCCACCGTGTTCGGCGCCGTCAGCGGGGTTGGCATCTGGGTGACGGCGGGACTCATCTCGCCGGCGGCCATCTCGGCCCTCATTCACACGTACGTGTGGGGATGGGCCATCGAGTGGGTGTTCTTCATCGTGGAGATCGCCACGGCCGTCATCTACTACGCCACCTGGGACCGCATCTCCAAGGGCGCTCACCTGCTCCTGATCTGGGTCTACTTCGTTTCCGCCTACCTGTCCCTGGTGATCATCAACGGCATCATCACGTTCATGCTGACGCCCGGTGCCTGGCTCCAGACCCAGGGGTTCTGGGACGGGTTCTTCAACCCGACCTACTGGCCGAGTGTGGTCCTTCGTACAGGCATCGCCCTCCTCATGGGCACCGCCTTCATGATGCTCGCCGCTCTGCGCGGGACTCCCCAGGAGCGGGCCCGTCTCGTGCGCTACCTGGGGTTGTGGATGACGGCGGGCGTGCTCGTGGCCTACGGCGGCTACCGATGGTGGGAAGCGCAGCTTCCCGCGAGCGTCACCGACCTCTTCCGGGGTACGAGCCCGACCCTGCCTCAGCTCGCCACGGTGCGCCACCTGTTGCTGTGGGCCCTGGCCGCGACGCTCGTGGTCGTGACGGTGATGATGCTCGCCCTGCCGAGGCTGCGCGTGGCGCGGGGCGGCGCGGCCGTCGTCTTGCTGGCCTCGTCAGTGGTCTTCTTCGGAGGTTACGAGTGGCTCCGGGAGGGCGTCCGCAAGCCCTTCCTGATCTATCACTACATGTTCTCCAATGGGCTGCGTGTGAGCGACATCGGAGCCTTCGACCGGGACGGATTCCTCGTCCATGATGCGTGGGCGACGCAGGGCGTCGGCCAGGGTCCCGTCGCTCGCGGTCGGGCCATGTTCCGCGGCCAGTGCTCGAGCTGCCACACCATCGACGGATACCAGAGCATCCGGGCCTCGCTCCCGGACGATCCGGACATGATCTCCGGGGTGCTCATGGTGCTCCACGACATGGGGCAGACCTACGCCAAGGCCCCCCCCGGGCAGCCCGTGAACGTGGCCACCCTGGACTATCCGTACATGCCGCCGCTGGTGGGCAGCGAGGACGAGATCAGCGACCTCGCCGCCTACCTGGGCACCCTGACGGGCACCGATGGCACGCCGGCAGCGCAAGGAGGACGGCCATGAACATGGAGCTCATCCCCGGACTCGATCCCCACGGTCTGCCCGGTCCGCCGTGGCTGTTCCAGTCACTTCTGGTGCTGACGTTCTTTCTGCACATGCTCTTCGTCAACCTCACCCTCGGCGGCAGCCTGCTGGCGGCGGTGAGCCACATCGCGTCCGGTGGTCGCGAGGGCGATCACCGTTTGCTGTTGGCGCGCCGTCTGGCCTCGGTGAACACCTTCGCCATCGCCCTCGCCATCACCACCGGCATCGCGCCCCTGCTCTTCATCCAGGTCCTGTATCAGCAGTACTTCTACACTGCGACCATCCTCTTGGGCTGGATCTGGTTCTCCCTCCTCGCACTGCTCGTCCTGGGATACTACGCCGCCTACCTGTACAAGCTGCGGGGCGCTCCCGCCCGGGGCCAGGGTGGGGGGGATGGCTGGTGCTGGCGGCGGTGGCCTTCCTGCTCATCGCCTGCCTGCAGGTGGCGGTGTACCTGATCCAGGCCCAGCCGGGGCAGTGGGCGCGCTTCGCGGAGGCGCCGCTGGCGGTCCTCTCAGACGCGACCTTCTGGCCGCGCCTCCTGCACTTCGTTCTCGCAGCGCTCGCGTTCGCTGCCGTGATCATGGCCTGGTGGGCAGTGCGGCGGGCCCGTGCGGGCGAAGACGCCGACGGCAACCGCCGCATCGCCGCCTATGCGTGGCGATGGGCTCTGTGGACCACGGCGCTGGTGCTCGCGGACGGCTTCATCCTCCTCGCCGTGCTGCCGCGCCCGGTGCTGCTCTCCCTGATGCGGGGAGGGGCCGCCACCATGGTGCCGCTGATCCTGGCCATCTTGCTCGCCGTGGGGCTGGTGATGATGCTGGCTCGTGGCTCCGATCCCGTGCAGAGCCCAGGCCTCGTCGGTGGCGTGGCGGCCACCGCGGTGCTCGTCATCGCGGTCATGACCATCGTCCGCGACCAGGTCCGGGTGTTCTACCTGCAGCCTGCCACCTCTCACTTCACGTGGCAGACGGCGCCGCAGTGGTTCAACACCGCCCTCTTCGCCCTCCTCCTGATCGCCGGCCTGGCGACCATCGCCTATGTGGTGCGGCGGGTGCTGGGGGCGCCCGCGAGCGGTCCGGAGGCGGCCTGACCGCGGCAGGGGGGGTGCGGTTGCGGGATCAGCCCGGTGAACGCCGGCGTGTCCACTCCGCGGGGGTGAGCGTCCGCATCTGAAGGGCATGCACCGCCGATGCCATGAGATCGCCCATGGCGGCATACACCAGACGCTGCGCCTCGAGCCTGGTGAGGCCCTCGAAGCGCGGCGACACGATCAGCACGGAGTAGTGCCCGCCGCCCGCGGCTCCGGCGTGCCCGGCGTGGTGGGCACTCTGGTCCGAGACCTCGACATGGACCGCCTCGAGCTCCCGCCGGAGGCGGTCCTCGATCAGGTCGCGCGGCGAGTCAGCCGGGGACATGATCGGCGCGACCCGCGGCCGGTTGGAGTGTGATCTGGTGGCGGGAGTCGCCGTGGCGGGGTTGCGGCCTCACTTGGGCTCGACGGTGCCGTGCTCCTGGCCGCCGTTTCGGGCGTCGCCGTCCGTTTCCTTGTCCGGTGTGCGCACCGAGTCCTTGAAGTTTCGGATCCCCTCGCCGAGACCCTTGCCGAGTCGCGGCAGCTTGTTCACGCCGAACAGCACGACGATGATCGCGAGAATGATGAGAAGCTCTGGCAGACCGAGGCTACCGAACATGCGGACCTCCGTTCCGAGCTAGTCTACCAGAAGAGCTGTCAAGGAGGATGGAAGCCCGAGCTCTCCGGCCGCGCTGCGGAGCCGCGCCTCGAGGGCGGTGAGCCACGGGCGGTAGCGCGATCGACCCTCGAGGAGGAGACGGGCGAAGGTGCCGAGCACCTTGAGCGCACGCTGCAGGCGTGCCTCGGCGAACCGTCGGCGATAGCCGGGGGCCGCGCCCACCATGTCCGCCCACTCTTTGAGCCACTGCTCTGCTTCGCCGGCAGCGAGGAGCTCCGGAGTGTCCCTCTCTTCGAGCAAGGAGGCGGCGTCATAGGTGTCGGGTCCCACCAGGATGTCCTGAATGTCGATGATGCCCACTCCGCCGTCGATCAGGAAGAACAGGTTGTTGAGGTGGAAATCGCGGTGACAGACGCGGAGCGGATGGGCCGCCACCGCGGCTGCCAGCCGGTCCAGATACGCACTCAGTGCGAGCGTCGGGGTAACGTCCCGGAGGTGTTTGACGTACCAGAGCTGGAAGCCGGCGAGCTCGAACCGCAGGCGCGCCTCGTCGAGAGGGCGGTTCCACCCAGGCAGCCCCCGAGGCGGCAGGCCGGCCAGAGTGGCGAGCGGGTGGAGGGTGCGTCGGAGGAGATCCAACCGCTCGGGACCGGCGGCCTTGCGCAGGGTGGTGGCCGCGTCCTCGATCCCGAAGTCCTCGACCACCATCCACCCCGCCGCGGGCCGGCTGTCGAGGACGTCGGGGACGCGGAGGCCGTGGGCCCGGCACCAGCGCAGCACCTCGAGGTCGCGGCCGATGGTGGCCGCCGCCTCCCGGCCGTACTCGGCCAAGATCGCCGTCCTCGACCCGCCGTCGGCCTCGACCCGGGTGTAGCGGCGCCAGGAGGCATCGCCGACCAGGGGCTCCCGCCGATGCCAGCGATCCGTGCGGAGAGGTGCCGCTCGATCTCCCACGGTGGGCATGGTAGCAGCGGCCGCTCAGGGACGTACCGAGGAACGGTTCCTGCTCTGCTAGTATTGAAAGATCTGGGGGAGGAGGTGAGTTGACCTTCCCGGAGGGTTCATGGAGGAGTCCCGGACACAGAAACTCCAGCAGCTTCTCAAGCGCCTCGGACAGGCGGTCCACGGGTCCGTGATCCAGTCCAAGGAGGTCAAGGCCTGCCTCGACGAGCTCCACCACGACGGGTGGCAGGCGGTGATGCTGCTGGAAGCCTCCCTGGTGTGCCGCGACGGAGGACCCCTGGAGGCTGAGGATGGTGCCATCCACATCCACGTGGATCCCTCCGAGGTGTCCGCGGACTATCGGATCGATGCCACCGACGCCCGCCTGCTCACCTCCCTCGGCATCTCGCCCAGCCGCCACCGCACACAGCGGACCTCCTCGCGGCGGGTGGAACCCCATGGCAGAGACCACGGACCGGACAAACCTGGTCGGTAGGTCGGCGGAGGAGATCGCCGCCATCCTTCGTGATCACCTCGACCGGTCCTTCCGCGGTCGCCAGGTGGCTCACTGGATATTGGAGCGCGATGCGACCAGCTTTGCCGACATGACGAACCTGCCCCGCGTGTTGCGAGGCGAGCTGGAGGAGCACTTCACCCTCCGGGATCCCGAGGTGGCGGCGGTGGTGGCCGCCCCGGACGGCGCCCGCAAGTACCTGTTCCGGCTCGCGGATGAGACCACGGTGGAGGGTGTCGCAATACCGGGCGGCCCCAAGCTGACGCTCTGTCTGTCTTCCCAGGCGGGCTGCGCGTTGGGCTGCACGTTCTGCGCCACCGGCGCGCTGGGACCGGGGCGCAACCTCACGCCGAGCGAGATCGTGGGCCAGTACCGGGTGATGGCGCGCGCCCAGCCCGAGCCCGCGGACCGGATCAACATCGTGTTCATGGGCATGGGCGAGCCCCTGCTCAACACAGCTCACCTCGGGCGAGCGCTCGATGTGCTCATGACCAGGATCAGCCCCAAGCGGATCACCGTGTCCACGGCCGGGGTGCTCCCCGGCATCCGCTGGCTGGCGCGCCTCCCGAGGCGGCCCAAGCTGGCCGTCTCCCTGAATGCGCCGGACCAGGAGCGAAGGGCCCTGATCATGCCCATCGCCCGTCGGTATCCGCTCCCGGAGCTGGTCGCCGAGCTGGGGCGCTTCCCCCTCGAGTCAGGACGCCGCATCACCTTCGAGTACGTCCTGTTGAGGGGTTTCAACGACGCGACCGCCGACGCGGACCTGCTGGCCGACTTGCTGCGCGGGCTGCCGAGCAAGGTCAACCTCATCCCCTGCAACGAGGACGAAGGTCTCCTCCCGGGCCTCCACAGGCCCGCGGTGGATGTGATCGACACCTTCGCCAGCCGTCTCCGCGACCGGGGCCTCACCGCCACGGTGCGTTGGTCACGGGGTGCGGACGTGGCCGCCGCATGTGGTCAGCTGAAGGGGCAACGACCCTCCGGGCTGCCCTGACGACGGCCTGCGGTCTCCTCAAGGGCGGCGCCGATAGACCACCGACAGCTGGCGACCCGCCTTCGCGCCGTCGCGTCGGTATGAAGCGAGGGTGGGCGTGCCGGCGGTGCAGGGTCCGACCGACTGGACGCGGTCCACACCGAGGGCGTGGAGCTGCGCAGCGAGGAAGGCGCGCAGGTCGACGTGCTCCCCACGGCGCCACAGAGTGGCATCGACCCGCTGCGTCTCCAGGGCGGCGATGACCTCGTCTCCCACCGGGTAGTGTTCGCCGCAGATGGCCGGTCCCAGGTAGACCCGCAGCGCGGTTGGCTCCTCCTCATAGAGCCGGCGGCATCGCTCGATGAGGCGGCGCACGATACCGCCGGCGGCGCCACGCCAGCCGGCGTGGACCGCAGCGACCACCCGCCGCCCGGCGGCGAGCACCGGCACGCAGTCGGCGGTCTGGAGCAGGAGAGCGATGGCGGGGGTCGCCGTGAGGAGGCCGTCACACGCTTCCAACGGCTCCTCCGCCCCGGGCCTTCGGACCGCGCGCACCTCCACGCCGTGAACCTGGTTGCACCAACATAGGCCGTCGACGGCCGACTCGAGCGCGCGTCGCAGATCGCGCCTGCGCCCCTCGAGCTCCGTCGTGACGCGCGGTGGCCCCTGGCCGAAGAGGAATGTGGCGCCATCCGGGTCGCGGCGCCTGAGGGCACGTTCCGAGCCCACCGCCACCTCTCGCCATCCGCCGTCGTCGAGCTTGGTCACCCCGCGTCGCCCCGCTGCCCAATGGTACAATGCGAAGACCGAGCACGGGGGCTCGCCCTTCACGAACGTCGACCGCTCGACCAACGCACGCCCAGCGTCCCGTCTGCAGACACCGGCACAGGTGGTCGGCTGTGGAGAGGAGACCGGGAGGTCGTGCCTCGGCTGCGCAGGAGGCAGGGAGCTCGACAGGCGGTGATTCGGCTGCGCAACCTCGCCAAGAGCTTCGACGGCAGACCCGTGCTGCGGGATCTGAACCTGCGTGTGGAGGCAGGAGAGTTCGTGTTCCTGACCGGGCCCTCGGGGGCCGGCAAGACCACGCTGCTGAAGATGCTGTACGCGGCGGAGCGGCCGTCCGCCGGCGAGGTCTGGGTTGCGGGAGAGCGGGTTGATGAGCTCCCCCCCGCAAGCTCGCCCTCCTGAGACGCAAGGTCGGCGTGATCTTCCAGGATTTCAAGCTGCTCAGGAGCAAGACCGTGATGGAGAACCTCACCTTCGTGCTCCGCTTCCACGGCATCGCTCCACGAGAGGCTCATCGTCGTGCCTATCAGGTCCTGAAGCGGCTCGGCCTGCACCACCGGCAGAGCGCGTTTCCGGAGTCCCTGTCGGGTGGCGAGCAGCAGCGGGTGGCCATCGCGCGGGCCCTCGCCTATCAACCCCGTCTCATCCTGGCGGACGAGCCGACCGGCAACCTGGACGCCGATCTCGCCGGCGAGCTCCTGAGCTTGCTGTGTGACATCAACTACCAGGGCGCCACGGTGCTCGTGGCGACCCACGACCACTCGCTGCTGGACTCGATCCCGGCCCGTACGCTCGTCCTCCACGCAGGGACGGTGGACTACGACGGGGCGTGGCCGCCGTGATCCGACACGCCCTCGCAGAGGGATGGCTGGTGCTCCGTCACCGAGTCCTGGTGAGCCTCGGGCTGGCGGTGAGCCTCGCGGTCCCCGTCTGTCTGGCGGGAGTGAGCTGGACCGTGATCGCCTGGCTGGGACCGGTGGCGGAGATGGCGGGGAACGCGGACGTGGTGCCCGTGCTACTCCACCCGCTCATGAGCGAAGAGCAGCGGCAAGAGTGGATTTCGGAGCAGCGGGCCGCTCATCCCGAGTGGCGGGTGGAGGAGGTGTCGCCATCCGATCTCGCCGCTCGTTTGACCCGTTGGTTCCCCTACCTCTCCGATCTCCTCGAGGATGATGGTGGAATGCTGACGCCCTTGATCGAGATCACGACCCGCGATCCGGAGAGCGTCGGAGCGCTCGAGGGGAGCCCGGCGGTGGTGGCGATCGGACCCCGGTCGTCGGTGCAGCGTACGGTGGGCTCGAGCGCGCGCGCGGTCGGGACGGTCCTGGTGCTGACGAGCGCCATGCTCCTGTTGGCAGCCACTGTGTTCGCAGCGGTGTGGGTGCACCTGGAGCTCTACCGGCACTCCGACGAGATCACCATCATGCGCCTGGTGGGGGCCACGGAGCCGGCCGTCCGGGGACCGTTCCTGTTCGCCTGCGCGGCGCCGGGTGTGGTGGCAGCGGTCCTGGCGGCTGTGGGCACGTCGCTGGCGGTCGGCCGCCTTTCGGTGCTCACCGCGAGCCTCGGTCTGCCGGACCTGCGCCTGTCGATCCCGGTTCTGGCGATGGAGGCGATGCTCGCCTGCGGCCTTCCCCTGACGGCGGCGGCGGTGGTCTTGAGCCGCCACGCCGCCGCGGATCTCTGATCGCGCCTACTTCTTGATGGCCTTCTTGAGCTCCTCGAGCTGCTGGCGAAGCTGATTCGCCTCGTCCATCTCCCCGATCTGCTCGAGCTCCTTGATCTGCATCTCCAGGGCCTTGAGCTTGCGCTGGAACTCCGCCTGCTCCTTGTCGGCCTCGAGGTTTTGCTCCTTGGCCGCCTGCTTGTCCTTCATCTGGGCGACCATCCTGGAGTCGCCGGCCTCCTGGTAGGCGTTGGCCGCTTTCTGGTAGTCCTTCTGCAGGTCGTACACGTAGCCCATCTGCCCGTAGATCAGCTTGCGTTGCTTGTCGCTCGCGCTGCCGATGCGAAGGGCCTGCTGGAGCTCGCCCAGGGCGCTGTCCAGCTTGTTCAGGGACGTGTAGCACTGGCCGATGTAGTAGTGAACCAGCACGTTGTTGGGCTTCAGCGACGAGGCGCCGTCGAAGTAGGTGAGCGCCTTCTGATAGTTCTTGGCGCCCAGCCACGCCTCCCCCGCCAGCAGCTTGTGCTGGAAGCTGGGAGCCGCCTGAGCGACGCGATCGGCGACCTGGGCGGCGTCCCGGTACGCCCGCTCCTTCTGGGTGCTCGAGGACGAGCGGCGAGCCGTCTCGATCCCGGCAGCGACCGCCGAGCGGCCGCTCTCGATGTCGTTGGGGTCGAGGTCATATGCCTTCCGGAAGGCATCGAAGGCCTTGGCGTCGTTGCCCACGTCGTTGTAGGCGACGCCGAGGGCCTTGGCCAGGCTCGCGTTCTTGGGGTCGGCGGCCAGCTGCCGCGTCAGAATCCCGATCGCCTGGTCGGAATGTCCGGTCCTGGTGGCTGCCTGGGCGAAGAGCAGGGCGTAGGCGCTCCGGTACCGCACGTCCATGGCGGCGAGGTCCATGGGCTTGAGCACGCCGTAGGCGGTGGAGTACTCGCCGGTCTGGAGGAGGGCCTGAGCGTACGCGAGCTTGTAGGAGGCGTTGCCGCCGTCCAGATCCACGGCCTTGCGCAGATTGGCCACGGCGGGGCTGAGCTCCTTGTTGGCGAGCTGCGCGCGCCCCAGCATGTAGTAGCCACCGGCGAAGTCGGGATTGGTCTCGGTGACCTGTTGGAACTCCTTGATGGCAGTGGCGTAGTCCTTGCTGCTGAAGGCCTTGACGCCCTTCTCCCAGTCGGCATAGCTGGGCACGGCCACGGCCAGGCTGAGCAGTGCCGCTGCGGCCGCCCAGCCGACGATCCGCCGATTTCTCTTACATGTCATGACGCTTCGCCTCCCGATCGGTGTTGCTCGGCCTCATCTGGCCGAGTAGTGGCTGGGCCTGCTCGTCGAACATAGCCGCGACCTCGGCTCCCTTGAGCAGGGAGATGGCCTTGCTGTGTTGCCTCACCATGGCACGGATCGCGTTCAGGCCTTCGCCCTGCTCGATCAACGTCCGCGCATGGTCGTACTGCTTCTCGATGGTGCGCCGGGCACCCGGTCCCACGATGTCCAGGGCCACCGCGCGGATTCGATCGGCCAGGCCCAGCAAAGTCTGGGCACTGGGGCCGGCCTGCATGCGCTGCTCGACGGCGGGCGTCTCCTCCGGCGAGCGCAGCGCAACCAGCCCCGACGTGAGAAAGCCGAAGAGCAGCTTGGACACCTCGAAGGCGCCCCACCTGAGGTCGCTCGCGATGTCCTGGATGGACGTCGTGCCGTCGATTCTCGTCACCAGCACCCACTCCTGGGGGCTGAGCGTCACCTGGTCCTGGCCCTGGTCGCGGCGGGGGAAGTACGGGATGAGATCCAGGGACGGGATCTTCCTCCCGAGCACCCGCCACTCGTCGAGGCGGCGCGCCGCCTCCATCATCAGGCTGGCGTTTGAAACCTGGATGGTGGTGCGGTCGCTGCGTGCTCCGGGCTGGAACGAGAAGTCCCCACTGGACCAGGTGGCGAGCTCGTACACGGCGTGCTCGCCCCTGGTTGCTCCGATGCTCGCGTCAACGATCTGGCCGTCCACCAGGAAGATCTTCCCGAGCTCCCCGTCCCTCTCGATGAAGAAGGCTCCAGTCTTGCCCGAGACGCTCACCAACTGGATCACGTCGGGCAATGACAGCTCGGTAAGAGACCCCTGAAGTGCCATGGACAGTGATCAACGTTACTGGAGGTTGAACTTCACCGTGAGGATATACAAGACCTCCACGGGTTTCCCGTTGAGGGTGGACGGCTTGAACTGCCACTGCTTCACGGCGTCCGTGGCAGACTCCGTGAGCCCGAGCGGAAGCCCCTTGAGCACCTTCACGCTCTCCACGGTCCCATCCTTGCCGATCACGCACTCCAGCACCACCGTGCCCGAGATCCGTGCCCGCCGTGCCGCTTCGGGGTAGAGGGGGCTGGGACCACCGACCTTGACGGGTTCGGTGACCTTGCCCCCGACCACGAAGCGAATCGGACCCTCGGGCTCGGGTGGCGGCGGCGCCTCGGGGACGCCGAGGACCAGGTTGTCGTCGGGAACGAAGTCCACGTCCTCTTGTGGCTGCTGCTCACGGATCGGTTCCGGCTGGTCGGGCGTGGGATCCGGGATCGGGACGCGTTGCGTGCGAGGCTTGAGAATCTGCTGCTCCCGGCGCGGCGGAGGCTGCTTGAACTTGACCTGTTTGACCACGTAGATCTTCTGCTTCTTCTCCTTGGCCTCGGAGGTCGCGCCCGCGAAGGTGGGCCACGTGATGGCAAAGAGGAAGACATGGAAGACCACGGCCAGGCCGAGAGCGATGCGTGCGAACTTGCGGTCGCTGCTTTCCTCCTGGGCGAGGATCTCCATGACCGTGGGCGGCATGCCACTGGTGGTGGCGGACTTCTGAGACGTGCCAGCTTTGCTCATGGTCGCCCCCTCATCTCCCGACACCCAGCAAGGACCAGATGTTCTGGATCTCCCGTTGGGTGGGGATGGAGATCGTCTCGATCTTCATGCCGATGCCGTCCGGCGGCGGCTGCTCGGCGCGCCGCAGGAGGTCGAACACGGCGATCATGTTGCCGTAGCTCGCATCCGGATCGGTGCGCAGGATGACCGGCTTCTCCGGGTTCTGCTGCAGCTTCTCCGCGATGTAGGGCAGCATGCCGTCGATGGGCATGGACTGCCCGTCCACCTCCACCACCGGCGGCGCGTCCACTGGGCCGGGCAAGACGTGCACGTCGATGGAGTCCTCCTGCTTGATCTCCTGGGGGGTGCTGGTGTCCTCGGGCAGCGCGAAGTCGAGACCGCGCGTGGCCGAGAACGCCGACGTGATCATGAAGTAAATGATGAGCAGGAAGGACACGTCGGCCATGGAACCGGTGAAGATCTCGGAGGCGATTTCCTTCTTCTTCATCCTCATGTGTCACCGCCTCACTCTTCCACGGTCTTCTGGTCAGACAAAAGGTAGATGTACTTGGCCTTCGATTGCTTGAGGGCGTCGAGCACGGCGTCGAAGCGTTCATAGGGGACGTGCTCGTCGGCCTTGATGATGAAGGCCTTGTTGGGGTCTCGGGCGACCTCGGTGGAGGCGAAGGTGACGATCTCCTCGTTGGTCGAAACCGGGAGCGACATCTCCTCGCCCGTGGACACGCGGATCAGGAAGCCCTCCTGCTGGGAGGCGATGGAGATCACCGCCGGCTTTTCTTCCTCCGGGATCTTGACCCGGACCCAGGTGTCGGGCAGCTGCACGCGGGTGCGGTCGACCTCGACCTTGTAGGTGAGGACGTAGAAGACGATGAGCAGGAACACGATGTCGGCCATCGAAGCGGTGAAGATCTGGCCGGCCGACTCCCGCTGTCGTCCACGAAACAGTGTCAAGGCCATCGACGGCTCCCTTCTCAGGCCCCGGCCTTCTCGCCCCCGTCACCGTAGCGCGCGCTGTCCATTTCGATGAAGGTCTCGAGCAGCATGTTGGTGGCAGTTTCGATGTCACGCACGTAGCGGGTCACCCTGGTCGTGTACCAGTTGTAGGCGAGCTGAGCCGGGATGGCGATGATCAGGCCGGTGGCGGTCGTGATGAGCGCCTCGGAGATACCCACGGCCACGGCAGCCGGGTTCGTCAGCCCCTGCTCGGCGAGGGTGGCGAAGGACTTGATCATGCCGCTCACGGTGCCCAGGAAGCCCAGCATCGGCGCCACGTTCGCGGTGGTTGCGAGAATGCCGAGACGACGCTCGAGGCGATCGAGCTCGTACAGCGCCGCGTTCTCGATGGTCTTCTCGATGTCCTCGCGGCTGTGCCCGTAGCGCAGCAAACCGGCCTTCATCACCGAGGCCACCGGCCCGCGATGCTGCTCGCACGCCTTGATGGCTTCCTTGACGTTCCGGTTCACGAGCAACGCCTTCCGCACCTTGGTGAGGAACTCGTTGACGTTGATCTTCGCCTTGGCGAACACGATGAACCGTTCGAAGATCACGGTCAGGGCGAGAAGAGAGAAGAAGAGCAGCGGCCACATGAAGATTCCACCCTGACGAAAATAGTCGAATACCTGTCCAGTCACGATCGGCCCCCCCTTTATCTTAGAGTCCTATAGAGTCCAAAAGAGTCCTGTGATGGCGGCAAGCTCCGTCTCACGCGGCCCACATTCTCCATCAACCCGAGCATCGACACAAGGCCGCCAGCAGTGTTTCCCCACGCCCGAATGAAAGCGGACTCTCATCCCGGGATGAAGGCATGGCATGCTAGCACGCGTCCACAGGTGCGTCAACGCTGCGCTGGAAGCGCGCGAGGTGGAGGTGAGTCAGAGCCACCGCGGCGGCGTCGGCGGCGTCGGAGGGGGGATCCTCGGCCAGGTGCAACAGCCGCGTAACCATGTAAGCGACCTGGGCCTTGGCTGCATTCCCGTGCCCCACCACCGCCGACTTGACCTGGGCCGGCGAGTACGAGGCGACCGCCACATTCTGCCGGCCGAGAGCGGCGAGCAGAACTCCCCGGCACTCGGCGAGGGACAGGGCCGAGCGGACGTTGCGTCCGGCGAAGGGCGACTCCACCGCGGAGCAGTCCGGAGTCAGGCGGATGAGGAGATCGGAGAAGCGGCGGTCGAGGTCCGCCAGGCGGTGGGCGCGGTCGGGTCCCCGAGGGCGGAGGACGCCCCGCTCCTCGAGCCGGTAGCGGTTGCCCTCGGCGACCACCAGCGCCCAGCCGGTGGCCGTTGATCCGGGATCGACTCCGAGCACCCGTCGCGCCATGACCTGCCGAGGACCTCCTCGATGAATCAGTCGAGACTGGCCAGGACCTCGTCGTCGATGTCGAAGTTGGCCCACACGTTCTGCACGTCGTCGTGGTCGTCGAAGGCTTCCACGAGACGGATCATCTGCTCTGCCTGTCTGCCCTCCAGGGGGGTCGTGGTGGACGGTTCCATGGCCAGCTCCGCCGACTCCACGGGCACGCCCCTGGCCTCCAGCCGGTCCTTGACGACGTGCAGCTCCTCGGCGGCGGTGGTGACACGGAAGTACTCCTCGTCTTCGGTGTCGAGGTCCTCGGCGCCAGCCTCGATGGCCCACTCCAGGAGCTCGACCTCGTCCACCTCGGCGTCGCGTGGTATGAGGATGATGCCGCGCCGGGAGAACAGCCACGCGACGCAGCCCGCCTCGCCCAGGTTTCCGCCGTGCTTGGAGAAGATGTGCCGGATCTCCGGGGTGGTGCGGTTGCGGTTGTCGGTGACGACCTCGAGCAGGATGGCCGCCCCGCCGGGGCCGTAGCCCTCGTAGGTCACCTGCTCGTACGCCACGCCGGGGAGCTCGCCGGTGCCGCGATCGATGGCGCGCTTGATGTTGTCCTGCGGCATGTTGGCGGCCTTGGCGGCCTGGACGGCCGCCCGCAGGCGCGGGTTCGTGTCGGGGTCCCCGCCGCCTTCGCGGGCGGACACCGTGATCTCACGAATGATCTTGGTGAAGACCTTGCCGCGCTTGGCGTCCTCGCGCGCCTTCTTGTGCTTGATGGTGCTCCACTTGCTGTGACCCGACATTGGTCACCTCCGAGGTATCAGTCGGGCGACCCGACAAACCGGGGCATTATAGCGTCCCACGAGTCGCGGTTGACTTTGGAGTCAGCTGGTCGATAATGAAATTGGGGTTCCCAATCCCCACCACTATTCGAGTGCGACGTCATGGTCGGGAACATTCTTCTCGTCGAGTACGAGCAGCGCTACGTGGATCGCGTCCGCGCCGCGTTGTCCGAGACCGGTCATCGGGTCGAGGTTGCTGGCGACCTGGACAGGGCGGTGGACGTCTGTGCGCACTTCGAGCCGCACCTCGTGATCATGACTGCAGCGCTGCCGCAGCTTGCAGTGGAGGACGCAGTCACCCAGCTGCGGGCCCGTGCCGGGCTGCGGGTGACTCCATTCCTGATCCTGACCACGAACGCGGACGGTGACGGCGACGCCACTCGGTTCGGTGCCCAGGACGTCTTGCCGCGGCCTTTCACGGGCGATGCTCTCCGGCAGAAGGTGGACACGCTGCTCGCTGCGGCGGCCGAGAGCGCGGCGCAGGGTGGTGGCGGGGTCGACGAGCTGCGCCGGCACCATGCCGGGTTCGGGGAGGAGTCGCTGACGTCGGCGGATCTGTTCGCCGACATCCTCTCCGATGTGGAGGACGAGGCTCAACCCGTGGTGGGCCCGGTGACCTTCGGGGGCGGTCCCACCGAAGCCGACGCGGGCGAGGCGGGAATCGAGGTCGATCGCGTCCTGTCCGAGGCACGGGAGGAGCGCGCCCCCGCGCCCGCGCCGCAGCGGCCCGCCCGGTCCTATGAGCGGGACGTGGACGACATGCTGTCGGAGACCCTCGCCGGTCTCGACGTGCGGATCGCGGGACGCAAGGCGGAGGAGGCGCGACCGACCCCGCCGAGCGGTGACGTCGTCGAGGCACCCGGGGAGCTCGTGGACGTGCTGCCCATCGAGGCGGCGGTGACCGAGCCGATCGAGCTGCCGCCGCAGGAGGCTGCGGCCGAGGCCGAGCCCTTCGCGGAGCAGGGTGTTCCTGGCGACGTCGATGCCGGACCTGTCCCGGCGCAGGATGATCCGGCGACGGCCGAGCCCTTCGCGGAGCCGGTCGCGGACACGCTCCCGGAGGCCCCGCGGACGCGACTGCGGACGCCCCCGGCGGAACCGGGCACCCGCTTCGGCCAGTATCTCCTCGAGGAGCACGTGGCCACGGGAGGCATGGCGGAGGTGTACCGCGCCCGCATGGTGGGCATGGAGGGCTTCCAGAAGACGGTCGCCATCAAGCGGGTCCTGTCCAACCTCACCGGCGACGAGGAGTTCGTGAAAATGCTGATCGACGAGGCCAAGCTCGCCGCTCAGCTCAACCACAACAACATCATCCACATCTATGACCTGGGCAAGATCGGTGACTCCTACTACATCGCCATGGAGTACATCGAGGGGCACGATCTGCGCTCGGTCCTCCAGCAGTGCAACGCCGAGGGCGTGCGCATCCCGATCCCCCTGGCGCTCCATATCGCGATCCTGCTGGCGTCGGCCCTCGACTACGCCCATCACAAGCGCGACTTCGAGAACCGTGAGCTCGGGCTCGTGCACCGGGACGTGTCACCCCAGAACGTCCTCATCTCCAACGAGGGCGACGTCAAGCTGTGCGACTTCGGCATCGCCAAGGCGGTCTCGAAGGCCAGCCAGACTCGTTCCGGTGCCCTCAAGGGCAAGCTCCAGTACATGTCTCCGGAGCAGGGGCACGGTGCGAGCATCGACCACCGCTCGGACATCTTCTCCCTCGGCCTTGTGCTGTATGAGATGCTGACCGGTCAGAAGGCCTTTGCCGGCACGACGGAGAAGTCGGTTTTGGAGCAGGTGCGCGATCCGAAGATCGCCGCCCCGTCCAAGATCAACCGCTCGGTTCCACCCGAGGTCGACCGCATCGTGCTCAAGGCTCTCGAGCCGGACCGTGAGCGACGCTACCAGTCGGCCCGCGATCTGGCCCGCGATCTCGAAGGTGTGATGCAGAGCAAGGGCTGGTCGGCGGACCAGGCGGCGCTGGCGCTGTTCCTGCGCGATCCGGAAGGCACGGCCTCGTCGCTCGCCGGCCCCGCCGCCCCGCCGCCCCGCAAGGGGGTGGGCGACGGATCCGCCGCCGGGCCGTCCGTCCCGGGGCCGCCGGCCTACGAAGGTCCTCTCGACGCCGCCCTGGCCCACGGCTTCACCGAGGAGCCGCCGCCCCGGAGCCGTCGCTGGATCTGGCTGCTGGCGGTGGGAGCACTCCTGCTCGCCCTCGCAGGCGGCCTGATCTACGTGTTCCGCGCCGGCGGCGTGGACATGGCGCCGTCGCCGCCGCCGGTCGTGCCGGCGGTCGACGAGCCGACGGCGACCCCCACCCCGGAGGCCACGGCGGCCCAGGATGACTTGATGGCCCGGGCAAGCGTCTTGGCGGATGCCGAGGTCGCCCGCCAGGAGGAGCAGCTGCGGCGGCGCCTGGAGCAGGAGTTCCCGACGCCGACGCCGCTGCCGCCGACCCCGACCCCGACCTCGACGGAGACGCCGACCCCGACCGCCACCGAGACGCCGACGCCGCTGCCGCCGACGCCGACGCCGCCACCGCCCACCCCCACGCCGATCCCGCCCAGTCCCACGCCGGCGGTGCGGGAGGGAGACCTGGTGACCAGCACCGCCGGGGTCGTCGCGCCGATCCTGATGTACCGAGTGGAGCCGACCCCTCCCCCGCAGGCCCTGGCCTCTCCTCGTCGCTGCGCGGTGACGGCGGAGGCGCTGGTCGGACCCGACGGCAAGGTGGAGGAAATCCGCATCGTCCATGCGGATCCACCGGGCGCGGGTTTCGAGGAGGCGACTCGCAACGCGGTCAGCCAGTGGCGATACAAGCCGGCAACCAAGAACGGCGTCAAGGTGCGGGTGTGGGTTCGCATTGACGTGGCGTTCAACTACCGTTGAGTGTTATGGAGGACCGGATGTCTTCTCTTTCCGACGCCCAGAAGAAGTTCTACGAGGAAGCCCTGAAGCAGACCAAGGAGGAGATCCAGGACATCGAGGGCCAGATCCAGGAGGAGCTGGCCCGCGTGAAGCAGAAGATCGCCGATCTCCAGGCCGGCCAGAAGGCCGCCCGCCAGATGTATGACGCGGCCTGCCAACGCCTCGGCATCCCCAACGACCTGGAGGAGGAGAGCACCTCCGGTTGACCGCGACTGCCGTGCGAGGGGAAAGCCCCGGCGTGGCCGGGGCTTCGTTGCTTGAGGATCGAGCGTTCCTGACGTACCATCCCGACGCGCCTCCACGCTGGCGGACCGCCCGGCCCGAGAGCTGGCGCGGTCAGATGGAGTAGGGCGAGACGATGAGTAACGGCGGAGCAGTGCCCCAGGGGCTGTGGATCAAGTGCAGCGCCTGCCGCGAGATCCTCTATCACCGTGAGGTCTCGGACAATCTCCACGTGTGCCCCCGTTGCGGGCATCACTTCCGCATATCCGCCGAGACCCGCTTGAAGATGCTCGTCGACGGCGGCAAGTACAAGCGGTTGTTCTCCCGCCTCCGATCGGCCGATCCCCTGTCGTTCGTCGACTCCAAGCCCTACGCGGAACGCCTGCGGTCATACAACAAGAAGTTCGGGGGAGGCGACGCCATCCTCATCGGTCAGGGCGAGATCGAGCGCCAGCCGGCGGTCCTCGGCGTGATGGAGTACGGCTTCATGGGCGGATCCATGGGATCCGCAGTGGGAGAGAAGTTGATCCGCGCCATCGAGCGCTGCCTCGACCGTCGCGTCCCTCTCGTCGTGGTCGCCTGTTCGGGCGGCGCCCGCATGCAGGAGGGCATTCTCTCGTTGATGCAGATGGCCAAGGTGTCGGCGGGGCTCGGGCGCATGCGTGAGCGCTCCCTGCCCTACATCTCCGTGCTCACCGACCCCACGACCGGGGGCGTGACCGCCAGCTTCGCCATGCTTGGCGACGTCATCATGGCGGAGCCGGGCGCGCTCATCGGGTTCGCCGGTCCGCGGGTCATCGAGCAGACCATCCGGCAGACCCTTCCGGAGGGCTTCCAGCGCTCCGAGTTCCTGCTCGAGCACGGCATGCTCGATCTGGTCGTGCCGCGAGCCGAGCTGAAGCAGACGGTGGCCCGATGCCTCAGCTACTTCCGCTGAGTCTGGCTGCCCGGCGGCCCGGCCGGATCCGGCCTCAGCTCGAGCTGGTGCAGCAGGTCCTGGACGACCTCGGAGCTCCCCAACGCGCCTTCTGCTCAGTGCTGGTGGTGGGCACCAACGGGAAGGGCTCCACGGCCGCCATGCTGGAGTCCGTGCTGGCGGCGCACGGTCTCGCCACCGGGCTCTACACCTCCCCGCACCTGGTGCGGGTGGAGGAGAGGATCCGCATCGCCGGCGTTCCGGTCGCCCAGGATGAGCTCCAGCGGCAGCTTGCCCGACTGGACCGCTACCCTGAGCTGACCTTCTTCGAGACCCTGACCGCCGCCGCCTTCCTGCTCTTCGCCGAGGCCGGGGTGCGCTACGCCGTGCTGGAGGCGGGTATGGGCGGGCGCTGGGATGCCACCCGCGCCGCCGCCAGCGACCTCGCCGGCCTCACCAACGTCGGCTCGGACCACCGGGAGTGGCTGGGGGAGCACTGGGAGGACCGCGCCGCCGACAAGGGAGCCGCGCTCGCCGCCGCCCGTCTGGCCGTGCTCGGCACGCAGGTCACGCCGGAGGTGGTGCCTCACCTCGGGGCACCTTCTGCCCTGCGGGCGGACCAGCTCGTCACCGTCCGCGGGCCGTCGGGGCCGAGCACCAGCCTCGCCTGGGAGGGCGGTGAGCTGGAGCTCTCCGTGCCACTGGCAGGCGCCCACCAGATCCACAACCTGCAGCTCGCCCTGGCGCTTGCTCAGGGGGCGGCTCGCCTCGGCTGGATCGAACGGCTGTCGGGGGAGGCGGTCCGCCGCGGCCTCGGCGAGGTGCGCTGGCCCGGACGGTTGTCGGTCCACCGGGTCGCCGGCCGGCGGCTCCTCGCGGACTGCGCCCACAACCTGGAAGGGGTGCAGGCGCTGGCCGCCCACTTGACTGCCTCGCCGGTGCTCTATCACCTGCTCTTCTCGTGCCTCAGGGACAAGCCGGTGGAGGCGATGGCCAATCTCCTGCGACCGGTGGTCGGCAACGTGGTCGTGTACGAGCTCGACGACGACCGGGCCATGCCCTTGGAGCGGCTGCGGGCGGCCTTTCCGGAGGCTCAGAGTGCGCCCTCGCCCCGGGCCGCCCTCGAGCTCCTGCCGTCGCCGCTGGTGGCAGCAGGGAGCGTGCGTCTGATCGGTGACCTGCTCGCGATGGGGACGTCCGGGCCGGGAGGATGAACGTGGAGCTCGACGGCCTTCGCGGTGCCCTGGAGCACGATGAGGACGAGCGGCTGGCCCCGTACGCCACGCGGTCGTCGGAGGCGACCCGACGTCGGCCCTCGGGCGACGAGCAGGCCGAGGACTTCCGTCTCGCCTTCCAGCGGGATCGGGACCGCATCCTGCACGCGCGTGCCTTCCGCCGCCTCAAGCACAAGACGCAGGTGTACATGCCCCACGTCGGCGACCACCCCCGCACCCGCCTCACCCACACCCTGGAGGTGGCCCAGCTCGGCCGCACCATCGCGCGCGCCCTGGCCCTCAACGAAGACCTGGCGGAGGCCATCGCCCTCGGTCATGACGTCGGCCACACCGCTTTCGGCCACACCGGCGAGAAGGTGCTGGATGAGATCCTGAGGGGGTCTGGAGCCGAGCCCGTCCTGCCACAGTCGGTGAGCTCCGCCGCGGGCGCGTTCAAGCACAACTACCAGTCGCTGCGCGTGGTGGACCTCTTGGAGCGGCGCTACGCGAGCCCCGGGCTGAACCTCACCGACCAGGTGCGCGAAGGCATTCTCAAGCACACCTCGTGGAAGGTCCGATTCCCCTTTCCCCTCGTCGAGGAAGGCGGCCTCGCCCTGGCGGACCCGTGCCACCTGGAGGGGCAGGCGGTGGCGGTGGCGGACGAGATCGCCCAGCAGACCCACGACCTGGAGGATGGGCTGCGCGCCGCCGCGGTGCGCCTGGAGGAGGTGGAGGAGCTGGCCGTCGCCCGTCGCGTCATGGCCGAGATCGGCCCGAGCTATGGGGCGGACACGCGCCGCTGGCACCGCCAGAGTCTGCTCATCAGGGGGCTCATCCGCCTCCTGGTGACCGACGTGGTGACCGCCGCCGCCGCACGGTTGAAGCGTTTCTCCGCCCGCCGCGGCGTGACCGGTCGCACGAGCTTCCGGACCCACGAGCGCGAGGTCTCCCAGACCACGATCTGGTTCGGCAAGACCGTGGGCGACGAGTTCGTCGAGCTCAAGGCCTTCATCTACCGCTTCATCATCAACCAGGCCGTGGTCAACCGCCAGGATTGGCGCGCCCGCAAGGTGATCACGGCGCTCTTCCGAGCGTTCTGGTCCAACCCCCTGACCCTTCCGTCCTACGTCCTGCTGCGCGCCCGCGACGAGCTGGGCTTCCCCTACCTCAGGGACATCCCCCTGGCCACGGTTGCGGGTGAGGTGGCCGCCCGCTACCATGGCTCGGCCGGGTTCGCGCGCCTGGTGGCGGACCACATCGCCGGGATGAGCGACCGGTTCGCCCTCGAGGAGTACGCCTCGCTGGAGCAACCCAGCCCACAGCAGACCTTCTACGGGGAGCCACGATGATCGTCCTCGCCTCCGACCACGCCGGCGTCGCCCTGAAGGCGCGCCTGCTGCGCCTGCTGGACGAGCGCGGCCTGGAGCACGAGGATCTGGGGCCGGCCGACGAAACGTCGGTGGACTACCCGGACTTCGCCCATCTCGTGGCGTCCCGGGTGGCTTCGGGAGACGCCCGGACCGGGATCCTCATCTGCGGCACCGGCATCGGCATGAGCATGGCCGCCAACCGCCACCCGGGAGTGCGGGCGGCGCTCTGTCACGATGCCTACACGGCCGAGATGGCCCGCCGCCACAACGACGCCAACGTGCTCTGCCTGGGGGCCCGGGTCCTCGGCGAAGGGGTCGCGATGCAGGTCGTGGAGGTGTTCCTGGGCACCGCCTTCGAGGGGGACCGGCATCGGCGCCGGGTGGACAAGATCGAGTGGGAGGAGCCATGAGCGAGAGATGGCCGGGTGACGGAGGCGAGAGGCTGCGCGAGCAGCTCTTCGAGGTGCACGACGCCCTCATCAGGGCCGCTGATCCGGAGGTGGCGGAGGCGCTCGCCGAGGAGCGTCGGCGCCAGAACCAGGGCCTGGAGCTGATCGCATCGGAGAACTTCGCCTCTCCGGCGATCCTGGCGGCCATGGGCTCGGTCATGACCAACAAGTACGCCGAGGGCTACCCCGGGCGCCGCTACTACGGTGGCTGCCAGTGGGTGGACGTGGCCGAGGAGCTGGCCATCGCCAGGGCCAAGGAGCTCTTCGGCGCCGAGCACGCCAACGTGCAGCCCCACTCGGGGGCCCAGGCGAACATGGCGGTGTACCTGGCGGTGCTGTCACCGGGCGACACCATGCTCGGCATGGACCTCACCCACGGCGGCCATCTCACCCACGGCCACCCCCTCAACTACTCCGGCAAGGAGTTCGAGGTCTTCTCCTACGGCGTGGACAGGAAGACCGAGACCATCGACTACGAGCGCATCCGGGAGCTTGCTCTCGAGCACAAACCCAAGCTGATCGTGTGCGGTGCCTCCGCCTATCCCAGGGTCATCGACTTCGCCCGTCTGCGCGCCATCGCCGATGAGGCGGGGACCCTGCTCATGGCCGACATCGCCCACATCGCGGGCATGGTGGCGGCGGGGCTGCACCCGTCGCCGGTGCCCCACTGCCAGTTCGTGACCACCACCACCCACAAGACCCTGCGCGGCCCGCGCGGGGGCATGATCCTGTGCACCGCCGACTGGGCGGAGGCCATCGACAAGGCGGTCTTCCCAGGAGTCCAGGGTGGACCCCTCATGCACGTCATCGCGGCCAAGGCCGTGGCCTTCGCCGAGGCCCTGCAGCCCCCGTGGAAGACGTACCAGCAGCGGATCCTGGACAACGCCGCCGTCCTCTGCGACGAGGTCAAACGCCTGGGTTGGCGGATCGTCTCCGGCGGCACTGACAACCACCTCTTCCTGGTCGACCTCGGCCCCGACTTCATCTCGGGCAAGAAGGCCGAGCGCTGGCTGGGGCTGGCCGGCATCACCGTCAACAAGAACACCGTTCCCTTCGACACCAGGAAGCCCTACATCGCCTCCGGCCTGCGCATCGGCACGCCGGCCCTGACCACCCGCGGCATGGGGGCCGAGGAGATGCGCACCATCGCCGGGCTCATCGACCGCGTGCTGCGTCTCGACGAGGACAAGGACGACCCCAGGAAGATGGCGATCTTCGAGAGCAACATCGCCGCCGTCAAGGCCGAGGTGCACGCCCTCACGGCCCGCTTCCCGCTCTACTGACCCGGCCGCCCGCGGGCCGGGGCGCTCAACGGTCGTGCAGCCAGGCCTCGAAGGCCTCGGTCTGCCCAGCGTTGAGGATCCGCCGCCTCGGGATGCCGGCCTTGGCCGCGATGGCGCAGGCGTAGGCGTCGAACTCCAGGTGACGAACGGCGTGGGCGTCGGAGGCGAGCACGAACTCACAGCCGGCGGCCTCCGCCAGACGGGCCAGCTCCCAGTCCAGGTCCTGGCGGCGCGGGAAGCCGTTGATCTCCACCGCCACCGAGGCCTCGGCGCAGGCTGAGAACACCAGCTCCCAGCGCGCGCGCAGGCCGGGTCGCTGCTGAAAGTGACGCCCTCGTGGGTGGGCCAGGATGTGCACGCCGGGAGTGCCGACCGCCCGCAAGAGGCGCTCGGTCTGGTCGCGGTCGGGGTCGAAGCGGCGGTGTACCGCCGCGACGATGCACTCCACCTCGTGACGCTCCTGGGAGGGCACGTCCACACCGCCGTCCTCCAGGATCTCCACCTCCAGGCCGTGCAGCACGCGCAGCTCGTCGCCGTGGTGCGCATTCCAGCGATCGACGGCTCGCCGCTGCAGGCGCACTCCTTCGGGGTCGAGGCCGGAGGCCACATCCAGCCCCTTGGAGTGGTCGGTGACCACGGCCCAGGAGGCGCCGCGGGCGCGGCAGGCGCGAGCCATCGCCTCCAGGGTCGCGGTGCCGTCGGAGGAGCGGGTGTGCCAGTGGAAGGCGCCGCGCAGGCGCTCGGGTCGGAGGTCGGCGGGCGCCTCTGCGAGCACCTGGGCGACCTCGGCGCGGGTCAGGAAGCGGTCCCGCGTGCCGCGACGACGCGGTGCGCGGTCACCGGCGAGGCGTTGGACCGCCGCCTCCAGCGCCCCCTCGCCGGGGCAGGCGGCGAGGGTCTCCACGACGGGTCGCAGCCACGCTGGTGCGACCTCGAGGGCCGCGGGGCGACCGCGACCCACGGTGTCGAACGCGGCGTAGCCGGCCTTCAGGAAGGCGAGGCGGCGATCGCCCGGGGGCTCCCGCTCGGCAAGGGCGAACAGCGCCTCGGCGAGCGCTCCGTTGGAGGGGCCGGTAGGGCGTCTGGCGGTCGGCGTGGTGCTGGGCGTCATGGTCCGCAGGGGGCGTCCGAGGCGTGCTCATGGGCGCCGCGTCCCTCAGGCTAGCAGGTCGGCTCGGGCTCAGGCCACCCGGCGGATGTCGGCGAGCAGCTTGTCTCGGTAGCGCCGGACCGCTGCGGGGTCGGCCATCACCATGTCGAGCTGTCGCGTGTGCATGACAAGGTATCCCACCACCCGCAGGCGGGACTCCATGGCCTCGGCGCTCATGGCGGAGATGCGTGCGGTGGCGGCGTCCTCGATCACCTTCACGGAGAAGCCCTGCCCTTCCAAGACGTCGGCCAGCAGTCCCACTCTCGCTCGGCGCCGCTCCAGGTCCGCCGCCCCGCCTTTGAAGGAGAAGCTCAGGTAGTTCTCCGGGTCCCGTTCACCGACGAGCGCCTCCACCGTCGAGAAGTGGAAGCCGAAGCGCGACTGCAGGTTCATGAAGCTCGACGAGATCATGAAGTAGTTGCGTTGTGCATAGGGGGACCGGAACGGCGTGGCCAGGGCGGGGTTGGCGGTGGCTTCGAAGAGCACGGACGCAAAGCCGCGACCGGTCATGGCGGGCGGACCCTCCCACGGGATCGCCGTCATCCCCTCCCAGAGGGCGAGCATGGGGCGGCTGGTGATGTCGTCCAGGCGCACGTACGGCCCGGGCACCTCGTGGGCGAAGCCGTCGTCGAGGTCGAGCACCCACCACTGCATGGGCACCTCGTGGTAGAGCTGCTTGCTGGCGTGGCGAGGGAAGGGGTGACGACGCGCGAAGGAGAACATCTCCCGCACCGCCTGCTCGTGACAGAAGCGGGTGACGTCGTGCAGGGTGCGGCAGTGGCGCGGCTTGAAGTCCGGACCGTCCGGATCGAGGAGGCGCAGGGGTGAGATGTGGGTGAGGGCGGTGGTCAGCGCGGTGTGCACCGGGGTGCCCATCAGGTGGGGTGAGCGCGGGGATGCCGCGGCGACGAGCCCGGGGATGCGCCCTTCGTACACGGCGCGCCCGTCGGCGTCCACGGTCACCTCCATCCCCTGGCGGAGGCGGTCCAGACCCTTCACCCCGAACAGGGCCGGCACGCCGAACTCCCGCGCCACCGTGGCCAGGTGACCGGCGATGGCACCCTCGCCGGCGATCACCGCCGCCGTGCGTCCGAGCAGCGCGGCCCAGCGCGGCAGTGGGTGCTCCAGGACGAGCACCCCGCCCTCGGGGAAGGCGAGGGCATCGCTGTCCCGGCGGAGGAGGTGGACGGGACCGGCGGCCGCCCCGGGACTCGCGCACACCTCGCCGCGCAGCAGGGCCGTGCCGGGCGCGACAGACTCGGGGATCTCCTCGGCGGCGGCGCCTTGGCGCAGGGGGCGGCACTGCAGCAGGAGGAGCCGACCGTCGTCGGTGAACGCCCACTCCACGTCCTGGGGGCAGCCGAAGTGTGCCTCCAGGGTCAGGGCCATGGCGGCCACCCGGTGTGCACTGTGGTCGTCGAGGGACGAGGCTTCTGCGAGCTCGTCCGGCACCGGACGACGCACCACACCCTCCCCGGGGTCGCAGGCCAGGGCCGTGGGTTTGCCGACGACCCGACGATCCAGGACCGCGTGTCCGTCGTCCCGGCCGAGCACGAACAGGTCGGAGGGGGCGCTGCCATCCACCACCGCCCTGGGGAGACCCCACACCGCGTTGACGAACACGCGGCGATCCGATGGGTCGGCGGGGTTCGATGTGTAGGCCACGCCCCCGCAGCGGGCGTCCACCATGGCCAGGCAGCCGACGGCCATGAGCGTGTCCTCGTCGCGGAGCCCCCGCTGGAGCCGGTAGTGCATGGCCTGGGGGGTGTAGGTGCTGGCCGCCACCTCGAGGTAGGCGGTGAGGAGGTGCTCCGGGCGGACGTTGAGCTCGGACCGGTACTGGCCGGCGAAGGAGGCGTGGACCGAGTCCTCGCCCAGGGCGCTCGAGCGCACGGCCAGGCGGGGTGCGACGCTCCCCGGGGAGGGGGCCAGCTCGGCCTGCCGCCGCGCCACCTCGTCCGCCACCGCCGGCGGCACGTCGGCCGAGATGATGAGCTGCTGGAGCCGGGAGCTGAGGGCGAAGAGCTCGTCGGGCCGCTCCTGCTCAGACGACTGGATGAGGCTCGCGAGGTCCGCGGAGAGCTGGTTGTGCTCGAGGAGGAGCTGGAAGGCGCGGGCGGTGATGGCGAAGCCGGGGGGCGTCTCGAGCCCGAGCGCGTTGCGAGCTTCACCGAGGTTGGCCATCTTGGTGCCCACTGCAGCTGCCGCACGCCCGTCGATCTCGTCGAGGGGGAGGGTCAGGCGCTGCCCCGCGGTGTCGGGACCAGGGAGCTCGAGCGCCGCGCGGATGTGCTCCTGCATGTCGCGGAGATGGGCGAAGAGATCGCGGTAGCGGCCGGGAGCGAGCTCGTCGAGATGGCGGACCATCTGGTAGACGGCAACCGAGAGTGCGGTGCAGTGCGAGCGCACAAACGCCATGCCGAAGGGCTCGCCCCCACCGCCGGCGGCCCGCTCCAGCTCCGCCATCAGCTCCAGCGCCCGGTTGTTGGCCGCGAGCAGGAGGCGCAGGCTGTGGTAGCGCGCAGTGAACAGCGTACCGGGCTCGCCGGCGGCGGGGGTGCGTCGGCGTCGTCGCCACCAGCCGAGCACGCGTTCGCCGAGCACCCCTCAGGCTCCCCCGGCGGGCGAGGACCGGCGCGCACCCATCGCTCACTCCGGGCCTGGTCCCGTGGTACCCGCCTGCTCCGCGAGGCGGCGGATCTTGTCCTCCTGCAGGGTCTTCTTCTGATGGGCGTCCTCGATCTTGAACATCAGCTCGTCGATGGCCACGGGCTTGAGGAGGTAGTCGAAGGCGCCCAGGGACATGCCTTCCAGGGACGCTTCGAGGCTGGCGTGACCGGTCAGCAGGATCACCTCCACCAGGGGGTACGTCTCGCGGATGGCCCTGGTGGTGGCGATGCCGTCCATGTCCGGCATGCGCACGTCCAGCACCACCACGTCCACCGCTCGCTCGGCGAGCACCCGCAGGGCCTCCGCTGCGGAGAAGGCGGTGAGCACCTGCAGCCGCCTGAGGGCCAGACGCTTGCTCAGGGTCTCCACGAAGGTTCTCTCGTCGTCCACGAGCAGGACCGTGATGGCCATGGCCGCCAACCTCCTCCCTACTATAGGGCCATGTGCGGCGGCCGCGCCCGTGAGGTCCGCCCGACCGTGGATCCCGGACGGCGGAGGGGTGGAGGAGCCATGGTTACAGGAGCCGGGACCCTCCCTGGGCGGAGCCCGTTCTGGCCGAGTTCCACCAGCCCTCCCGTCTTTTTCAACCGCCCCCCCGAGGAGCCAAACGACCCATGCGGAAGCCACGCCGGCGGCGGGGTTTGGGCTCGGCATCCTCGGCGTGACCGATGCGCATCCCCAGACCCTCGAACAGGAACATGACGGCATAGCCGTACCAGACGGTGTAGACCACGTAGAAGGCGAGTGACGCCAGGACCACCACCCAGCGATCGCCGATGTGCTGGGCTTCGATGCCGTGATAGTTGTATGCGGGCTCGACGATGCGGAGGTTGACGGTTCGCACCAGCTCGGCACCGGCGAACAGCCTCTGGCGGGTGAGCTCGCGCTCGAGCTCCCGCAGCGTTCTCCACCACGCGTACACCACGGCCCTGCCCTCCAACCCGTAGCGCGCGTTGATCGCCTGACCCCGGTTCTCGTAGAGCTCGCCGGCGTCCTGCAGACAGCTCGAGAGGACGCGGCCGAGATCGAAGGTGGCATCGACCCCGGTACCGACGGCGGCGACCGCGGCACCCGCCTCCTCGAGCAGGAGGGCCGTCCGCGATGCGAGTGTGGGGTCCGGCAGCGTGAGAGCCAGCGAGACCGTCTGCGCGGGATGCTCCTGGATCCTGGCGCCCACGTGGGCACGATAGTCCGCGGAGCCCTTGGAGATGGAGTTGTAGAGCCCGTCCAGGTAGTTGAAGGCGTTCTGGCCGTCGACGATGGGCGCGAACATGAGCACGAGCACGATGAGGAAGCCGGCCATCAGGAGCACGCCCACGGCGAGCCTTCCGACGTGGATGGATGTCATGGCATCACCTCCTTGCCCCGCAGCACGGGCATATTGCGCAGGAACGTCCCGATGACCCAGACCGCGAAGGCCCCGATCACGGCGAAGAAGGCCCACACACCGATGGCGTCGAAGACCGCGGTCACGCTCCTGGAGAGGGCGATCACCTCCAGGTCGGCGAGCTTGCCGGGAAGGGCGAACAGCCGGTTCACGAACCCGGCCAGCACCGCCAGGGCGTAGAACCCGCGAATGGTGATGCCCGGCACCACCTTGGTCACCAGTGCCCCCACCTGGACCCCGACCAGGGAGCCGATGAGCATGCCCATGGCCAGCGTGTAGAAGATGAACCCGTAGATGGCGTACTGGCTGATGGCGGCGTAACCCGCCGTGAACACGATCTGGAAGATGTCGGTCCCCACGGTGGTCATGGAGGATACGCCGAGGGTGTAGACGAAGATCGGGAAGGTCAGGAAGCCGCCGCCGACCCCCATGATGGCTGCGGCCAGGCCGACCACGAAGCCGCTGGCGATGAGGAACCAGGCCGAGATGCGGCGTCCCCCGGGGACCAGGTTGGCGTCGAAGGTGATCATGGGCGGCACCTTGATGGCCTGTAGGGCGCGGGGCAGGGAGCCCAGGTCGGCCCCCTCGGTGCGGGCGCCGGGCGCGGTGGTCGGCGCGATGCCACGGGAAATGCGACGGGACCGCAGGTAGTCATGGAGCGCATAGCTGCCGAGCCCGCCCAGGATGAGGGCGTAGATGATGGTGATGAACGCGTCGGAGAGCACGGGGTTGATCTCGTACAGATGGCGGTTGATCATGCCGCCGACGGTGGCGCCACCCACCGAGCCGATGAGGAAGCTCACCGCCAGGGGCACCGAGACGTTGCCCAGCTTGCGGTGGATGACGCTCCCCATGATGGCCTTGGCGAAGATGTGGAAGAGATCGGTTCCCACCGCCAGGATGCCCTTCACACCTGCCGACATGAGGGCGGGCGTGATGATGAAGCCGCCGCCGGCGCCGATGCAGCCGGTGATGAGCCCGGCGCAGAGACCGATGAGGATCGAGGCGGCGAAGATGCCGTTGCTGTAGAAGGCGGGGCTGTAGGCCTCTTTGCCGCCGATGAAGTGGGGCAGCGACTCGGCGAGCCCTCCCCCGGCCCCCGCCTGGGCGG
The DNA here is from genome assembly GCA_963844865.1 of uncultured Holophagae bacterium. Classification (GTDB taxonomy): domain Bacteria; phylum Acidobacteriota; class Thermoanaerobaculia; order Thermoanaerobaculales; family Sulfomarinibacteraceae; genus CAWJPY01. Next base: position 579,368 of record CAWJPY010000006.1, read on the forward strand.
CCACCTGGGGACCCCAGAGCAGGATGGGCAGGATGAGCGCGACGAGCAGGCAGATCCTCCTCGGGTCGCCCAGGATCCGGCGCGACACCTCGAGCTCCCAGGCCGCGTGTGCTCGCGCGGCTGCGGACATGACGTCGGTCAGCTGTCGGAACACGGTCACCTCCTCCTCCGTGATGTGCGTCCGGCGCCCCCGGCACGGGGCTCGTGCCCGGGACCGGCTCTCCGGTTCACGCGGTCCGTTTCGCGGCTCACTGGTTGCCCTCTCCGAACGCCGTCCGGATGCACCTCACCAGCTCCTCCAGCTCGATGGGTTTCGTGAGGTAGTCGGACGCGCCCTGCGCCAGCCCGTCCCTGGCGGCCCTCTCGGAGCCGTGGCCGGTGAGCATGATGACCTTCAGCTCGGGCAGGATCTGCCTGAGGATGCGCAGCAGCTCGATGCCGTCCATCCCCTCCATCTTCAGATCGAGGACCGCCACGTCCGCATCGTGGTGGCGAAGGAGGCGGATCGCCTCCGCTCCGGAGCGCGCCGTCAGGACCTCGAAGCCGCGCCGCGCCAGGCGCTTGCTGAGCACCTCCAGGTAGCCGACCTCGTCGTCCACCAGCAGCAGTCGGATCTTCGGGGTGGCGGCATCCATGGCTCAGTCGCCTCGGCGGAGGGCGATGAGGGTGGCGCGGGCTTCCAGGATCTTGGTCTCGTGGGCCCGCTTCGTGCTCGCCGCATGGTCCAGCTTGGTGATCAGGACGTCCATGTCGCAGGGCTTCATGAGGTAGTCGAAGGCCCCCCACTTCATGCCCTCGATGGCGGATTCCACCGTGGCGTGGCCGGTGAGCATCACCACCTCCACCAGGGGGTGGCGCTCCCGGATGGCGCGCAGGGTGGCGATGCCGTCCATGCCCGGCATCTTCACGTCCAGGATGACCACGTCCACGGCGGTGGCTCCCCCTTCGTCCAGGATGGAGAGGGCCGCGGGGCCGCTGGTGGCGGTCTTGACCCGCAGACCCCGCTTGCGCAGCCTGCGGGCGAGGGCATCGACGAAGGCCTCCTCGTCGTCCACGAGCAGCACGGATGGTTCGATCATGGTGCGTCTCCTCCACCGGCCGGCGGCTGTGAGGGTCCATGCTCCACCGCCGCTTCATCGGGGGGAGCGGTGGTCAGCGTGACGGTGAAGGTCGTGCCCACCCCGACCTCGCTGTCCACGGTGATGTTGCCGCCCAGCTTGTCGACGATGCCGTAGCAGATGGAGAGCCCCAACCCCGTGCCGTGACCCACCGGCTTGGTGGTGAAGAAGGGGTCGAAGATGCGGCCCAGGTTGGCGGCCGGGATGCCGTCGCCGTCGTCCGCGACCTTCAGCACCACGACTCCGTCCCCAGCCTCGGTGGCCACCGTCACGCGACCTCCAGCTTGTGGGATGGCGTCCACCGCGTTGTTGACCAGGTTGAGGAGCACCTGCTGCATCTCCGACGGCGAGGCGTAGATCGCCGGCAGGTCGTCGGCCAGACGCGTGTCGATGACGACGTTGCCGTAGCGGGCCTTCTGGCCGGTCACGCTCACCACCTCGTCCACGAGATGGTTGAGATCGAGGGGGCGGACCGTGGGATCGGTCTTGCGGGCGAAGCTCAGGAGCTTGTGGGTGATGGTCTTGCAGCGCTCGCCCTGGGTGCGGATCTGCTGCACGGCCCGGGCCATCTCGCCCAGGGTTTCCTGTGACAGCGGCTCACCCAGCAGATCGTCGATCCAGCCGGCCTCCTCCACCATGATGGCCACCGGGTTGTTGATCTCGTGGGCGATGCCCGCTGCGAGCTCGCCGATGGAGGCCAGGCGTCCGGTCTCCATGACCTTGTCGGTGATCAGTCGCCGCCTCTGGTCCGAATCCTCGAGCCGGAGGGCGAGCTGGCGGGCCACCACCCAGGCGAGGAGGACGGTGGCCACGACGGCCACCGCGAACACGGTCAGCGCCACCGCCTCCACGTGGCGCAGCTCGGCGTAGGCATCGGTGGTGGTCTGCTGGTAGCAGAGGATCCACCGCCCCTGCTTGAGGGGCGCGAAGGCGAAGAGTGTGGGACGTCCCATGACGTCCGTGCCCTCCAGGATCGACACCCGGTCGTCGGCCACCTCCCCCTCCGAGAGCGCGCTGTACGGCGGCCGGTCCAGGGCCACGGTCATCCGGGGTGTGGTCTGGAACTGTCCGTCGAGGTTGAAGATGAAGGCGAAGCCAGTGGCGCCCATGCGGATGCTCTCGACGAGCTGGTTGAAGGCTTCGAAGTCGATGGTGGCCTTCAGGAGATAGAGCTGGCCGTCGATGGAGCGGCTTGCGGCGACGATGAAGTGGGGAGTGCCCCTGAGGCCCGCGAAGACATCGCTGATGTAGTACTCGCGCCCCCGAGCTTCAGTGAACCAGCGGGCTCGGGCGTAGTCGGCGAGGGCGAGGTTGAACGGGCCGGCGTAGGTGGTCTGGATGCCGTCGCCCCGCACCAGGCCGAGGTCCACGAAGTCGCCGTGGTACTCCTCCCTCAGGACGTTGAGCATGGTTCGGAGCGCCTGAGGGTCGGAGAGACGCTCCAGGGACTGGGTGCGGGCGACGACCCGCAGATCGCTGAGGCGGTTCTCCAGGAAGGTGTCGACGGCCTGGCTGTGCCGCTGGACCATGAGCTCGAGGTGGTCGTGGAGGTTGGCCTCATAGGAGCGCCGGAACTGCCTGAGGTTGACCAAGCCGGTGATGATGAGGGGGCCGAGGGCGATGATGGTGAGCACCGCCACCGTCTCTGAGATGCGGAGGCGGCGTCGGGCGCGGACGGTGGGGTGGCCCAGGGACGTCATGGTCGTCGACTCGGCAAGGAGCACGTTGCGTGCCACCACGGCCTGTTTTTGCTGCGGCCCTTGTGGCCGCTTCGAAGTGGTTCATATACAGCAGTTAATTGACGTGGTGTACGAAGTGGAGCAAATCTCTTGCCGAGGGCTCGCGTCAAGTTTCTTGCCGCCGCCGACCGTTCTCTTTACAGCGCCGGGTCCTCCGGCAGAACGGTGACGTGGCCCGAGGCGAGGCCGTACACGGCGCCCACGACGCGGAGCTCGCCCGCCGCCACCTTCGCGCTCAGGCTGGGCGACGACGACTGGAAGAGGGCCACCTGGCGGCGGACGTTGGCGTACACCCGCTCTCGCACGGGATCGGCCACGGTGGGCTCGACTTCGGCGAAGCTCTCGGCGACGCGGTTCGCGAGCTCGCGGACGGCGCCGTCATGGACCTCGGGCCCGGCCATGGCCGCCTGCACGGCCCCGCAGCCCTCGTGACCGAGGACCACCAGCAGGCGGCAGCCGAGCTCGGCTACGGCCAGCTCGACGCTGCCGAGGACGGCCGGCATGGCCAGGTTGCCGGCCACCCGGACCACGAACAGCTCGCCGAGGCCGACATCGAAGAGGAGCTCGGGAGGCACCCGGGAGTCGGCGCAGCTCACCACCATGGCCCACGGCTCCTGGCCCGCGACCAGCGAGCGGCGGTGTTCTGGGTCCCGGTTCGGTCCCTCAGCGGCGCCGGCAGCGAAGCGAGCATTGCCGTCGATGAGTCGTTCGAGCGCCTGGTCGGGATGCACTGCAACCTCCCCCGGATCAGCGGGCGGCCGGCGTGAGGACGTTCATGCCCATCAGGGGCCACACGACGAGCACGAACACCGCCATGACCGCCATCAGGAGCAGGCTGGCCGGGATGCCGGCCTTGAAGAACTCTCCCGAGGTGAACTGCTTGCTCTCGTACGCGATGGCGTTGGGAGCGGCGCCCACCAGGAAGAGGAAGGGCATGCCGGCGGCGGCCAGCGCTCCGAACAGGATGACCTCGGCGCCCACGCCCAGATAGGGTGCGATCTTGAGGGCCACCGGCAGGCAGATGGCGATGGCGGCCACGTTCATGATCAGGTTGGTCATGATGAGGACGAAGAAGACCACGCCGAGGATGAAGATGATCGCCGGGGCGTCCTGCAGCGCGGACACGGCATGAATCGCCATCCAGTCCGCGGCGCCGGTGTCCACGAGGCAGTAGCCGAGGCTCATGGCGCCCCCGAAGAGCAGGATGATGTTCCAGGGGATGTCCTCGAGATCGTTGATGTCGAGGATCTTGAGGACGAAGAAGAGGACGGTGGAGACGAGGATGATGGCGCTCTTGTCGAGGGGCCTCAGGGCGGGGATGAAGGAGCGGAGGCTCATGGTCGCGACCGCGATGGCGACGATGATTGCTGCCTGCAGCTCCTTGCTCGAGAGGGGACCGAGGCGGGCGTAGAGCTCGGCGGCGCGCTGTCTCAAGCCCGGAATGACCTTCTTCTCGGGCCGGAAGAAGATCATGAAGAAGGCCCACAGCGCGAGCACCATGGTCCATCCCACGGGGGCCATGAACCAGCTCAGACCGAAGAAGGTGACCTCCTCGCCGGTGAGGTCCTTGAAGAAGCCGATGGCCACCGCGCCGCGGGCCGCGCCGAGGAGGGTGATGATGCTCCCGGCCCCGGCCACGTACGCCATGCCCATGAACAGGCCCTTGCCGAAGCGGGTGGGAGCGTCGCTCTCCTCGTAGAGGCGGTAGATCACGACCAGCAAGGGGTAGATGGTGGCGGCCACGGCGGTGTGCGCCATGATCAGGGTGAGGGCGGCCGTCATCAGGAAGCAGCCGAGGTAGATGCGGCTCGTCCGCTCGCCGACCAGGACCAGCATCTTGTAGGCCAGGCGGCGGGTGAGGCCGGTCTTGGTGAAGACCATGCCGATCACGATGGAGCCCAGGATGAACCACACCGAGGGGTGCATGAAGTCCTTGAAGGCCAGCTCCGCTCCCTTGATGGTGGCCGCCTCGCCGCCGGCCAGCAGGACGTCCGGTCGGATCAGGAAGAGGGCCTGCAGCACGCCGATGGTGATGCTGGTGACGCCGATGGGCACGACCTCGAAGACCCACCACACCGCGGCGAGCAGGAAAAGGCCCAGGGCCGCCTTGCCGTGGGCGTCGAGGGCGAAGTGGGCGCCGGCGGGGTCGACGGCGTCGGGGAACGGCGGTGCCAGCAGGACGGTGAAGAAGAGCGCCACGCCGAGGAAGAGGTAGAAGAGGCGCGACCAGTCGATGGGCGTGCTCGGGCGGGGCCGCAGCGAAAATGACCGCCGGCGCACGGAGGGCGCCGTCGCCTCGGTGGCCCGGGTGGTGTCGGCTGCGCTCCTGGTCTCGGCCATCGCCGTCTCCCTCAGGACCTCGCCGCCCCGTGCTCCATGACGTACTGGGCGACGATGTCGAAGATGTTGGTCATCAGCACCAGGCCCGCCACCCGTGGCCCCTCCAGCACGGGCACCAGGTCGACGTCGTGGCGGAGCATGGTCGAGATCACGGTGGACAGGGAGTCGTCGACCTGGACCGCGCCCCGGATCGGGGCCATGATCGAGGTGACCGGCTGGGTGGCGGCCTCCAGGGCGGCCGGGGAGAAGAGCGAGGTCCAACGGATGAGGAGATCGGTGGCCACCCTGCCGCCGAAGGGGACCAGCTTCCGGATCTCGGCCGCCGAGCGTTCCGCCGTGCGGAGCTGCGGAATCAGCCCGCGCAGGAGCTCACGCCGGCTGACTATGCCGAGCAGGCCGTCACCGTCCAGCACCAGGACATAGCGGGGCAGGGTGATGTGGCCGTCCCCCAGCTTCACCGCTGAGGCGCTGAGGGCGACGATGGCGTCGCGGATGGTGCAGGACCGGTCGCAGTGCGGGTAGCTCGCCGGGGGCAGCATGACGTCGCGGGCCTTGGTGTCGAGGGAGCTGACGTCGAGGTCGAGGTCCAGGGTGGCGTCCACCGAGGTGACCTCACCGGCGGCGGTGACGACCTTCTTGACGCCACGGATGCGGCTCACGAAGTCGACGATGCCGACCCGCGCCCCTTCGAAGCCCTTGCCTCCGGCGAGCTCCACCACCCCGTCGTCGGCCTTCACATCCACCAGGCCGGCGTCGAACGGCGAGTTGAAGTGCAGGGCGGCCTGGACCCGCCGCTGGAGCGCGAAGTTGGCGAACTGGAGCCCGCAGTCGGCGGGGAACGTCTTGCGCTGGAGGATGCCGGCGACGAGGTCGGCGGCGGTGTCCAGGCTCATGTGCTCGAGGTTGACCACCAGGTCGTACAGGTCGGGGTCGTCGAGGTCCCGGTTGAAGAGCTGCCGGCCCCAGGCGTTGCGCCGCTCATCGGCCCGCTCGAGGTAGCTCATGGCCTCCTCCCGGGACAGGGAGAGCTGAGCCATGGCCGAGGCGATGCGTGCCTGAGGGGGCGCCACCAGACAGACCTTGAAGACGTTGCACAGGCCCGCCAGCAGGAATTGGCCGGCGAGGCCGCAGTAGATGCCGTCGCCGCCCTCGAAGAGCCTGCCGAGGGCGGCCTGCATGGCCAGGACGTAGCGTTCCCGCTTCCTGGTGAAGCGTTCGAAGAAGTTGGCCGGCATGTCGAGGCCGCGGTGGAGATCGTCGTCCGAGACGCCGTAACGTGCCGCAGCCGCGCTGGCATCCTCCTGGCGCACCATGGGGAAGCCGAGCCGGCGGTGGAGCTCGGAGGCGAGCTGGACGGCGCCGCTCTGGCTGGCCTGGGAGATGGAGACAATGGGCATCGGCCACTCCCCCCGCTGTGCGCCCACCGGGAGTTCGGTCCGGCGCCGCCCGCATTGATGGACACTGCTCCCGATCGTACGGCCGGGAGCAGTGGCTGATGTCCTACTCTACCTGTTTGTGAAATATTGCTCAAGAGGGAAGGAATGATCCCCGACACCCCGGCCGGTCTCTTCAGCGCAGCCCGAGCTTGGCCATCTTGGCCAGCAGCGTCGGACGCGACACACCCAGCAGGCGCGCGGTCCGGGTCCGATTGCCGCCGGTGATGACGAGGAGCTCCGCGATGGTTCGCCGGGTGACGTGGTCGACGGCGGTGGTCAGCAGCCCCTCGCGACCGAAGGCCACGGACTGGTGGACCCAGGTACGGAGCGCGTCGTCGCCTCCCTTCAGCGCATCGTCAACGCTCGCCGGGGCGCCCAGGACCAGGGCGGCCACCTCCTCCCCTCCGATGGGCCGGCCACGGCCGAAAATGAGGCACTGCTCGATGGCGTTGGCGAGCTCGCGGACGTTGCCCGGCCAGGAGTGGCTCTGCAGGAGGGCGAGCCCTTCCTCGGTGATGCCGGGGTTGCGGATCCCGAGCTGACCCGTGAGACGGCGCAGGAAGTACTCCGCGAGCATGGGGACGTCGTCGATGCGCTCGCGCAGCGGCGGGAGGAAGATCTGGACCACGTTGAGGCGGTAGTAGAGATCGCCCCGGAATCGCCCGGTCCCGAGGGCGGCCTCGAGATCACGATTGGTGGCGGCCACGATGCGGACATCCACGGGGATGGGCTGCCGACCGCCGACCCGCTCGACCCGGCGGTCCTCCAGCAGGCGCAGCAGCTTGGCCTGCACCGCTGCCGCCATGTCACCGATCTCGTCCAGGAACAAGGTGCCGCCGTCGGCCTGCTCCACCTTGCCGATGCGGCGCGCGACGGCGCCGGTGAAGGCGCCCCGCTCGTGGCCGAAGAGCTCGCTCTCCAGCAGCGTGTCGGGGATGGCGACGCAGTTGACGATGACGAAGGGCCGGCCCGCCCGCCGCGAGTGCTGGTAGATGGCTCGCGCCACCAGCTCCTTGCCGGTGCCGGACTCGCCGCGGATCAAGACCGTGGAGTCGGTGCCTGCCACCCGACCGATCCCCTTGTAGATCTCCTGCATGGGCTTGGAGCGGCCGATCAGGGCCTCGTCGATCGGTGCCCGGTCCTCCTGGTCGAGTCGCACCGGCGACCGTGCCAGGCGGCCGGTCTCGATGCCCTTTCCGATGACGTCGAGGAGCTCCCCCGGGTCGCAGGGTTCGAGAAGGTAGTCGAAGGCCCCGGCCTTGGTGGCCTCGATGGCCTCCCGGGTGCTGTCCGCGGACGTGAGGACGACGACCGGAAGCCGGGAATCCGCCCCATGGCACGCGCTGAGGGCCTGGACGGCGGTCACGCCGGGCAGGGGAAGGGCGAGGATCACCAGGTCAGGGTTGACCTGCCCGATCTCCGCGATGCCCTCGGTCAGGGTGCGGGCGACCGCCAGACGCACATCTCCATCCAGGAGCAGCCTTTCGACGGCCTCGAGCCGCTCCTCCTCGCTGACCACCACGAGGACGCGGTCCACGGAGCAAGCTTACCCCGATTCGGTTGCCCGTCGATCGTCGGGGGATCGAAGGGCCGCCTCAGTAGCGGTCCAGGTAGCGCTCCAGCTCCCAGCCGTGGATCTCCTTGATGTACTCGGCCCACTCCAGGCGCTTGTTGAACAGGAAGTGCTCGAAGATGTGGTCGCCGAGGGCTGCCCGCAGGACCGTGTCCTTCTCCATGTGCCCGAGGGCCTCCTCCAGGTTGGCGGGGAGCTGGACGATCTTGAGGCGGCGCTTCTCGCGCTGGCTCATGTCGAAGATGTTGCGATTCACGGGCTCGCCGCAGTCCAGGGAGCGCTCGATGCCGTCCAGCCCGGCCGCCAGCATCACCGTGAAGGCCAGGTAGGGGTTGCAGGAGGGGTCGGGCACTCGGACCTCGCAGCGGGTTCCCACACCCCTGCGGTCGGGAACCCTGATCAGGGGTGAGCGGTTCTTCTCCGACCACGCGACGTTGATGGGTGCCTCGTAGCCGGGTACCAGGCGTTTGTAGGAGTTCACCAACGGGTTGGTCACCGCCACGAAGGCACGCGCGTGCTCCAGGAGGCCGGCGATGTAGGAGCGGCACACCGGCGACAGCTGCCACCGTTCACCGGGATCGAAGAAGGCGTTCTCGCCGGCCAGGGTGAACAACGACTGGTGGGTGTGCATCCCCGAGCCGTTGACCCCGGCGAGGGGCTTCGGCATGAAGGTGGCGTGGAGGCCGTGCATCAGGGCCACCTTCTTGACCACGAAGCGGAAGGTGACGAGGGCGTCCGCCGTGATGACCGCGCTCTCGTACTTGAAGTCGATCTCGTGCTGGCCGGGGGCCACCTCGTGGTGCGCGGCCTCCACCTCGAAGCCCATGGCCTCCAGGACCAGGGTGATGTCCCGACGCGCCTCCTCGCCCATGTCGCGCGGGCTGAGATCGAAGTACCCGCCGGTGTCGTGGGTGCGCGGGGTGGGCTCCTGCTCCTGGTTGCGCTGGAAGAGGAAGAACTCGGCCTCGGGGCCGGCCATCATCCGGTACCCCATCCCGGCCGCCTTCTCCACCATCCTCTTCAGCGCGGTGCGCGGGCACCCCTCGAAGGGGCTGCCGTCAGGGCGGGCGATGTCGCAGATCAGCCTCCCGACCCGACCGTGCTCGCCGGCCCACGGGAACACCTGGAAGGTGTCCAGGTCGGGCACCAGCAGCATGTCCGACTCCTCGATGCGGGTGAAGCCCTCGATGGAGGACCCGTCGAACATGATCTGCCCGTCCAGGGCCTTCTCGAACTGGCTCGCCGGCACCTCGACGTTCTTGATGACGCCGTCGATGTCGGTGAACTGGAGGCGGAGAAAGTGGACGTTCTCCTCGGACGCGCGACCCAGAATATCCCTGACGCGTTGCGGCACGTGACACCTCCTTATGCGTCGTCCTGCGGATTCTCGTCCCACAAAATGCCATTGTCAAGGGGAAATATTGCATTTTGACAACAAAATACAGGACACTTTGCACAAATGAAGGTGCGGGCTGAACTCTCGCGGCGATGTGGACGGGCCGAGGTGCGGCCCTTCGCGGGAAGCGGATATACTGTCCCACCGCGGAGGCGACCATGGCCGGACGACCGACCCGAGACGACGCGTGGCAGCTGCTGACCGAGCACACCGACAACCCCAGCCTGATCAAGCACGCCTTGGCGGTGGAAGCGGCCATGGGCGCCTATGCCCGACGTTTCGGCGAGGACGAGGAGGCGTGGGGGATCATCGGCCTGATCCATGACTTCGACTACCAGCAGAACCCCACCGAGGCCACCCACCTGCACGTCGGGACCGCCATCCTGGCCGACCGCGGTTGGCCCCAGGAATGGATCCGAACCGTCGCTTCCCACGCCGACTACATGGGCGTGCCCCGCGACTCGCTGGCCGCCAAGGCCCTGTTCGCCGTGGACGAGCTCACCGGGTTCCTGACCGCCTGCGCCCTGGTCCGTCCGGACACCGCCATCGCCGAGGTCAAGGTGAAGTCGGTGAAGAAGAAGCTCAAGGACAAGGCGTTCGCGCGCGGGGTCAACAGGGACGACGTCCGGCGCGGCGCCGACGAGCTTGGGGTCGAGCTGGACGAGCACATCGCCTTCGTCCGGGACGCCATGGCCGGCATCGCCGACCAGCTCGGTCTGCCCCCCGCCGCCGCATAGGAGCCTGTTCGAGCATCGCGGTGCGATGAGCCCGCGACCGCATCCGGGGGCCGCGTCAGTCGTCAGCGTCCGCGATCGGCGACGGCGGCGGCGATCAGGGACAAAAGCCGCGATCAGTGCCAGTGCCAGCAGAGCGGGTGCCGGGGCACCGGCTCTGAGTCGCGGCGTGAGTCGCCGGTGCCTGATCTTCGCTCCTGCGACTGGTTGCCGGACCTGTCCCGGCCGCCCTCACGCCGGGGGCTCGATGACCTCCAGGCCGTGCAGATACGGCCTGAGCACCGCCGGGACGACGACGGAGCCGTCCCGCTGCTGGTAGTTCTCCAGGATGGCCACCATGGTCCTGCCCACGGCGAGGCCGGAGCCGTTGAGGGTGTGGAGCAGGCGCGGCTTGCCGCCTCCCGCGGGTCGGAAGCGCAGCCGGGCGCGACGGGCCTGGAAGTCGGTGAAGTTGGAGCAGGACGAGATCTCCCGGTAGGTGGCCAGCGCCGGCAGCCAGACCTCCAGGTCGTAGGTCTTGGCCGCGGAGAAGCCGAGGTCGCCGGAGGACAGGGTCACCACCCGATAGGGCAGTCCCAGCTCCTGGAGCACGGTCTCGGCGTGGCCGGTGAGCTCCTCGAGGGCGTCCCAGGAGGTCTCGGGATGAGCGAGATGGACCAGCTCCACCTTGTGGAACTGGTGCTGACGGATGAGGCCGCGCACGTCCTTGCCGTAGGAGCCCGCCTCGGAGCGGAAACAGGGTGTGAAGGCGCAGTAGCGTCGGGGCAGGAGCTCCTCGTCGAGGATCTCGTCCCGGTGCAGGTTGGTCACCGGGACCTCCGCGGTGGGCACGAGGTAGTAGTCCGTGCCCTCGACGTGGAAGAGGTCGTCGGCGAACTTGGGGAGCTGGCCGGTGCCGAGCAGCGAGGCGGTGTTCACCATGTACGGTGGGAGCACCTCTTCGTAGGAGAAGCGACGGGTGTGGAGGTCGAGCATGAAGGCGACCAGAGCGCGCTCCAGGGCGGCGCCGGCGCCGCGCAGGACCGCGAAGCGGGCGCCTGCGATCTTCGCCGCGCGCTCGAAGTCGATGATGCCGAGAGCGGGTCCGAGCTCCCAGTGCGGCCGGGCTTCGAAGTCGAAGGCGGGCGGTGAACCCCAGGTGCGGTCGACGCGGTTGGCTGACTCGTCCACGCCCTCGGGCACGGACTCGTGGACCAGGTTGGGGATGGTCAGCTCGAGCTCGGCGAGCTCCCCCTCCAGCACCCGCGCCCGCTCCTCGGCCTGCCGCACCTCCTCCGCCAGGCTGGCCATGGCCGCCTTGGCCGCCTCTGCCTCCTCGCGCCGTCCGCTCCCGTAGAGGGCGCCGATCTCCTTGGAGCCCGCCTTGTGCTTGGCGCGGAGCTCATCCAGCGACGCGACCTGCCGACGCCACATGGAGTCGACCTCCAGGAGGCGCTCGAGGGGCGCGTCGCTCCTCCTGGCGGTGAGGGCCCTGCGCACCCGGTCCGGGTCAAAACGGTAGAGGTCGCGTGCGAGCACGCAGAGATGATAGCAAGGAGTCGGCTCGAGGCCAGCCTCCCGAACGACCCTCACGGGTCGCCGGCACCACCCTCGGGCGACAGCGGAGCCGCCGGCTGTGAGCTGATGGGGACCCACACCTGGGTGCCGCGGCGGCAGCGCAGGATCTGCTCGGTGAGGGCATCGAGGTCGGCCGGGTGGCGGACGAAGTCGATGCCGTCGGTGTTGACCACCAGGAGCGGTGTCTCCCGGTAGTGGAAGAAGTAGTAGGAGTACGCCTCACACAGGCGCTCCAGGTAGGCCGGCGAGATGGTGCGCTCGTAGTCGCGGTCGCGACGCCTGATCCTCTCGGCCAGGGTCGGCACCGAGGCCTGCATGTAGATGACGAGATCCGGCGACGGAACCTCCTTCTCCAGCACCGGGTACAGCTTCTCGTAGACCCTGAGGTCGTCGTCGGAGAGGTTGAGGTAGGCGAAGATGCGGTCCTTGGGGAAGCTGTAGTCGGACAGGACCAGGCGCTGGAAGAGGTTCATCTGGGCGATCTGGCGCTGTTGCTGGAAGCGGGACAGCAGGAAGTAGATCTGGACCTGGAACGCCGCGCCCTGCTGGCCCTCGTAGAACGCCGGCAGGAACGGGTTGGTGATGTCCTCCAGCACCTTCACGCCCTCGAGACGGTCGGCCAAGAGCTGCACCAGGGAGGTCTTGCCCACTCCGATGGGGCCCTCCACCGCGATGTGGCGAAATGGAATCCGGCCGCTGCCCATGGGACGGGGGCATCTTAACCCGAACCGTTCGCGAGGTGTCAGCTGCGGCGTCTGTCCTCGCGGTGGTCGAGCTCTTCGCTGTCGGGGCGAGTCCGCTCCACTGGTACCGCTTCACCCAACCCCCGTCGGGCAGCTCGGTGGTGCCGATCCTGTTGAGCGCAAACCAGGGTGATCGCCACGATGCGGGTGGATCACAGGAGCCCAGGCGTCGGGTTCGGCGTCGTCGATGAGCCTGGGTTCGCAGGGGCCGCGGAGGGAGGGGTACGAAAACTGGTCAGTGACAAAATGTCTTGACAGCTTCGGATGCGTTGCCAGCGCCCCTGGTGTCAAGACATCTTGTCGCCTTGCAACCCATCTGGTTTCACGCGATTGCATTTCAAACTACTGAAAATAAGCATGATATTGAACAGATCACGGTGCTGGTACGGACCTTGCCCTCGGGATGGTGAAACTGCCGCGAGGAGGTGCTGATGGAGAGGCCGTGATGTGAGTGTCGATCGTATCCGACGAACCGCAACGACAAGGAGGTACGCAATGCAACGTCATCTGCTGGCAGCCCTGGTGGTCCTCATGGTCGCCGCCACGGCTATGGCCGTCGACAACGCCGGCCCCGCCAAAGGGGTGGTCAACATCAACACCGCCACCTCTGACCAGCTCCAGTTGCTGCCCCGCATCGGGCCGGCGCTGGCCCAGCGGATCATCAACTTCCGCGAGGTCAACGGGGCCTTCGCCACGGTGGACGAGCTGGTCGCGGTCAAGGGGATCGGCGACCGTTCGCTGGAGCTGTTGCGGCCCTACCTGGCCACCGAGGGCTCGACCACTCTGACCGACAAGATCCGCCTGCCTCGGCAGTCTCGAGCCGAGGAAAGCTGAACAGATCGAACCAGCAGCGTGGACGGGACGCGGCCCTTCGGGGCCGCTTCTTGCGCGCCGCGGAGGGTCATCCATGGCGGTCCGAGCGGTCACGCGACAACCCATACGGGGGCACACGTTGATCGAGGTCGTGGTGCTGGTCATGCTGCTCGGCGCCCTGCTCACCTTCTGCCTGCCCGGCCTGGCGGCTCTCCAGCGGGCGGCCGCGCTGCGGGCAGCCACCCAGCGTCTGCACGGCCTCATGGTCCGTTGTCGCGCTCTGGCGTTGATGCGCGGTCGGGCTTCGTCCCTGGTCTTCGAGCAGACCGCGGGAAGTGGATGGAGGTGCTTCATCGCCGAGGACGGTGACGGAGACGGAGTGCGCCGCGATGACCTGGACCGCGGTCGCGACCGCATCCTCGGCGAGGTTCTCCAGCTCGAGAACGGGACGGCCGGCCTCGGCATCCTGGATGGGCGCGTACCCGATCCGGCCGGCCGGGGCTGGCTCGACGGCAACCCCGACGACCCGGTGCGCGCCGGCCGCGGAGACATCATCACCTTCACCCCCTCCAGCACCGCCACCCCGAGCTCGGTCTACCTCACGGACTACCACTCTCGAATGCGCGTGCTCCGGGTCTACGGAGGGACGGCCAGGGTGTACCAGCTGACCTGGAGCCGGGGATGGAGCTCGTGGCGCCGCTCGGGTCTGTGAGCCGGCGAGCCGCGGTCAGCTGGGGAGGGCGCGCAGCTCTCCTTCCACCGTCTGTCCTGGGGCGATGCGAACCGGTCCCAGGAGCACCGACCGGTGAATCCGCGCCTCCGCGCCCAACTCGGCGCCCTCGGCGACGACGGACTCCCTGAGCACGGCGCCCGCCGCCACCCGGGCGTGGCGGCCCACGAGCGATCGCTCGACCCTGGCCGAGGCGTGCACCCGGGCGGTGGGATCCACGACCGCGCTGTCACCGAGCCCATCGAGGACGGCCTCCAGGTAGTCTCCGGGCGTACCGACCTCGCGCCAGCGGCCCGCGATGACGGCCGCTCCCAGGCGGTGTGCCCGCCGTGCGGGTGTCCAGAGCAGCTCCGGCACCTCTCCCGGACCCGCCGGCAGCCGGTCGAGCGCTTCCCGGGCCACCACCATGGCCCCGGGGTAGACGAAGGGTGTCTCGCCCGGCTCGGGCCGTCCCGGCGGCAGGATCTGCCGCACCCGCCCCTCCTCGAGGAGGACCCGTGACCAGCGCTCGGGGTCGGGATGGGGGAGGAGCGCCAGGGTCACCAGGTCATCCCCACCGTGGTGATGCTCCAGCGCGGGGTCCAGATCGACGTCGAGGATGCCGTCGCCGTTCATCACCAGCACGGGGCCGTCCCCCTCCAGCAGGCCAGCGTCGCGAGCCGCCGCCAAGCCACCGGCCGTGCCCATGAGCCGCGCCTCCCGGGACACCCGGACCTCGAGATCACCGAGCTCGATCCGGGCGACGGTCTCCTGCAGGCGGTCGGCCAGGTGCCAGGCGTTGACCACGACCCGACGGATACCGGTCCGTGCGGCGAGCTCCAGCGTCGACGAGATCACCGGGCCGTCGGGGAGGGGGAGAGCGGGCTTGGGAAGGCAGTGGGAGAGGGGACGCATGCGCTCCCCCCGTCCGGCGGCGAAGACCATGGCCGTGCGGGGCGGGACGCTCCTCACGGTGAGAACACCATGTCCGGCGGCAGGCGCAGCTCGGGATGGCGTCGCCGGTTCTCCCTCCACAGCCCGAGATAGGAGCTGGTGACGGCCCTTGCGGGGTCCAGGAGCAGTGCAGACGCGACCTCGGCGAGGCGCTCAGGTTCCCCCTCCAGCTCCACGAACTCCCCCATGGGGGTGTGGTCCAGGCAGACCACGACGCCCCTGAGCAGCCACTCCTCCCTGTCCTTCTCGTAGCGGACGACAGGCGCCACCCCGAGCTCGGCGAAGACCGCGAGCATCACCTCGCAGCTGGAGATCTCGATCTCGAGCTCGGTGCGTTCCTTGATCTTGCCGCGGAAGCTCGCCGGGCCCTTGAGGGTCAGGAGATGGTGCTCACCGACGGTGCGCAGCCGCAGCAGCCTGCCCCGCGCCGCCAGGGTCCCGTCGGCGGTGTCGACCACCACGTTGTGCTCTCGGCGCATCTCATAACGGCGCTGCGCCCCCAGCTCGGCAACCAGGGAACGCAGCCGGTGGAGGTCGTCCACCGGGATCTTCAGCTCGCTCTCGATGGCGTCGGGAACGCTCACACGCTCAGCTTAGCCGGTCCGACGGGAGCCGCCAACGGGCGGCGCGGGGGTCGGCGCGGTGTACCATCTGGAGATGCGCCACGTTGTCTTCGGCACCGCGGGCCACATCGATCACGGCAAGACGGCGCTGGTGAAGGCTCTCACCGGCGTCGACTGCGATCGCCTCCCGGAGGAGCGGCAGCGGGGCATCACCATCGACCTCGGTTTCGCCCAGCTCACCGCGGGCGATCTGATGCTCCACTTCGTGGACGTGCCCGGCCACGAGCGGCTCGTGCACACCATGATCGCCGGCGCCGCGGGCATCGACCGCGCCCTCCTGGTGGTGGCCGCCGACGAGAGCGTGATGCCCCAGACCAGGGAGCACCTGGAGGTCATCCGGCTCATGGGGGTGCCGCGGCTGGTCGTCGCCGTCACCAAGATCGATCTGGTGGACGAGGATTTCGCCGAGCTGGTGATGGAGGAGGTCCGGGAGCTGCTCGCCCCGACGCGGTACGCCGACGCGCCGACGGTGGCGGTGTCGGCGCGCACCGGCCAAGGCCTGGAGGCGCTGCGCGAGACCTTGGTCGCCGAGGCGGGTTCGACGGCGCCCCACCAGGTGGAAGGTCGCCCTTTCCGGGAGGCCGTCGACCGCGTGTTCACCCTCACCGGGGCCGGTACGGTCATCACCGGGACCTCCCTGTGGGGGCGTCTCGAGGTCGGCCAGGAGGTGGTGGTCCTGCCCGGCGGGCTCACCGCCCGCGCGCGCCGGCTCCACGTGCATGGCAACGAGCGGGAGCGGGTCGAAGCGGGGGAGCGGGTGGCCGTGAACCTCGTGGGCGTGGCCAAGGACGATGTCCAGCGAGGTCAGCAGATCATGACCCCCGGGCCGTGGACCGCCACGACGCTGCTCACCGCTCGTCTCGAGCTGCTGCCGTCGGCGCCCCACCCGCTTCGGGAAGGGGATGAGATGGAGGTGCATGCCCTGGCCGCCAGGATCTCGGCGCGGATCGAACGCCTGGCGCTCGATCCCCTGCCCCCCGGAACCGTGGCGGAGGCCCAGATCAAGCTTCGACAGCCGATGCTGCTCTTCCCCGGCGACCGCCTCGTGCTGCGCCGCCCGGCTCCGGTGAACACCTTTGCCGGGGGACTGGTGTTGGACGCCCACCTGCGCCGCTGGCGCCGACGCGACTCGGCATCCCTGGCCGACCTGCCGGAGGTGCAGCGGGAGGCGTGGCCTCAGCTGCTCGAGCGCTGGATCGAGGCCGCAGGCCTGGCGGCACCCACCGCGGACGAGCTCGCGGGACGCCTGGGCCTGCTCACCGAGGCGGTGCAGGCCCCCCTCGGCAGAATCCTGTCGGCCGGCACGGTGGTGGCTTTGCCCACCCGGCCGCCGCGAGTGGTGAGCCTGGCGAGCCTCGAACAGCTGGCCGGCGCGGCTCGGCGGGAGCTGGAGACGCGGCTTGCCGGCCACGAAGTGTCGGCCGGGGTGCCGGCGCGGGACTTTGCGGCGGCGATCCTCCCGCGACGAGCGCGGCCCCTGGCCGACGTCTACCTGGAGGAGCTGCGACAACGAGGAACCCTCGATCTCAGCCGTGGACGAGTGGTGCCGGCGGGCAGCGAGGAGCACATGACAGCCCTCGGCGAAGAGCTGACTCGGCGTCTGGAGTCCCTCTACCACGAGGCGGGGCTGGCGGCCCCTTCCCCCGCCGCGGCGGCCGAACGTCTGAGCGCACGGCCGGCCACGGTGGAGGGCATCTGCCGGTTCCTGGTCCAGCGCGGTCGGTTGGTGCGTCTTGAGGGCAAGCTGGTCGTGCACCGGTCGGCTCTCGACGAGGTCGCGCGCCAGGTCCGGTCCTGGTCGGCCGATACCTTCACGGTGGGTGAGTTCAAGGAACGGTTCGGCCTCACCCGCAAGCTCGCCATCCCCGTCCTCGAATGGCTCGACTCGGAGCGGGTCACCGTGCGCCAGGGGGACGCGCGCAGGATCCTCCGCCGATGAGATCGAGAGGGGACGACTATCCGGGGTTGTAGCTGCGATCGGGGAGCGCCCGAAACGAGCCCGAGACCAGGGCTGATAGCTGCATCTGCACCCGCGCGGTGAGCACCATCCAGCAGTCCACCGGCGTCCCGTCACGCCGCGCCGGTTCGACGTGCCAGGTGGCGAGGTAGGTGGACAGCCAGGGATCGAGACCGGCGTCCAGGTCCAGCGCCACGAAGCGGTCGCAGACTCCGTCGGCGGTGAGGTGGACCAGGGCGCGGACGGGGACCTCGGTGGCGCGGCCGGGCGCCTTGAAGCGGATTCTGCGGGGCACCGCCACGGCGGTCAGCTGATCGTGGGGCGTGGCGGTGAGCTGGGCCAGGTTCCCAGAAGGTGCGACGTTGGGCGCACTGGCGCGGACCGGCGGCTGCGCCGGGTCGGGAGGCTCCAGGGACTGATCGCTCACCGAGCTCTCGCGGACCGTTCCCTCGACCTCCACCTCGATGACCGTCCATGAGGCGTGGGGCTCCTGACCGACTCGGGCCGGCTCGAAGTGAGCCGACGAAAGATCCTCCACCAACGCCGAGGTCAGCCCGGGGAAGGGAAGCTCCAGGGGGACCGCACCGAGACACTCTCCCTTGCTGTCGACGTAGGCCGCCGCCACGGCGGCGCCGGCCACCCGCAAGCGCCGCGGGGCCTCACTGGACAGGACCTTCGGTGGATCGTCGAAGTGGGTCGAAAAGGGGTTGACGGAGGCCAACGGCAGCATCGGTATCGGCAGGGGTACCTCGATGTCGACCCGCTGCTGCCAGGCGCGGGGGGCGACCGTCTGCGGGGAGGAGGTGGCCGCGGCGAGCAGCACGGTCAGCAGGAGCAGGCCCACGCGGCTCATGGGTGCATCCTATCATGTACGTCATGGCCGCCCGTGCTCTGGCCTTCGTCGTCTCCCCCCACGGTTTTGGCCACGCGGCGCGCGCCTGCGCCGTGATCCAGGCCCTGGGGGACCGGTGTGGAGAGCTGCGCTTCGAGATCTTCTCGACCGTCCCACCCTGGTTCTTCGCCCAGTCCCTCACCGCCCCCCATGCCGTGCATCCCGAGGTGGTGGACGTGGGCCTCGTGCAGCGGACGCCCCTGGAGGCCGACCTGGAGGCCACCGTCCGTCGCCTCGACGAGCTCATGGCGGCGAGGGTGCCGACCGTGGACCGACTGGCAGCGAGCTTTCGGCGCCTTGGCTGTCGGCTCGTGGTGTGTGACATCGCTCCCTTCGGCATCGTCGCCGCTCACGACGCCGGACTGCCGGCCGTGCTGGTCGAGAACTTCACCTGGGACTGGATTTACCGCCCCCTCTGGCGCGCTCACCCGGGCCTGGAGAGGCACGGACGCGCCCTGAGTCGGATGTTCGCGGCGGCGGACCTGCGCGTGCAGGCCGAACCGGTGTGCGAACGGGTCCAGGCCGCGGAGGAGGTCCCTCCCATCAGTCGTCGGGGACGCGCGGATCGGGCCACGGTGCGTCGTCGCCTCCAGGTCGAGGCCGACCGCCCGTTGGTGCTGATCTCCATGGGGGGTATCCCCTGGCGTCCTCTGCGGCTGGAAGCTCTGCGCCGGCTGGAGCGATGCCGAGTGGTCGTGGTCGGCTTGGGCACGGAGCCCGGAGCGGAAGGATCTCTGATCACGTTGCCCTTCGACTCCCCCTTCTACCACCCGGATCTGGTGGCGGCCAGCGACCTGGTGGTGGCGAAGCTGGGCTACTCGACCGTGGCCGAGGCCTACCACGCCGGGGTCGACCTGGCGTACGTGACCCGCCCGTCCTTCCCCGAGTCCGCGGTGCTGGCGCGATTCGTGCGTACGAGGATGGGGGGGCGGGAGATCAGCGCCGGGGACGTGGCGCAGGGACGCTGGGCTGAGGAGGCGCGGAGGTCGCCGTCGGGTCCTGGTCGGCGGAGGGAGCGCGTGAACGGCGCGGACCGGGCGGCGACCCGGATCCTGGAGCTTCTCGGCTAGTTGGAGGGACTCACGGGCGCACCGCCCGAGAGCGCCGCGAAAGGAGCCGGGACGGCCCGTTTCGCGACGAAAGGCCGCGCATGCTCCGTTTCGGAAGCCCACCCTGGAGCCCAGGTGACCTGCGGCACTCGCCGACATCCCCCTTAGTGCTGCTCCCTTCCGGGCCTGACACGGTTCGGAGGCTGGCGATGCACAGGGCCCGGGCTCCAGGGTGGGCTCCGCGATCAGGGCGGCGATGGCGTCCGGCGCTGGACCCCATGACCGTCGTTGACAGAGGAGCTGGCGGAGAGGGCGGGATTCGAACCCGCGGTGGAGTTACCCCCACACACGCTTTCCAAGCGTGCTCCTTCGGCCACTCGGACACCTCTCCAGCACGGTTCATATCCACTGCTCGCAGCTGGCGGAGAGGAAGGGATTCGAACCCTTGGACCCCGTGAAGGGTCAACGGTTTTCGAGACCGCCCCGATCGACCACTCCGGCACCTCTCCGCGGGCCGTACATTCTACGACGGCGCCCGCGATTTGGCAAAGAAGCTGCGCAGGAGGCGGCTGGACTCCTCGCCGAGGAGACCGCCGCGTTGCGCGAGGGGCGGTCCGATGCGCGGGTCCTCCGCCAGATCCAGCACGGTGCCGCACGCGCCCGCGGCGGGGTCCGGGGCGCCCCACACCACCAGATCCAGGCGGGACTGGCGGGCGGCCGTGGTGCACATGGGGCAGGGCTCGAGCGTCACATACAGCGTGCAGCCCTGCAGACGCCAGTCGCCCAGCGATTCGCCCGCCGCGCGCAGCGCGAGGATCTCGGCGTGGGCCGTGGGATCGTCGAGCTCGAGACGGCGATTGCCGGCGGACGCGACGATGCGGCCCGCCCGCACGACCACGCATCCGACAGGTACCTCCCCCCGTTCACCGGCGGCGCCCGCCTGCTCGAGGGCCGCCGCCATGAAGCGGCGGTCATCGTCGCTGTACACCCAGTCGGGCAACATGCTTGCAGGGTAACCCGAATCCCGCGGCGGAGCGCGGTCCTACTTGAGCTCGATCCTGTCGCCCACTCCCATGGGCGACCAGCTGTTGGTGATCTTGGCGGTGGCGTAGTTGTCGCCCACCGTGAGGACCCCGATCTCGCCCAGCACCAGCCGCGGCATCCCCGCCACCGGATTGGTCCGGAACACGGTGGCGAACACGCCGGGGTAGAGCCCTTCGGCGGTTCCCAGGTCGATGAACACCAACTGCTCGGTGCCGTTGTCGATCACGTCGTCCTTGGTGTACACGACGTATCCGGTGGGCTTCCCGTTGGGGAGGTCACAGCGGTCGCTGGCAGGCGGAGCCACCACCAGGGGCACGGGGACCGGAGAGAAGGGCTCGAGCACGTCACCGATGGCCACGGGGTTGCAGGCGTGGGTGATCTCGGCGATCGAGGTGTCCTCCTGAGCGCACAGGACCCTGAGCCGCCCGTGCTGGATGTACACCGTGCCCATGAGGGCGCCCGAGACGGGATGGTACAGAGGGCGCCCGCGCTGGAGGATGAAGAATCGGTCGCCGGCCGCCACGCCCTGGTTGACGCCGCCGTCCAGGTACACGATGTCGCCTTCGCTGAAGTGGTCTTGCATGCCGATGCGTTCGGCGGAACGGATGCTGAAGGGGAAGGCCCCTTCATCCTGCACGAGGCGGGCGAAGCAGTAGACGTCGGAGGAGCTGCCGAGGGGCTGCGGTGCGGGGGCCGGTGGAGCCGCCTCCTCATACGCCCCGGGCTGTGTCCCCGGCTGCTGGCCCTCCGAGACGCCGGTCTCGGGCGGACTGACCTGCTCCTCCGTGGGTGGCGCCTGCACGGCGACATCGATGATGAGCGGATCGCCGGGATAGATCCAGTGTGAGTCCTTGATGTACGGATTGCGCTCCCAGATCTGGGGCCACAGATAGGGGTCGCCGAGGTTCTTGGCTGCCAGGTCCCACAGCGTGTCCCCTTTCTGGATGGTGTATACGTTGGCGCCCTCCGGGAACTCGGTGGGCGGATCGTATGGGGTCCAGTGGTCGCCGCGGAGGTGCAACGGCTGAGGAGGTGGTGACACCGCCTGGGCGGCGGCCAGAGAGGAAATTGACATCGCCAGCACGGCAACCTGAACAACGGCTCTCATGGTCCGACTCCCGTCCCCCAAGTGCGCAGTCTCAGTACACTACGCACTCATTCTACCACGAGCCTCAGGATGATTGCTGGTCGGACTCTTTGAGCCGTTCGCGATACTTTTTGAGCTGTTCTTCCTGTTGATCGATGGCCCCTTGAACCCGCTCCAGGGCCCCATCGACTTCGTCCATGGCGGAGTACCCGGGGTAGTTTTCCTTGAGGTATTGAAGCCGCCACAACGCCCCGCGCCACATCTTGTTTTTCAGGTAAAAGGATGCCACCTGCCACTCGTGTTGCGCCAGCAGTTCACGGAGCTCGGAGATCTTCTTTTCAGCCTCCGGCGAGTACTTCGAGTTGGGATACAGGTTGACCAACTGCTGATACGCATCGAGCGCATCGTGGAGCGCCGAGAGATCGCGATCGGGGTGGAGCTTCTTTTTACTGTAAGTGTCGCCGATCATCAGCAGGGCGTAGTCGCGGTCCGGATCGTTGGGGTAACGGTTGGCAAAGTCCTGGTACCGTAACCGCGCCTCGGTGAGGCTCGCGGTGTTGCGGCGATTTGCGTACGTATCGGCGACTCGAAGAGCCGCCTTGTGACCGAGCGGATCGTTTGGAAAACTGTCGTAAACGAACGAGAAGAGCTTCCTGGCTTCCTCGTAATCTCGCTTCTCATACAGGTCCTGGGCTCGGGAATAGATGGTCTCCTTGTCCAGATTGGCGAGCTCCGCCAAAACCTTGTCTTCCGGCCGCGCATGGCCGCAGCCGGTCACAAATAATGTGATCCAGGTCATCAGAAGCAGTCCGTGCACCAGGTAGTTCTTCACCGTGTGCTGTCCTCCTCGGCGCTGATTCTCAGCTCGGCGATCGCCCGCTCCCGATCGGACCGCCCGAACACGGCGCTGCCCGCGATCAAGGTGGTGGCGCCTGCAGCGGCGAGGCGGCCCGCGTTGCCTGCCTCGACGCCTCCGTCCACGGCGATGTCGATGCCGTCCGCTCCCACCATCTGTCTCAACCGGTGGACCTTGGGCAAGGTCTCCGGGATGAACTGCTGACCGCCGAAGCCGGGATTCACGGTCATCACGAGCACCCAGTCGGTCCAGGCCAGGGCCTCACTGAGGAGACTCAGGGACGTGGCCGGGTTGATGGCGATTCCCGCTTCCATCCCCCGGTCACGGATGGTGCCCAGGGTGCGCTGGAGGTGGACGCCGCTTTCGACGTGGACCGCGACTCGTTGCACGCCCGCGTCGGCGAGAGGTCCGACCAGGGGATCGGGGTCGGTGACCATCAGGTGGGCGTCGAGAGGGATGGTGGAGTGGCGGGAGATGCTCGCCACCACGGGTGGACCGAAGGTCAGATTGGGAACGAAATGACCGTCCATGATGTCGAGGTGCAGGCGGTCGGCGCCTGCTCTCTCGACCTCGGCGATCTCCTGAGCCAGCCTGGCGAAGTCGGCGGAGAGGAGCGACGGTGCGACGCGGACGGTCATCGGCTGATCCAGATGGTCACGATGTCTCCTCGGGAGAGAGGGGAGCCCGCGGGGGGGTACTGCCGGAGCACCAGATTGCGGGGCAGGCCGGGGTAGGCGACGTCGTGCACCTGCCCCAACCGCAGCTGATGATCCCGGCAGAAACGACGTACCTGCTCCTTGCTCTCCGACAGCAGAGAAGGCATCACCCACAGGGCCTGCCGGGGGGTGACGTTCACCAGAAGGTCGATCACCGTTCCCGGCGCGACCTCGGATCCGATGGGCGGATCGGTGGCGAGCACCTGGTCAGCCTGGGCCTGGCCGTTCACCTCGTCGTGTCGGCCCGGGACCAGCGACGCCTGCTCGAGCCCGCGCACAGCGCCCTGGAGAGATTCGCCGCGCACGTCGGGGACGAGGACCCTCTCGCTGCCGAGGCTGAGGCGTACCGTCACCGAGGAGCCCCCCTTGATGTGGAACCCCGGCGGAGGCTCCTGCTCGGCGACGCTGCCCACGGGCACGGTGGCGGAGAAGGCGCCCGGCTCCTCGGCGACCACCGACACGCCGAGGTCGTGACCGATGCGTTGCGCCTGCTCGAGGGTCTCTCCGCGCAGGTCAGGGACCGCCAACGTTCCGCGGTGAACGGTGTGCACGAAGGCGAACCAGAATACGACCGAGGCGACGACCACAAACGCCAAGAACGCCAGGACCCGGGCCACCATCGGCGTCACTCTACCACGCCGCCGACGGTCAGCCCCGGTTGATGAGCCGGTAGATGTTCTCCGGCAGGACCTTGATGACGTCGTTGAAGAGGACGACCACCATGAGCACGATCAGGAGGTAGAACCCGACCTCCAGGATGCGCTCCTTCACCTTGATGGGAAGGTCCCGACGAATGGTGGACTCGAAGCCGATGATGGCGAGGTGGCCGCCGTCGAGCACCGGGATCGGCAGCAGGTTGAGAATGCCGAGCTGGAGCGAGATCAGACCCATGAACCAGAGCAGGGTGTCAAAGCCGCTCCGGGCCGCGTCCCCGGACATCCGGGCGATGTCGATGGGGCCGGAGACCTGGCGGATGGAAGCCTTGCGGGTGATGAGCTTGCCGAGCACGCCGAAGGTCTCGCGGGTCATGCGCAGGCTGTCTCTGGCACCGGCGGTCACGGCCGCCAGGGGAGCCATCCGGACCCTCCTGGTCGGAAACGCGAGGGCGATGCCGATCTTGCCCTCACCCCCTTGATCGTCGGGAACCACCTTGAGGTGGAGGGCCTTGCCGTCGCGCAGCACGCCGAGGGTGATCTCCTGGTCGGGATGGGGGGAGATCAGCCGGATGAGGTCCCAGAACTGGTGGACCGGTTGCCCGTTCACGGTCGTGATGCGGTCCCCCTTGCGGAGGCCCGCGCGCTGCGCCGGGGAGCCGGGCACCATCTTCTCGATCACCGGTTGGAGGGGGGGGTAGACCCCGGCGTAGCCGAACTCGTACCGAGTGACCTTCTCGGGTGTGACGGTGACGTGGAGGGTCTCCCCATCGCGCCGGAGGGTGACGGGAATGGGGCGACCGCCGGCGGTAAGGAACGCGGTGTCGAGGTCCCGCCAGCTTTCGATGGGGGTGCCCGCCACGGAGCGGATCACGTCGTCGGTCTCGATCCCGGCGGACGCGGCGGGGGAGCTGGGGTCCACCCAGCCGACCTTCGGCGGCTCGGACAGATAGGCGGGACGAGGAACGCCTGCCATAAACGCGATCCCGAGGAAGACCACCGCGAACACCAGGTTGGTGGTGGGGCCGGCGAGCAGGATGAGGCCTCTCTTCCACCGCGGTAGCAGCGTCTGGTCCTGGTCCCCGGACCCGACCACGGTGGACTCGTCCGGCCCGAGACCGACCACGCGCACGTACCCTCCGAGAGGGATCAACGACACTCGATAGTCGGTCCCGCCCTTCTCGAAGCCCCACAGGCGCTTTCCGAAGCCGATGGAGAACACCTCCACCGGGGCCTTCAAGGCCCGTGCGGCGAGGAAGTGACCGGACTCGTGCAGGATGACCAGCACCCCGAGGACGAAGATGAACGCTACAAGACTCACCATCACTGGTTCGAACCCCCGCCCGTGAAGGCAGCATTCCCCGGTCGGCGCGGGTGCGGCCTCATCGCATCAGCCCAGCCGACAACAGGTAGCCGAGCACCCAGGGCGCAGCGTAGAAGAGACTGTCGGTACGGTCGAGCATGCCCCCGTGACCGGGGATCAGGGAGGAGGAGTCCTTGACCTGGGTGTCGCGCTTGAACTGAGACTCCACCAGGTCCCCGACGGGCACGACCGCCATCAGGATGGCCGCCACCGCCGCCACGTGCGGCCAGGGAAGAGCGACGCCGAAAAGGACGTTCAACAGGGCTGCCCCGCCGGCCGTGGCGAGCACGCCGCCGGCCAGGCCTTCCCACGTCTTGTTGGGGCTGACGCGGGGCGACATGCGGTGGCGTCCGAACTGCTTGCCGACGTAATACGCTCCGCTGTCACCGATCCAGATGGTGCCAAGGTAGAAGAGGACGAAACGCGCGTTGTCCAGCTCGGAGGGGCGCAGCCGCAGCCAGCCGAGCGAGGCCGCCGCGACACCCAGGAAGAGGACCGCGAAACAGGCCACCGCCACACCGGTGAGTCTCCCCTCGGGGCCGCTCCGGCGGGCGAGATGGGCGGTCGGCACCACCATGAGGGTGGCGGTCGCCGCGATGGTCAGCCCCGCCGTTCCGAATACCCAGGCCGCAGCCATGACACCGGCGAGCGCCGCCAGAGGCAGCCCTCGTCCGCAGGGGATGCCGCGACCACGAGCCATTCTGAGCAGCTCGTCGCCGGCGATGACGGAGGCCGCTGCCACGACGGCCAAGAAGGCCCACGCGGGGAGCCAGACCACGACCACCACCACGATCGGCAGCGCCGCGATGGCGAACAGCTCACGTGTTGGCAATCGAGTCCCCCGCGGCGGTGAACATGTTTCCGCTCGGCGACAGACCGCCGAAGCGTCGCTCTCGCCGCTGGTACTCGAGGAGCGCCTGCACCAGCTCCTTGGTGCCGAAGTCAGGCCACAGCACGGGGCTGAAGTAGATCTCCGAGTAGGCGAGCTGCCAGAGAAGGAAGTTGGAGACGCGCTGCTCGCCGGAGGTCCGGATCACGAGATCCGGATCCGGGAGGCCGCCGGTCTCCAGGTGAGCGTCCACCCATCGCTCGTCGACGGCGGATGGATCGAGCGCTCCTTCAGCGGCCGTGGCGGCGGCGTGCCGGACCACCTGGGTCAGCTCCTGGCGTCCGGAGTAGTTGAGCGCGATCTGGACCACGGCACGGGTGCATCCGGAGGTCGCCTCGACGGCACGCTGCAGCTCCCGTTGTACAGATGGATCCAGCTGGTCGATGCGACCGATGGGACGGAAACGGAGATCGTTGTTGAGAAAGGTCTTCAGCTCCCTCTTGATGTACTCCTTGAGGAGGCCCATGAGGGTCAGCACCTCGTGTCGGGGGCGTTTCCAGTTCTCGGTGGAGAACGCATACAACGTGATCACGCCGATGCCGAGACGGACCGCGGTTTCGACCGTTTCCCGTACCGCACGGATTCCGGCGCGGTGGCCTTCGACACGAGGCAGATGGCGGGCTCGCGCCCACCGTCCATTGCCGTCCATGATGATGGCGATGTGCCGCGGCAGCCGGTCAAGGTCGAGCTGATCGAGCAGCTCCCGCTCGGTGGTGCCGGGGGCCGCGATCTCGTCAAGAGCGTGCATTCTCCCCCCCCCCGGGGGACTGGGAGTCTACCACAGGGACCTTCGTGGGGCCGAGGTCTCAGGCGTCGGTCCTTGGTGGTGGGCGGTACCAGACGCGCTCCAGGGTCAGCCCGCCGGGTGGAGCCGTGGGCAGAGGGGCACCGGGCCGAGGATCCCGCAGCAGCCCGCCGAAGCCGGGGACGTTCAGGCGCCCTCGCCCCACCTCCAGAAGGGCCCCCACCATCCGTCGCACCTGGTAGCGCAGGAAGCCGTCGCCGATGAAGTTGAGGTCGAGCCCGTCGCGGTGCCAGCGCAGCCACACCTTGAACAAGGTACGTCGCGTGGACGCGACCGCCGCCTCCGGGACCGTGAACGATGCCACGTCGTGGGATCCTGGAAGCAGCTCGAGCGCACGGGCGAGCGCCGCCGGATCGGTGATGGCCGGGGTGATGGCGCGCCGCAGGCCGTGCCACGGCAGAGAAGGCTCCCGGAAGCCGAGGCGGTAGGTGTACAGCTTGGCCCGCGCGCTGCGGCGCGCATGAAACGTGGCTGGAACCGGCCGCGCGTTCCGGACGCGGATCTCCCTGGGGAGCCGTCGGTTCAAGCCGTCGCGGAGGCTGGTGGCGGGGATGGGAGCCGGGAGGTCAACGTGGGCGACCTGGCCCGCGGCATGCACCCCCGCATCGGTGCGCCCGGCCCCGATGATGGGCAGTCCCGGAGCCTTGGTCATCACCTCCAGCGCTCGCTCCAGCTCGCCCTGAACGGTCCGTCCCTGGAGTTGGCGTTGCCAGCCCAGAAAGGGATCGCCCAGGTAGGCGACGGTGAGCTTCATGCGTACGACCACTCAGGGTATCCTCGCACGGGTGGCTCGACGGGGGAAGGTGGGGTACTGAGATGCTGAGCAACGTGCTGCTGGCCGCGGTGCTGCCGCTGGCTGGTGTGGCGGCCCTGGGGGACGGAGAGGTCGTTTCCTACTTCCCGGGCTCGTACTACGACAGCGTGGGGAGGGCGACGCTGGAACGTGTGGTCATGGAGTCCTGGCCGTCGCCGTCGGCTCTCCTGACCCTGTGGCGTGGGGACGACCTCTCCGAGGAGGAACGGGTGACCATCCTGCTGGGAGGCGCGGCCTTCCACGATCCCCAGCTCCTGGTCCTCTACGAGGAGGCGATTCACTCCGACTCCCCCCGGCTCCGTATGGCCGCCGCCTACGGCTACCGGGATCTCCTGGCTGACGCCAGGCCATCCGTCGCGGGCGGAGTCGCGGTGGATGCGGCTCGCCTCCTGGCGTCGGAGATGCACGCGCTGGAGAGGACGTTGCGCTACCGGCCGCTGATCGACATCTGGGCAGAGACGCTGCTCAATGCCGAAGGAGGGGGGCTCCCAGGCTATCGAGGTGTCATCTTGGATCGACACCCAGCCGTCGCCATCCGCGCCATCGAACGGCTCATGGGGCCACCGGATCTGGACCTCCTCGTCACCACCTATCGGCTCTCCAGCGATCGTCAACATCGCCTCTCCCTCCTCAAGCTCATCGAAGGCATGACCCTGAGCAACTTCGTGGTCAAGCCGAAGGGGGCGCGCGCCGCATGGTCCCCGGACGCCATATACGACCGTGCCCTCCAGCGCCTCGACTCCGCGATCGTCCACTGGCGGCGGCATGGCTGTCGGGTCGACTTCGAGACGGTGGTGGCATCCAACCTGGCCCGCATGGGGGCGGCTGGAGTGCGCCCCCTCGGGCCCGAGGCCTGCGGGGTGTGGTTGAGGGTGCTCGAGAAGGGGGCGCCGGAGTGGTCCGGCTTGGCATCGCGCCGCCTGTACGCGTGCGGCGGCCCCTGGGTCGGGATCTCGACTCTCGAGGCGGAGTCACCGACGGCTCAGCAGAATCGGAGGTACCTCGTGAGCTGGTACCGAGGCGGACGGTGACCATCGCTCCGGACGTCCCGGGCCGTCCGCGGAAGCTGGGGACCGGGTACAATGAGGTACCGATGCTCGAGCTGGTGTACGACGGTGGGGGGGTGACCCGGCGCGTCCCTGTCCGCGCTGGTTTGACGGTCGGCCGCTCCAGCGACAACGACGTCGTCCTCAAGGACTTCTCGGTCTCGCGCCACCATGCCCGGGTAGACGAAGCAGGAGGAGAGCTGTGCATCGTCGACCTGGGCTCCACCAACGGCGTCAAGGTCGATGATGCCGTCGTGGAGTCGGCCGTGCTGACGGCCGGTGCCCGCCTGGCCATCGGCAGCTTCGTGATGACCGTGGAGGAGGCTGGTGGCGATGCGGGGGGGTTGTCGTCAGCGACCTATCTGCGCCCCCTCGCCGAGTTCAACCAGGACTACGGCCTGGAGGGAGAGCATCCCACGGCGGCCTCGGCGAGCGCCGGTGGGCGGGCGCGGGTGTTCGAAATGCTGGCCCAGGTGGCGAAGACCCTGATCCAGGTCGGGGACCTGGAGCCGGTGCTGGCCAAAGTCATGGACGTGGTCTTCGAGCACCTCTTGGTGGATCGTGCCTTCATCCTCCTGTTCGACGACGAACGGACGCCGCGCCTCGAGCTCTACCGTGCCCGCGACACCGATGGCCAGGACACACCCGAGGTGCCGATCTCCAGGACCATCGTCGACATGGTCGCCCATCAGGAGGTCGCGCTCTTGACCCACGACGCTCAGGCCGATGAACGTTTCGAGGCGGGCCAGAGCATCCGCATCCACCAGATCAGGTCCGCCATGTGCGCTCCCTTGTGGCTCCGGGATCGGGTGATCGGCGTGGTCTACGTGGACTCCCCCCTGCACGTGGGTTCGTTCTCGGCGACCGATCTGGATCTCCTGACGGCGCTCGCCAACTATGCAGCGGTGGCCATCGAGCGGGCCCGCCTGAATGAGCGCATCCGCAACGAGCGCATCGTGCGCGACCGGCTGGAGCGCTACCACTCGCCCGCCGTGATCGAGGCGGTGCTGGCCCGTCCCGAGCGAGAGGACGCCGCCGTCACCGCCAGCGAGACATCCATCCTGTTCGTTGACATCGTGGCGTTCACTCCCCGCTGCGAGAGCCTTCCCCCAGAGGAGGTGGCTGCCTTCCTCAATCAGTTCTTCTCCCTGGCGGCGGATGCGGTGTTCGAGTTCGGGGGCACCCTCGACAAGTTCATCGGGGATGCGGTGATGGCCTTCTTCGGCGCCCCATTGCCTCAGGCCGACCATGCGGAGCGGGCTGTGCGCAGCGCCCTGAGCCTGCTGCGGCGCCTGGAACGGTGGAACGAGGCACGGCGCCGGGAGGGCTTGGACGAGGTGAGGGTGCGGACCGCGATCCACTCGGGCCCGGTGGTCGTGGGCGACATCGGATCGGAGACCAGGGTGGACTACACCGTGCTCGGCAACACCGTCAACGTGGCCGCGCGGCTCCAGGAGTACGCCGCCGAACCGGGGCAGATCGTGATCGGCGAGACCACCCATGACGCAGTGTCCGACCTGTTTGCCACGATCCCTCTCGGCGAGGTCCAGCTCAAGGGGTTGACCCGCAAGATCGCCGTCTACCGGGTCTGCCAGGACCCAGAGGACGGGATCGCCACAGCCGCGGGCGGTGCCTGATGCGCCTGGACGAGCTCGTCTTCGTGACCTCCAACCTCGGCAAGCTCCGGGAAGCTGAGGCGGTCCTGGGCCTGGCGCTGGAGCACCACGCCCTGGACATCGACGAGATCCAGTCCCTCGATCTCGGTGAGGTGGTGAGACACAAGGCGGCCGAGGCCTACCGACGCCTGGGGAGGCCGGTGCTGGTGGAGGACACGTCCCTGGAGCTGGCCGGCCTCGACGGTTTTCCCGGTCCCTTGGTGAGGTGGGTGCTGGCCACGGTGGGGGCCACGGGGATCAGTCGCCTTGCGCGCAGCTTCGGCGATCTCCGGGCCACCGCACGGTGCATCGCCTGCGCGACCGACGGTGTGGACGAAGTCCTGGGTGAGGGCGAAGTGCACGGCTCCATCGCCGAGACGGCTCGGGGTCGGCGGGGATTCGGCTGGGACGTGGTCTTCATCCCCCTGTCCGGTGATGGACGGACCTTCGCCGAGATGAACGAGGCCGAGAAGAATGCCATCTCGCACCGCCGGCAGGCGTTCGACGCATTGCGCGCCCTGCTCGCCGCCGACGGCTAGCTGGTCCATTCACAACGGGGACGATCCGGGCTAGTCTCGACGCCATGTCGGAGGGTCTCCTGGCCAAGCGAGCGGCCGCGATCCGGGCCATGTTCAGCCGCATCGCGCCCCGCTACGACCTGCTCAATCACCTGCTTTCGTTCGGGCAGGACGTCCGCTGGCGGCGGCGGGTGGCGGACCGGGCCGCCGCCGTCGGTCCGAACCGCGTGCTCGATGCCTGTACCGGCACCGGCGACCTGGCGCTGGCATGCGCGGCGGCGGGCGAGGTGTGTGGGTGCGACTTCGCGCTGCCCATGCTGGCCCGCGCCCGCGTCAAGGCGAAACGGCGGCGCCGCCGACTTCCCCTGTTCGCGGCCGATGTGCTCCGGTTGCCCCTGCCAGACGGGTGCGTGGACCTCGTGACCGTGGGTTTCGGCGTGCGCAACTTCGAAGACCTCGGCCGCGGGTTCCGGGAGATGCAGCGGGTGCTGCGGGACGGCGGGAGGTTGCTGGTGCTGGAGTTTTCCGAGCCTCGCGGGTACGCGGCGCCGGTGCTCGGCTGGTGGCTCCACCGCGTCCTGCCGGTGGTGGGGGGCGTCACTCTCGGGCGATACCTCTGCGTACCGCTACCTCCCGCAGTCAGTGGCGGAGTTTCCCGGGCGCGAGGAGATCACGGCCATGCTCGCCCAGGCAGGGCTTCGTCCCTGCGGTGCCCGCTCCCTCAGCGGCGGGCTGGTGACCCTGTACGAGGCGGCGAAGGAGCGCGGGTCCACGACGGACAACGGGGAGGAACGATGACCGACACGGGGAGCAGGCTCGACGGTGCAGGAATCGCACGACAGATCAGGGACGAGGTCGCGGAGGCCGTGGCCCGCATCGGTGCGGCGGGCTGGACGCCGCGCCTGGATGCGGTGCTGGTGGGCGATGACCCCGCCTCCAAGCTCTACGTCGCCTCCAAGGCACGAACCTGCCAGGAGCTCGGCATGGCGGCGAACACCCACCACCTGCCGGCGGACTCGGACCAGGGAACGGTCGAAGAGTTGGTGCGGCGCCTCAATGATGATCCCGACGTGGACGGCATCCTGGTTCAGCTCCCGCTCCCGGCCGGCCTCGACACCCACAGGGTGCTGGACCTCATCGATCCGCTCAAGGACGTGGACGGCATCCATCCCGCCAACGTGGGACTTCTCCAGCAGGGCAGGCCGCGACTGGTCCCCTGCACCCCGGCCGGCATCATGCAGATGCTGCGCCGGGAGGGCGTCCAGCTCGAGGGCCGGCGGGCGGTGGTCGTGGGCCGCTCGGACATCGTGGGCAAACCCATGGCGGTGCTCCTGTTGCACGCCCATGCGACGGTCACCATCTGCCATTCCCGGACCCGGGAGCTGCCTCGGATCACCCGCGAGGCGGACGTTTTGATTGCGGCCGCCGGTCGCTGCGCCCTCATCGGGCCGGAGCACGTGCGGGAGGGCGCGGTGGTGGTGGACGTGGGCCAGCACCGGCTCACCGACGGCGACGTCGTGCGGCGCCTGTTTGCCGACAACCCCAAGAAGCTCGGCGTCTTCGAACGCAAGGGGGCGGTGCTGGCCGGGGACGTGGACTTCGATCGGGTGGCGCCCGTGGCCGGCCGCATCACGCCGGTGCCGGGCGGGGTAGGACCGTTGACCATCGCCATGCTCATGGCCAACACGGTGTCCGCCGCCCGGCTGCGCCGGGGCGTCTGACAGCGGCAGGGACACACACGCGCATTTGGGATGTGCGAGGAGGCGGAGTTGACCATGCCGCTGAGCGCGGACGCGGGCGTTCTGGGCAATCGCGCTCACTCTACCGGCGCTTCCAGCCACTCTGTCTGGTACCCGTCGCTGTGCGGGACGACGCACAGGAAGCGCACCGGCTCCGTGCCCGGATTGGCGTAGGAATGGGCCACACCGGCGGGGATGAGGAGGCAGTCCCCTGCCGCCACCTCCACCGTGCGCTCGTCCAGCTCCACCACCATGCGGCCGGCCAGCACTACC
Organism: uncultured Holophagae bacterium; assembly: GCA_963844865.1. Classification (GTDB taxonomy): domain Bacteria; phylum Acidobacteriota; class Thermoanaerobaculia; order Thermoanaerobaculales; family Sulfomarinibacteraceae; genus CAWJPY01. Next base: position 612,459 of record CAWJPY010000006.1, read on the forward strand.
TGCTCGTGCTCGATACTGTCGTGCCGGTGGCGGGGGATGCGGCCCCCGGGGGCGATGGTGAAGTGGCGGGTGACGAACCGTCCGGCCCCCTCCTCGGGCCCCAGCAGAACCTGGATGGTGGCGCCTCTGGCGTGCTCCACGGGTTCGGCGGGCGTCTCGGCGATGGTCCGTACCACGGCCGCGCTGTGTGCCATTTCCGACCTCCAGGGGCGCCGCCGCCGCGGCAGCACCCTGTTGGAGAGCGGTGGTGGCCCGGGGATGATTCCACTTCGGCGAGGATGGTACGATCCCACCCGTGCTCGAGCGACTCGAGGTGCACGGTCTGGGCATCATCGATGCGGTGACGCTGGAGCTGGAGGCGGGTCTGGGGGTGTTGACCGGCGAGACCGGCGCCGGCAAGTCACTGCTGGTCGAGTCGCTGAAGCTGCTCTCGGGCGAGCGGGCGCAGACTGACCTGGTGCGCACGGGCGAGGACAGGCTCCGGGTTCAGGGGTGGTTCTCCATCGGCGCGGACGAGGTTCTCAGAGAGGTCTTGGCCGACCTCGAGGTGGCCGCGGAGGAGGAGCTCGTCCTCCGCCGCGAGGTGGCCAGCGCCGGCCGCAACCGCTGCTTCATCAACGACGTGTCGGTGACCGCTGCCAGCCTGCAGCGGATCGCGCCCCGGCTCCTCGCCATCCACGGTCAGCACGAGCAGCACGGCCTCTCCGATCCCGAGGTCCAGCGCCGGCTGGTGGATGACTTCGGCGGTTTGTGGGAGCTCGGCCAGCAGGTGCGTGGGGCCCACCGTGCCTGGTCGCACGCGGCGAGAGAGCTGGAACGCCTGCGCGCGGCGCGGGACCGTCGGCGCGACCGCATGGACGTGATCGGCTTCCAGCTCGCCGAGATCGATGGCGTCGCCCCCCTCCCGGGGGAGGAGGAGGAGCTGGCGGGGCGCCGCCTCGTCCTGCGGCACGCAGTCCGCCTCTTGGAGCTCTCCGGAGCCGTGCTGGGACGACTGGCCGACGACGACGGCGCCGCGGTGGACGCCCTCGCCCGCGCCGAGCGCGACGTGGACGAGATGGGGGCGTGCGGGCTGGACCTGGGGGCAGCCGTCGCCCGGCTGGCGGAGGCGCGGGTGCAGGTGGAGGAGGTGGTGCGGGAGATCCGCCCCCTCGCCGAGGGCATCGGCGAGGACCCGGCCGAGCTCGACGACGTGGAGACGAGGCTCCACCGACTGGAGCAGCTCATGCTCAAGTACGGCTCGCCGCTCGAGGAGGTGCTGGCCCACCGCGAGCGCCTGCTGTCCGAGCGTGGCGAGCTCGAGCAGGTGGAGGACAGCCTGGAGCGGGCCTCGGTTGCCGCCGACGCGGCGCTTGCCGCCTACGACGATGTCGCCGCCGAGCTCGACGAGGCACGACGGGAGAGCGGTGACAGGTTGGTGGCTGCGGTTTCCGAGGTGCTGGATCGCCTCAACATGGAAGGGACCGTCCTCGAGTTCCGCTGGCAGGCGAGGAGCGACGACGCGAGCCCCTTGCGCCGAAACGGGCGCGGGGTCGCGTTTGGCCCCGACGGTGTGGCGGAGTGCGAGCTCTACATCGCCCCCAACCCCGGCGAGGAGCCACGGCCGATGGCCCGCATCGCCTCAGGCGGCGAGCTGTCCAGGATCCACCTGGCCCTGCGCACCGTGCTCCTAGGTCGGGAGCGAGCGGCCGGGCGCACGCTGCTCTTCGACGAGGTGGACTCGGGTCTCGGCGGCGCCACCGCAGCCGCCCTGGGGGCGCTGTTGGGAGAGCTAGCGGAGGAGCATCAGGTGCTGGTGGTCACCCATCTCCCCCAGGTGGCGGCCGCCGCCGGCAGCCACTTCCTGATCGAGAAGGTCCGCGACGGCGGCCGGGCGGTCACCCGCGCCACTCGGCTCGATTCGGATCAGCGGGAGCTCGAGCTGGCGCGCATGCTCGCCGGTGACGAGGTGACGGCGTCGGCCCGGGCCCATGCCCGCGCCCTGCTGGAGGACCGGTGACGCGGCTGCCGCTCGCCGACAAGGGGGAGGCGGCGGCGGCCGGCCGCGCCGCCAGAGACGTGATCGCCGGCGGCGGCGTCGTGCTCCTGCCCACGGAGACCTTCTACGGCCTGGCGGTGGACCCCTGCAATGTCGAGGCCGTCGCTCGGGTGCGCGCCATGAAGAGGCGGCCGCCGGATCTGGGCCTGCCGGTCCTGTGCGCCGACTGGCAGCAGGTGGAGGCGCTGGTGAAGGTGCCGGCTCGCCACCGGGTGCGATTGGGACGCATCTGGCCGGGACCTCTGACGGTGGTGCTGCCCTGCTCGACCACGCTGCCGGCGGCGGTGGGGCGCAGCCTCGCCCTCCGGATCCCCGGCCACTCGCTCCTCCGGGCCGTGCTCTACAGGGCGGGCGCCGTCACCGGCACCTCGGCCAACCGCCACGGCGAGGAGCCGGCTGCGACGGTGGAGGATGCCCTGGCGAGGGTGGATGGTGCGCCGGAGCTGGTGCTCGACGGCGGGCGGACCGCGGGGGGACGCGCCACGACGCTGGTGGATCTCACTGGCGAGGAACCGAGGTTGCTGCGGGAAGGGGATCAGCCCTGGGAGGAGCCTTTCCTCTGGGAGGAATCCCGCGTCGAGGGGTGGGGGGATCTCCCATGAACGCTGGGGGGGCGCCTCGGAGGGACGGTTCGGGCAGTCCACCGGTGATGGCCGCCGACCTGTGGAAAACCCTGTGGAAAACCCTGTGGAAATCACGTAAGGTCCATGTAAAACAAGGACTTCTGCTGTAGCCTCCCCTTTCCGGACGTGAAAGTTAAAGCTCCTGTTTTCAATTGTTTATTTCTATCCCCTTGGATTTCATCACCTTGCCTCGCCAGACGACCGAGCCACGATCCACAGGTGGTGGTCGCAAGTGGCTTTGCAGCCTCGTGGTTGCCGCTTTCCTCGGGCCTGTGGTAGCGTTCCGCCTTCGTCGCCTCGGCAGGCTCCGCAGCGGCGGGCGTCGGGTCGTTCCCGAGGCACGACGCCGAGCCGAGACAGCGACCACGGCGACTCGGCACCGCACGGCTTCGAGGCGTGGCTGATGCTGGGAGGCGGGATCTTGATCCAGAAGGTGAAGGGAACGCGCGATCTCCTCCCACCGGAGTCCCGGGTGTGGGTCGCGGCGGAGCGACTGGCCTACGAGGTGTTCGGGGGCTTCGGCTACGAGGAGATCCGGTTGCCGCTGCTGGAGCCGACGGAGCTGTTCGTGCGCTCCGTGGGCGAGGCCACCGACATTGTCGGCAAGGAGATGTACACCTTCGCGGACCGTAAGGGACGGTCGCTGACGCTGCGTCCGGAAGGTACCGCCGGGGTGGCGCGGGCCTTCATCGAAAACGGGATGGCACAGCGTCCCAATCCCCTGCGGCTGCTCTACATGGGCCCCATGTTCCGCTACGAGAAGATGCAGCGGGGCCGCTATCGCCAGTTCGCCCAGATCGGCATCGAGCTTCTGGGAGCCACCACGCCCGAGGCCGACGCGGAGGTGATTCTGGCCCTACACACCTACCTTGCGCGGCTGGGCTTTTCCGACCTGCTGATCCAGCTCAACAACCTGGGCGACTTCGACGATCGGGCGCGTTTCATCCAGGTGCTCAAAGAGGAGCTCGAGGCCCACCGGGGCGATCTGTGCCCCGACTGCCAGCGGCGGTGGGTCTCCAATCCCCTCCGGATCCTGGACTGCAAGGTTCCCCGCTGCCGTGAGCTGGTGGCTGACACCACCCCCGTGGCGGAGGTCGTCGGGGACGAGGCGCGGGCCCATGTGGACCGGGTCGAGGAGGTGCTCGACCGGTTGGGAGTCGCGGTGCGGCGGGCGCCCCGGCTGGTGCGCGGCATCGATTACTACGTGCGCACCGTGTACGAGGTGGTGGCCCCCGAGCTCGGGGACGACACGGTGATCTGCGGCGGTGGCCGCTATGACCGCCTGATCGCGGATCTGGGAGGGCCGGAGGTGCCCGGCACTGGCTTCGCCATCGGCGAGGACCGCCTGGTGGAGGTGCTGCCCGAGGCGTTCAGGAGTCGCGTCCTGGCGCGGCGGCCAGTCGCCGTCCTGCCCCTGGGTCCGGGCACTGCCGCTCCGGCGCTGGCCGTGGTGCGCGACCTCGCCGTTTGCGGCATCGTCTGCCAGACGGAGGTCACCGGCCGCTCGCTCAAGGCAGGTTTGAAGTGGGCGGCCAAGATCGGTGCCGCCGCAGCGGTGATCGCCGGCGAGCGGGAGATCGCCGAGGGACGGGTGGTGGTGCGGGACCTCGATCGCGGCGAGCAGACGGAGGTCGCGGTGGGCGATCTGGCGACGCACCTGGGGGCTCTCCTGGAGGATCGATGAACGCCTGGCAACGTCCCTGGTGCACGGATCTCGACCGCTCGCGCCTCGGCGAGGCGGTAGAGGTGGTTGGGTGGGTCCGGCGGCGCCGTGACCTCGGCGGGCTGGTGTTCGTGGATCTCCGCGACCGTTCCGGCATCGTGCAGCTCGTCTTCGAGGACGACATGGTGGCCGCGGGCGAGAGCCTGTCAGCCGAGGACGTGATCCGGGTCCGGGGTCGGGTGCGAGAGCGGGCTCCCGGCCAGGCCAATCTCGACCTGGCGAGCGGCGAGATCGAGGTGGCGGCCGGCGAGCTCGAAGTGCTCGCCCATGCCGAAACACCGCCCTTCGTGGTGGAGGACGACAGCAATGCTTCGGAGGAGCTGCGCCTGACCCACCGCTACCTGGACCTCCGCCGGCCGCGCATGGCCCAGGCGCTGGTGCTCCGCCACCGCGTGCTTCTGGAGACCAGGCGTTACTTCGACGAGCATGACTTCGTGGAGGTGGAGACTCCCATCCTGACCCGATCCACCCCCGAGGGCGCACGTGACTTCCTGGTGCCGTCACGGATCCACCGGGGCTCGTTCTACGCCCTGCCGCAGTCGCCCCAGCTCTTCAAGCAGCTGCTGCAGGTGGCGGGGATCGGTCGCTACCTCCAGATCGCGCGCTGCTTCCGTGACGAGGACCTGCGCGCCGACCGCCAGCCCGAGTTCAGCCAGATCGACGTCGAGGCGTCGTTCATCGTCGAGGAGGACATCTACACTCTCGTCGAGGGCCTGTTCTCCCGCATCTTCCCGTTGGCCGGCATCACCCCGCCCCGGACCTTCCCGCGCGTGAGCTATCGGGAGGCCATGGAGCGATTCGGGTCGGATCGGCCCGACACCAGGTTCGGCCTCGAGCTGCGGGAGCTGGGGGATCTCTCTCGGGGATGTGGCTTCCGGATCCTGGAAGAGGCGGCGACCCAGGGGCGGGTGAAGGGCATCGTGCTGCCGGGAGGCGCGACCGCCTCGCGGCGGCAGCTCGACGACCTGAGCACGGTGGTGGCGCCCTACGGCGCCCGCGGCCTGCTGTGGTTCAAACGCACCGCCGAGGGCGTGGCGTCGCCGGCCGCCAAGGCGCTCGGCGAGGCCGGGGTGCGCCGTTTCCTGGACGCCGCCGGCGCCGGCGAGGGCGACCTGCTCTTGGTTGTGGGCGGACCCGAGAAGGTGGTCCTGGCGGCCCTGGGCGCGCTCCGGCTGCATCTCGCCGCTGCCCATGAGCTCATCCCCCCCGGCCGCCACGACTTCCTGTGGGTGACCGACTTCCCGCTCCTGGAGTGGAACGAGGAGGATGGCCGCTTCTACGCCATGCACCATCCCTTCACCGCGCCCGCCGCCGATGACGCCAAGCTCCTGGAGACGGATCCCGGCACCGTGCGCGCGCGAGCCTACGATGTGGTGATGGACGGCGTCGAGCTCGGGGGAGGCTCCATCCGGATCCACCGTGCGGACCTGCAGCGCCGTATGTTCCGGGCGCTCGGCATCGACGAGGCGGAGGCCGCACACCGCTTCGGCTTCCTGCTGGAGGCCTTCCGCTACGGCGTGCCTCCCCACGGGGGCATCGCCCTCGGCGTCGATCGCCTGGTGATGATCATGGCCGGCCGGGACTCCATCCGGGACGTCATGGCCTTTCCGAAGACCACGTCCGCCGCCTGCCTCATGACCGATGCGCCGTCACCCGTCGACGACGCCCAGCTCGGCGAGCTCGGTGTGTGCCTGGAGGACAGGCCGGGCGGGAAGGCCTAGCAGGCCGGCGCTGATCGCTGATCGCCACCTGCTGACGGCCGGTCGCCGATCCATGACCTGTGAGCACTGACCGCCGACGCTGGTGCCGCCCGCGTCACACCCCGCCGCCACCTCGAGAAGGCCGGAGACGGTCCCGGGCACTTGCTCGGATGAGGCGTTGTGCGGGCTGTCGATTCACGACGAGCTGCCTGGCACGGGCCTTGACGTCGCCCATGTAGGTTGACGGCGGTTGGCGTCCTCTCTGGTACCCCCGGAGTCTCGCGCGTCAGTCGGGCCCGTTTTCGTCGAGGGCCATCTCGCCCCGCTCCACGGCGGCCAGGAGCTCGCGGGCGGCGGCGACGTCCTCCTGGCGCACCAGGATCTGGACCATGCCGAGACCGTTCAGGGTCAGCCCGTGGGTTTTGCGCAGCGCCTCGCCGCGCACCCAGGTGGGAATGCCGTTGGCCTCGAGGAAGGCGCGGACCTGCTCCTCTTCGGCCCCGCCGTGAGCGGCATGCACGGTCACCATCTGCTCGTCCATCACGTCTCCTTCGTCGAGCCTAGCACGGGGTCCCACCCGTGTGTTGACAGATTCTCGCTGTGGTTGCTACCATCCTCGTTCCCGCTCCGGGCGGGGCCGATCGTCATGATCTTTGTCAGGACACCGGGTCGAAGACGGGCCGCAAGCGTCCTTGAGACCGCCCGTCCATAGCCACAGGCGCGTAGCTCAGGTGGTTAGAGTGCTACCTTGACACGGTAGAGGTCCGCGGTTCGAGTCCGCGCGCGCCTACCATGCGTGCACGAAGGCGCGTAGCTCAGTTGGTTAGAGCGCATCCCTCACACGGATGAGGTCCGCGGTTCGAGTCCGCGCGCGCCTACCAGGATCGCTATGACCGACCCCGGGGTCGGTCATTTTGTTTTTTTGGAGCGACGCGATGGCGGACACAATCCTCGTCACCCTGCCGGACGGCAGCAACCGCGAGTACCCCGCAGGTACCACGGTGCTGGACGTGGCCAAGAGCATCGGCCCCCGATTGGCGAAGGACACCGTGGCCGGCCGCATCAACGGTCACCTCGTGGACCTGCGCACTCCCTTGGACGAGGACGTCACCCTGCGGATCGTCACCGTGCGCGATCCCGAGGGGGGTCACGTGATCCGCCACTCCGCCGAGCACGTGCTGGCGGACGCGGTGAAGCGGCTGTGGCCGGGCACGCCGATCGACGCCGGCCGCCAGGACCACTCCGAGAAGTATCAGTACGACTTCCGCTTTCCGCGGCCGTTCACCCCCGAGGACTTCCCCCGCATCGAAGAGGAGATGCGGAAGATCATCGCCCAGGACCTGCCTTTCGAGCGGGTCGAGGCCGACCGCGAACGGGTGCGCGAGCTCATGGGGGAGCGGGGTGAGGACATCAAGCTCCGCCGTCTCGAGGACATCCCCGAGGGCGAGACCATCTCCCTGTACCGGCACGGCGACTTCGTGGACCTGTGCCGCGGCCCGCACGTCCAGCGCACCTCGCAGATCGGGGCGGTGCGCCTGCTCGAAGCGTCGGGCGCCTACTTCAAGGGCGACGAGCGCAACGAGATGCTGCAGCGGATCTACGGCACGGCCTTCGCGAGCGCCGAGGAGCTGGACGCCTACTTCGAGCGCCTGGAGGAGATCCGGCGCCGCGACCATCGCCGCCTGGGCAGGGAGCTGGACCTCTTCTCCTTCCATCCGGAGGCACCGGCCAGCCCCTTCTTCCACCCCCGGGGAGCCATCATCTACAACTCCCTGATGGAGCTCATGCGGGAGCGGTACCGCCGGTACGGGTACCACGAGGTCATCACCCCGCAGATCTTCGACGTCGAGCTGTGGAAGCGCTCCGGACACTACGAGGCCTACCGGGACGACATGTTCTTCGCCGACGCCTTCGACGAGGTGGAGTCGCGGTCGTCCAGCGTGAAGCCCATGAACTGCCCGGGTCACTGCCTGCTGTACGCCGGAAGCGCTCACTCCTACCGCGACCTGCCGATCCGCTACGCCGACTTCGGCCGCCTCCACCGCTACGAGCGCTCGGGGGTGGTCACCGGCCTGACACGGGTCCGTACCTTCTCCCAGGACGACGCCCACATCTTCTGCGCGCCCGAGCAGATCGAGGCGGAGGTGAGCGCGCTCTTCGACCTGATCTTCGATGTCTACGAGGTGTTCGGGTTCTCCGCCATCTCGATCCGTCTCGCCACCAGGCCGGAGAACTCCATCGGCGACCTCGCGGTCTGGGAGCACGCGGAGAGGGTGCTCGGGAACTGCCTGCGCGCCCGCCGGGGATCGGACTTCGAGGTGGAGCCCGGAGGGGGCTCGTTCTACGGTCCCAAGATCGACTTCGACGTCAAGGATGCCCTGGGCCGCGACTGGCAGCTCGCCACCATTCAGCTCGACTTTCAGATGCCGGAGCGCTTCGGGCTCACCTACGTCGACTCCGAGGGCGAGGAGCGGCGGCCGGTGATGGTGCACCGCGCCATCCTGGGATCCCTGGAGCGCTTCATCGGCGTCATGCTCGAGCACTTCGGCGGCGATCTTCCAGCCTGGCTGGCGCCGGAGCAGGCGCGGGTGCTGCCGGTCACCGACGCCGTGAACGGCTACGCCGAGGCGGTGGCGGACACGCTCAGGGAGCGGGGACTGCGGGTTTCGGCCGACACCCGCTCGGAGAAGCTCGGGTACAAGATCCGTGACGGAGAGACCATGAAGATCCCCTACCTGCTGGTGGTCGGCCAGCGGGAGGAGCAGTCGAGAACCGTCTCGCTGCGTCTGCGCCACGGGCGCGATCAGGGCGCGGCGAGCCTGGACGAGGTGGCCGAGCGGATGGTGGATGCCGTCCGCGGCCGCTCGTTGGAGCTTTGACAGCAAGGAGAGATGCGATGCCCAAGCTCAAGACGCACCGCGGAGCCGCCAAGCGGATCAAACGAACCGCCACCGGCAAGTTCAAGCGGCACAGCGCGTACCACACCCACATCCTGACCAAGAAGACGACGAAGAGGAAGCGTCGGCTGCGCAAGGCCACGCTGGTGTCGGCGAGTGACGCCAAGGTGGTGCGCCGCATGCTGGCGGCGGGACGCTGAGGAGGCGCCATGAGAGTCACCCGTTCCACCAACCGCAAGGATCGTCGGCAGCGGATCCTCAAGCTCGCCGAGGGCTACTGGGGCTCCAAGTCCAGGCTCCATCGAGTGGCCAAGCTCCAGGTGGAGAAGTCCCTCGGCTACGCCTATCGCGACCGCAAGCAGCGCAAGCGCCAGTTCCGGCGCCTGTGGATCGCCCGTATCAACGCCGCCGCCCGCCAGCACGGCACCACCTACAGTGCGCTGGTGGCCGGCCTGAAGAGCGCCGGCTGCGAGCTCGACCGCAAGATGCTCGCAGACCTGGCGGTGCACGACCCGGCGGCCTTCGGCCAGCTCGTGGATCTCGCCAAGGACGTCCACGCCTGAGGCCGGGATGTCGACGAGCCGCCTGGACGAGGCGCGCGCTGCGTTCGAGCGCGATCTGGCGGCCGCGGGGGACGACCCCGAGGCTGTGGAGAGGGTCCGCGTCGCCTACGCGGGCCGACGGTCGGGGCTGCTCGGCGAGCTCACGGCCGCCCTCCGGGAGCTGCCGAAGGAGGAGCGGCGGGAGTACGGCCGCGCCCTCAACGAGCTCAAGGAGCTCATCGGGCAGCGCCTGGAGACGGCGAAGGAGCAGGCCCGGACGGCCGGATCAGGGCGCGGCCGCCGGCCCGTCGACGTCACCCTGCCGGGACGTCGACCGCCCCGGGGCGCGGCGCACCCGGTCCACATGGTGCGCCGCCGCATCGAGTCCATCTTCCTGCGCATGGGGTACGACGTGGAGGACGGACCCGAGGTGGAGGACGACTGGCACAACTTCGAGGCCCTCAACATACCGCCCGACCACCCGGCGCGTGACGACCAGGACACCTTCTACCTTCCCGGAGGCTCCCTCCTGCGCACCCACACCTCACCGGTCCAGGCGCGGGTCATGGAGAGCCGTGAGCCGCCCATCCGGATCATCGTCCCGGGCCGGGTCTTCCGCCGCGACTCCGATCTCAGGCACTCGCCCATGTTCCACCAGATCGAGGGGCTGTTGGTGGACGAGGGCATCACCTTCGGTCACCTGAAGGCGACCCTGGAGGCCTTCCTCCAGGACCTCTTTGGGACCTATGACGTCGACATCCGTCTGCGACCCGGGTACTTCCCGTTCACCGAACCGTCCGCGGAGGTGGACATCAGCTGCATCTTCTGCCACGGCTCCGGATGTGGGATGTGCTCGGGGTCGGGCTGGATCGAGGTCCTGGGTGCGGGGATGGTCGATCCCAGGGTGTTCGAGGCCGTGGGCATCGACCCGGAGCGCTACACAGGCTTCGCCTTCGGCATCGGGCTCGATCGGCTCGCCATCCTCCTCTACGGCATCCCCGACCTGCGGCAGCTCTTCGAGGGGGACCCCAGGCTGACGAGGCAGCTGTCATGAAGTTCGACCTCGCCTGGTTGACCGAGCACCTGACGACCGAGCCCGACGCTGATGTTCTCGCACAGCGGCTGACGGCGAGCGGTTTCCTGGTGGAGCTGAGGGAGAACGTGGCCGGCGGCGCGGTGTGGGATGTGGAGATCACAACCAATCGTCCCGACGCCATGAACCACCGGGGTCTGGCGCGGGAGGCGGCGGTGGCGGTCACCTCGGGCCTGCGGCCGCTGGCGGTGGCCCTCGCCGAGAGCGACGAGGCGGCCGACGATGTGGCTGCCGTGGAGATCGCGGATCCCGAGCTGTGCCCGCGGTACGTGGCCCGGATCGTGCGCGGGGTGCGACTGGGGCCGTCCCCGGAGGCCCTGCAGCGCCGCCTGGAACGCTGCGGCGTGCGACCCATCAACGCCATCGTGGACGCCACCAACTACGTGCTCCTTGAGCTCGGGCAACCCCTGCACGCCTTTGACCTCGCCCGCCTGGAGGGACGGAGGATCGTCGTCCGCCGCGCCCACGAGGAGGAGCGACTCACGACCCTCGACGGGGTGAGTCGGCGGCTCCAAGCCTCCGACCTCGTGATCGCCGACGGCGAGCGGGCGGTGGCCCTCGCCGGGATCATGGGCGGTGCCGACTCGGAGATCGGGGAGGGCACCACCGACGTCCTGATCGAGAGCGCCCACTTCGATGCGTTGACGGTGCGGCGGACCGCCCGTCGTCTCGGCATGCACACCGAGGCCTCGCACCGCTTCGAGCGCGGCTCTGACCCGGAGATCGCGGCCGTGGCCTCGGACGCTGCGGCGGAGATGATCGCCCGCCTGGCCGGTGGCCGGGTGTGCCGGGGCCGCATCGACGTGTACCCACGGCCGTGGCAGGCCCGGCGGCTCGTCTTGGACGTGGGCGCCCTGTCCGCCTTCGCCGGCCTCGACATCGACCCGAGCCGCGCCGCCGCCATCCTCGACGGCCTCGGCTTCGGTCCCGCCGTGGACGGACCGCGGATCGCGGTCACGGTGCCGTCGCACCGGGTGGACGTGGAGCGGGTCGCCGACCTCTACGAGGAGGTGCTGCGCCACGTGGGCTACGGCACCGTGCCGGCCCGTCTGCCCGTGCTGCGAACCGAGCCCGGCCGCCGCCACCCCAACTGGGAGCTGGTGGACCGGGGGCGGCAGGCCGCGATCGCCGCCGGTCTCGCGGAGGTCGTCACGTGGTCCTTCGTGGACCCCGACGACGACGCCCTCGTGGACGGCCTTCCCGGCTGCCCCGGATCTCCCCTGGCGTTGGCCAACCCCCTGGCTCAAACTCAGGCCATCATGCGCCGGTCCCTGCTGCCCGGGCTCCTCGCGGCGGCCCGGGCGAGCCTCAACCGGGGCGAACGGCGCCTCGCCGTCTTCGAGGAAGGACGGGTGTTCGCCTCCGAGGATGGACAGCCGCGCGAGGCGGAACGCATCGGTGTGGTGCTCTCCGGCACCACCGAGGACGGCCGGGTCGTGGACTTCGCCGATCTCAAGGGGCGGGTGGAGGCGATCCTCGACGGGACGTGCTTTCCCGTGGTCGAGTGGCGCCGCGGAGGATCGCCGTGGTTGGACGAGGACCAGGGAGCGACGCTCGAGATCGAGGGCGCGCCCATCGGGTGCGCCGGGCTCCTCGCCGCCGAGCTCGCCGCGCGCTGGGATCTGCGACAGCCGCTGTACGTGGCGGAGCTGGATCTCGGCGCCGCCATGGCGACGCCGCCGATGCCCCAGTACCGACCGTTGCCCCGATTCCCGGCGGTGACGGCCGACATGACGGTAGAGCACCCCGTGGGGCTCGAGTACCGGGAGCTGATCGGCGCCGTCGAGGAACTGGCCGGTGAGCTGGTGGAGTCGGTGGAGCTGGAGAACCGCTACAGCGGCGATGAGCTGGAAGGCCGGGTCGTACGCACCACGTTGCGTCTCATCTACCGGCACCCCGAGCGCTCACTGACCCAGGACGAGGTCAACGCGGCGCAGGACCGGCTGCGCGAGGCGCTGGCGCGGCGCCTCGGCGTGGGTTTCGCATGAGGCCTTCAGCGCCGTTTTCCAGGAGGAAGTGACATGCCCATGGAGTCGATCCTGAAGAAGCTGGAGGGGCGCATCGAGGAGTTCGTACGCGCCCACGAACAGGCGACCGCCCGGGTGGCGGAGCTCGAGAGCCGGGTGGCGGAGCTGGAGGCGCAGCTGGCGGACAGCTCGGCGGACACCGAGCGGCTGCGCGGGCTCGAGGAGCAACGAGACGACCTCGCTGAGAGGCTGGGCAAGGTGCTCGAGACCATCGATTCCGCGCTCTCCGCGGGCTCGCCCGAGGCCTCCTGACACGTCCCGTAATTCCCTCTGCCGATGGGGTATACTTGAGGTGGTTTGGAGGGCCGATGACGACCGTTCGAGCCACGATCGAGATCTTCGGACAGCGTCTCGGCGTGCGGACTGACGGCGATGGGCAGCGCTTGGAAGAGCTGGCGCGCTTCGTCGATGGGCGCATGCGCGAGGTCGCGGATCGCAGCTCCAGCGTGGACACGGTCAAGATTGCAGTTCTGACCGCGTTGAACATCGCGGACGAGCTTTTTTGTGAGCGTGAATCGAAGCAGGATGCACGGCACAAACGGTTGGAAGAGCAGGCGGAACGACTCGTGTTCAAACTCGAGGAAGCTATGGTGACCGGGACAACCCGGGAGAGTGAATGATGAGATCGGAGGTCCCTGCGCGGTTGGTGATGAGTAACACTATCGTTGAACCAACACCTATTTGAAGGGCTGCCGGGTTCTTTCATCCCGATGTCTGCCGCGAGGCGGAAGACGGGTGGAGGACAGGCGCCCACCTGTGGTAGCGCAGGTTCAAATAGATTTGCTCACACGGCCGTAGCGGGGACCTCCACTTCCTCCCGCGAGCACTGCGCCTGACACCCCCAACTGGTTGGCCGGATTGCTCCTTGACAGGGGGTGCACCGTGACCACGTTGATGTGGATTGTCGCCATTGGGCTGTCCGCCCTGGCGCTTCTCGGTCTGATCGTCGAGTGGGGGCTCTGGCGCCGCGTCCGGAGCGCAGGCCACCGGGTTGTCTTCGCCGCCGAGAAACGGGCGCGAGAGATCGAAGCCCGAGCCGAGATCGATGGCCAGAGGATTCTCAGGGACGCCGAAATACTGGTGCGGGAGCGGCTGCTGGCCGCCCGCACGGACTTCGAACGGGAAACCAGGGAGGAGCGGCTGGAGCTCGGCGCGACCGAGAAGCAGCTCGAGGAGCGTGAGGCGGAGCTGGTGGCGCAGGAGGAGACGCTGATCGCGCGCGACCGGGCCGTGGAAGCCAAGGAGAGTGATCTCGGTGAGCGGGAGGGCAAGCTCGCTGAGGTGGAGCAGCAGCTGGGCGACGCGCTGGCCACCCAGCGGACGCGGCTGGAGCAGATCGCCGGTTTGACGGCCGAGCAGGCCAAGGCCGAGCTCATGCGCCTGATGGAGAACGAGGCCCGGATCGAAGCCGCCAACCTCATGAAGCGCATCGAGGACGAGGCCACCGAGAAGGCCAAGGACCGAGCACGGCGGGTGATCTCCATGGCCATCCAGCGCATCGCCGCGGACCACGTGGTGGAGAGCACGGTGTCGGTGGTGGACCTGCCGTCGGACGAGATGAAGGGGCGCATCATCGGCCGCGAGGGGCGGAACATCCGCGCCTTCGAGCAGGCGACCGGCGTCGACCTGATCGTAGACGACACCCCCGAGGCCGTGATCCTGTCCTGCTTCGAGCCGGTGCGGCGCGAGATCGCTCGTCGCTCCCTCGAGCGCCTGATCCAGGACGGCCGTATCCACCCGGGCCGCATCGAGGAGCTGGTGGCCAAGGTCCAGGCCGAGGTCGACGAGAAGCTGTTGGCGGATGGGGAGGCGGCGGCCCTGGAGGCCGGGATCCCGGACCTCCACCCGGAGCTGCAGCGCCTGCTCGGGCGGCTGCAGTTCCGCTCCTCCTTCGGCCAGAACGCCCTCAAGCACTCCCTTGAGGTTTCCTGGCTGGCGCACCATATGGCCGCCGAGCTCGGAGTCAACGCGCAGGTCGCCAAGCGGGCGGGGCTGCTGCACGACATCGGCAAGGCGGTGGATCGCGAGATGGACGGCACGCACCTGGAGCTGGGCCGGGACCTGCTGCGCCGATACGGCGAGGCCGACGCGGTGATCCACGCCATGGAGTGCCACCACGGGGACTACGAGCCCACCTCGGTGGAAGCGGTGCTGGTGACGGCGGCGGATGCGCTGTCGGCGGCCCGACCGGGGGCACGGCGGGAGATCCTGGAGAACTACGTCAAGCGGCTGGAGAAGCTGGAGAACCTGGCCGGTGACTTCAAGGGCGTGGCCAAGGCCTACGCCATCCAGGCCGGACGCGAGCTGCGCATCGTCGTCGAGTCGGACCGCATCTCCGACGAGGAAGCGCTGTGGATGGCCAGGGACGTCGCCAAGAAGGTCGAGGCGGAGCTCACCTACCCAGGGCAGATCAAGGTCACGGTGATCCGGGAGACCCGGGCCGTGGAGTACGCTCGTTGATCCGCATTCTGTTCGTCGGCGACATCCTCGGCTCCGCCGGCCGGCGGGCCGCGGAGGCCCATCTGGAGGGCCTGGTGGACCGGGAGCGGATCGACTTCGTCATCGCCAACGCCGAGAATGCGGCCGGCGGCTTCGGTCTGACCGTGAAGGTGCTGGCCGAGCTGGAGCGGCTCCCGGTCAATGTCTGGACCACCGGCAATCACGTCTGGGACAAGAAGGAGGGGATCCCCCTGCTGGACTCCCACCCCGCCCTGCTGCGACCCGCCAACTATCCGGACGGCAACCCGGGGCGGGGGTGGTGCGTGGAGGAGACCGCCGGTGGCGTGCCGGTGGCGGTGGTCAACCTCCAGGGCCAGGCCTTCATGAACCCCATCGACAATCCCTTCCGGGCCGCCGACCGCGTGCTGGAGGAGATCGCCGCCTCGCCCGAGCGCCCCAAGGTGGTCATGGTGGACATGCACGCGGAGGCGACGTCGGAGAAGCAGGCCATGGGCTGGTACCTGGACGGCAGGGTGACGGCGGTGCTCGGGACTCACACCCACGTGCCCACGGCGGACGAGCGCATCCTGCCCCAGGGCACCGCTCTGCAGACCGACGTGGGCATGACCGGACCGTACGAGTCGGTGATCGGCATGCGTGCGGACCGGGTTCTCGAACGTTTCCTGTACAACACCCCGCGACCATTCGAGCCCGCCAAGCGCGATCTGCAGCTGCGCGGCGCCATCGTGGACGCCGATGAGACCACCGGCCTGGCGGTCGCCATCCGCAGAGTCCGCTGCGACGGCCCCTAGGCCGCCGTCCATGGGACGGCTCCTGACCCCGCCCTTTCCGACCCGGCTGCTCGTGGACCTGCCCAACTGGGTCGGGGACCAGGCGCTGGCCCTGCCGGCGGTGGGTCGCCTCGTCGCAGCCAATCGCGGCGGCGAAACCACCTTCCACACGCGGCCGAGGGCACGCCGCGTCTACGAGCTGGCCTTCGCCCCGTGCCGGGTGATCACCAGCCCGCCCAAGGCGTTCCCTGTGGCCAGCGCGCTCGCGGCCTGCAGGGGTGCTGGCCGGTTTGACGTCGGCATCACCTTCCGTCATGCCCCGCGCGCCAAGATCTTCCTGCGTCTGGCGTCGCGCCGGGCCGTGGGCAGCGCCGGAGGCGGGTCGCGACTGCTCCTGGACGCATCGGCCCCGGTGGACCGCCGACGCCACCAGGTGCACGATGGCGACGGTCTGCTCGCGCTCCTCGGGCTGCCAGCGAGCCCGGAATGGTCCTACCCGCCCTTTCCACCGGTCCTCGAGGACGAAGGTGCAGAGCTCCTGACCAGGGCCGGTGCTCACGGCCAGGGCGTGATCGGGATCGCTCCGGGGGCCGCCTCCGGAGAGGCCAAGCGGTGGCCGCCCGAACGCTACGGAGAGCTGGTGCGACGCCTGGACGCGCTCGGGCGCCATTCCGTTCTGGTGCTGGGACCGGGCGAGGACGCGCTGGCGGAGGCGGTGCGCTCGGCCGCGGGGCGCCCGGTTCCGGTGGTTGGGCTGGAAGCCGACGTGGCCGGGTTGGCCGGCGTGCTGTCGAGACTCGGGCTGCTGGTGGGCAACGACTCGGGCCCCGTGCACCTGGCGGCCTGGACGCGGACGCCCGTGACCGCGCTGTTCGGTCCCACCGACCCTGCCCGCACCTCGCCTCTGGCGGAGCGCTGCCGGGTGGTGGTCGCTCCCCCCTCGCCCGCCGGCCGGCGCGCTCTCGATCAGCTCGCCGTGGACGAGGTCCTGGCGATGGTGCTGGGCGTCGCCGCCGATGTCGGCGCGTGCTCGGGCCGGTGCTAGCTGACCCCCACCAAGTCGACAGGAAGCGGCGCGAGGTCTGCGCAGCCAGCCGACGGCGAACGGCACCAGGCAGAGGACGAAGACCTGCACCATGAGGGCCGTCCGTCAGGCGTGCAGCGCGGGGGGCCGGCCTGTGAGGCCGCAGGAGGTGGGCGGCGCCTCCCAGCGCCCGCAGAGGCTGCCCTCCACCAGCAGGGCTCTCATCCCGATCGCCTGGGTCAGGTGGATTCCCCGCCATCATTGCCTGCCTTGCGAGATGAACGGAGACGATGTGCTACGTTCGCAGAGGTGACCAACCAGAGCTCGGGATCGGGGCCTGCTCGTCCGGCCGGGAATGCGCGGGTTCTGGGCGTGCTGCTGCCTGTGGCCTGCTTCGCGGCCTTCACCTGGGTTTCGGTGGGCTTCGGCCTCTATGGCATGGAGATCCCCTGGCGGTATTTTCAGCTCCTGGACCGCGCCGCCCTCACCGAAGCCCCGGGCACCGCGCTGCTGCTGCTGCACTCCCAGCCGCCGCTCCTGAACTCGCTGTTGGCGGGCGTCCTTGCCCTATCCGGCTGGACCGGCTGGGGCCCCGAGGTGTGGGCCGGGCTGGTCTTCGTCGCCCTCGGCAGTGCCGGCGCGGTGCTGCTCTTCTGCACGGCGACTGATCTCTTCTCGTCGCGATGGTTGGCGCTGGCCATCGTCCTTCTCACCCTGTTCGACCCTGCCGCGCTCCTCTTTCACCGGCTCTTCTTCTACAGCTACATTCTCCAGGTCCTGCTGCTGTCGCTGGCCTTCCTCTCGGTGCGGCTGGCCGCCAGCGGCCGCCTGACGTTGCTGCTGCCAACGGTGGCCGTGCTGGGGGCGACGGTGAACACCAGCGCGCTGTTTCATCCCCTGTGGGCGGTGCTGACGTTCGTCCTGCTCGTGGCGGTGACCCTCGTCCTCCATCCGGGGAGCGCTATCCCGGGGGCGCGCTCCGTTGCCGGCGCCGGCGCGCTCCTCGCGCTCCTGCTGCTTGCCTGGCCGCTCAAGAACCAGCTCCTGTTCGGCCATTTCACCTTCAGCTCGTGGTCCTCCTACAACCTGGCCCGCCGGACAGGGGAGGAGTGCCTGGCCCTGAGCAGGTACCTGCAGTTCGGGCTGGTCCCACGGGTGGCGCGCGACGACGTGGCCGCTTTCGGGGAGCGCCACCCGGACCTCGACCTGCGGGTGATCTCGAGCATCGCGAAGACGGACGGCTCCCGCAACTGGAACCACCTCGTGTTCTTGGACTCGTGCGGGGCGCTCGGCCGCCGGGCGCTGGGGTGGCGGTTGGCCCACCCGGGGAGATGGCTCCGCGAGGCCGCCGCCAACTTCCTGCGCTGGGCCAGGCCGAGCTACGTCGATCCCTACAGTGACACCCTGCCGGCGGTCGGCAACGCGGCCTTCACGGCTTACTGCAGCTGGCATCGGCGGCTCCTGCACCCGGACCTGCGCCGCCTGGTGGGCGGGACGACGGCGGCCCTGCCGATCTCGCCCTTCACCCTCCTGCTGCCGGTCGTGATGGTGCTGTCCCTGCCCCTTCTCGCCCACGAGCTGCGCCGCCGGCGACCGACCGGCGCACTGCTGGTGGTGTGGCTGACCGTGGCGTGGGTGCTCCTGGTGCCGTGTCTGACGGACGGCGCTGAGGGCAACCGGATGCGCTTCGCCGTCTCCCCCCTTGTCCTCCTCCTCGGCTGGTACGTCGTACGGAGGCTCTACGACGCCGGGTCGCGTGCGGCACCCTCGGGCAGGGCGTCGTCGCCGAGAAGGTGAGGCGACAGGCCGGTGCGGGGCGTGGGCGAGTCAGGTCAGGAGCCGGTGCTGGTGGTGGGTTCGGACGCGGAGCACGTGGTGGATGCAACGCGGTCGGCCTCCGGGCGCCCCTTGCCAGTGGTCGGGCCGGCTGCCGACGTGGCGAGTCTAGTCGGCGTGCTGTCGGCCCGCGGGATCCTGGTGGGCAACGACTCGGAACCGCTGCACCTGGCCCCCTGGACGGGGGCGCCCACGGTCGCGCCGTGCGGCCCCACCGACCCTGCGCGACCGTAGACGACCTTCACCAGGTCGGAGTAAAGCGGCACCCAGCCGGCGCGCTGCAGCGCTGCGTGCCGACCCTCGCTCAGCCAGCCGCGGTCCACAACCAGGTAGGACGGACCGGTGGCCAGCAGGGCGGTCATGCTGGCGGTGTCGGGGAAGTGCAACATCACGTTGCGCAGGACCCAGTAGCGGTGGGGCAGGAAGCCTGAGTACCCGTTGACCAGGGGTTTGCCGTGCTCGAGGCCCTGCAGCATGGCGGTCACGACGGGTTCGTACGCCCGGGCCTGCGGGGAATCGGCGAAGGGCACCATGGCCACCGCGCCGGCGGGCTGGTCGTGCAGCCACTGCACCCACGCCTCCTCGAGCCGCGCCTGGGGGGAGGGGCAGATCGCGATGGGTGGGTGCATCACCTCGAGGACGGACAGCGTGACCGCGGCGACGCCCAGCCACCGCACCGCGGCGACGCGCCGCTGCCACAGCCAGGTGATGGCGAAGGGCGCCAGGCAGAGTGCGAAGACCTGGACCATGACCGCCATCCTCCATGGATTGCGCAGGGTCCGGAAGCCTGGCCAGAAGGCCATCAGCAGCCGGTAGGGCTCGGCTCCCCCCACGGAGAGGTGGAGCCCGAGGCTCACGGCCACGGCGAGCGCGGCGCCGGTGACGGCCGTTGCCACCCACCGCCGCCGTCCTGTCCGCCAGGCGATGATCCCTCCCGCAACCGCTAGGAGCAGGAGGCCGGTGCCCGGGTACAGCCGCTCACCGGTGCCGACGCCGCTGGCGAGCCACGGCATGATGCCTGCGCCCCAGGCACCGGGGTTGAGCTCCAGGTAGTCCACGAGGCGAGCGCTGTTGCCGGCGATGGACGAGTCCGTGCGCGAGTAGCCGGCGATCACCGCCGCCTGAGTGGTGGCCAAGGGCAAAACGAGGGCGGCCGCCACCAGCAAGGTCAGAGCTGTGTTGCCGAGAGCGGCGGGCCGCAACAGCGGACGCCGGATGTGGATGGCCGCGGCGACGGGCAGCAGGAGGGTCAGGAAGACGAAGTAGTACCCGCAGCAGAGGTACGTGATCCCGATCGAGACGCCGAGGAGGACGGCGTTTGCGCGATCGGGCCGCGCGCTGAAACGGTGCAGCGAACCGAGCGCGAAGAGGAGCGGGAACACCATGGACAGCTGCAGCACCCCGAGCTGGCGGAGCACGAAGGGCAGGGCGACGCCCAGCAGGCCGCCCACCAGGCAGGGGATGGGAGGCAGCCCGAGCTGGCGCCCGACCCAGAGCGCGGCAACGCCGTTGAGGACGAGGGCCAGCAGCAGGAGCGTGTCGTAGGCGGCCACGGGGCTCCTCGTGACGACCTCCAGCGCGGTGAACACCACGCCGGGGAGGGGCAGAGGTTCGGAAAGGGCGAACACGCCGCGGTCGGGGTAGAAGATGGGGGCGTTCCAGTAGCCGGCGTACCCGTGCCGCAGGCTGTGGGCGTTCCACTCCAGAGTCCACAGGTTGAACAGGGGCACCGTGGCGCCGGACCCGTGGTCGGCGGGCATTGCCTCTCCGAACTGGGCGGGCAGGGGCCACGTGAGGACGAGGGCCAGCAGCAGGTAGAGGATTGCCGCTGCCGCCCAACCCCGCCAGGTCCAGGCGCCCCGAGTCGCCTCCGAGCCGTGGGTTCCGTCGGTCACCCTGTCTTCCCCTCCACCGTCAGTCGCCTCCACCCGAGTGCGGCTCCACTGCAACCGGGGCTACCGCGCGACGATCACGCCACCCGACGGCCGTCGCGGACCACCACGCGCCCATTCTTGACCACGTGGCGAACCTGATTGACGCCGTAGTGATAGACCAGGTGATGGTAGGTCGGGGCGTTGAGCACCACCAGGTCGCCACGCTTGCCCTCCTCGAGGGAGCCGATATCGTCGGCGCGGCCGAGGGCGGCGGCGGCGTTGAGGGTCGCGGCGGTGAGCGCTTCCTCGATGGAGAGGCCCATCTCCAGGCAGGCCAGGGCGAGGATCGCGGGCATGGACTCGGTGGGGGACGAGCCCGGGTTGCAGTCGGTGGCCAGGGCGATGGCGCACCCGGCCTCCACCATCCGCCGCGCCGGGGCATATGGCGAGCGCAGGAAGAACGACGTCCCCGGCAGGAGCACCGCCACCGTGTCGGACGCGGCGAGGACGGTGATGCCGCGCTCGCTCACGTGCACCAGATGGTCGGCGGAGAGTGCGCCGACCTCGACGGCCAGCTCGGCGCCGCCCAGGGGCGTCAGCTCGTCGGCGTGGAGGTGGATCCCCCAGCCGTGGACCCGGGCATCTGCCAGCAGTCGCCGCGTCTGGGGGAGGTCGAACACCCCTTCCTCACAGAAGACATCCACCGCCTCCGCCAGCCCCAGGCGTGCGATCGTCGGGTGGATGTCGTCGATGAGCCGGCGCACCCAGGCCTCCGGATCGGCGCGGTGCTCCGGCGGGATCTCGTGGGCGGCCAGGCAGGTGGGGACCAGGTCCACGGGATGGCGGCGGTCGGCCTCGGCGATGGCCTCGAGCATCCGGACCTCGGTCTCCAGATCGAGGCCGTAGCCCGACTTGGCCTCGATGGTGGTGGTGCCGTGCCTCAGGAAGAGGTCGAGCCGGTCCAGGGCGCCCGCCACGAGCTGATCTTGAGAGGCGGCGCGGGTGGCGGCCACGGTGGCGTTGATGCCGCCGCCCGAGCGCGCGATGTCCATGTAGGTCTCGCCGTGCAGGCGACGGTTGAACTCCTCCTCCCGGGAGCCCGCCCATACCGGGTGGGTGTGGGGATCCACGAAGCCGGGAAGGATGCAACCGCCGGCGGCGTCGAGCTCCTCGTCGGCGGGGGGGAAACGAGCCTCATGCTCGGCCGGGGGACCCACGAAGCGGATCGACCCCTCCTCCACGCGCACCACCACCTCCGACTGCACGAGGAGGCGGCCGAGGTCGGCGCCGCGACGGGCTGCGGCGCCGGTTGGGGTGGCGAGCTGGTGGCCACCCCGCACGAGCAGGCTCATGCCTGGTTCTCCGAGGGATCCGCGTCGCGCCGTTTGAGGATGGCGAGCTGGGGGGTCGTCCGTTCGTCGTGCTCGCGCTTCTGGTCGTCCCGCACCAGACCCTCCAGGAGCTCCACGAGCCGCATGACGTCGGCGCGGGCCTCCCGCCGGCGATCCCGCAGATCGCCGATCACCGTCTCGATCTTGCGCGCCCGCTCGTGGGCCTCGCGGACCACCCGTTCGGCCAGTACCTGGCCTTCCTCCACGATCCGTTGCGCCTCCTCCCCGGCCCTCTCCATGGTGCTCTCCGCGCTGCGCTGGGCGGCCACCAGGGCCTCGTGCAGCGCCGACTCCCGCTCCCGGAAGTCCGCCAGCTCCTGTTCCAGGCGGTGCACCCGCTGCCGGAGCTCGCCCCGTTCCTTGGTGAGCCCCTCCATGGCGGAGGCGATCTGCGACAGGAACTCGTGCACCTCGAAGGGGGAGTAGCCGCGCAGGCGGCGTCCGAACTGCTTGCCCAGGATGTCCAGTGCCGACAGCTCCGACATGATGCCTTCCTCCAACAGCTCATTATCTCATGCCGGCCAGTGGACGCCGGCGGTATATACTTCTCCGAGCGATGGGGGCGCCGGCGTGGCCGAGTATGAGCTGACAGTTCGGGATGTCCACAAGACCTTCGACCCAGGCCTCCTGAGGAGGAAGATCCATGCCTTGCGGGGGGTGACCTTCGAGGTCGAGCGCGGCGAGGTCTTCGGTTTCTTGGGACCAAACGGGGCCGGCAAGACGACGACCATCAAGGCGATCACGGGCATCATCGCCGTCGACCGCGGCCGGATCGAGATCGGCGGTCACGCCCACGCCGCCCCCGCGGCCAAGCGTCGGCTCGGGTTCATGTCCGAGAACCCCTACTTCTACAACCATCTCACCGGCCGCGAGCTGCTTCGCTTCTACGGCGAGCTGTTGGGCATGGACCGAGATCGGATCCGGAGGCGCAGCGGCGAGGTGCTGGAGCGGGTCGCCATGCAGGACCACGCCGACCGGCCGTTGCGGTCCCTGAGCAAGGGGATGCTACAGCGCACGAGCCTGGCTCAGGCGCTCCTGGGCTCCCCTCAGCTCTTGGTCCTGGATGAGCCCATGAGCGGGCTCGACCCCCTCGGGCGGCGCGACGTTCGGGACATCATTCTCGCCGAGAAGGAGCGCGGGACCACCGTGTTTTTCTCCAGCCACGTGATCCCGGACGTGGAGACCATCTGCGACCGGGTGGCGATCCTGATCGCAGGGCGCGTGCGGGCCGCCGGCAGCGTGCACGAGCTGGTCGCCCGTCGCGCCGAGATGTATGAGGCCACCTTCGTGGGCACGGATCCCGAGCGCCTCCGTACGCCCCTGGTCTCCACCCATGTCGGCGGCGACGCGTCCTGGGTGCGGGTCGAGTCCGATCACCGGGATGAGCTCATCCGCGAGCTGGCCACGATCGACGCCCGTCTGGTGAGCCTGACGCCGGTGCGCAGCTCCCTCGAGGACTTCCTGCTCGGGCAGTTCGCCATCGAGGAGGAGCCATGAGGGCGATCCGGGCGATCGCGGTCAACACCCTTCGCGAGGCCCTTCGTGACCGGGTGCTCTACCTGTTCCTGGGCTTTGCCGTGCTGCTCCTGGTGAGCAGCAAGCTGTTCGGGATGCTCACCGTGGGCGACGAGGGGAAGGTGATCAAGGACCTCGGGCTGTTCGGGGTCCAGTTCTTCTCCATGCTCATCGCCGTGCTCATGAGCGTGCTCCTCATCAGTCGCGAGGTGGACAGTCGCACCGTGTACAACATCCTGGCCAAACCGGTGTCCCGGTGGCAGTTCTTGATCGGCAAGTACGCCGGCCTGCTGGCGACCGTCCTCGTCAACCTGGCGTTGATGGTGGCACTGCTGGTGCTTGTGGTCCTCCTGTACGAGGGACAGCTCGACGGCCGCCTGTTGATCGCCGGCGCCATGACTCTGATGGAGATGACGGTGGTCGCCGCCTTCGCGACCCTCTTCGCCGTCCTCACCCGACCCATGCTGGGCTCGGTTCTGACCCTGGCGGTGTTCGTGATCGGCCATCTGACCCGCGACCTCTGGTTGCTCACCGGTCACCTCCAGGGCGAGGGTGTGCGGTGGCTGATCGGCGCCGCCTACTACCTGCTGCCGAACCTCGAGCGCTTCAACTTCAAGACCGAGGTCGTGCACTCCCTTCCCATTCCGGCCGCCGCCGTGGGTTGGGCCGTGGTGTACGGGCTGGCTTACACCGGCGTGATCCTGCTGCTGGCCTGCTTGCGCTTCGGGCACAAGGACCTGGCATGAAGCGGGCCCTTGCCGTCGCGGCGGCTTTGGTCACCCTGCTGGCGGTCGCGGTGGCCGCCGAGGTCAGGCTGTCCTCCATCCAGCGTGCCGACCCCCTCGGCAAACGCCTGCTCTACCTGCCGACCGCGGAGATGCTCGGCCTGGGCAGCCTCGGCAACCGGGGCCTGGCGGCTGACCTCGTGTACCTGTGGTCGATCCAGTACTACTCCCAGTTTCAGCCCCACGAGCAGTTCCTGTACCTGGAGAAGGTCTTCGATCTCATCACCGACCTGGACCCAGTGTACTTCGACGCCTACCGGATCGGTGCCATGATCATGACCATCGATACCTCCGCCGGCGCTGCGGAGCGGCGGGCGGCGGTGCGGCGGCTCTACGACAAAGGCCTGCGCAACATGCCGTCGAGCTGGGAGCTGGCCGAGGTGGCGGCCTGGGACGCGTTGCAGCAGCTGCGCGACCCGGAGCTGGCGATCCACTACGCCAAGATCGGCGCCGCCATTCCGGGCGCCCCGCCTCGTCTGCGCAGAGTGTACGGGCGCTGGGAGGAGAAGGCGGGGCAGTGGACGCCGGAGGACTCGATCGCCTACTGGCAGGAGGTGCTCGCCGAAGCCGTACGCAGGCCGGACGTGATCCTCGCCAAGAGCCATCTCTACGATGCCGTGGCGCGGATCGACGGCCGCCGCCTCAACCCGCTGCTCTCAGCCTACCGGGATCGCTTCGGTCGCTGCCCCGAGAGCTGGCAGCGGCTGGTGGACCTGGGTTGGCTGGATCGGGTTCCCACCGACTATGTGGGCAACCCCTACCGCATCGACCGCGAGCACTGCCGGCTCGAGCCCCACAAGCGCATTCGCTGGGACTGAGGATCCGCCGTCAGCGGCCGCCGAGGTCGATCAGGAACCGGGAGAGGGCCAGGGCCCGCCGGTTGCCCGGTTCCTCTGCGAGCTTGCGCGCCAGCTCCGCCGCCACCGGGGGGCGGGTGGCGGGATCGGCCGCCAGGACCCGGCGCAGGTGCTCCAGGTCATCGGGGCGGATCCACCGGTACTCGTATCGCTCCAGGAGGGCGGGGGGAGCGGCGGCGCGCTTCACCAGGACCATGGCGGTGTCGTCCCAGTACACCAGTGCCCACTCGGGCTGCGGGAACCACAGGGCGGAGAAGCCCCGCTCACCCCGGGGTTCTCCCGAGGGGCTGACGACCTTGAAGGCAGGGTTGTAGCGCACCAGTGCGGAGGTGATGCCGTACCCGTCCAGCATCCGCTGCCAGCCGTGCGCATCGCTCGAGGTCAGCAGCGCGTGGATGCGGCGCAGCAGAGGTTCGTGAATCTCGTTGCGATCGTCGATGAAGACTCTGAAGGGGGGGTAGAAGCGACCGATCAGGTAGCCCCCGAAGCGGACATCGTTGTACACGGGAGTCTCGAGGAGGTCATGGTCGGCCATGAACGTTGCCGCCCGGACCGGGTAGAAGGTGGGCGAGAGGTCGAAGTGATGGGCCGTGGAGATGCCCAGTCCCAGGCCCACGGCGGCGGCGGCACCGCCCGCGAGCAGCCACCTGGTCGCCGGCCGCGCCAGCCGTTCGGACCAGAGCCGTGCGAGGGCCGGTGCGACCGCGATGGGGACAAGGACGAAGAACAGCCCGACGTTGCGGACATAGCGCAGCGCGAGGGCTGCGGAGACCGCGAACAGCGCCCAACGACCGAGGTCGCGCTCCCGGCCGGCCGCCAGGAGGACGATCCCCACCGCGAGCGCCACGTAGAGAGCGGGCACGTCGCCGGGGCCGGGCGAGATCCACTCCGGGTTCGGAATGTGAGCCAGGCCGACCAGGTGGGCGATGTGGAGAGGCACTGTGTACAGTCGCCAGCCGTAGGGGTTGGCGAGGGGGGCGGCGGCGGCGACCGCGAGGGCCGGGAGGTGGTCGCGCAGGGGGGACCGGGAGGCCGCCTGGAGGCCGAGCCGCCACCCCAGCCAACGGGCGGCGAGCCAGATCGCCAGCAGGGGGGGAACGACCAGCACCCCGGCGTGGGCGTTCGCGCCCAGGGCCATGAGGCCCCCCACCGCCAGCAACCGACCCGGCCGAGGGCGGTCGCCGGAGATGACGAGCCATACCACGGTGGGCGCGATCAGGAGGGTGAAGAGCTCGGGGCGGATGAAGAACCGGATGTGGGCCCCATACACGCACAGGGCGCTGACGAGGAGGGCGCCCGGTGGATCCAGCCCGCTGCGCAGGCCGAGCACGAGCAGCAGCCCGGCGAGACAGGCGATCAGCAGGCTGCGGAGCAGGATCAGTCCGGTGGGGCCGGTGGCACCCTGGACGGCGGCCACCAACGTCTGGAAACCCCACTCGTGATCGATCCACCGCCGCGAGGTGGCTGTGAAGGAAAACGGGTCGTCGTGGGGTACGCCCTGGCCGTCCAGGATGAGGCGACCGGTGGCCACGTGCCACCCGATGCTGGTGTTGGTGATGTCGCCGCTGCCCGCGACCAGGCCCACCGCGACGGCCAGCACGAGCGCGGCCAGGATCGCGGGACTGGAGGACGAGCTGGGGCCGCCGTCAGTCGTCGTCCTGCCCCCCGCCGGGTTCGTGGCGCTCCCACTCGTCCTCGAACGCCAACGACGCCATGGAGGTCATGCGGTCGAGGAAGACGACGCCGTCCAGGTGGTCGTTCTCGTGCTGCAGGACGCGGGCGTGGAAGCCATCGGCGGTGAGGGAGAGGGGCTCGCCATCCAGGGACCGGCCCCGCACCTTGATGCGACGGTGACGAGGCACCAGCCCGCGCAGGCGGGGAATGGAGAGGCAGCCCTCCCAGCCCTCCTCCATGTCGTCACCGACGGCTCGGATCTCCGGGTTGACCAGCACCCTGGGTGCGATCTCGGGCTCGTCGTCGGTCTCGGGGACCCAGTAGGCGAACAGGCGCAGGGGCTCGGCCACCTGTGGTGCCGCCAGGCCGACGCCGTTCTCCTCGAACATGGTATGGATCAGGGCACGCGCCAGGCGCTGCAGGCGGGCGCTTCCGAACAGCTCCTCGGGCACGGCCTCGGCCACCTCCCGCAGCGTCGGATGGCCGAGACGGACCACCTCCAACAGCTCCGGCTCCGCCAGGGACTGGGCCGGCCCAGCTCCCGGCACGATCACGGTGGCGGATGCACTGTCGCTCATCCCGTCTCCCCCTCTCCGCTGCGGTCAACTCGCCCGCCAGACGGCCTATTCCACGGGCTCGGGGCCCTGCTCCGCGGCGCAGCCGGAGTCACTCGATGCCCTGCTCGGCGAGCCAGCGCTCGGCGTCGATGGCCGCCATGCAGCCGGTGCCGGCGGCGGTGATCGCCTGCCGGTACACGGCATCCTGAACGTCGCCGGCGGCCCACACCCCCTCCACCGACGTGCGCGTCGTGCCGGGCACGGTGCGCAGATAGCCGACCTCGTTCATGTCGAGCTGTCCGCGGAACAGGCCGGTGTTGGGACGGTGGCCGATGGCGATGAAGAGGCCCTGGACCGCCATCTCCCGCTCCCCCCCGTCGCGGGTGTCTGAGACCCGGAGGCCGCGGACCCCATCCTCCGGACTGCCGAGGACCTCGGTGACGACCGAGTTCCAGGCGAACGCGACCTTGGGGTGGTCGAAGGCGCGCTGCTGCATGATCCGGGAGGCCCGCAGCTCGTCGCGGCGATGGATCACCGTCACCTTGGTGGCAAACTTGGTCAGGAACAGCGCCTCCTCGATGGCGGTGTCGCCTCCCCCGACGACCGCCACCTCGCGATCGCGGAAGAAGAAGCCGTCGCAGGTGGCACAGGCCGACACGCCGTGGCCCATGAGCC
Source organism: uncultured Holophagae bacterium (assembly GCA_963844865.1). Classification (GTDB taxonomy): domain Bacteria; phylum Acidobacteriota; class Thermoanaerobaculia; order Thermoanaerobaculales; family Sulfomarinibacteraceae; genus CAWJPY01. The sequence goes on from CAWJPY010000006.1 coordinate 640,520, forward strand.
GTGACTCCGAGGGCAGACCGAGGAGCTTGGCGGATGCCCCGGAGGCGATGATGAGGGCATCACAGGTCCAGTCGCCGTTGGACCGGGTCGTGATGGTGAAGGGTCGGGCGGCGAGGTTCACCGCGCTCACCTCGTCGAGGAGAAAGCGGGTGCCGAAGCGCTCCGCCTGCGCCTTGCTGCGCTGCATGAGCTCCGGTCCGAGGATGCCTTCGGGGAAGCCGGGGAAGTTCTCGACCTCCGTGGTGATGGTGAGCTGACCTCCCGGTTGCAGGCCCTCGATCACCAAGGGCTCGAGCTCGGCCCGCGCGGTGTACAGGGCCGCCGTGAGGCCCGCGGGTCCCGAGCCGATGACGAGAATCTTGACGTGCTGATTGGACATTGAAAGCGCCTCCGTCGCCAGTCGGTGGCTGGTCGCCGGCGCCGAGGCAGAGACGGCCGGCACCTAGCATTATCCACAGAACCTCTCGCGCAGCAAGGCGACCGGCCGCGGGGGGTGGTAGTAATGGTGACTGTGAATCGTCGATGGGTCGCCTTGCTGCTGATGGTCCTGGGAGCCGCTGCGCCCGCCAGTGCGGGTCTGGACGAGCTGGCGCGCCAAGGGCTGTGGGCGCGGATCGAGGAGGTGGCGCTGCGCCGCGGCGAGCAGCTGCCGCTCCGCTCCGACGAAGCGTTCATCGCGGCGGTCGCCGCCGGCTCCCTCGGCCATCGCGACGCCGAGCTGCGCTTCTTGGAGCTGGCGGCGGTCGGTGGGCCGTTGGCCGACCTGGCCAGGGTGGAGCTCGCCGAGCGGGTGGCGACCGTGGATCGTGAGCGGGCCCTCGGGCTGGTGCTGCCCCAGTTCCGTCACGCGCCGACCCGAGAGGTCCAGGAAGCCGCTGCGACCGTTGCCGTCGCTGCGCTGGACGAGACGTTGCCGGAGGCCGTCCGCGCCAGGTCGGAGCGCCTGGCATCCGGTCTGCCCCGCGATCTCAGACGTCCTCTGGAGGTGAAGCTGGCGCTGACGTCCCGCGGGGACCGCCGGCAACGCCTGCGCGGGGTCCTGGAGTCGTCGGTCCGAGATCTGTCGGCGCTGGCGGCTGCCCGCGCCCTGCTCGACGAGGAAGCGCTCTCGGCCGAGGAGCAGTGGCTGGTGGCGCAGACGCTCTACCGGCATGCCTTCTACGAAGAAGCGCTGGGACTGCTCGACGGACTCGGGAACGGTCGCACGTCCGGATCGCTGCCACGCTGGGAGGTCGCCTTCGTGAAGGGTCGGTGTGCGTTCCGGAAGGGTGACTTCGAGGCGGCCGCAAAGGACTACGGACGGGCGATCGGCCATGCCGGCGGCGGGGAGCGCGCCGCCGACCTCGAGGTGCACCTGGCGCGGGCACTGGAGTTCGCGGGGCGCCTGGACGATGCCGTGACGGCAGCACAGCGCGCGGTGCGGCTGCGCACCACGGACGAGCGTCGCCTCTTCCTCGCCCGACTGCGGCTGCGTTCGGGCCAACCTCGGTACGCCCGTCTGGGGGTTGCCCGAGTCCGCACGCGGGCCGCCCACGACCGGGGAGAGCTGATGCTCGCCCTGGACGAGGTGGCGAGAGGTCAGCGACACGCGGCCGGGCGCCATCTGGAGAGCATCCACCGGCGGCCGTGGTCGGGCCCGGCCGCGGTGCTGGCCAGCGAGATCGCCACCGGGGAGGGTGATTGGGCGGGTGTGATGGAGCATCTGGAGCGCGTCGGGTGGTCGCTGTCGCCGTTCTGGGCGGCGCAGGCGCGTGCCCTCCTGCGGCAGGCGCCGGCGGAGGTCGTGGAGGGCTGGCGGGAGCGACGACGGGAGTCCATCCACGTCGGTTCGGAGCGCACGAGGCGCCGGAGCCTGGCGAGCTGGGCGGCTCTCGAGATCGACGACGAGGCACTGAGCCGGCTCCGTGGCCTGGTCGCCGCGGAAGGAGCGTTCCGGATCCCGGTGGACACGCCCCCCTTCGATCCTGGCCTGGCGGCGGAGCTCTGGTCACGGGGCCTCGTTAGGCGTGCCGCGCGCTGGGACGCCCTCGGGCTTCCGCGTCGCGATGCCGGGACGGCACTGTGGTCCGCGCAGCGGCTGCTGGAGAGCGGGACACCGGGCCCTGCCATCGTGCTGGCGGATGCGGCCTGGCGGATGGCCGGCTCCGAGATCCCGGTGCGGGCCTACCCGGAGGAGCTCGAGCGCACCCTCTACCCGTTGCCCTATCCCGAGCTGGTACGAAAGGCGGCGGCTCGGCATGGTGTGCCGTGGCCGCTCCTGGCGGCACTCGTGCGGGAGGAGTCCAGGTGGTCGCCGGTGGCGGTTTCCGCGGTGGGTGCGCGGGGACTTGTTCAGCTCCTCCCGGAGACAGCCACCGCCGTGGCGCGGAGACTACAGAGACCGCAACCGGCCGCGACGGATTTGTTCGACCCCGCGGTGAGCCTCGAGCTGGGCGCCGCCGAGGTCGCTCGACTCCTGGCCGCCTACGACGGTCGCTGGGCGCCGGCGGTGGCTGCGTACAACGCCGGGGAGGCGCAGGCGACGATGTGGCTCTCCGACTGTGGAGGCGACTGCAGCCCGGCCCGGTACGTGGCCACGATCGCGTTTGCCGTGACCAGGGACTACACGAGCCACGTCGTGACCGGAGCCGGCGTGTATGCCCGGCTCTATGGGGCAGGCGGGGCGTCACGGGAAGCCGCCGCACGCTGAGCTTCGCTGGGAACGCCGTCAGGGTGCGAAGCGGGTGACCTCGTGGCGGTCCGCGGCCTCCGCCAGCCAGGCCGCGATCTCGGCGTTGAGCTTGCGCTCCACCAACAGGCGGTGCACCTGATCTCTGACCTGGGCCAGGGGTGGGACCGGTTCGTGATCTGCCTCCAGGGGATGCACGACCAGCTCCTGGTAGGCCGCCTCGATCTCGTCCAGGCCGATGCTGATGCGCGGGCGCAGGCGCTGGTCGGTGTAGGCCGCCGCGGCCGCCACCCGCAGCGCGAGCTGGTCCAGGTCGGCGAGGGTGAGGCCGTGGGGTGAGAGCCTGTCAAGGACGGCGTCCTCACCCCCCCCGGCAGTCACCCACCTGGTGCGGACTGATTCGGTGTCGACGACGAGGCGGTAGAGGGTCCCGGACTCCTCAAGGTCCCGGTACTGAAGCTCGAGCCGAATGCGCGCACCGAGCAGGCGTGATCGATAGTCCGACTCGTCCTCACCGGGGTCCCGGGGGAGGAGGCCGACGAGCTCCGCCAGGGCCACGTCGCTGGTCAGGATGGGGGTGCTGTCGATCACGGCTTCGACCTCTTCGACGACCCGCGCAGCGGACGCCAAGTTGCACACCATCAACAAGATCAACAGGCAGCGCTTGACCCTCACCCTGCTATGATAGCAACGTGGCGGAGCCCCAGGGGAGGTTGTGGATCGTGGCCACGCCGATCGGGACCCTCGCCGACATCGGCGATCGGGCCCGGGAGGTCCTGGCCGACGTGGACCTGATCCTGGCCGAGGACACGCGGCGTACCCGGCGGCTGCTTGCCCACCTCGGGCTGGGTGCCGGCCGCCGCCTGCAGAGCCTGCACGAGCATAACGAGGAGGGGCGTCTGCCGAGCGTCCTCGCGGCGTTGCGCGGCGGTTGGTCGGTCGCTCTGGTCAGTGACGCCGGCACGCCGGTGCTGTCCGATCCCGGGTACCTGTTGGTGCGCTCGGCGCGGATGGAGGGGATCCCGGTGCTGAGCGTGCCCGGCCCATCCGCCTTCACCGCCGCCCTCGCCGCTGCCGGTCAGCCGCCCTTGCCGGCCCTGTTGGTGGGCTTCCTGCCGCCCCGAACGGGCGCCCGCCGGCGGCGTATCGCCGAGCTGGCGGCGCTCCCCTACACCCTCGTGGTGCTGCTGTCGCCCCATCGCCTCGCCCGCGAGCTCTCGGACCTCGCCTCGGAGCTCGACGAGGACCGACCGGCGACCCTTCTCGCGGAGCTGAGCAAGTCGCACGAGCGGGGCTCTTGGGGGAGCCTGGGTGAGCTGGCAGCGGGCGCCGAGGCAAAGGCTCCCAGGGGCGAGTACGTCCTGGTCGTGGGCCCACCGCAGGCCACCGGGCCGGCGGAGGAACGGGGGTGCTCGAGCGCCCAGGTCCGGGCGGCGTACGAACGCGCACTGGCGGCCGGTGACGACCGTCGGCAGGCGCTCCGCCGGGTCGGACGCGACCTGGGCATGAGCCGGCGGGAGGTCTACGAATCGCTCCTGGATGACGAGACTGATGCGGTGGGCGAGAGGTGACAGATGATCCTTCGCATGCAGGATGGGCCGCCCAGGGGCCCTGCCTATGCTAAGGTGCATGCGAGTGCGGGGAGGTGAGGCAATGAAGCGGCGCATGCGCCTCGAAGCGGTCGCCATCGTGGTCGTCGCCCTCGGCGTCCTGGTCGGCTGCGGCCACAAGACGGTGGTCGGCGTTCTGCTGCCCACCACGGGAGAAGCGCGGTTCTACGGCGAGTCCATCGAGAGTGGGATCCGCCTGGCGGTGAACGATGCGCGCGATCGAGGCGCGCTGCCGCTGGGATTCGACGTGACCTGGGCGGACACCGGCTCCGACCCGACGCGAGCGGTCAAAGAGCTGCGGGCAATGGTGCGTGAGCGCGGGGTCCACCTCGTGATCGGGGCGGCCACCAGCTCGGAGGCGGAAGCCATCATCCCCCTTCTCGACGATCTGGATGTGGTCTGTCTCTCGCCCTCGGCCTCGGCTCCGGATCTGAGCGGTCGCTCCAAGCTCTTCTTTCGCATCTATCCCTCCGATGTCCTGGAGGGCCACACCGCCGCCACGTTCCTGTTCGAGCGGGTGAAGCGGAAGCAGGTCATCCTGTTCGCGGGTGCCAGCCAATACACCACGGGCATCGAGCCCGAGTTCCGGAAGCAGTACGTGGACTCCCTGGGCGGCGAGGTCGTGGAGCGCGTCGACCTGGGTGACGAGGGTTGGAAGGCGGAGGCCCTGCAGGCGCTCAAGGCATACCCCGCGGCCGGGGTGTACATCATCGGCTACGCGGAGCAGATCCTGGACGTGTTGAGGGTGGTGCGCAGCTCGAACTACGATGGCCCGGTGGTGACGACGTCGGCCTTCTACACCAGCCAGGTGATCGACGAGGCGGGGGATCTGGCGGAGGGTGTGCTGTTCCCCCTGCCCCCCTTCGACCGGACGTCGCAGAAGGAGCCGGTGCTGAGCTTCGTCAACCGCTATATGGACACCTACCAGCGCGCGCCCGATGTCTTCGCGGCCCATGGCTACGACGCCATGCACCTGGCCATTCGGGTGATGGAGATCGCCAAGCCGCCCAACACCATCGACATCAAGCGGGCGCTGCAGTTCGGCATCGGCGACACCATGGGGGTCACCGGCCCCATCCAGTTCGACGAGAGCGGCGACGTCAAGCATTACCCCGCCATGTTCATCGTCAAGGACGGTCAGGTGTTCAGCTTCCAGCGCTACCTGGACATCGAGCATGCCCGCATCCTGCGCAAGGTCCAAGACCTCCTGAACAACTCGGCCCCGAAACCGACGCCTCAGGGCTGACCGGCCCATGACCGTGCTGAGGCTGCTGTGGCGCCACCGCGCGCTGCTCGAGGTCCTGGTACGGCGGGAGCTGAGCGCGCGCTACCGGTCGTCGGTGCTCGGCTACCTCTGGTCGCTGCTCAACCCCCTGCTGCTGCTGGCGGTGTACGCCGTGGTGTTCACCACCATCTTCCAGCCCCGCTTTCCGGGAGGTGAGCCCTACCCGCTCTTCCTCTTCGCCGGTCTCCTGCCGTGGTCGTTCTTTTCCGGGGCGGCCATGGACTCCACCACCACGCTGGTCGACAACGGCGCCCTCCTGGCCAAGGTGATGTGCCCACCCGAGCTCTTCCCGGCGGTGACCGTGCTGTCGCACCTCGTGCACCACCTGTTGGCCTTGCCGGTGCTCGTCGCGGCCATGGCCGTGGCCGCCGTCGCCGGTTGGCATCCCTTCCCGTGGACCCTGATCCTCCTCCCCCTGGCGATCATCCCCTGGCTGCTGGTCACCGGTGGCGTGGTGTTCGGGACGGCCGCGCTGGCGGTGCACTTCCGGGACCTGCGCGACCTGTTGGCCCACCTCCTCAACCTGCTCTTCTTCGCTTCGCCGATCATCTACAGCCTGAAGGGGCTGGCGGTCCCGCCGCTCCTCCGCCGGGCGCTGGCGCTCAATCCTCTGGCCGCCCTGGTCGAGGTGTACCGGGACGCCGCGTTCGCGGGCGCGGTCAGCGGCGTGGTGGTCTGGCTCGTCGCGGTGATGGTCGGCATCGCGGCCTGGTGGTGGGGCACGTGGATTTTCAGCCGGAGCCGGGACACGTTGGTGGAGGCCCTGTGATCGGCTCCATCCGCTTCGACGGTGTGCGGAAGGTGTACCGGTGGCGGGGCCGCGGGCCGCGAACGGAAACGCTCAAGGGCGCCTTCTTCCACCGCGGCCGACAGCGTAAGCTTCCCCGTTCCTCCGAGCATGTCGCCCTGGACGGCGTGGATCTCGAGGTGGCGCCGGGCGAGGCGGTGGCGGTGATCGGCCCCAACGGCTCCGGGAAGTCGACCCTGCTGAAGCTGGCCGGCGGCATCCTCCGACCGACCACCGGCAGGGTGGAGGTGGAGGGGCGAACGACGGCCCTCATCGAGCTGGGCGCCGGCTTTCATCCCGAGATCACCGGCCGCGAGAACGTCCTCATCAACGGCATGCTGCTCGGGCTCGAGCGGGTCGAGATCGAGCGCCGCCTGCCGGCCATCCTGGACTTCGCCGGCATCGGTTCCTTCATCGACCAGCCGGTGAAGACGTACTCCTCGGGAATGTACGTGCGTCTGGGGTTCGCGGTGGCGGTGGCGGTCGACCCCGACGTGCTGCTCATCGACGAGGTGCTGGCGGTCGGGGACGAGGCGTTCACCCGGCGCTGCCTGGATCGACTGGCCCGGATGCGCCGGCGCGGGGTGACCATGCTCATGGTGTCCCACGACCTGGACCTGGTGAGCCACTTCGCCGACCGCGCCGTGTACCTGAGCGGCGGTCGCGTGCTCGTGGACGGGGGGCCGGACGCTGCGGTGGCGCGTTATCGCGGCGACGTCGCTGGGGCCGAGCACAGCCGGCAGGCGGAAGGTCGGCAGGTGCGGGTGGTCGAGGAAGGTCGCCGTTGGGGTACCGGTGACGTCGAGATCCTCCGCGTGGGCGTGTCGTCGGGAGGCTCCGAGCAGCGCATGCTGCCGAGCGGAGCTCCGTGCACGGTACACGTCCACTACCGCGTCCACCGCCCGGTCACCGACTTCGTGTTCGGGATCTCGTGGCAGCGGGTCGGCGGTGGGCTGGCGGGGGGACACAACACCGACCTCGACGGTCTGGCCCCCGTGCGGCTGGCCGCCGATGGCGAGGTGCGCTGCCGCTACGAGGCCCTCGACCTCGCGCCGGGCGACTATCAGCTTGATGTCGCGGTGCACGCGGCCGATGGACTGGCCTACGACTACTGGTGCGACGCGCTGCGGGTGCGGGTCACGTCGGCGGCTCCGTGGCCCGGGGTGTGGGCGCCGCGGCACCGCTGGGAGGGAGAGGGGCCGGAGTGGGAGTGACGCTCAGCGTCAGCCTCGAGCCGCGCTGTGACGTGTGGCGTTATCATAGGGTGTCCAACTTCTAGATAGAAGCTGGCACAGAGATTGCTCAGACTGTCCGGAGATTGAAAGGAGGCTGAATGATGCGGAGACAACGTGGTTTCACTCTGATCGAGCTGCTGATCGTGGTGGCGATCATCGGGATCATCGCCGCGATCGCGATTCCCAACCTTCTGAACGCGCTCCATCGTGGTCGCCAGAAGAGGTCCATGGCGGACATGCGGACCGTCGCGACGGCCATCGGCACCTACGCGACCGACATGAACTACTACCCGAGGGGCATGAGCGATCTGGACACGGTGCGGAGTACATCGAGCCGGTGTACCTGCGCAACACGCCGCGTCGCGACGGTTGGGGGACGACGTACGATCTCGTCACCGCTGATGATGGGGCCCACTACACCATCGAGTCGTACGGTCGCGACAAACAGCAACAGGACTGCGAACTCAACCACGAGACGTCGCTCTTCGACTGCGACATCTGCCACTCCGACGGCATGTTCGTGCAGTGGCCGGAAGGCATCCAGAGAGAGTAGCCAGGCGACAACGACCGACGGAAGGGGACGCTGCGGCGTCCCTTTTTTTTTTGCTACCCTCGGATCGTGGTGGCAGCCTCCGTTCTTCTGGCGGCGGGAGTGTGGTGCGCGTGGCGGCCGTGGGAGACCAACCCGTCGACCGCGCTGGTGCTGACCCTCCTCCTGCTCGGTCTGACGCCGTGGGCCGTGCGACGGGTGGACGGTGATGGATCGTCGGTGCGGGCCGGAGCGTGGGCGGCGCTGCTCGCGGTCCTGACCGCGAGCGTGCTCGCGGGTCGGGACCCTGCCACCGGGTTGTCTGAGCTCGCCCTCCTGCTGGCGGCGGCGGCCCTTGCGTGGTGTGCCTCACGGACGGCGGTGACGCCCCTGCTGCTGAGGCTCTTCGCCCTCGGGCTGGCGCTGCTCACCCTGTGGGGCCTGTGGCAGGTGACGGTGGGCTTCGGTCGCGCCGCGGCCATGGTGGGGGAGCTACCGCCTCAGATGCGGGCCAACGCCGCCGCCCGCCTGGCCAGCGGCCGCGCCTTCGCGTCGCTGCTGGTGCCCGGCCACCTGGCCGCCCTGCTGGCCACGGCACTTCCCCTGCTGGTGGCCGGCGTGCGCCGCTCACGCGACGGCGTGGCATGGGCGCTGGCGGCGGCGCTGTGCGGGCTGGGGCTGGCCCTCACCTACTCGCCCGTGGGCATCGCCCTCGGCATGGGCACGTGTCTGGTCATGGTCCCGGGTCGGAGGCGACGGGCTGTCGCCGCTGTCGTGGCGGTCCTGCTCGCGGCGGCGCTGGCGGCCGCCTTTCTGGCCCGCCCCGACCTGGTGAAGCTGGAGCCCCTCGCCCTGCGCGCCGACAACTGGCGCACCGCCGCCTGGGTGTGGTCTGAGGCGCCGCTGACCGGGGTGGGAGTGGGCGGGTTCGGGCAGGCTGCCCGCGCGGTACCTTTCGAGGTGGGCAACGTGCCGGCTCACGCCCACAGCCTGCCCCTGGAGTGGGCGGCCGAGCTCGGGGTCATCGGTATCCTGCTGGCCGTGGGGGCGGCGCTCGCTCTGGGACGGTTGCTGTGGCGCCTGTGGCCCCGCGCGCCGGCGCTGGCGGCGGCCATGGCGGTGGTGCCCCTGGCCAACCTCGTGGACTTCTCCCTGTACAGCAGCGGGGTGGCTCTGCCCTGGGCCGTGCTCTTGGGTTGGGGCGTCGCGATGGTGCGCACCACGGCGCCCGCCCCCGCCGATCACCCTCGCCTGCGTCTGGCGGCGTTGGGAGCCGCTTCCCTGGCGGTCGGGCTCTCCCTGCTGCACGTCACGAGCGTCGTCGTCGAGAGGGCCGTCGCCACGGATCCCGTGGCCCGCTATGCGGGGGCCGTCCGTGCCGCGAACCTGGCGCCGTGGCGACTGGCACCGGTGGCAGCCGCAGGGACGGCGGCCCTTCAGAGCGGGCGCGTGGAGCTGGAGCGGGGGGCCCTGGAGGCCCTGGACGATGCGCGGTGGCTCCGACCCACGTCAGCGTCCCTGGCCGCCCTGGCCAGCCGGCTGGAGCTGGCGCTCGGCCATGCGCCGTCGGCGGTGAGCGATGCATGGCTGGCGGCCGTGGAGCAGCCGCGCGTGAGGGAGCGCGCCGCAGCGCTTGAGGAGCTGGTGGGTCGGCTCGAGGCAGGTGGCGGTGCGCGGCACTGAGGGCGCCGCGATCGCGGCGGGAGCGCTCGTGCTCACCGCGATTGCCTGGGGAGGCGCCTTCGCACCGACCCCGCGACTCGTGCTCATGGTTGCCCTTGCGGTCGTCGTCGGTTGGGCGGCCGCAACCTGGCGGGACCCGCTGACGCCGGCGGAGTGGCTGGGCCTGGCGGTGCTCGGTTGGGCGGTGCTGTCGGCCGTGGTGGCGAAGCGATATCCCATGGGCGCCAAGGAGACGATCACCACGTGGCTCGTGGCGTGGGCGCTCCTCGTGCTGTCCCGTCACGGCGGCAGGAAGGCTCGCGGCGTGGCCTTCGCCCTGCTGGCAGCCGGTGCGGGCCTGACCGCGGCGTGGGTGCTGGGGGCGACTCTGGCCACGGGAGCGATGGGCCTCGGTGGGATGTATCGCAACCCGAACGTGGCCATCGCGCTCGTGCTCCCGGCTCTGGCCGTGCCGTGGACCGACGTCGGAAGGGGCCTCGGACGCTGGCGCTGGTTGCCGGCTCTCGTGGCGGCGGCTGCGATCGCGGCGACGGGCTCCCGAGCAGGCCTCCTGGCCCTGGTGGCGGCCTCGGCGGCCGCGTTCCCTCGGGGGCGGCTGCGGTGGTTGGGGTTGGCGGGCACCGCGACCGGCGCAGCGGCGATCGCGACTTGGCGCTTCCTCTCCCATCCCGATGGGCTGGCGTGGTATCGGCCCGCCATCTGGCGTGCGGTGGGCAGCCTCACGGCCGCTCACCCCGTGTTCGGCGTGGGGCCGGGCTGGCTCGAGGACGCCACGGGTGTGGTGCGGCTGGCCCGCCCCGGAGGCCATCGCCATTCACCAGCACGTCATCGGCAGCGCGGAATCGACGGTCCTCGGGTTGGCGGTGCGGACGGGGGTCGTCGGCGCTGCCCTGGCTGCGGCGGCGATCTGTGTGGGGTATTGGCAGCTGCGCCGGCAGGGGCTCGAGCAACGGCGGGCAGGCCTCGTGGCCGTGGCGGCTGTAGCCGTCATGGCGCTGTTCCACGATTTCCTGGACCAGGGCGTGGTGCTCTGGACGTGGGCGCTGCTGGTTGGAAGCCTGCTCCCAGTGACCGGCCAGAACCAGGCGGAGTCCGCGAGGAGGGCGCCCGCGGGGCCAGGGGTACGGTTGGCGGCGGGACTGGCAGCGATGTGGTTGGTGCTGTGGGGGGGGGCGGAGCCGGCCTATGCTCGCCGGCTCTGGTGGGAGGGCACCTCCAGCGCGGACCTGGCCCGGACGAGCCTGCGCGCCGATCCCTGGTTCGCGGAGCCCGCGGAGTGGGCGACCCGCCACCTCTTGGCTGAGCCGCGCTGGGGCTGGGAGACGGCCGGAGAGGCCTTGAGCTGGAGCCGGCTGGCGACTGCGCTCCACGGCGGCAGCGCCCGGGTGTGGTCGGAGTACGGTCTCGTGAACGCCCGCATCGCGGAGGACCTCGGAGGCTGGCCTGACGCCATCGCCGGCGCCAGAAAGGGGTACCGGCGGGCCACCGGGCTCGAACCCCATCTCCCGTGGTCCTGGCTGCGGTGGGCCCAGCTGGAGCGCATGCTCGGGGATCCTCACGGGCCCTCGAGCTGGCGCAGAGAGCGGTCCGGGAGGAGCCGCACTTCGTCCGTGGCTGGCTGTTCATCAGCCGCGTCGAGCTGGATCTCGGGCGCAGCCAAGCGGCTCGAGACGCCTTGCAGCGGGCGCGCGACGCGGCTCGGTTGGGGGCCGGCCGCAGGCTGTCCGCCTATGAGCGGGACCTCCTCGAAGCGCCGCCCGGACAGGTCCGTGAGCTCGAGGAGCTGCTCGGCGAGGGACCGGTGGCCGCGCCGCGGGACGGCAATCCGTGAAGCGCGTCGTGATCCCGGCGCCCTACTGGGGCCAGCCCGGCCACCTCGGCTGGACCCGCGTCGAGCGTTTCGTGCGCTGGCTCGGCGAGGAGGGAGTGGAGAGCCTGGTCCTGCGGGCCGGATCCCGGGACGGTGTGGAGGGCACGAGCTTCGGGCAGGTGGTCACGATCCGGGACCCGATCGGCTTCTTCTCCGATCCACCTCCCGGCCGGCGGGCGGCGCTTCCTCCCCGGACCACCAACCGTCTGCGCCGCACCGTCGCCTACCTGCTGATGGTGCCGGACCCCGTGGTGGCGTGGGCGCGCAGGGCGGCGAGCCATCCGCTGGCTCTGGAAGAGGGACGGGGCGCCTCCATGGTCCTGGCCTCGAGCCCGCCGGAGTCGGTGCACGTGGCAGGGGCGGCGCTGGCACGTCGTCTCCAGGCGCCGTTCCTGATGGACCTGCGCGACGGTTGGCTGGACGAGCCCATGATCCCGCTGCTGGACACCCTGGCGCTGCAGCGGCTGCGGCACCGGCGCCTGGAGGCCCGCCTGTTGCGGCAGGCGGCGGCTGTCCTGGTGACCTCCGAGACCTGGCGACGGCTGCTCGCCCAGCGGTTACCCTGGGTCGCCGACAAGCTCTCGGTGGTGACCAACTGCTACCCACCGGACTCAATCCTCCCCAGCGGAGATGCCCTCCCGGCCCGGGGTGGTGAACCCATCACGTTGCTGTATGCAGGGAAGTTCTTCAGCTCGCGCGCGGAGCGGCGCGTGGTGGATCTCTTGGGGCCTCTGCTGGAGGGCATCAAGGCCGAGGCGGGAGCCGGCGGCCGGCTGCTGGTGGTGGGCAACCTGCTTGCGGAGGAGCGGGCAGCGGTTGTCGCCTGGGGCGGTCGCCTGGCTGCGTTGGGCTGGGAGCTGGAGGTCCGTCCGCCGGTGGACCGGCCCACGATCCTGGAGCTCATCGGGGCCGCGGACGGCCTGCTGCTGCTGTCCTCCTCCACGGCGTCGCTGCCGGCCAAGCTCTTCGAGTACCTGCCCTCGGGCCGGCCCATCCTGGCGGTGTCTCCCCGGGGCAGCGCCGTCTGGGAGGCGAGCCGCACGCTTCCCCAAGTGTGGACCCTGGACGCCCACGCCTCGGATGCGGGCCGCGTGGCGGCGAGCTTCCTGGCCCAATGCGAACAGCCGAGGGCCGAGGTCGAGCTCCCCAAGCAGTTCAGCGAGGAGCTCGTCCGCCCTCGTTTCCTCCGTGCCCTGTCCGCGGCCGGGCTCGGGCTCATCGCGCAGCCATGAAGCGGCGTCGACCCTTGCGGCCGGTGCCGAGCGGGCTGACACCCAGGCCCGTATGATGGAGCAGATGGGGACTGCGCAGCTTCCGTCGGTGTCCGTGGTGGTGCCGGTGCTCGACGCGGCGCGCACCATCGGGACGTGCCTCGAGAGTCTGCTGGCCCAGACGTACCCCCGCGCCGATACCCAGATCATCGTGGTGGACAACGGCTCCCGAGACGCAACACGAGACGTCGTTGCCCGTCATCCTGTCACCCTGCTGAGGGAGGACACGGTGCGCAGTCCCTACGCCGCCCGCAACGCCGGACTGGCCGTGGCGCGGGGCGAGATCGTCGCCTTCACCGACGGCACCTGCGTGCCCGCAGCCGACTGGATCGAGCGCGGCGTGGAGGCACTCCGCGAGCACGGTGCGGACCTGGCTGGCGGGCAGTCCGCCTTCGCCATGTCCGACCCACCCACTCTGGGAGAGATTGCGGACGCAATCCTCAATGTGGACGCGGAGGCCAGCATCGAAGCTCATCGCGCCTGCATGACCTGCAACCTGTTCGTGCGCCGGTGCGTGTTCGACACGGTTGGCGTGTTCGACGCTCACCTCCGCTCGGGAGGCGACATGCGCTGGACCCGGCGGGTGACCGATGCCGGATTCACTCTCGTCTACGCGCCGAACGCGGTGGTCTCGTACCCGGCCCGCCGTCTCGGCGCTCTGCTGCGCAAGCAGTACCGGGTCGGCCGAGGAACCCCCGGCGTGTGGGCTACGTTCGGGATGACGCCCCCGAGAATGGCCCTGGCCGCCGCCCGCGCCTTCCTGCCCATGCCCCCGCACCGCTTGCCGGCACGGGCTCGGCGGCGGGTCGGCCGGCTGCCCGCGGCGCGCCTGGTCGGAGCATGGTTCGTCGTCTGGATGGCCAAGGTCGTCCGTGCCGCGGGCTCGTGTCGGGGCCTATGCCGGCTCTGAACCGGTCGGCCCTCTCACAGCTCGATGGACATGTCGGTCGCCCGCAGGCGGGTCACCTCGTAGAACCTCGCGGCCAGGGTCTGAGGATCCGGCGTGTTGCGGTTCATCAGGCTGCTGGTCGCATCGAAGGTGTGTGCGAGCTGGCGGTCGATCCACTCCACCGGCGAACCGAGGTGGACCGACAGCAGCGGCTGGAACGTCTCTATGGCGAGCGCCGCCTCGAAGCCCACCGGGTTGTAAGGGCCGCCGAAGGGGTTGGCCAGCGCCCCGTCGAGCCCACCCCGGGCAACGAAGCGCAGCGCGCGCCGGAAGCGACGGGACCGCCACAGTGGATGCTCGGGCCGCCAACGGTGGAGGAGGGCGAAGGCGTACAGGTTGAACGCGTGGTAACCCACCTCCCGGGAGCGCCGGATTCGTCTCTGCCTGATACGAATCAGGGGGTGCCTGAGGCCCACCAGAAGGATCCTGGCGCTGGCACGCAACGGTTGGCGGGCCTCGTGCCGGATCCTGCCGCTGCGGCGCACCCCGAACGTCTGGGCGAGGGCTCCGTCCAGGAACCGACCAACGCGGTCTCCGATCTCGGTGTCCCCGGTCGGGTCGAGCAGGGCTCCGGCCGCCGCGAACCAGAGCTGGTGGTTGAAGGTGGGGTCGACGGTGAGGAGGCTCCCGTCCACGTCGACGCGGCGCCACAGGCCCCTGACTGGCGAGGAAGGGTGGAGGAGGAAGACCTGGGCGGCGACCTCGCGTGCACGCTCGTCGCCGAGCACCCGATGCAGCTCCACCAAGGCCTCCATGACCCACGCCTGCCCGATCAGTCCGTTGGCGGAGTCCTTCGCGGAGTTGGTCCGACAGAGGAAGGTCGCCCTGCCTGGGCGCGCACGGGGTGCCAGCAGCACCTCTCCGCCGCGCCGTGCCGCCTCGCGGAGCGACGCATTGCGGCTCAGTTCGTAGGCCTTGAGCAGGGTCACGATCCAGTGGGCCGAGTTGCGCAGAGGTGTCTCCGGATCGTCATAGGGGCCGTTGTGCCCTGCCGGGAACGAGCCGTCCGACCGCTGCAGAACCAGACCGGCCTCCGCGGTCGCCACGATCACGTCGGAGAGCCTCACCCGTCGGTCTCCTCGGAACGCAGGCGCGGAAGGCCGAACAGGATCCCGGCGGCGGTCGCCACGCGGCAGATCGATGCCGCCGTCCACACCCGCAACGTGTTCGCCGACGACACCTCCTGACCCTTATCGCGCAATCTGGCGCGGAGTTCTGACGGCCGCAAGGGCATCAGCAGGGAGAAAGCCTGCCGTGTGCCGGCCGCGGCGCCGAGCAGCGAGGCTTGCCCGACGCCGACCCGGATCTGCTTCCGCACGAGAGCCCCGAGGCGGCGCGCGGGATGGCGAACCTCCGCATCGGCTGCATACACGAGTCGAAATCCAGCCGCCGTCGCACGTGCCGTCCATGCGACGTCGCCGCCGGAGGGTGCTGCCGTGGGGAAAGCACCGATGGCATCGACAACCTCTCGTCGAACGAACAGATTGGCGGTCTTGGCCACCCCACGCGCACGGATACTGTCGGCCATCTGCATGTTGGTGATCGAGTCCCAGATCTCGGCGCCAGTCGGCTTGAACCCGAGATCGAAGCGCACCCGGCCACCTGCTAGGTGCGCCCCCTCGTCGAGCAGCGAGCGCACGCCGGCCTCCACCCATCGCTCGTGAGGCACGCAGTCGGCGTCGGTGAAGGCCAGGACGTCGCCGCTGGACTCCGCCAGCCCGCGATTCCTTGCGGCATAGGAGTTCCGAACCGACGTCTCGCGCAGCGCCTTGACGCCCAGCTCGCAAATCACCTCCCAGGTGTCGTTCGTGGAATCGTTGTCGACGACCAGGATCTCGAGACATTCGCGGGAGTAGGATTGACGCCGCAGCTCCTCCACGCAGCGGCGAATTCCGCGTGGATCGTTGCGCACCGGGATGATCACGCTAACGATCGGTCGCGGTCCCCAGTCGTCACAGGAAGAAGCGCCCTGCGCTGCACCCCGCGGACCAGAGGCCTGAAATGATCGCGGACCCTTCTCACCGGTTACCACAAACGGCGTCCTCTCTTCCTCCGATGATACTGATAGTCCTGACCAGACAAGTCGCCTCCCGAAGTAGCGACATTGGGCGACGACCTGCGTCAAGGTGGATGCTGGACGACATCCTGCCAGAGGGGCAGCCATGTTTCTTGCGAAGGCCGTAGTAAGCTGGGGACCGTCGGGTATCGCGGTCCTGAAGTGGGATCTTCGAGTCGCTTGTCCTTGTCAGATGCCCACATCTTGAAGGGCGGTGCGCAGGTTCTCAAGAGATTGTCGTAACAGCTGGCGTCGCCGACAGTGGAGGCCGTCCACCATCGTTCGGCGCGCATCGTCCCGTAGATTGAGAGCCGCCTCCATGGCATGGCCGAGCCCTCCGTCACCGTACGTGATGCAGAGTGCCTGTAGCCCGCTCAGCTCGGCGAGACGATGGTGGATGATCGGTATCCGTCCTGTTCCCAGGGCCATTGATATAGAGGAGGAGATCTTGTCTTCGAAATAGGGGGCAAAGATGGGCGAAGTCGTGTCGACAAGAGCCAGTATGAAACCGCTGGACGCGATGCCGTCAATCGAGGCCGTGTAGCTGAAGGCGTCGATCACCGGTTGTGTCACGTATGCCTCCAGGCGTCGCTGTCGGATGACGCGGCGCAAACGTAGCCCGTCAAGGTCGCGGTCGCCTCCCATCAACACGACCTCGAAACCTGGTGTGTTCTCCAACACGAGTTCCGACACGGCATCTAGGAGGCTCCAGTAGTTGCGGCGCTTGAAGTCGACTCTGCCTTGGACACAGAAGCGCCGCCAGTCCGGGCGATACGCCTCGGCCCGCTCCGTCACCATCACAGGCGCGACCCAGCGCCTGTTGAGCACCTCCGCACAACCCTCAGCCACGTGCTTGGCGAGGGTAACTGCAGTTCGCCCCTTCTCCCTGAAGAACGCTCGGTAATCGTGGTCTTCCTCCAAGAGGATGGCGTTGTGAACCACGCCCACCAGCCGTACCCGAATGCCTCTCAGGCTGCGGAGCACAGGCTTTGGCTCGACGCTTGTCGCCACGACTAGGTCATACTCGGCGAGGTTACGAAGCTTGAGCCACGCTCGAGTGGCGGGCGATTCCAGGACATGCAAGCGATACCGGAGGCCCGGGCAACTCTGGAAGGGTCCACGCTGAAGGAGTTCGCGGCGCAGGTAGACGTCGACATCACCGACCAGCTGGTTCAGGAGATACACAAAGGTCGGTAGGGTTTCTCCGTGCCAACAGTTGAACTCGACGAGAGCGCATCGCATGTCCCGCTCGCTTCTCCTGTAACTGTCGACTATTTCATTGGCATGCCCGGCTGGCGAGGAGCCCGAGATCGTACATGGTACTTCCCAAATTGCTGACCGAGTCCTTGAGGAGTGACGCGCGGCGATTCTGCAGACAGGAAACCATTCGTGTTCTGTCGTCAGCCGTGAGGCTCATTGCGCGGCGCATGGCGTCAGCCAATCCTCCGTCCTCGTACATCACCGCCATGTCCTCGACTCCGTAGAGCCTGGCGATGGCCTCGTGGACAACCGGGATACGCGCGGTGGCGATCGCCAGGGCGAGAGACGTGGTGATCTTCTCCCCGAGGTACGGCTGGAAGAGAAACGACGTCGAGTCGACCAGGGGCAGGATGAAGGCCGCCTCCTTGACGGTGTCAAGATACTCCCGGTACCGATATTTCTCACCAACGATGTCGATCATGTCCCCCAGACCTCGTCGTGCAACCTCCCTCCGAAAGCGGACGCCGTCCAGATCGTAGTCTTTCCCGACCACGGTGACTGAGAAGTCAGTCACCCCTGCGGCATCGAGCTCTCCAGCCGCGTCCAGGAGCGATCCGTAGTTGCGTCGTCGGAGATCGATCTTGCCTTGGACGCAGAACCTGTCGATGCTTGCCCGCTGGAGCTCAAGATCCTCCGTGACGTGGACCGGCGCTACCCAGCTGGGCGTCGCCTCATCTCCGAGCCAGGGCAGAATATGGGGGGCAAGGACAAGCGCGCGTCGTGACTCGGATGAGAAGAAGGAGGGGAACTTCGAACCTCGGATCATCAGGATCGGGTCGTGGACTACGCCGATGATCGGGACGTCGAGCCGCGATAACCTGTGGAGAACAGAGATTGGATCGACGGAGTTGGCGACGACCAGGTCATAACCGCGGAACCGGCGAAGCTTGAGGCGCAACCTCGTCGTGAGGTCCTCGACGCAGTGAGGCCTGTACCGAAGACTGGGGCATGGCTCGAACGGGCGTCGCGCGAGAACGTCCGCACGTGCGTACACGTCGACAGTGACATCGAGCTCATTCAACAGGTGAACGAACGTCGCCAGCGTCCCACCGTGAAAGGGGTTGAACTCCACAAGCGCGCATCGCATGCTGTAGGCATGGTATCGGAAACCGGAGAATGATGTCCTCAGAGGCGAACGTGGTGCGTCCGGACGGGGTGCGACAGTGTAGTCTACTCGAGGCGGCCAAGGGTAGATCGTCAACCTGTGCGCCAGCGCTGATGCAGTCGCGAGCGGGAGTGGAGCTCAGGACAGGTCAACCCGGCTTGGGGGAGACCGATGGATATTTCCACCATACGGCAGGAGCTGGGGAGCCTCCCCCACATGACCTTCGACCAGGCAACCGTGATGACAGATCTGATATTGGAGCACCGGTTTACCGAGGTGCTCGAGCTCGGCTTCGCGCATGGAGTCTCGACGTGCTACATGGCAGGAGCACTGGACGAGATCGGCGAGGGAACGATCACCACCATCGACCTGTTGTCTGCGCGGGAACGCCATCCCAATGCCGAGCAGCTCCTCGCTCGGCTCGGGTTGGCCAAGTACGCCAGAGTCTTTTACGAGCCCACCTGTTACACGTGGCGACTGATGAGGATGCTCGAGGAGGGCTGCCCGCCGCGTTTCGACCTGTGTTACATCGACGGAGCCCACAACTGGTTCACCGACGGCTTCGCTTTCTTCCTCGTCGACAAGCTGCTGAGGCCCGGCGGGCTGATCATCTTCGATGATGTGGACTGGACGTACGCGAAGAGCCCAGCGTTGGGGCAGACCGACCGAGTGAAGAAGATGCCGGTCGACCAACAAACCACGCCCCAAGTCCGAAAGATTTACGAGCTACTGGTCAAGCCGCATCCGTCGTACGAGGCGTTCATGGTACGGGATGGCTGGGCATATGCGCGCAAGAGGCAGTCATCCCCCGACGGAGCCGGCGATCTGCCGCGTACCGAGATGGTGTACACGACCAAGTACGTACACGTAGGCGTCGGCCGCCTCGCAAGCACGATTTGGAGGCGAGCCGTCTCGACTCTTCGCGCGCGCCGCCGCACCTAGGTGGCCCCTGGTAGGTGGCGAGCTCAGCGCCCAGAAGAGCTTTGCTCGCCCTCGGCCTCTTCGTGCGCAACCGGTAGAAGCTGGTCCTGAGCATCGCGGGCTCTCGCGTTACGCCCATGATTCGATCTCACGGCGAGGTTGGGAACAGTGAGAAGGGTACAATCGGGACTTGTGAGGAAGGACCCTCCGTACTTCCGACCCGCCGAAGTGGCCCGCTTGCCCGCTGACCGCGGCGAGGACGGAGAGGATGTCCGTTGGCGGCTGAGAGCTGGCTTCACTCAGCGTGTACGGCTGATCGGGTGGGTGGACCTGAAGAACGTCGAGGCCACGCGACTTCGCGCCTGACACATGAGCGGGACGACTACGTTGACCACGAATGCCCACGAGCAGGACGGGAGCGCCGGGGTGATGACGCCGGTGACCGTGATCGAGCCTTCGCGTGGCTGGGTCGCGCTGAGGCTGCGTGACCTCTGGGAATATCGCGAACTCCTCTACTTCCTCGTGTGGCGCGACGTGAAGCTGCGGTACAAGCAGACCCTGTTGGGGGCGGCGTGGGCAATCCTGCAGCCAAGTCTCACCATGGTCGTCTTCACCATCTTCTTCGGCCGCCTCGCCGGCATCGGCTCCGAGGGTGTTCCCTATCCTGTCTTCTCGTACGCCGCCCTGCTGCCCTGGACCTTCTTCGCCCAGGGTTTGACCCAGTCCTCCAACAGCCTGGTGGGTTCGTCGCACCTCATCACCAAGGTCTACTTCCCGCGGCTCGTGATTCCCCTCGCCTCGATCCTCGCCGGGACCGTGGACTTCGCCCTCGCGTTCGTAGTTCTGGCTGGCCTCATGGCCTTCTATGGAATCGCTCCCACGGTTGCGATGGCTGCTCTGCCGGCTTTGCTGGTCTTAGCGTTCGTGACCGCCCTGGGTGCTGGTACCTGGCTCTCCGCGCTCAACGTCGAGTACCGAGACGTCCGCTTTGTAGTGCCCTTCTTCGTCCAGATCTGGCTCTTTGTCACTCCGGTGATCTACCCGGCGAAGGCGGTGATGGGCAAGCTCCAAGAACTGGGTCTGCCGGGTTGGCTGTACGGTCTCAATCCCATGGTTGGCGTCGTGGAGGGATTTCGCTGGGCGCTGCTCGGTATCGGCACCCCGCCAGGCCCGGTGATCTGGGCGAGCGCCGTGGTGGCTGTCATCCTGCTGATCACGGGTGCGGCCTACTTCCGACGGGTGGAAAAGACCTTCGCCGACGTGGTGTAGTGTACTGATGGCAAACGACGTGGCGATCCGCGTAGACGATCTCGGAAAGTGCTACCGACTGGGCGAGCGCGGCACCTCGTACCGTACCCTTCGCGAGGCGATCATGGGGATCGGAGGTGCACTGCGCCGGCGCGCCAACCGTGCGGACACGATCTGGGCACTCAAAGACATCGACCTCGAGGTCCGCCACGGCGAGGTTTTGGGCATTATTGGGCACAACGGCGCCGGCAAGACCACGCTCCTGAAGGTGCTTTCCCGTATCACCGAGCCCACCACCGGTCGGGTGGAGCTGTACGGGCGCGTAGGCTCGCTGCTCGAGGTCGGCACCGGCTTCCATCCCGAGCTGACGGGGCGCGAGAACATCTACCTGAACGGCGCCATCCTCGGCATGAGGAAGGCAGAGATTCAACGCAAGTTCGATGAGATTGTCGCTTTTGCAGAGGTCGAGCGCTTTCTCGACACCCCTGTGAAGCACTACTCGTCAGGCATGTATGTGCGCCTCGCGTTCGCGGTGGCCGCCCACCTCGAGCCCGAGATCCTCCTGGTGGACGAGGTCCTCTCGGTGGGGGACGCGGCATTCCAGAGGAAATGCCTGGGGAAGATGGGGGAGGTGGCTGGTGAGGGGCGCACGGTCCTGTTCGTGAGCCACAATATGGGGGCGGTCCGAGCCCTGTGCGATAGGGTTGCTGTACTCTGGGATGGGAAGGTTCGACTCGAATCGGACCCACCAACGGCGATCTCCGTCTATCTCGAGTCATTCTCTACTCCCAAGACTCAGACACGAGTGGTATCCCTCGCCGGTGGGGCGATTGTTCTGAACCAGTTCCTGGTGACAGCGAGCGGTAGTGCTCCCGAAGTGTTCACCAACGACTGTGCCGTTGACGTGCGTCTCCGCATCGCCGTTCGAAAAGAAATCGCCAATCTCTCGGTTGGGTTCACTCTTGTGTCTGCCCTAGGCTCAGTAGTTCTCAGCTCGTGCCATGCAGACAGCGTCCATTCGATGGGCCAGACCCAGACGCGGTTCCTCCCGGGTGATTACGAGTTTCATTCGACCATCCCTCCCCTACTCATGAATGAAGGCACGTACTTCATTGGTCCTGTTCTTCAAGACCCTGGCAAAGAGATCTTCATTGACGAGCCATTCTGGTGTCGGTTTTCTGTCGCACGACGTACGCCTAAGACAGGCGCCGGTAAGAGACCTGGTTCGCTGCTTGTCTACTTGCCATGGTCCATATCGAAAGTTGAATGAGGTCGAATGTCAACAGCAGAATTTCTACGGACCGCAGCACGAAGGCCTTCAAAACTGGCCTCGTACCTTGAGTACGTTGTTCATGCTCCTGTTCCGGCTAAATTGAAGATTTTGCGCTTGAGAGAAGTCAGGCGCAAGTATGCTGGTGCAGGTATGGGCTACCAGCCGATTCCGGTGTGTGGCTTCCGTGATATTGAGTTTGAGCGCCCGTGTCACACACGACTGCTGGCAATCCTCGACTGGAAGAGTGCACCGCCATCGTCAGTGCTCGACCTAGGCTGCAATCGAGGATTTTTTCCACTCGCTCTTCGTAACATTTGGAGGAGAACGAACTTTCTTGGTGTTGACGCGAATCCTCGGCTCATCGAAGCTTCGAATGCGCTGGTTGAACTCATGGGCTATACCAGACTGCGATTCGAATGTCGAAAAATCGGCGAAGAAGGTAGTGTGCCGCAGCAGCAATTTGACGTCGTCCTTTGCCTCTCGCTCTTGCACCATATTTTTGCTGCGATGGGTCGTTTAGGCGGATGTGAGGTATTGAAGAGAGTCACGGACACCGTGAATCATCACCTCGTTTTCGAACTTCCCCATGACGATGAAAGAGCGTCGTGGCATGGAGGGTATATCAAAGCACTGCCTGGCGGAGCGGAGAGCCTCATCGAGATCCTGGGAAACTTCGGGTTTCGCGACTTCAAGGCAATAGGGGCGACAAGAAGCCATCTAGCTGACGTGACGCGCGATCTCTGGGTGGCTATGAAGTGATAAGCCCATGGGAGTTGAACCAGAGGTCATCCGTACGTTCTTCAAGCCATATGATGGGTTCCCGGGACCTTCAAGCTCCAGAGGCGAGGTGAGAGAGTACCGCGTGGTCCGCACTTCCGCGGGCGTGTACTTCCAGAAAGTGGTTGGAGATCCAGGGGCCGCGACGCAGGAACGGGAAATGCTGCATAGGCTCGCAGACGTGTCCGGCGTGCCGAAACTGGCACTCGTTGAGTCACCCGAGGGGAAAGAACAGGTTGTAACAACTCATTTCATCGACGGTCGCCTCTTGACCGACCATGTATCTGCCGATCGACCCTCGATGACGACCTTCTGCTTCGCGTCCTATCGGATCGTGGCCGCTCTGCACCGAGCTGGTGTCGCGCACCGAGACGTCCGTCCCTGGAACTTCATGTGGGACGGAACGAAGCTCACTCTGCTTGACTTTGAACATGCCGTGGGGTTGAAGGAGTCCGTCGGCCTTTGGCGGGCGTACCGAAGGAGAAGAGAGAGTTGTCGTGCGGTCGAGGTGACGATTGCCGACTGGAAGGACTGGTTTTCGGTTGTGACATGGTTGACGCTGACCAGCGAGTCAGGAGTGGAACGCGCGATCGGGAAGGTCCTCCTCAGAATAGGTGTGTCACGTAGGTGCCCACCCCCAGGTCATGGGGTCCTGCCGGTTTGTGGCGGCGGCGTGTGACCCAAACAGGGTCCCCACCAGTCGAACTCCCCGTTCGGCAATGAATCAAAACGCGGGGCTTCAACCGGCCTGCGGGTCCTGTCGAGCCTTGGAGCCCCACATCTCCGTCCGAGCGACCCGCCACGAGAACACGCGCTGGATCCCCGCCCACGTGGTGCGCTAAGTGCTCGCCCCGGTGATCGGGCGGGTCACGCGTCGTGCCCTGAAGACCGCGAAGTCTCGGCTCTCATCGCTGGACGCCCTCGACGAGGTGCAAAGGCGGACCCATGGGAGCCTCAGGTTGCCGAGGAGCGCCTCGCTTGGCGCGGTCACGGAGGGGCTGCGCCGAGGGCGCAGCGGTGAATCCGGTCTCGATGGTGGGGTCGTGGTCGGCTGGGGGAGGGCGCACCTATCTCCTGCGTGAGATCGACACCGGGGAGCGACAATGCGCTTGTCCACTGTGCCATCATGGGAGTGTCCTCAGGAGGGACGCGTCGTAGACGTCGTGGAGTCCACAGCACCCCTCACCGCTGTCGTGATCAGCTACAACTCGGCCTCGGACCTGCCGGGGTGTCTGGCGGGTCTGGGCCGCGCCGGGGTGCCGGTGGTAGTGGTGGACAACGGGTCACGGGATGGGTCGGTGAGGATCGCGCGCGATCACCGTCAGCAGGGAGTCGAGGTGGTCACGGTGGGTACCAACACCGGCTTTGCCGGGGGCTGCAACCGGGGCTTCGCCGCGGTGGCGAGCGAGGTCCCGTATGTGGCCTTCATGAACCCCGACGTGGTGGTGCAGCCGGGCTGCCTGGAGCGGTGCGTGGAGGTGCTCGAGGCGCGGCCGGAGGTGGCGGCGGTGGCGCCGCGGCTGATGCGGCCCGACGGGGCGACGGTGGACGGTGTGGCAGGTGCTGCGGGCGCCCACCCTGGAGGTGCGCGACCGCGGCTACGGCGGGCCCCTGGATACCGATTTGCTGGCGCCGCGACAGGTACTGGCGGCGTGCGGCGCCCTCGGGGTGTTCCGTCGCTCGGCGCTGGAGCAGGTGGCGGAGGATCACGGTCCGTGGGCGGAGCACTACTTCTGCTTGAATGAG
>CAWJPY010000007.1:0-59248 GCA_963844865.1 uncultured Holophagae bacterium
CTAGCAGTAGCGGAATTCGTAAGATTTTCGAGCGCTCCGTGCGGTTCTCCACACAGATTCGCTGCCGAGGCGCGAATGTCGCTCGCACGGAATCTTCACAGATTCCGCTACTGCCGCGAAAACCTCGCCGGCCAATTAAAACAAGCATGATGGCTTGTTAGTTCTGGCTCAGCCTTGTCTGCCGCAGCCGCCGGGACCGCAGCCCGGCTTGCCACAACCGCCCCATGGGGCATTGGCCATCGGCAAGCTCGCGCCGGAGGCCGCCGGCGCCGCGGGCACGCTGAATTGTTTTTCGAGCCGACGCCCGCCGCACTCGGGGCAAGCCGGACGCTCGTCTCCTCGCACCAGCAGTTCAAACGCGGCGCCGCAGGCATCGCAGCGATACTCGTATAACGGCATGGAAATCGCTCCGGAAAGCTGTTGTTCGTTTAGGGAGTCGCGGGATCGGCCTGGGCGCCGATGCACGTAGAAGCGGGGACGTCCAGGCTGCGGTCGTCGCGATTCTCCAGCAAGAAATGTTATGCTAGAGCCTGAGTTGCGGCAACGGCCCTACTACTACCGGAGCCAAGCGATGCATCCGCCCACCCTGAATCGCGAACAAGCCCGCGAGCTCGACCGCCGGGCGACCGTCGAATTCGGCGTACCGAGCATCGTGTTGATGGAAAACGCCGGCCGCGGCGTGGCCGACAAGCTCTTTGAATTCGGCGTAACCGGGCCGATCGTGGTCTGCTGTGGCAAAGGCAACAACGGCGGCGACGGGTTCGTGCTGGCCCGGCATCTCGATCTGCGCGGCGCGACGGTAAGAGTCCTGCTCTGGGCCGAGCCGGCGGAACTTGCCGGCGATGCCGCGGTCAACTTTTCAATTCTCGAGAAGTCCGGCGTGCCGATCGAGGTTTTTGGCAAGACGCACGACATCGCGCGGCTCGAAACGCAGTTGGATCGCGCCGGCCAGATTGTCGATTGCCTGCTCGGCACGGGCGCCATGGGCGATCCCCGACCGCCGTTGGACGGGGTCATCGAGCAGATCAACTCGCACCACGTGCCGAAGATCGCCGTCGACTTGCCCAGCGGACTCGACTGCGACACGGGCCGCGCCAGCCGCACCACGATCCGCGCCGCCCACACCTGCACCTTCGTCGCCCCCAAGCCCGGCTTCTTCGCCCCCGGCGCCGAAAGCTACACCGGCGCCGTGCATGTTCTTGACATTGGCGCGCTGTGCAAGCTGGTGGAAGAGTGCTTGCAGCGGGCGGGCTAAGGCGCCTGCGGTTCGCTGCTTCTTGAATCGCAGCATGCGGAAGCGTGCGCTCGTCACGCGACTGGCCGTCGGCGGAGCCGAGGCCTAAAATGGGCCTGCCGTTTGTGCGCGTTGATCGTCGGGCGGAGGGTTTCGAGCGTGTCAAACATTTTTCGCGTTCAGTTTTCGATCCGTTCCCTGCTGGTCGTCGTTGCCATCTGCGCCTTGGCGACGCACTGGCATACGTCCACGCGCAGAGCGGCGGCGCAAGCCAGGAAGCGATTGCGGTCGGCGTACCAAGCCATACGATAGCGGAACCGAAACCGTGAATGTGATCTACCTGGCCTCGCTCAAACTCTTGCACGCCGAAGCGGCCGTGCCATTTGGCGACGGCGAGGCGGCTTATCTAGATCATCTGGAACGCATGGAGAAACTGGAGCGTCGCTTTCGCTGGATGCCTCTGATTTGTACCACCCGCGATCCGGAAGGGTTAAAGCGTTGGTGCAACGAGCGAGCGGATATGATTCTGGTTTGGTGCAACGAGGCGGAGCGCTGGCTGGACGAAGCCTATCCGGAGTAGCGCGAGCGATAGATTTTCTTGTTATTCTTGGCGAAATTTCCGAATCCGTGCAAAAAGCGAGGCTTAGGGTTGAGATGATCCTGCTGCTCGCCGATCACTAAAATGGGGTGCTGGACGACGGCGGCATATCCATACGAAACGCGGCAGCCGTGCGAGGGGCTGGTCGATGGGCATTCGCCATGCGTTCGTCGTCCTCAGTCTCGCCCTGGCAGAGTGTTGGTTGTCACCGGCGCCTAGTTTCGGCCAGGCGCTCACGGCGGGCTCGTTCCCATTGTTGCCGCGGTTGCGCGGAACGGTTTGGAATTCGCCGATCGACACCGATCGCCCGACGTTTACCCGTTCGACCAGGACCGTGCCGCGAGGCGCTCTGCAATACGAAGGCGGATACACCTTCGAGTATTTTCAGCAGCCAGGGCAAAGATTCCGCGCCCACGTTTTTCCGGGGACGCTGGTGAGCGAAGGCGCCAGTACGGGCAGCGCGAGTCACCGCGGATTTCGCGCCAATGCCTTCCCCGGTTCCCTTTTTCGAATCGGCCTGACCGATCGCATTGAGCTGCGCGTGCTGTGGACCTCAGCCGCCTTTAGCGAAATCACCGGCGGCGTCGCCCGCAGCGGCTACGGCTCTACCGATCTCGGTCTGGCTTCGAAGTTGCGTTTGAGCGACCAACGCGCTGGGCGCCCGAAACCAGCGCAATCATCGGCTTCACCGCGCCGACGGGCGCCCTTGCATTTACCAACGGCCAGTCCGAGTTCCAGTTCAACTATCTTTACCGCTGGGATCTCGCACCGCTGGCGGGTCGTCGGCTCGACCGGGTTGCGAACCCAGAAAGACGCAGGCTATCGCTACCTGATGTTCCATCAGTCGGTCGCACTGGAGAAATGGCTGACCAATTCATTCCAAGGATTCGTCGAGTATTTCGGGCTCTACTTCGATGGCTACATCGATGACCGGCCCGAGAACTATGTGCAGACCGGATTTCGCTTCCGGCCGGCCAGCAACCTTCAGCTCGATTGGCGCATCGGTACGGGGATGAACGACGCCGCTCTGGACTACTTCACGGGCGCCGGACTTTCTGTGCGGTTTTGAAGCCGATACGCGGCGTCAAACTGAGAGCCGAACGCTCAAAGAGAAGACACCCATCTTTTCGGCGCCGAAGCACTGCGTAGCGACCGCCAGTGACGCTGCCATGACCGCTTTTCTCGAGCCGAAGTGTGATACTGTTGTTGGCGGCTTCTGCTATTTTATTTGTGAGGATGCCGAACAATGACGCAAATCGTCACGATTGAACTCGAAATGCCTGCTGACTTGGCGCGCTTTCGTTTGCCACGTGGCGTAGATGCGCGCTTGAAACAGCTACTCGACAGGCAGGACCGGGGAGAAGCATTGTCGGATAGCGAACGAGAGGAAGCAGAAGGTCTGGTTGAACTTGCCGAGGCGTTGTCATTGTTGCGGTTGCGCGCTGAGCGAACAGGTTGCTGATAGGGCAAAGCCAGCGTGAGCGGCATTCCCGAGCGGCTTCGCCGTTTGGTCGTTCGCCGGGCTGCAGGCCGGTGCGAGTACTGCGGATTGGCTCAGGAAGGCCAAGAAGCTACTTTTCACATCGACCACGTGAAGCCGCGTAGCGTTGGCGGGGCGACAGCGGCGGACAATCTCGCCCTTGCTTGTGTTTCTTGCTCGTTGCGCAAAGAAGCTCGGCTGTCGACCCATCCAGTGGTCGACTCGTGCCCCTCTATCATCCGCGACGGCAACGGTGGGCCGACCATTTTCGCTGGGATGGGCCGATCATCATGCCGCGGAGCCCGACAGGGCGTGCGACGGCTGCGGGGCTGCAAATGAACCGGCCGCTGATCCTGGCTACTGGCTATTCGTGAGGAAGAGATGCAACGCGGGCGCCATCCGCCGCAACCTTGATCGCGCGGCAGCAGACGAAATGCCTGCGAGTTGCGATAGAGGTTGCCATGCTGCATGCCAATTTCGCGTCAACCTCAAGGAAGCTGTTCCGGTAGGCTGTGCCTGCCCGATGCTTGAAACGCGATTAGGCACGCAAGCGGCGCCTCGACGTGAGGGACGCGAGTCACTGCTCCGTACCCTCGGAACCTTCCGGTTTTCCTGCCTGACCTTTCAGCAGTCGCTCGATTTCACCCAAGCGTTCCTCAAGTCGCTCCATGCGCTGTTCGAGCAGTTCCAGCCGGTGCTCGGAATCGAAAGCCGGCGGCCCGCTTGGCAAGTTGGGCGGCAGTCGCCAGGGGCCGACCAGCGGCAGCGGCCCGGTGGGGGCGGCGGCACGGGCGCGCCGGCCAGGCGAATGGCGGCTTCGCGAAGATCGCCTTGCGCGTAGTATGAGACCTTGACCGTCGCGCCGGCGCCGGCGGCGGCGACCAGACGCTTGAGATCGGCCGTCGTCGAGACCTGGCTGTCGTCAATGGCGACGATTACGCCTTGCAGCGGCAACTCGGCCCGCGCGGCGGGCGAGCCCGGATTGACGTGCACGATGAACGCGCCGTCGGTCGACGGCAAGTTGAGCTTGTCCTTCATCTCTTCCGTCACGCCCTCCACGCGCACGCCAAGCATGCCGGGTTGATGCGCGTCTGGCGAGTGGCGGATCTCCGCGTCTGCAGGGAGCATGCCGAAGTCATTAAACGGCCGCTCTCCTTCCGGCGGGCGGCGGCCGAGCGTGACTTCCAGTTCTTGCGTCTTGCGATCGCGTTTGTATTCGAAGGTCACGCGCGAGCCGACGACCATCGGGCTCAGGATCCGCGCCAGATCGTCCATCGAGCGGACAGGCTTGCCCGCCACGGCTGTGACCAGGTCGTCCGCCTGCAGTCCCGACTGTTCCGCCGGCGAGCCGGGAATGACCTGCACGATTCGCACGCCCTTGCCGGCGTCCATCCGGTCGTCGGCCACCACGCCCAGGTAACCTGTATTGTCGCCTGCCGGGCCGGCCTGGTTGGCGGCGCCGCCCGGCGACCGCTCGCGGACTTGCTGTTCGAGGCGTTCCAAGGCGGGCTGCGCCAGCGCCGTCGCGGCGTTGCTGCAGCAGCAGCCGGCAACCATCAATAAGCAAGAGAGTCGTTGCATGCGACGAGAACTCCTGAAGCGAGCGGTGCATCAAGACTTGCCCTGTGGGGATTATAGGGCATGGGGCGGACGCGCGCGGCGTCAAGGCCGAGGTTTTTCAGTGAAACCGTGTGAAATGTCGGCTCAGGCGGTTCCGGGCAGCCGGGCCTTGCTACCTCGTATGGGCCGGATGCAGCCGACGCATTCTCTGCGGGCAGATGGCAAAGCGGCGCTGACGCAGCCTGCCGTTTTGCGATATTCTCACTCCCATGGAGGTTACTCAGTCCGAGCAGTTGCAGATTAGCATGGCGCAGACCGCACGAGCGGGACGCGGCGCTGCAGCTCGCGCTGGCCTGCGTGCCTGCATCCGTCCGCGAGGCCCTGGTCGCCCAGACGATGGCCAAGGCGGCGGCAGGGGAGGCTTTGGACGGGCTGCTGCTGGCCCGACGCGGCGAGCGGGTTGTGGGAGCGCTGTACTGCGAAGTTCAGCTTGGCCGCTCGGCGGGAATCTGGCCGCCTCAGACCGCTTTGGGCGAAGCGGACGACCAAGGCGTATCGAGCCGGCTTTTGCAGACGGCGCTTGCCTGGCTGGCCGCGCAGAACGTGCGGATCGTGCAAGCCATGCTCGTCGCCGACGCCGGCCGCGACGCCGAACGTTTGCGCGGGCGGGTTCGAGCATTTGACGGACTTGCTGTATCTGGTCAGCCTGCAGGGCGCTTTTCCGACGGCGTCGCCGGCGACAAGATTGTCGTTCGAGCAGACCTCGACGCGCTCCGACGCCGAGCTTGCCCGGCTGGTCGAAGGAACGTACGAGCAGACGCTCGATTGTCCGGCTCTGAACGGCGTGCAGGATTGCGCCGACGCACTCGCCGGCTACCGGGGCGCCAGTTCGTTCGACCCTTCGTTGTGGTTCATCGTGCGTCACGAGCAGCGCGACGTCGGTTGCTTGCTGCTGGCCGATTTCGCCGACTCGGATCAGCGGTTGCTGGTCTACATGGGGCTGCTGCCCGAGGCCCGCGGCAAGGGGCTCGGCATTGAACTGGTGCGGCACGCGCAATGGCTGTGCGCAGTCTGGGCGAGGTCGTCTGATTCTGGCAGTCGATGCGGCGAACAAGCCTGCGATCGATATCTATGCGGCGGCGGGTTTTGTCATTTGGGACCGTCGTAGCGTTTGGTTGCACGTGTTTGAGGCGTGAGTTCGCTGCGCGGCGGAAACGCGCGAGGCGAACGGGGCCCTTCGCAATCGCCTTGCTGCATAAGGCTTTGCGACGCGGTCGAAAAGCGAGTTGCGTTCGCTGCCGTCCCCTGCCGACAGTTTTTCCACGTTCGCCGTCGCTCAAGAAAATTTTTTCCTAACGTCTCCAACATGGGAAGCTAACGCTGTTTCGCGGAGTTTTTGCAACCTGCCCGCGACCCGGTCCAAGAGTCGCTCTCGCAGCGCCGCTGATTCTCTTTGACAGCCACGCTAGCACGCGTACAATCGACCCCGCTGGGTGACATTCAATATTCCTTTAGGCGGCTGTCGAAGACACGCCTCTCCCTCTCGTTTTTCGTGACCGTGCGCTCACGGTGCGCGACGATTGCGCTAAGACGGCGTATTCGGACGTGGGGAGTTTGTGCGCTGGGGACCATCAGGAAGTGACCACGGACGATATGGAGATCGTGTCGGCATTGCGACTTGCGCTGGCTGACAAGGTCGGACATGAGCGATTCGAACTTTGGTTCGGCGCCAACACGCGACTCGATCTATGCGACGATTCGCTGACGGTGTGCGTGCCCAACCAATTCTTTCAGGACTGGCTGCGGAAGAACTTTCGCCAGCAGATCGAAGAGTCCTGTGAGGAGACGTTGGGCAAGACGCTGCCCGTCAGTTTTCGCATCGATCCCGCCTTGGCCCAGACGCGAGCCACGATTCCGATTCGCAAGGCGGCGATGCAGGCCGCTGCGGCGACGGCGGTCAAGGCGGCGCCTCGGCAGGCGAGCGCAGAGACGCGCAGGCGATTCGCCGATCTCGAATCGTTCGTCGTCGGATCGGCCAACCGCTTGGCGCACGTGGCCGTGCAAACGATCGCCGATCGACTCGGACCTTCTTCGCCACTGTTGTTGTTCGGTCCGACGGGCGTCGGCAAGACGCATCTGCTGGAAGGGCTCTGGACCGAGGTCCGCCGCAAGCAGGCCCGCTGCCAGGCGGTCTATCTTTCGGCCGAGCAGTACACGACGTTATTCCTGGGCGCCTTGCACGGCAGCGGCTTGCCGAACTTCCGCCGCAAGTACCGCGGGCTCGATCTGTTGATCATCGACGACATTCAGTTCCTGGCCGGCAAGCGAGCCACGCTCGTCGAACTGCTGCACACGATCGATGATTTTACACGCGAAGGCCGGCAACTGGTGTTCGCGGCCGACCGGCCGCCGAACGAATTGAACGAACTGGGCCCTGAACTGATCACGCGTTTGCAGGGCGGGCTGGCTTGCGGTCTGCAAGCGCCCGACTACGAGACCCGGCTGGGGATCGTGCGCAAGATGGCCGAGCGGCAAGAGCTGAAAGTGCCGGCCGAGGTGCAGGCCTATGTCGCCGCCCAGTTTTCAGCGGCATGCCCGCGAACTGGCTGGCGCGCTTAATCGCCTGCACGCCGCCAGCCTGGCGTCAGGCGAGCCGATCAGTCTGGCGATGGCCGAGGAGACGTTGAGCGAACTGCTGCGGCACGCAACGCGCAGCGTGCGCCTGCCCGATATCGAGCAGGCCGTCTGCCAGGTGTTCGGGCTGGAGCCGAAGAGCCTGCAATCCAACCGCAAGGGAAAGCAGATCAGCCATCCTCGCATGCTGGCCATGTGGCTGGCGCGCAAGCACACGCGAGCGGCTTTCAGCGAGATTGGCTATTACTTCGGTCGCCGCAGCCACAGCACGGTGATCTCCGCCCAAAAGAAGATCAACGCCTGGATGGCCGACCATGTGTCGCTGGAAGCCAACGAGGGCGCCTGGGACGTGGAAGACGCCATTCGCCGCGTCGAGCAGGCGCTGCGGGCGGGTTGACGGCTTACACGAACTGCGTGATCCCGGCATCGCCACCGGCGCGACCGGCAGCGGGCCCCATTCGTACTTGGCCGGGGTCAGGTCTTCCTTTCGAGTTGATGGCCTGGTCCCAGGTGATCGTCTGGCCGGTGTAGGTCGCCATGCGGCCCATGATGGCCAACATGGTGCTGCGGGCCATGTACTCGCTGTTATTGATCGGATTGCCCGAGCGGATGCTGGCGAACAGCTCGTTGTGCTCGACCTGGTACATGTTGGGCTTCTCGCCCCGGTATCGCCACTTGTCGGCGGCCTTGATTTCGTGGTGCATCACGTCGGCCGTTCCCTTCGTGCCCATCACGTAGTCCGAGACGTCGACGCTGCAGCCGGCCTGCTGCCGCGTGTAGGCGAACAGCTTGACGCCGCTGGCGTATTCATAAACCACGGCGTGGTGGTCGAAGATGTGGCCGAACTCGGGCTGGACTCGCACCTGGCGTCCGCCCAGGCCAAAGGCTTTGACCGGCGGCTCGTCGTTCATGACCCAGGCGGCCTTGTCGAGACTGTGGACGTGCTGCTCGACGTTGTGGTCGCCCGAGAGCCAGGTGAAGTAGAGCCAGTTGCGCAACTGCCACTCCATGTCGCTCCACTCGGGCTTGCGCGGGTGCATCCACAAGGTGCCGGTGTTGTAGTTGACGTTGATGGCCACGATGTCGCCGATCTCGCCGTCGTGGATCCGCTTCATCGTCTCGCGTTTCGGCAGGTCGTAGCGGTAGCAGAGCCCCGAAACGACGGCCAGGCCCTTCTTCTTGGCCTCTTCCGCCGTCGCCAGCACGCTGCGCACGCCAGGAGCGTCGACCGCCACGGGCTTTTCGGCAAAGATGTGCTTGCCGGCCGCAACGGCCGCTTTCAAGTGGGCCGGACGGAAATGGGGCGGCGTGCAGAGCAAGACCACGTCGACGCCGCTGTCGATGACCTGCTGGTAGGCGTCGAAGCCGACGAAGCAGCGGTCTTCGCTCACATCGAGTTTCTCGGCCGGGGTCTGCTTCTTGAGGTTCGCCAGGCTGCTTTGCAGCCGGTCGGAAAAGGCGTCGCCCATGGCCGTGAGCTTGACGTTCTTGTCGGCGGCCAGCGCTTGGGCGGCGGCGCCGGTGCCTCGGCCGCCGCAGCCGATCAACCCGATCTTGATGACGTCATCGACTCCGGCGTGTACGCTCCGCGGCAACGTCAGACCCCCGAGCATGGCGCCGCCGACCGCGGCCGCCGTCGAACTCTTGAGAAAATCCCGTCGCGAGGGAACGGAAGATTGCGCACGACGAACGGTATCGGTCATGAACGAGGCTCCTCGATTACGATAAAGGCGGGGGGTCCGGAGACCGGAAGCGTAGAGTGTTACTATAACACCGCCCCCGCCGGCTGGCGAGGTTTTTTGGAGAGGGAGGAGAGGGAAGAGAGAGTAGCGAGCTTCACTCTGCGGAACGGCGCGTCTCTCGTCGCTTTTGGCCCTTGGACATTCGACTTTTGCCGGGCGCTATCGGACCTTGCTCATGTGGCGCAAGAACTCGGCGTCGAGTTGCTCGAGATTGCCGAACGCCTGGTTGAATTCCAGCAACCGGGTTTCCGGATCGTCCGACAGCAGCGGTCCCTTTTCCGAGAGCATTTTGATATAGGCCAGATACTGCTTCTCGCGCTGCCGGATGAGAAAGAAGTTCAGCGCCCAGGCTTCCGCGTAGGCGTCGGCGTTGCGGCGCGGATCTCGCAGCCGTTCGTGGCTAGAGATCAGCGTGACGAGCGAGTCGGCAGGCCGTCCGCGACGAAGGTAATCTCGAAAGCCGGCCAACCGTCCGCGATTGACGGCGCCAACGGTGCTCCAACCTTTGGAACGCCCCAGGTCGGGCGCCACCCCTGACGATCGGTTGCCACCCCTGACGATCTTCGGACCCCACGGCCCACTCCATGGCAACCTCCCACGTCCGAAGATCGTCAGGGGTGGCACGCCCGCGGCACGCGCGGTTCTTTCGAAGACCGCTGCTCCGCGTGAGTGGGCCGCCGACCGCTGTCCACGGTCGGTGGTCGCCGCCGTGGACACGGGGCCGACCTCTACAGGTTAGGGAAGAACCTCTCGAGGAGCTCGCGCGTGGTGGGCTCCGGACGGCCCCCGCTGGCCCGCTGCTTCACCTCCTCGAGGCGATCCACGAGGGAAGGCTGGTCGTGCACGTGGTAGAGGATCCCCGTGGTGAGCACGTCCTTTTCGCGGGTGTACGCGACGGCGGCGCGCCGGCTCGACGCCTCGTGATCCTCGGGCACGTACTGCAGCTTCTGCTTGAGCTCCCGGTACTGGTCATCGCCGCGCCAGGTGACGCAGGGCGAGATCACGTTCAGGAAGGAGAAGCCGCGGTGGCTGATGGCCCTGGCCGTCAGCTCCGTGAGGAACTTGACGTCACCGGAGAAGCCTCGGGCGACCCAGCTGGCGCCGGTAGAGATGGCCAGCTCGCAGGGATCGACGCTGGGCTCCGGGTTGCCCCAGAAGGTGGACTTGGTCTTGTCGCCGGTGGGGGTGGTGGGCGCCACCTGGCCCTTGGTGAGACCGTAGATCTCGTTGTCCATGAGGATGTAGGTGACGTCCAGGTTGCGCCGCGCCGAGTGCAT
This sequence comes from uncultured Holophagae bacterium, assembly GCA_963844865.1. GTDB lineage: Bacteria > Acidobacteriota > Thermoanaerobaculia > Thermoanaerobaculales > Sulfomarinibacteraceae > CAWJPY01. The sequence continues at coordinate 10,526 of CAWJPY010000007.1, forward strand.
GAGGTGGTTGCCGCCGATGGCCAGCCCGTCGCCGTCGCCGCCCACCGCGATGACCGTGAGGTCGGGCCGCGCTACCTTGACGCCGGTGGCCAGGGGCAGCGCCCGTCCGTGCACGCCGTTGAAGCCGTAGGTCTTGACGTAGCCGGGCAGCCGCGACGAGCAGCCGATGCCGGACAGGATGACGGTGTTCCACGGCTCGATCTGGAGCTGGGAGAGGGCCCTGTAGAGGGCGTTCAGCACACCGAAGTCACCGCAGCCGGGACACCACACGGGCCCGAGGCCCGACTTGTAGTCACCGGGCTTGAACTTGGTCTCCACAGTCGTCGTGCTCATACCAACACCTCCCGCCGCAGGGCTCCCATCTCCATGACCTTGGCCAGCTTGTCCTCGACCTCGGCGACGGTCAGGTTCTTGCCGCCCGAGCGCTTGAACAGGAAGGTGTGGCCATCGGGCAGGTCGAGGAAGGTCTGGAGGTACTTGTAGAACTGGGCCGAGTAGCTGAGCTCGACCACGATGATGTCCTTGACGCCGCGCACGAAGCGCTGGAAGTCGTGGGCGGGGAACGGGATAGAGGAGCTGCGGCACGAAGGCGGACACCTTCTCCCCGCGCCCGTTGGCGCGCATCACCGCCTCCTTCACCGGGCCCTTGGAGGAGCCCCAGCAGATGATGCCCACATCCGCCTCTGCCGGACCGTAATGCCTGAAGAAGCTGTACTTGTCGCGCACCAGCCGGAGCTTGCGGTAGCGCTTGGCGTTCATCTTCTCGTGCACGATGTACATGGAGCTGGGCTGGCCGACCTCGTCGTGCTCGAGGCCGTTGGTCTGGTACTCGCCACCCTTCATCCCCGGCCAGGTCATGGGCGACACGCCCGAGGTGGTGTCCTTGTAGCGGCGGTAGTCGCGCAGCTCGCCCGCCGACGGCACCTGGCGGCCCACCACCTCGTGGTCGAGGGTGAGCATGGACAGGGTCTCCCGGCGCTGGGCGATGAACTGGTCGGAGAGGACGATGACCGGGACCTGCGCCTCCTCGGCGATGTTGAAGGCCGCCACGGAGGCATGGAAGCAGTCCTCCACGTCCGCCGGGGCGAGCACCACCCGCGGCGCGTCGCCGTGGGAGCCCCACAGCGCCTGCCAAAGGTCCGCCTGCTCGCTCTTGGTGGGCAGGCCGGTGGACGGGCCGCCGCGCTGGACATCGATGATGACGGCAGGCACCTCGGCCATGGCGGCCAGACCCAGCATCTCGGTCATCAGGGCGAGGCCCGGGCCGGAGGTGGCGGTCATGGACTTGACGCCGGCGAAGGAGCCGCCGATGACGGCGCCGATGGCGGCCAGCTCGTCCTCGGTCTGGACCAGGTAGCCACCCATCCTGGGCATCACCTCGGACAGGTAGTGGAGGATCTCCGAGGACGGCGTGATGGGGTAGCCGGCGAAGAACCGGCAGCCGGCGTGGAGGGCACCCACCGCCGACGCCTCGTTCCCCGACATCAGGAGCATCGGCTCCCCGGGCGTGTACTCCAACGCGCGGTCGTTGAGGCGACCGTTCAGGGAGGCGGCGAACTCGACGCCCGCGGCGAAGCCCTGCAGGTTGGACTCCACCACCTCCTTCTTCTTCTTGGCGAAACGAGCGCTGATGGCGCGCTTCAAGGCGTCCTGGGGGAGGTTGAAGAGCTCACCGAGCAGGCCCAGGGTGACGATGTTCTTGGCCAGGGTGGTGCCGGCGGACTCCTTGGCCAGCTTGACGAAGGGCACGGGAATCCAGCGCGCTCCAGCGCCGATGCCCAGGTCCATCTCGAGCTGCTCGCGGGGCGTGGGGTCCGACTCCTCGTAGAGAATGACCGCATTACGGGCCGTCACCATCTCCCCCCGGAAGCGCCGGAAGTCGGCCCAGTTGAAGACGACCAGCACATCGATGAAATCGCCCTGGGCGAAGATCGGGGCGCCGGAGATGCGGACCGTGCACGAGGACTCGCCGCCACGGATCTGGGGGCCGTAGGCCTCCACCTTCATGACGTGCAGTCCGACGCTGGCTCCAGCCTGCGCCATCATATCGCCCATGGTGACGACCCCGTCGCCACCCGAGCCGACCATCGCGAACGTCAGATCAGTCATCGGCATCGCAGCATGTCTCCTTTTCGGCCGCACCGGCGGCCGCGCCGCGGGGATTGTGAATGGTTTCACACGAAATGTCCAATCCCGCGCTGCCCCTGCATCGGCCCCGCCCCGGCCGGCGCACAGGGGGCCCGGCGAGGAGGATCGGTCCGGCCCGGACTCACGAGACGTCCCCGATTGCATAGCTCGGATCGATGTCCACGGGGATCCCGGCCAGCCGCCCGACCCCAGCTTCCAGCGCCGGCAGGCATGGCCCCGTAGGTGTCCGCGAATTGCTTGGCGGCATCGTAGTCGCCCGTCGCCTGGATCATGAGCAGGTCGTGCGCGAGGTCCGAGAAGGCGGACCGGAACTTCTCCGGAACCGGCCGCAGACGACCGTCCTCGGTGACCTGGAGCGCACCCTTGGCGAGCAGGTAGTTGGCCTGCATCAGCATGCCCTTGCCGTGGGCCTCGGTGACCCCGAAGCGGATGCTCCGGAAGATGCCCGCCGTGTAGCTGGCGGGCAGGTGGTCGAGGATGTCCTTGTCCATCACGCCCCGATCCGCGAGGGCGTAGATGTCGTAGACACCGAGCACATCCGCCTTGGCCTCCTCGAAGGCCGAGTAGAGGTCCTTGAGCTCGAGCCGCACCTCGGTCTCGCGGCCGTCGACCGTGATTTGCCCCGGCCCGAGACCGTGGGCGAGCTCGTGGTGGAGGGTGAACTGAAAGAAGGCCTCGAAGTCGACGTCGGCCGCGTCCTTGGCGGGCAGTACCTGCTGGGCGATGGGGACCAGGATGCCGTCGTACTTGGCATGCATGATGTTCTTCAGAAGGACCTTCTTGGACCCCTTGGCCTCCCGCACGCGCTCGTCGTTGGGAAGGTTGAACGCGAGAGTCTGGACGCCGGCGCGCGTGTCGCCGGCGGTGAAGAGCTCGTCGACGACCCGGATCGGGGACTCGCTGCCGCGGTTGGGGTTCTTGTACTCATCGGGGATGGGCAGGTTGCGCTCCAGGACGGGAAGCTCCTCCTTGAAGCGGTCGAGACGCGCCGTGTCCTGGGGTTGCGCCACACAGACGAAGGCCTCGAAGCTCGCCTTGTATCCGAAGAGCCCATCCTCATAGGTCTCGTAGGGACCGATCACCACCTCGATGGGCGAGTCCAGGTCCATCCAGGCCATGTCGGACGCAAAGTAGTCGTCGCTTGAGAACGCATCCGCCCGCAGCTCCAAGAACCGGCGCAGCGAGACGTTGTCGGTGACGCCGGCTGCGGCCCGCAGCTCGGAGGCGGCCTTGCCCAGCAGATCGGCGTACTCCACCGAGTAGGGGATCGCGGTCAGGCTGTCCCCCTCGCGCCGGATCACGGTAGTGAGCGAGGTGAAGCTGGCGCGATCCGCCGGATGCTGCTCCAGCCAGCCCTCGAACTCATCCTTGGTCATGTCCTCGGGGTAGAACCCGGCACCCTGGGGGTGCTCCTGGTGCCCGAGGAAGGGTTCGAAGTCGGCCAGCCGATCCCACGGTCCGTACATGATCCGGTAGTACTGCTGCGCGGGCTCTGCGTCGGGGCCGCTGAGCGCCGCCACCCTGGGCGCGAAGGCCGGGTTGCCGGTCCATGCCTGGCGCACGAAGATCTGATCCACCGCCCGCGCCGCCCGCACCAGGTGACCCAGCGCCTCCCGGTCCGCGTCCGACAGGTGGGACGTGACGGCGGTCAGCTCCTCGGGCACGAACTGCGCCCGGCGCGCCGCGATGTCCGGCGCCACCCACAGCGCCTGGTCCGCCTTCTTGGCGCCCTGCCCGCACGCGGTCAGGGCCAGTGCCGCCACCGCGACCGCTGCGCCGGCTTGCAATCCCGTGCTCCACCTCATGTCGAACCTCCTCCATGATCAACCACGGCCACCACGGCAAAGTCCCGCGGGCCGTTGAGAACGTCATCCAAACGTCGCGCCAGGCTCTCCAGCCGCTCTCCGAGCGCCGTCACCTCGGGCGTTCCTCCTTCACCGGCCACGTCCCTGCCCGCGAAGCGCTGCTCCTCCGGGAACGGATGCAGCAGCTCCACACTCCGCACGGAGAACCCGCTCGTCTCCAGGTAGAGCTGGAGGGTCTCGGGCAGGAGCGGCCGGAGGTGGGTCGGGTCCTGCCAGAAGAACGCCGCACCCACGCGCAGGTTGTGGGGGTTCGGACATTCGGCGAGGAGCAGACCGCCCGGGCGCAGGACGCGCCGCGTCTCCTCCAGGAGACGAAGGAGGGTCCGAGCCTCGAGGTGCTCGAGGAGGTGGATTGCGGATACCGCGCCGAAGGCGCCCGGGGGCTGCGCCCGGAGCACCGCCAACACATCCCCCTCGAGAATCTCCAGACCGCGCCGACGAGCCCCGAGGGCGAGGGCGGGGTCGTGCTCCACGCCCCGGGCCTCGACCCCCGCCTCCCGCAGCAGGAGCAACAGCTCGCCGCGGCCGCATCCCAAGTCCAGCACCGGTCCCGAGGACGCCAGGGTTTCCAGGTGATGTTGGAGACGGTGAGTGACCTCCCTCTCCGACCCCCGGAAGGCGGCGAGCAGAGCGGGCTGCACGTCGGCCAGCTCGCCGGCCAGGAGCGCCTCCTCGGCCGACGCCCGCGGGACGGGGAGAGGCTCGTCGAGGAGCATGCGCTCCACCAGGGACGTCACCTCCTCGATCTGCTCGGAGAGGCGATCGACGAGCACATTGCCGCGCTCCACGACCGCCGGCACCACCTCATCCGCCAGCCTCGCCTGGGCGGTCTCCACCATGTCCAGCCGGCGCTCGACACGGGCCGTGCGCTCGTCGCGCAGCTCGGCGACCTCGTTTTGCATCGACCGGACCGCGGCCTCCACGACGTCGGCCCGCTCGCGGAGACGTCCGTCATCCGCTTCCAGCCGCGCCGCCACCTCGGCCAGGGATGCCTGCAGCCGCCGTGTGGCTCGGCGCTGCCCCCAGGGGCTGAGCTGCTTCAAGGTGCGCAGCCAGCCACCTTCCGAACGGCCGCGGCGCGCACGCGTTGGGGTGCGGGGCCGCTCGTCGTCGGTCATGGCCCGCCGGCCGGCTCCTCCGCCTCCATGCCCTCGGGCTCCACGAGCTCGGTGACGCCGGCGATGGCCTCCTCGGGCGCCCCCACCCGCGCGTCCCCATGGGCTCCCGGACGGGAGACGTGGATCGGGATGCGCACGCTGATGTCCGAGTGCACCCTGACCTCCACCTCGAAGCTGCCGAGCTCCTTGATGGCGTGGTCGAGGGCGATGCGGCGGCGATCCACCGCGAAGCCTCGGTCCTCGAGGGCGTGCGCGATGTCGGCGGCGCTCACCGAGCCGAAGAGGACGTCCTGCTCGCTCGCCCGCCTCTCGAAGGAGAGCTCCAAGCCCTGCATCTCGGAGGCCATCTTCTCGGCGGCCGTGCGCCGCTTGAGGTCCATCTTCTCCCAGTTCTTCTGTTCCTGGTTGAAGAGCCTGCGATTCCCCGGGGTGTCCAGGTACGCCAGCTTCTGGGGCAGGAGGTAGTTGCGGGCGAAGCCCGGCTTGACGCTGACCACGTCGCCCCGCTCGCCCAGGTGCTCGATGTGGTCGTTGAGAATCACTTTCACGCTCATGATGCGCCTCCGTCGATACGCGGCCGCAGGGAGTAGAAGCCGTCAGCGATCCCGAGGGCGGCGACCACCAAGGGCAGAGGACCCTGCAGGCACAGCAGGGCCACCCCCCACCGCACCAGCCACCCGCGGCCGATCCAGCGCGCGAGATGGGCCCGAATGATAGCCAAGCCCTGCACGAAATACAACATCAGCACTGCGACGAGCAGGGTCACCGCGACCCACCGCCCGGACCCGGAGAGCAGGAGGGTCCCGGCGCCACCTGCCACGAACCCGATGGGGAGCCACTCGTCCAGCCGGAACCGCTCGAAGGCCACGATGGGACGCTCCAGGCCCAGCACCGGCAGCCGCGGCCGCAGCCAGAAGAGGAGGGCTACCAGGTAGGCCGCTGGCAGCGACGGCGCGATCCACGGCACCGTACCGGCCATGGCGTCGAGTGCCAGCTCCAGCTGGCCGCTGGGCACCCCCAGCGTGCGATAGGAGGCCTCCATCATGGTGGCGGCCTGAGCCCACCACACGCTGAGCGCGGAAACAGGAGTCGCCGGCAGGGCCGCCGCAGCGATCGTTGCCATGGTGATCAGGGCGGCCGCCAGCGTGGTGAACGTGATCCACCGCGCCTCACTCCCCCCCCAGCGCACCCACAGGGCGACGCTCGCCGCCGGCAGCGCCACCACCAGGCAGTAGGTCAGGAGGAACACCCATGCCGGCATGCCCAACAGCGACAGCCGGGCCACCGCCAACCCAGCCAGGAGCACGATCACCCACCCCCAGGCCAGGTTGCCCTGGCGCCGACTGAGGACCTGCTGGACCACGGGAACCAGGCCCAGAGGGGCGATGAGGAGCCCCACCGGGAAAAGGAGGAGAAGGCTGGAGGCCAACAGCAGCGACACGATGCCCGAGGCCACCACCCCCAGGCGGGGCAGGGCGGCACGCACGGGGCCGGGTACTGTGGGCAGGCCGGAGTTCACGCACCAATCCTTTGTTGGATTCCGGCGGCTAGGGTCGCGATCATTGGCGTCGGTCCATGGCCCCCGCTCGGGGCCCCTGGCAGCCGGCTTGCGCTAGCTGCCGACGTAGGGCAGGAGCGCCATGTGGCGGGCCCGCTTGATCGCTCGCGCCAGCTTGTGCTGGAAGATGGGGCGGGTCCCGGTCACGCGGCGGGGCAGGATCTTGCCGTTGGTCGGCGTGTACTCCCGCAACAGGTCCACGTCCTTGTAGTCGATGTAGTTGATCTTCTCGACCGTGAACCGGCAGACCTTCACCCGCCGGCGAAAGCGTCTCTTCTGTCGAATCATGATGCCCCCTCGGCGACGTCGGCGGCCGCCTCCGCCTCGGCGCTGGCGCGGCGCTTGGCCGCCTTGGCCGCCACCTTGGCCTCCTGCTTGCGGTCCATCTTGCGCTTGCGCCTGAGCTCGCGGTCCAGGTTGAGGACCAGGAAGCGCATCACCGCGTCCGCGGTACGCATCTCGAAGTTGAGCTTCTGCAGCGCATCGCCGCCGACCTCGAACTTCCAGAAGTGATAGACGCCGTAGTTGCGCTTGCGGATGGGATAGGCGAGCTGCCGGCGACCGCGCGCGTCCTTGTCCACCATCTCGCCGCCCGCGCCGGTGATGATCGCCTCCAAGCGGTCCAGGGTGGCGGTCTCCGCCTCGGGCTCGATCTCGGGGTCGATGATGACCCCCAACTCGTACAGAGGCATGCTTCCTCCTCTCGGCCTTCGGCCCCGCATCGCGGTACGGGGCAAGGAGTTGTCGTGCTGCTCCGGTCCTCCGGAGCGCACCGCATTGTAGCCAAGTTCCCGCAGAAAGCAAGCGGCAGCGCTCGGCGGCAGCGCTCGGCGGCAGCGCTCGGCGGCAGCGCTCGGCGGCAGCGCTCGGCGGTCAGCGCTCGGCGGCAGCGCTCGGCGGCAGCGCTCGGCGGCAGCGCTGGCGGCAGCGCTCGGCGGCAGCGCTCGGCGGCAGGCGCTCGGCGGCAGCGCTCGGCGGCAGCGCTCGGCGGCAGCGCTCGGCGGCAGCGCTCGGCGGCAGCGCTCGGCGGCATGGTCACTCGGGTCGTTTCGTCGGGAACGTAGCCGGTGGGCCAGGCCATGTAAAGGGAAGCCGGACCTTCGGTCCGGTGCTTCGCAGCTGCTCCACAGCTGCTTCGCACCCTTGACATGGCCTGGCCCACCGGCTCGTGGGGAACCCATGAACGACCCGGAGGTGACCATGCTCGACGCGATCGCCAACCCCGGTCTGGCTGCCCACAGCGAGGCCCTCGAAGCGGCAGGAGCCGCAATCAAGCTGGTGATGAGGTTGCCGGCGCCACTCAAGCCGATAGGCGATCAGATCATTCGCTCGGCGAGCTCGGTGCCCGCGAATCTCGCTGAAGGTCACGGCCGGTCGGGTCGCGACCGCCTCCAGTTCTGGCGCTACGCGTACGCGTCGGCCAAGGAGGTCGACTCCCACCTGCGGCTGCTCGCCGCAACAGGAGCCGTCAACCGTTCCGCCGCTCAGGCTGCCCTGAATGCGTTTGATCGCGTGCGGGCGATGACGTGGCGCCTCCTCAACCCGGAGACATGACAACCGCCGGCATCCCCGGCAGGCCGCGAAACGCCGCTGAGAACAGCGCCTGCGGCGGGCGTGCCACTGGTGACACTTTTCCGAAGCCACGCGTGCCGGCCGCGCCTCGCGTGGGGACCGGAAAAGTGTCAGCGGTGGCAACCTCGGGGAACGCGCCGAAAGAATCGGCGCGTCGCCGTTGCCTACGCGTCGGATAGGCCAGAGCGGGTGCCAGGCACGCTTTCGAATGCAGCGATCCGCGTCCTGTCGAATCAAGACGGCGTGCCAGGCACCCTCTCTGGTGCTCCCGAAGCCTCTCGCAGATCATCACGGGCGCGGTCCCGGTCGCCGCCACCGCCGCGGTCAACGCAGGCCGGAGGGATAACCCGCCGGCGGATAGTCGTACTCCACACCCCGCTCCCCGGCGATGACGTTGCCCATGGGGAACCCGGGACAGTCCGCTTCCCGGAGCGCCGCCAGCACCCGCTCGAGCTGCTTGGGCCCAACGATCAGGACCAGGCCGACGCCGAGGTTGAAGGTGCGCCACATGTCGGCCTCGGGAACCGCACCGCGTTCGGCGAGGAGCCGGAACACCGGTGGGATGTCCCACGCCCCCACCTTGATCCTCGCCCGCAGGCCCTCGGGCAACGCTCGCGGCAGGTTGTCGGTGAGCCCACCACCCGTGATGTGGGCGAGGGCGTGCACCCGGCGCTGCTCCACGAGGGGCCACACCGGCGCCAGGTAGCAGCGGTGCACCTTGAGGAGCTCGTCGGCGACGGTCGCACCGAGCTCCTCCACGTGATCCGACGGTGCCAGCCCCATGTCGTCCAGCAGCACCTTGCGGGCAAGGGAGTAGCCATTCGTGTGCAGGCCGTCCGAAGGCAGCCCCACCAGCACGTCACCCTCGGCCACCTGGGCGCTCCCCAGGATCCGCTTGCGCTCCACGATGCCCACGATGAACCCGGCCAGGTCGTACTCGCCGTCGCCGTAGAAAGAGGGCATCTCGGCGGTCTCGCCCCCGAGCAGCGCCAGGCCGTGGTCGCGGCAGGCGCCGGCGACCCCGGAGATCACCGCCGCCGTCACCTCGGGGTCGAGCCGTCCCGTGGCGAGGTAGTCGAGAAAGAAGAGGGGTCGCGCCCCCTGGACCAGGATGTCGTTGATGCAGTGGTGCACCAGGTCCCGGCCCACGGTGTCGTGACGGCCCGTGGCGAAGGCGATCTTGAGCTTGGTGCCCACACCGTCGGCGGAAGCCACCAGCACCGGCGCCTTCCACCCTCCCGGCATCGCGAACATGCCGCCGAAGGAACCCTGCTCCGACAGGACGCCCTCGGTGTAGGTGGCGCGCACCAGCTCCTTGACCTTGGCGAGCGCCCGGTCCTGGGCATCGATGTCCACTCCCGCGTCACGGTACGTCGTCATGGACGTATCCTACCCGACCTCTCGCCGCCGGTATGCCTCTCCTCCCGCGTCCGCGCCCGACAGCGGCAGCTGTCGGCGGCGGTGCAGATTCGTAACGCAGACGCAGAGAGACGCAGAACCACCCGCCCACCCGAGGCGAAGAGAAGGACAGAACGCAAAGTCGCCAGGGCGCCAAGACGCAAAACCCCCACCCGCCCAACTCAGGGGCAGCGGCCGTCGAGAGAAGGGCGCGTGCCGCGGGCGTGCCACTCCTGACGATTTTCGGGTGCGGGAGATCGCCGCGGAGTGGGGCGCGGGGGCCGAAACATCGTCAGGGGTGGCAACCGCGGGGAGGGCGTCGACAGCATCGGCGCGCCGCGAGGCGTCGCTCCGGTAGGCCAGAACGGTCTCGAAGCGCCCTTCCTCGCTTCGGGTGGGCCAGAGCGGGTGCCAGGCACGCTCTCGAATGAAACGATCCGGGTTCTTTCGAATCAAGACGGCGTGCCAGGCACCCTCTCTGATGCTGCCGAAGCGAGGCTTCGCTGGTCGCCGTTCGGTGCCGCGGCTTGCTGACCCTGCTCGCTGACGCTGACGCCGCCGCTGTGCGCGGACGCGGTCATCTGCCGCTGCTCCTGACGCCGGCGGCTGGCGCTGCCGGCGGGTTGGTGCTACAACCTCGCCATGGGACTGCTCCGCTTCTTCCGCACCCCCGGGCTGGCGCCGGCCCAGCGACACACCCTGCTCGAGCTGGCCGGGTCTCTGGCGTCGGCGCCCGTCCACGACCTCGACACGGAGGTCTGCTTCTACGTCGACGCCGCCCGCGACCTGACCGAGGAGGAGCTCGCCGTCCTGGTCTGGTTGCTGGCCGAGACGTTCGATACCGCGGGCTTCGGGTCGACCACCTTCCTCGACGGCGGGGCCGACGTCATCGAGGTCGGGCCGCGACTCAACTTCAGCACCGCGTTCTCGACCAACGCGGTGTCCATCTGCCACGCCTGCGGTCTCGGCGCCGTGCGCCGCATCGAGCGGTCACGCCGCTACCGTCTTCGCACCGGCGAGCCCCTCTCGGCCGAGGCGCGGGCCGCCTTCGTGGCCGCGGCGTGCGATCGCATGACCGAGTGCTCCTACCCCGAGCCCCTCACGAGCTTCGCCACCGGCCGGCGGCCCGAACCGGTCCACGAAGTGCCGCTCCTCACCGAGGGCCGCACCGCCCTGGAAAGGATCAACCGCGGGCTCGGCCTCGCCTTCGACGACCGCGACCTGGACTACTACACCGCCCTCTTCTGTGACCACCTCGGTCGCAATCCCACCGACGTCGAGTGCTTCGACATCGCCCAGTCCAACAGCGAGCACTCCCGGCACTGGTTCTTCAAGGGCCGCCTCGTCATCGACGGCGAGGAGCAGGTGGGGTCGCTCCTGGACCTGGTCCGGGAGCCGCTGGCCGCACGGCCCGGAAACAGCGTCATCGCCTTCGCCGACAACTCGAGCGCGATCAAAGGCTTCTCTACGTCGAGCGTGCTACCCAGCAAGCCGGGAGTGCCGTCGCCGATGACGCCCACCCCCTGGGACGCACACCTCATCTTCACCGCCGAGACCCACAACTTCCCCTCGGGTGTCGCACCCTTCCCGGGCGCCGAGACGGGTACGGGCGGCCGTATCCGGGACGTCCAGGCCGCCGGCTGCGGCTCCCAGGTGGTGGCCGGCACCGCCGCGTACTGTGTCGGCAACCTGCAGATCCCCGGCTACGAGCTGCCCTGGGAGGATCCCGCCCTCACCTACCCCGGCAACCTGTCCCCTCCCCTGGCCATCGAGATCGAGGCCTCCAACGGCGCGTCCGACTATGGCAACAAGTTCGGCGAACCCGTGATCTCGGGCTTCACCCGCTCCTTCGGGCTGCGCCTACCGGGAGGGGAGCGCCGGGAGTGGCTCAAGCCCATCATGTTCTCGGGCGGCATCGGCCAGATCGACGCCCGACACACCGCCAAGCACGCCCCCGAGCCCGAAATGCTGGTGGTCAAGATCGGCGGTCCCGCGTACCGCATCGGCATGGGGGGCGGCGCCGCCTCGAGCATGGTCCAGGGCGAGAACGTGTCCGAGCTGGACTTCAACGCCGTGCAGCGGGGCGACGCCGAGATGGAGCAGAAGCTCAACCGCGTGGTGCGGGCCTGCTCGGAGCTCGGCGACCACAATCCCATCGTCAGCATCCACGACCAGGGAGCAGGCGGCAACTGCAACGTGCTCAAGGAGATCGTCGAACCGACGGGGGCCAGGATCGAGGTCCGGGACATCCCCCTGGGCGACGAGACCCTGTCCGTGCTGGAGATCTGGGGCGCCGAGTACCAGGAGAACAACGCGCTCCTCCTCCGTTCCGCCGACCTGGAGGCTTTCCGCGCCCTGTGCGCCCGCGAGCGCCTGCCCATGGCGGTGGTGGGGCGGGTCACCGGTGATGGCCGGATCGTGCTCCACGATGCGGACGACGGCTCCACGCCGGTCAACCTGGCCCTGGCCGACGTGCTCGGCGAGCTTCCCCCCAAGACCTTCGAGCTGCGCCGCACCCATCCCGTGCGGGAGCCGCTGCGCCTGCCCGCGGACCTGGACGTCCGGGGGGCGCTGGAGCGCGTGCTGCGCCTCCTCGCGGTGGGCTCCAAGCGCTTTCTCACCACCAAGGTGGACCGCAGCGTCACCGGCCTGGTCGCCCAGCAACAGTGTGCCGGCCCGCTGCAGCTGACCGTCGCCGACGTGGCGGTCATCGCCCAGAGTCACCTCGCCCGCACCGGCGGCGCCACCGCCATCGGCGAGCAGCCCATCAAGGGGCTCATCGACCCGGCCGCCATGGCCCGCATGAGCGTCGGCGAGGCCCTCACCAACCTGGTGTGGGCCCGGATCACGGCCCTCGAGGACGTGCGCTGCTCGGCCAACTGGATGTGGGCCGCCAAGCTGGAGGGCGAGGGTGCGGCCATGTGGGACGCCGCCCAGGCCATGCGCGACGTCATGCTGGAGCTCGGCATCGCCGTGGACGGCGGCAAGGACTCCGTGTCCATGGCGGCCCTCGCCCCGGACGGCGAGACCGTGAAGGCGCCCGGCGCCCTCGTCATCTCCGCCTACGCGGGATGCCCTGACATCACCTCCACCGTCACCCCCGACCTGGAGCTGCCGGGCGCCGGCAGGCTCCTCTTCGTGGACCTGGCCGACGGTCGCCGCCGGCTCGGGGGCTCGGCCCTCGCCCAGGTCCTCGGCCAGGTGGGGGACGAGGTGCCCGATCTGGAGGACCCGGCGCTTCTGGCCCGCGCCTTCGCCGCCGTCCAGGAGCTCCTCGCTGCTGGCCTCCTCGCCGCGGGCCACGACCGCTCCGACGGCGGTCTGATCACGACTCTGCTGGAGATGGCCATCGCCGGCAACTGCGGCATCTCGGTGCACCTCCCGGGGGAGCCGGGAGAGCGCTCCGCCATGGCGACGCTGTTCGCCGAGGAGCTGGGCCTCGTCCTGGAGGTCGCGGACGAGGATCTCCAGGAGGTGCTGGCCGTCTTCGCGGGCGCCGAGGTACCCTGCATCGAGATCGGGCGCACCCTGGCCGCACCCCGGATCGAGGTGCGGGTGGGAGAAGCGACGGTCCTCGCCGACGACATGCGCGCCCTGCGCGACCTGTGGGAGGCGACGTCCTTCCAGCTCGATCGGCTGCAGGCGGACCCCGGCTGCGTCGCCCAGGAGGAGGCGGGGCTGGCCACGCGCACGGCGCCTCCGTACCGGCTCGCGTTCGAGCCCCGGGCCACCGCGCCGGCCATCCTCGAGCAGCGGGACAAGGTGCCCGTCGCGGTCCTGCGCGAGGAAGGTTCCAACGGCGACCGCGAGATGGTCTCGGCGCTGTGGTTGGCCGGCCTGGAGCCCTGGGACGTGACCATGACCGACATCCTGGCCGGAGCGGTGGAGCTCGAGCGCTTCCGCGGGGTCGTGGCGGTCGGGGGTTTCAGCTACGCCGACGTCTTGGACGCCGCCAAGGGCTGGGCGGGCGCGATCCGGCACAACCCCTCCGTGCGCCGACAGTTCGAGGATTTCTATGAGCGCCCGGACACCTTCAGCCTGGGCATCTGCAACGGCTGCCAGCTCCTCGCCCTCCTGGGCTGGGTACCCTGGCGGGGGCTGACGGACGCGGAGCAGCCGCGCTTCATCGCCAACGCCTCCGGCCGCTTCGAGTCCCGCTTCGCCACCGTCGCCATCGCGGACAGCCCCGCGGTCCTGCTGGAAGGCATGGCCGGTTCCACCCTCGGCATCTGGGTGGCCCACGGCGAGGGCCGGGCCCACTTTCCCGACCACGCCCACCTGGAGCGGGTGCTGTCGGAGGACCTGGCGCCGGTGCGCTTCGTCGACGACGCCGGTCGGCCCACCGAGAGCTATCCCGCGAACCCCAACGGCTCCCCCGCGGGCATCGCCGGCCTCACCACCCCCGACGGCCGCCATCTGGCGCTCATGCCCCACCCCGAGCGCTGCGTCCTGCCCTGGCAGTGGCCGTGGATGCCGCGCCGGTGGCGGCGCGAGCTGACCGCCTCGCCGTGGCTGCGCCTGTTCCAGAACGCCCGCCGGTGGTGCGAGCGAACCGTCTAACGCCCCGGAACCGTCGGAGGGCGCGGGGGGCGAGGCGTTGTCAGCGGCGGCGCGCGGGCTCCGGCGGCGCCTGAGGACGGAAGCTCACCCGGCCCTGCTCCAGGGTGAGGCCGAGCATGCTGCCCCGGGGAACGACCTCCACCGGCGGACTGCCGTTCACCACCGCCCCGACCGATGCCCGCGCGAGATCGGGCAGGTTGTTGTGCTCCGACAAATGGAGCCCAACCACCGCCTGCAGGGCCCGTGACCGGACCTGCTCCACCGCCTCCGAGGCCTGGTGGTTGCCCAGGTGTCCCAGGCGTGATGCGATGCGCTGCTTGAGGGACCAGGGATAGGGGCCGTGGCGGAGCATGTCGGCGTCATGGTTCGTCTCGATCAGGAGCACGTCACATCCGGCCAGCCGCTGGGCCAGCAGGGCGGTGAAGATCCCGGTGTCGGTGCACAGGGCCACGCGAGCCGTGCCGTCGTCGATGAGCAGCGCCACCGGCTCGCGGGCGTCGTGGCTGGTGGCCACCGGCAGCACCTCGAGCCCACCCACTCGCTGCACCCGTCCCGACACCAGCTCGCCGCCGCCGGAGGCACGCACCGCCAGCGCCGACCATGTCCCCGCCGTGGCCCACACAGGGACGGGATGGCGCTTGAGCAGCACCTCCAGTCCGCGCACATGGTCCGAGTGCTCGTGGGTCAGCAGAACCCCGGAGATCTTCGACGGCGAGCGCCCGAAGGCCTCCAGCCGGCGTCGCACCTGGAGGGCGGAGACGCCGGCGTCCACCAGCAGGGAGGTGCCGCCGCTGGACACCAGGGTGGCGTTGCCGTTGGATCCCGAGGCGAGGACGAGGACCTCCACCCTATCTCCCGGTGGACCCGAAGCCGCCCGAGCCGCGGGCGGTGGCGCTGGGGCTGGACATCTCCCGGAACTCGGCCCGGCGCACCGGTGCCACCACGAGCTGGGCGATGCGGTCGCCCCGCTCGATGGTCACCGGCTCCCCCCCCAGGTTAACGAGGAGGACCTTGACCTCGCCCCGGTAGTCCGCGTCGATGGTGCCCGGGGCGTTGAGGAGGGTGATGCCCCAGCGTGCGGCGAGACCCGAACGGGGCCTGACCTGCCCCTCGAAGCCCTCCGGAATCTCGAGAATGAGGCCGGTGGGCACCGCCGAACGCTGTCCCGGCTCGAGCACCAGGGGCGCCTGGACGGCGGCCCGCAGGTCGGCCCCCGCCGCGTCCGGCGAGGCGTAGGCGGGCAGGGCCATCTCCGCCCCGTGGGGGAGCCGAGTGACCCCGACCCGGACCATCACGCCACCCGCACCGAGAGGCCCTCGGGCCCGCACACCGCCATCGCCATCCGATCCCCCCGCAGGAGGCGCCGTGCGAGGTCCCGGACCTCCCGCGTGGTCACGCCCTCGAGCTCCGCCGCCGTGGCCTCGGGATCGAAGCGCCGCCCACGCTCCAGGAGCTCGGCCACGTCCATGGCGCAGACCGCGGCCGGCGACTCGGCGTCGATGACGAGGCCGCGGATCAGCCCCTCCTTGGCCACCTCGACCTCGCCGTCGCAAAGGTCGGTTCCCACCTTCGCCAGCTCCTCCCCCACCAGTCGCCGCACGTCGGCGAACACCTCCGGCGCGCAGGCCCAGCCGATCTCGAAGAGCCCGCCTCCGAGACGCAGGACGGGCGACGACCAGATGTCGTAGGTGAGCCCTTCCTCCTCCCGCAGCCGCTGGAAGAGGCGGGACGAGGCGCCGACCCCGATGAGGCGGTTGAGGACGGTCAGTGCGATCGCCCCGGGGTCGCCGGCGGCGAAGGCGGGGAAGGCCAACCGCGCGTGCACCTGATCCACTCCGCCACGTCCGACGACATCGTGCCGGCCCACCCAGCCGAGGGGGGGCAGCGACGGCACCCTCGGGGGGAGGTCCAGGGGCAGCCCGTCCAGCCGCGCGGTGATCCGCTCCACCGCGAGGTCGCCGACCACCGCCGCCAGGACCCGGCCCGGCCGGACGAGCGCGGCGTGGTGCCGCCGCAGCACCTCGGGCGTCAGGTTGGCCAGGCTCTCGGCGGTCCCGATCACCGGCCGGGCCTGGGGGTGATCGCCCCAGGCCGCCGCCAGAATGGCGTCCTCCACCTGCTCCTGGGGGTCGTCGCGGACCAGCTCCAGCTCGGCCCTCGCGACCCGCAGCTCCAGCTCCACGTCGTCGGGGTCGAAGGTGGGCTCGCGCACGGCGTCCACCAGCAGCGACATCGCCTCCTCGAAGGCATCCACGGTGGTCTGGATGCTGACGCCCATGAGCTCATGGCTCGTCCAGGCATCCACGTCACCGCCCAGGCGGTCGACGAGCATCGCCAGCTGGCGACGGTCGCGGCTGCCGCAACGGCGCAGGGTGAGGTGCTCGACGAGGTGGGTGGCGCCCGCGATGGCCGCCGGCTCGTGGGCCGAGCCGCTCATGACCCACAGCCCGCAGATCACCGTCCTGCGTCCGGGAGTGGGGTGCACCAAGAGTGCCGGGGGATGGCGGTGGGATCTGCTCAACGTCGGGGCGGAGTGTACTACAGCGGTGCGAGCCTCACTCCGGGAGCGTCAGGGCAGGCACCAGGGCACCCCGTCGACGCACATCGCGACCTCGGAGCCGGTGCCAGGCACCCCGTCTTGATTCGATAAAACGCAGATCGCTTCATTCGAATGCCGCCTGGCGCCGTCCCTGCTCATCCCCCCGGTGTCGGCGTCGTCTCCGGCAGGGGCGGGACGCCGAAGGGGAGGTCGTCACGGGGGTCGTGGGGCGGGGTGGGCTGAGCCGGGGGTTGGCCCTGCGCCCCGCCGGCCTGCTGGTCCTGGTAGGTGAACTTCCACTCCTTGTAGTTGGTGTGCCCCTCGTACACCTTGATGCTCTGCTTGTCCTTCTTGGAGTAGACGCCGATGATCGGCCCGATCTTCTCGCCGCTGGCGGTGCCGAAGCCGCCCGGCTCGCCGCTGCCCCCGGTGCCTCCCGTCGCCGGCTGCGGCGTGGGAGTGGCCTGACTCCCGGTCCGGCCGCCAGCCAGCCGCCGTCCTCCCTGGCCGAGGAACACCAGCCCCCAGTCGTAGGAGTCGGTCATGGGGTCCTTCCACTTCTTGCGCAGGACCCGTGGCTTGGCCTCCCAGAGCTCCTTCAGCCGCATGGGGTAGCGCCCGTACTTGAGGCGAAAGAGGCGGATGCCCTCGGCGTACTGCCGGCCGCGGAAGATGAGCTCGGCCTCCTTCTCCCGCTGCTGCGAGAAGGAGGCGTCCTGGACGGCGACGGTCATCATGATCGCCATGACAGCGAGGGTCATCACCAGCACGGCCAGGGTGAACCCGGACTCCCGACCATCGCCACGTCGGCGGCGGGTCTCGGACAGCTCGTCCCTCGCGAAGTCCCCTGGAGAGCTCATGGAACGCCTCTCACGCGCACCCGTGGGCCGCCCCCCTGCGTCCACCGTCCACGATTCACCGTTCAGCCCATCACCAGTCCGAGTACAGCGAGCCGTCCAGGGAGACGCCCTCGGCGCCGGACTTGACGTCGATGATGCCGGTGTTGCCCCCGAGGTCCTCCTCGACGGGCTGCAGCTCGTCCGTGTCGCTGGGGGTGGCGGAGATCTCGATCCAGGTGTCCGAGGACCGCGTCATGGGGTCCACGGGCACGAACCGGAGGTAGCCGGCATCGGCGAGGGTCTGCAGCGACTCCGGGAAGTGACCACGATCGGCGAGGTACTGGTCGATCGTCGACCGGATCTGGTACAGGTCCGCCTTCAGCACCGCCTCTCGGGCGCGGACGGGCGCGTTCTTCATGGCCGGGAGCGCCACCGTGGCCAGGATGCCGATGATCGCGATGACCACGATCAGCTCGATCAACGTGAACCCGGCGTCGGCTCCCTCGCGGGGGCTCCGCGCCGACGCCCTCCCATCACCCACACCCCGCACCTCACCGGGCTCCTCGGGCCCGGTGCGACGGGGCGACGCGACGGTCGGTGCGGCGCGGTGCTCGGCCTGTGCTGTAAATCTCATCGCTACCAGTCCTTGTACTCTGTTCCGTCGAGAGCGGTTCCCTCGGAGAGGGAGTACACGTCGTACACGTTCTGCCCTCCCCATGAGGTGGAGTCGGGCTCGTCCTGGTAGGAGCGCAGCCCCCACTCCGCCTCCCCGGTCATGGGATCGCGCGGAATCCGCCGCAGGAACTTGCGCTTGGTCTCTTGGCCCACCAGCGCGACGCCCTCCACCAGCACCTCCAGGCTCTCCGGGTAGCCCTCTCCGCCCATCTTGATGGGAATCTGGCCCTGGTCGGAGAGCCGCTTGTACTCGTCGATGGCGGTCCGCATCTGGCGCAGGGCCAGCCGCAGCTCGTTCTCCTTGTGCCGCTTCACCGTGAACTTGGCCACCGGCAGGACCATGGTGGAGAGCAGGGCCAGCAGCGCCGCCACCATGACCAGCTCGGCCAGGGTGAACCCGCGCTCCGTGGTGCGAAGGCGCATCACGTCACTGCTCCCGAGCCACCGACGGCGGTGACACGAACAAGGCCCCGTCCGAGGTCGCCACCGGCAGTTGCGTGCCGTCGTCGAGGGTGGCGTGGCCGGAGGTGAACACCAGCGGCACCGGACCGGCGGCGAGGGCCCGCACCTTGAAAGCCGCCACCGCATGGGCCGTCTGCCGTCCCTGGGGGACGTCGAGGCCGAGCTCCACCCAACCCTCCCGGTCGTCGATGGCGTCGTGGGTCACGGTGACCCCGGGCGCGGCCTGTACGCTCTCCACGGCCAACCGGGCCGGGTCGTAGGACAGCCCCAGGGGGAGCTGGTAGGCGGAGGGAGCGTCCCGCACCACCACCTGGAGCACCGCCTCCTCGCCCGGCGCCAGGGACACCACCGACGGCTCCAGGGTCACCATGAGCGGCGGCGCGTTCTCCATCGTCGAGGCATCCGGTGAGTCCTCCTCGCTCCACTGCTCCGACGCCGTGGGGGTCAGGGACTTCTGATTGGTTCCAGAGCCCGGGACCAGCTCCTGCCCCGAGGTGTCGGGGCCGGGGGTCACGCGCCGTGGCGGGATCCCGTAGGGTCGCGTGTCGGTGCTGTCGTGGCGCGCGCCGGAGGGCGCCCGCCGGGCGGAGGGCGGCGTGGCGTCGAAGGGCCCCACGGAGGAGCGCCCGGACTGCACCCGCGGCGACCGCGAGCCGGCGAAGGTGATGTTGCTCTCGGTGCCCACCCAGAGGGGCGCCAGGTCCTCCTCGGTGATGTCCGGGAAGCGGATGATGTGGGGGGTCAGAGTCAGGACCAGGTCCGTGTTCTTGATGGACTTTTTCTTGCTGGTGAAGAGGCGTCCGAGGCCTGGGATCGAGGACAGCAGGGGCGTCTTGATGTCATTGGTCGACTTGTCCTCGCGCATCAGGCCCGCGAGCAGGCTCGACTCGCCGCTGCGCAACCGGATGACCGAGGTGATGTTGCGGGTGCCGATGGTCACCGCCTGCTGGTCGGGGCCCACCGAAACGGGCGCGCCCAGGTTCGAGACCTCGACGCTCAGCTTCAGGGTCACCTCCCGGTTGTGGTGGACCCGGGGCTCGACCTCGATCTTGATCCCCACGTCCTGGTACTGGAAGGAGGTGATGGGGACCACGCTGCCGCCGATGGTGTTGGCGGTGTTGAACGAGGTCACCGGAATGGGCACCCGGTCCCCGATCACCAGGGACGCCTTCTCCCCCTCGGTGATGCGGAGCTGGGGCTGGGCCAGCACCTCCGCCTCGCCCGAGGCTTTGGAGAGGTTGATCAGAACGCTCGGGATGTTGATGAACCAGTCGCTGCGGGAGATCTTGTCCAGGTCGTCCAGGTAGAGGGTACCGTCCGGGGCGTCGGGGTTGATCTTGGCCGTGTCCAGGTCGAGGTTGTACGAGTAGCTGGAGAGTGCGGCGCCGAGGTTGGAGTCCTTGGTGTTGGTGAGCAGCAGCAGCTCCACGTCCACCAGCACCTCGCCCTTGGCCTTGTCGTTGACGTCGATGAGACGCTCGGCGATGGCCACCTTGTCCGCCGTGTCGCGCAGGGTGATGGCGTTGAGCTGCTCGTTGGTGGACAGCCGTCGGGCCTCGATGAGGGAGCGCAGCAGCTTGTCCACGTCCTTGACGTCGGCGTTGGACAGGAAGAAGGTCTTGATGACCAGGTCCTCGTAGTCGCGCCGGTTCTGGGGGTTGTCCTCGGCGATGATGATGGTGTGCGGGTCCAGCACCTTGTAGAAGTGGCCCGCGTTCTGCATCACCAGCTCCAGGGCCCGCTCGGCGGTGACGTCGTTGAGCTCGATGGAGATCTTGTCGTCCCTGAGCTTGGGGTCGAAGATGACGTTGAAGCCGTAGGCCTTCGCCATGGCCTGGTAGATCTCCTTCACCGGCTTGGGCTTGGGGAAGTTGAGGGTGATGGGCTCCTTGGAGGTGGGGTTGAGGACGGGCGGCTTGACCTTGGCCTCCCGCGCCTCCTTCTTCATCTGCGCGAGGGTCTCGGCCCCGCCGGGCTGGGAGAGGACCTCCATCTCCTTGTCCAGCTGGTCGAGGACCTGCTGGGCGTACTGCTGGGTGGGGTCGAGCTGGACGGCCATCTGGACCTCGTCGCGGGCCGCCGCCAGCCGCCCCAGCTCGCGCAGCTTCTGGCCCCGCTCGAAGTGCTGGTTGGCCGCCTTCTGGCGGGCGAAGGTGAGGGCCATCTGATACTGCGTGTTCCCCGGGTCTCGGGCCAACGCCTCCAGGTAGAAGTAGACCGCCGCGTCCCAGTTCTTCTGGCGCACGGCCTCCGCGCCCTTGTCCACGGAGCGCTGGGTGGCACACCCCCCGAGCGCCACGAGGCCGACGACAATGACCAGACCGGCGGCGACGCTACTTCTCTGCCAAGGGAACACGGGTATCCTCCGAACGATCGTAACCGACATAGCCGATGGTCACAGACTCGAGCCCGATCTCGCGCACGATGTAGGTCCCGTCCAGAACCTCCCCCACCGTCGCCACCTCCACGTCGCCGTCGCCGACGTTCGGCGTGTGGGTGCGGAACGCGGCCACCTGGAGGTCCACCGGACCGAAGTGCCCGATGTAGTCGCGGTTGAACGGCGGCGGCGGCGGCTTCATGGTTCCGTCGGTACCACGGGCCATCCTCGGCGTCGGCGTCGGCGGCGGCGTGCGCACCACCGGCGGTCGGGTCGGGACCGGGGTCCGGGGCGCCGGGGTCGGCGTCGGCGGCGCCCCGAAGGTGAACGGATTCCGAGCACCGCCATTGCCCGCAACCACCTCCGCGGCCCCCTCCCGGAGGGCCAGCTCGGGCAGGCTGTGGGGCTCGTACGAGATCGCGGTGTCGGTGCGGTCGGCACCGCTCAACCCTCGGCCGTGCAGGGTGAACGCCAGCGCGCCGAGGGCGACCACGGCGAGCACGGCCAGCAGGGCCTTCACCCGGGTCTGCTCATCCTTGCGCTGTGCCATCGCTCTTCTCCTCGGGGCTGGTGACGCCGCCGGTGAGCCGGCGCAAGGTGGCCTCGTCCGCCTCGGCCACGTAGGTGGCGACGCGGATCGACATGGCCAGCTGGCGGCTGGTGGCCTCCTGCTCGCCCGCGATGCCGATGTAGGAGACCATCAAGAACTGCGGGCTCGCCGTGAGCTCCGCCAGGAGCCGCCGCAGCTGGGGGTACTCCCCCACCACGTTGAACTGGATCTCGAACCGCGTGTACTGCAGCTTCTTGTCCGGCTTCGCGCTGTAGGAGTAGCCCTCGGGCATGAGGCCGGCCTGGCGGGTGGCCTCACCCACGGTGCGCAGGATCGGCGTCAGCCGCTGGTCCAGGTTGCCGAACACGTTCGTGTACAGGTGATCGAACTGCTGGTTGAGGTTCGCGACCTGGGCCCGTTCGTCCGATGCCTGCTTCTTCACGTGCTCCAGCCGTGCCAGCTCCGCCTTCACGTCCGCGGTGTCGTTGCGGAGCTTGGCGGCCCGCCCCACCGACCCCGAGGTCTGCCAGGCGTAGAACGCCACGGAGGCCACACAGAAAGCCACGGCCGGCGCCCAGATGACCATCATGCTCCGCCAGGCCCGCCACGGCGCCGTCATGGCTTCACCTCGGGAGGCCGATAGTCGACCTTCAGCGTGAGATCGTAGGCCGCGGTGCGCGAGCCCTCCGGCAGCTCCTCCCGCATGGGAATGGGATTGGCGAAGGAGGGATCGTTGATCAGGTTCTCCAGGAACTGGAGCATCGCCTCCCGGCTGCGGCACACCACCGCCAGGCTGAGACTCACGCCGTCCGGGCCGAGGCTGGGGGCGATACGCGTCAGCCGCACCTCGTACGGCATCACGCGCTCGACGTCGTCCAGCAGGGCGAGCCACGAGAAGGAGCCCTCCTGCAGCACCAGGTTGGTGGCCGTCACGCGGTTGGCCAGGGATTTCCAGGGGACCTTGTCCAGGGTTGCCACCTGAGCCTTCACCTCCCGCCTGAGGGTGTCCCTCTGAGCCTCGAGCTGCCCGTACTCGGACAGCTGGGTGGCGAGCGTGCGGTTGGCAGTGACATAGGAGAAGACGTTCAGCACCACGAAGAACAGCGCGAGGAGAACGGACACTGCCGTCACCAGCCACACCGGCCGGGTGTTGAGAAAAGGTCGCGAAGCCAGGTTCGGTAGGATCATCTCACGTTCCCATGGATCAGCTCGAGGATGGGTGCGAGGCGGAACTCGCCCACGGCAGCGACGATCCGCGGGTCGGCGAAGGGCAAGGTCTGAGAGGCGGGCGTCACCGCGACCCCCTCCTGCTCTGACAGCCACGTCCTCACGGCGGCCTGGAGCTCGTCCCCCTGGACGGACACCAAGGTCTCGAGCGTGCCCTCCACCGCGAGCTGACCGCGGATGTACTGCAGGGTCAGGTGCAGCTCGCGAGTCACCACCTCGGCGGCGTTCTCCGCCGCCACGAGGGGCTTCGTCCGCGTCATCCGGGGCACCCCGGACTGCACCAAAAGCAGCGACAGAAAGCCCTCCTCCACCTGGATCACCAGCCCGTTGCCGCCGCTGATCTCACCCGCGAGTGGAAACAGGCGGCCCGTCACCTGCCCCGGCTGGACCCCTGCGGCGACGAAGCTCCGCTCCAGCTCCGCCAGCGCGCGTTCGACGCCCACGGTGCACAGGAGCTGGCGGCCGTTGCCGTGGGCCGGCAGCGGCAACGCCGAGACTCTCAGCTCCGACGGCAGGACCGGCAGCAGCTTCTTGAGCCGCCACTGCACAACCTGGTCGATCTCCGCCTGCCGCCGGGGCAGCTCGTCGAAGGACAGCAGGTGGCAGCGCAACCACCCCGTCGGCACGACCACGGCGGCCCGGCGGGCGCCCTCCATGCGAGCCTGGAGCGAGCTCAGCAGGGCCTCGAGACGCTTTCCGTCAACCGCCTGCAGGCCCACGGGGCCAACCTCGCAGACCCCCTCCGGCATCGCCTCGGCGAGGCAGTGCAGGGCGCCCTTGGGATCGCGCTTGACCGTGGCGAGCACGCTTGAGTCCAGCGACCACGCAGTGGTCGGCGGCGGGCTGGTGATGAGCTCACGCCACCTCATTCGACGAAGGTCACCTTGTTGATGTCGTGGAGCGTGGTCTCGCCGGCGAACACCTTCTGCAGCGCCGACTCACGCAGGAAGCGCATCCCTTCGGCCTTGGCGGCGCGCTTGATCTCCGCCGCCGAGCGCCTGTCCAGGATGAGCTGACGGATGTTGTCGGACAGGTTGAGCAGCTCGGCGATGGCCAGCCGTCCCCGGTAGCCGGTGCCGTTGCACTCGATGCACCCGGTGCCCTCGTAGAACGTGTGGTCGCGGTACCGGTCCGCGTCCAGGCCGGAGTCGTCGAGCATGCCGTCGGGCACCTCCGCCGGGCGCTTGCAGTGCCGACAGATGCGCCGCACGAGGCGCTGCGCGAGCACGCAGTTGAGGGCCGACACGAAGTTGTACAGGTCGACGTTCATGTTCAGGAAACGCCCGATCACGTCGACCACGTTGTTGGCGTGGACGGTGGTGAACACCAGGTGCCCGGTGAGCGCCGACTGGACGGCGATCTGGGCCGTCTCCTCGTCGCGGATCTCGCCGACCATGATCTTGTCGGGGTCGTGGCGAAGGATGGAGCGCAGGCCGCGGGCGAAGGTGAGGCCCTTCTTCTCGTTGACGGGGATCTGGGTGATGCCCCCGAGCTGGTACTCCACCGGGTCCTCGATGGTGATGATCTTGTCCTCCACGGACTGGATCTCGGACAGGCAGGCGTACAGGGTGGTGGTCTTGCCGGAGCCGGTGGGCCCGGTCACGAGCACCATCCCGTAGGGCTCGCGGATGTGCTTGCGCAGCAGCCTCCTGGTGTCGTCCTCGAGCCCCAGCACATCGAGGTTCAGGGTCCGGAACTCGACGTTGGTGGACTCCTTGTCGAGGATGCGGATCACCGCGTCCTCGCCGTGGACGTTGGGCATGATGGAGACGCGGAAGTCGATGGTGCGTCCCGAGAACCGGACCTTGAAGCGGCCGTCCTGGGGGATCCGCTTCTCCGCGATGTCGAGCTCCGACATGACCTTGATCCGGCTGATGATGGTGGAGTGGTGGCGCTTGTCGATGGACTTCATGGCCTGGTAGAGGACGCCGTCGATGCGGTACTTGACCACCACCTCCCGGTCCTGGGTCTCGATGTGGATGTCGGAGGCGCGGCGCTGGATCGCGTTGAACAGGATCGAGTCCACCAGCCGGATGATGGGTGAGGCGTCGGCGGTGATGCGGTCGATGGACAGCACCTCCTCGCCGTCCTCCGCCTCCTGCACGAGCTGCAGGCGGAAGCCCTCGGTCGCCTCCTCCAGCACGCGCTGGGTGGACTCGGACTTCTCCAGGATCTCCGAGATCCGGCCCGTGGGCCCAACGGCCACCTCGAGGGGGCGCGCGAGCGCGAGCTCGATCTCGTTGATCTGGTTGACGTCGGAGGGGTCCGCCATGACCACGTGCAGGGACCCACCGCGGATCGCCAACGGCAGGAACTGGTAACGGAGCATGATCTCCACCGGGACCGCTCGGAAGAGCTCGGGGTCGACGTGGAACTCCGCCAGCGAGTCGAACGGGAGCCCCAACCGCTCGGCCAGCTCCTTCGCCGTGCGCAGGTCGCGCTGCTCCTCCGACTCCACGGAGCCGTCGAGCATGACCAGGGTCGGATCGAGAGTGGGGTTGTCTGCCATCGTCTCCTCACGCAATGGTGGACACCAGCCTGAGCAGTGGATAGTACACCGCGAGCAGCAGGCCGGCGACCACCAGGCCCATGAGCACCAGTACGGCGGGCTCGACGAGGGTGACCACGCGGTTGAGGGTGAAGTCGATACGTTCGTCGAAGAACCCCGAGGTGTGCTCGAGCATCTCCGGCAGGGCCCCGGTGGACTCGCCCACCCGCATCATGGCCAGGGCCAGAGCGGGCGTGCGGCCGGTGTCGGCCAGCGCATCGGACAGGGAGCGCCCCTCCTGGACATCGGTCACACAACCCAGGAAGAGCTCCGAGATGTATGCGTTCTTCACCGACGTGGCGGCGGTCTCGAGAGCCGGCACCATGGGCGTCCCGCCGCGGAGCAGCACCCCCAGGGACCGGGTGAACTGGGAGAGGGCGAAGAGGTGCGCGAGCTGCCCCAGAACCGGAAGCGAGAGCGTCCAGCGGCCCGTGATCCGGCGCCCGGCCGGCGAGGAGCTCCACATCCTGAAGCCGTAGCCCACGACCACGACCGTGACCACGATCAGAACCAGGTTGTGCTGCACTCCCTGCGCCAGTCCGAGGACGAACCGGGTGGGCCACGGCAGCTCGGACCCGAACTGCAGGTAGAAGTCGGAGAACTTCGGGATCACGTAGGCCACCAGCAGCACCACCAGGCCGATCGACAGGGACATCAGCACCGCCGGGTAGGTCAGGGCGCCGACGATCCGCCGCCGCAGGCTCTCCACCAGCCGCTGGTACTCCACGAAGCTGCCGAGGACGTTCTCCAGCTCCCCCGAGCGCTCGCCCGCGCGCAGGGTGTTGGCATAGAGCCTCGGGAAGGTGTCGCCGAGGGAGAGAAAGGCATCCGACAGCGAGACCCCCGTGGTGACCTGCTGGTGGACCTTGCCCAGGAGGGCCCGAAACGGCGGGCTCTGCTGCTGGTCCTTGAGCAGCTCGAGGGACTGCGCCAGGGGCAGCCCGGCCCGGAGCAAGGTGCGGAGCTGGGTGTTGAAGAGCAGGAACTCCTCGGAGGGGACCTTCTCCGAGCGTCCGAGGAGCGGCAACCGGATTCGGGAACCGGCGCCCGAGATCGTGAAGACGTGGAACCCTTCCCCCTCCAGCTCCCGCTGCAGGGCGTCCGATGACACCGCCACGCGGCGCTGCTCCACCACCGAGCCGTCCGGGGCCCCCAGCCGACAGACGAACTCCGGCACCTACTGCCTCCCGATGGACTCGGCGTGGAGAATCAAGACCAGACCCTGCGCCGAACCTTCCGACCCGCCGGCGCCGATGAACACCTCCTGGCTGGGCGACAGGAAGACGCTCGTGCGGAGAATCTCGGTGGTGGTCTGCTCGCCGTCCGGCCGCTCGTCGAGGCGAGCCAGGGAAAGCTCCTGGAGCTGCACCCGGTTGCCCGTGTCGGCCATGCCCCAGGGCGCGTTCGGGGGGGGCCGCAGCGAGACCGCCTGGAAGGACAGACGGTTCCCCTCGCCGAGGTCGGCGGCGGCCGGGCTGCCCACCTCGCCCTCGAACACGGCGGTCCCGATCCGGCGGTAGGACGTGAAGGGGAACATGCGACGCAGACGGTCCGCGACCTGCACCTGATCGCCCTCGGCGGGCGGCCGACTGCTGCCGGCCAGGAGCTCGGCGCGGATGCGGTAGCGCTCGGGGCTGCGGTCGAGCTTCGCCAGCACGCTGGAGACCCGCGCCATCACCTCCGACACGTCCTGCACGGTCATCCGGTCACCACCCGGCTGGATGGTCACGATGCCGGAGGCGGAGAGCAGCGGCAGCACGGCCGTCGCCGCCTCGACCATGGAGGAGTGACGAATGTGGAAGACCTTCACCGTGGTCCGAGCCTCCTGGGCGAGGGCTACCACGGCGGCGGCCATCGCCGCCACCATCGCGAGAGCCAGAATCAGCTTGCGGGCCATGGCTCACGACTCCAGAGCCGGGGTGACGATGTAGCACACGGCGGTGTTGCGATCGACCTGGTCCGCGAACTGGTACACGCGCACTCCTTCGCCCGGCATGTCGACCTGCACCTCCGGTGGCGGCGCCCCGTCGCGAGGAGCTGCGGCGACCGCGGGCGTTGCCACGGAGCCGGCGGACTGCGCTGCGGGGAATGCATCGTGGCGCGTCGCTTCCCAGGTGGCGACCACGCCGGCGCCGGCCAGAAACGCGGCCGCCGCCGCCAACCAGGGCCGCGGTCGCCGCAGCCGGCGCTCCAACCGGTCCCGGCGGATGCTGGCGGTCACCGCCGTCACACAGCGCTCGACCTCCTCCTCGTCGTCTCCCTGCGGCTCCAGGGCGGCGAACAGGAGGGTGGGATCCCTCTGCAGCGCAACCTGACGGCAGACGGCACAGGAGGAGAGGTGGCTCCGAAACCCCTCGCGCCGAGCTTCGTCCAGGCTCTCTTCCAGGTAGCGGTCCACGAGCTCACGAAACTCCTGACAGCGCATGTCAACCTCGATGGGCGCGCGGCAGATACTCCGGGTACCGCCGGGCCAGCTCACGCCGGAGCACCTTGCGCGCCTGAAACACGTGGTTACGGACCGTGGTCGCGGAGCAGCCCAGCACCCGCGCCACCTCGGCGGTCTCCATGCCCTCCAGCTCGCGCAGCACGAACGCACTGCGTTGCTGTGGGGTGAGAACCGTCACCAGCCGATCCAGCAATCGCTCGACCTCGTTCTCATCCACACGCTCCGACGCCGACGGGCTCGCGACCACTCGAAGGTGGTGCTCGCCACCGGCCCGGTGCGCCCGGTCCCGGCTGGAACGTGAGCGCAGGAGGTCGATGGCGAGGTTGGTCCCGATCCGGTACAGCCAGGTCGCGAAGCTCCATCGTTCGTCGTAGCTGGAAAGGCGGCGCCACGCCCGCAGAAGGGCCATCTGGACCACGTCCCAGGCCTCCGCATCGTCGCCGATGATGCGCGCCACCGCACGGTGCAGACCGCCGGAGTGACGACGGACCAGCGCCGCGAACGCGGCCTCGTCACCCTCCCGGGCGGCTCGCACATAGGCACGATCATCCATCGGCTCTCCGGAACGACTCCCCGATCGCCCGGGCACGGCACACAGCCTCTCCCTCCACATCTTCTGTCTCCACGCAGTCTACGGAGCTGGCGGCGCGACCGTTGATCCCGGCCCGGGGCATCCTAGCATCTGCCTTCTCTCCAGTGCCATGCAGGGGCCCGCGGATGGCCCCCGGCCGGCGCCGGGCTCACGACGCCCGGGCCCAGGCTCAGGGCCGACACAGCTTGCACGGCTCGAACCCGGCGGCGATCGCCTCCCGGCGGTCACTGAACTGGGTCGTGCACCCCTCGGCGTCGTAGTAGCGGCAGGACGGGCCGTGGAAGACCCGGGTCCCCTCGTGCCCGCGCAGCGCCGTCCCCCGCCGCGAAGGGTGGGAGATGGCGACCACCCAGGCCGCCAGGCCCAGCAGTCCGACCCAGGCGAGCCAACGTCGGCAACGGTGTCCCATGTTCGTGCCTCCCCGCTCACGCTGCGTACAAGTCTCTCATCTCCAGAGGGGGTGCCGGGCACCGCCGCACATGAAGCGACAGTGCTTCTGGAGCCGTCTTCGACGGTGCCCGGCACCCGCTTCGAGCTCCCCAAGGCGCAGAAGAGCCGGCCGCCGCCGTTGACCACCGCCCCGGTTGTTCCCGCCCGCCATTCTCCGGACCTCGTAGAGAGGACTCGCGGGATCGCTCAGACCTGACGGGAGGAGCGGATGGCCTCCTCCACCTCACCGGGTTCGGGAAACCGTCCCACCTCGAACTTGGAGAACACCATCGATCCATCGACCGTAACGTCGAAGACGCCGCCACCACCTTCGACCAGGTGCGGTTCCACATCGAAGATCCGGTGCAGCTCGGCCGCCAGCCCGGCGGCCCGTGGCCGGTAGTTTCACTGGCCGCAGTATGTGATCGAGATGTCCATCATCGCCTCCCCGGCGTACGCGAAGGAGTCTAGCGTAACCCACCACCCACGTCCGGCTCCGCGTCCGCGCCCCACGGAACGTTCCCGAGGGAGGTGCCGGGACGAAAAGCTCCGGGAGCACCAGAGTGGGTGCCAAGCGCCCACTCTGGCGTACCCGTCGCGCTCGTTACTGGTCGCGCTCGCCGCCGTCGCCGCCGTCGTCCGCAGTCGGCGGGCGGCGGCGGTACACGTGGCGTTCGAGGATCCGGGAGTAGTCCGTCCAGGCATCCTCGGCGTCACCACCCGCCTCCATGGCCTCGAGCATGCCGGCCATCTTGGAGTCGAGGTTGTCCGCGTGGTGCACGAGCAGCGCCTCGGGGGTCTTGGGCCGACGGGGCGAGCCGAACGCGTACTCGCCGTGGTGGGAGAGCAGGATGTGCAGCAGGTGGCGGCGCAGCTCCTCGGGAAACTCGTCGAGCTCGGCCATCCGGCGCTCCACGTACAGCACCTCCTGCGTCAGGTGTCCCAGCAAGCGGCCGTCGTCGGTGTACTCGATGGAGGGGGATGCCTCCAGCTCCCAGATCTTGCCCAGGTCGTGCAGCAGGGCGCCGGCCACCACCACATCCACGGCGAGGCCATAGTGCTCGGCCAGCGTCCGAGCGGCCGTGGCCATGGAGACCGTGTGCTCCAGGAGACCCGAGCGAAAGGCGTGGTGCATCGAGCGGGCCGCCGGCGCGATCCGGAAACGCTCCTCCACCTCTGGGTCGGAGAAGATCCGGAACAGGAGCTGCCGCAGTCGGGGATGCACGACCCCTTCCACGAGGGCGAGGAGCCGCTGCCAGAGGATGGCGGGATCGACGGTTGAGGAGCGCACGAACAGATCGTCGTCCACATCCTCGGGAGCGAGGGCGTGGGCTCGCCGCACAACGACCTGGAGACGCTGGTTATAGCGCTGGACCTGGCCCCGCAGGCGCACCACCCGTCCAACCTGCAGCTCGCGACCGAGCTCGTTGACGTTTTCCCACACCAGGCCCGTGACGTTGCCGGTTCGGTCGCCGAGGGTCAGCGCCAGGTAGCTGCCGCCCCCCCGTCGTTGCCGCACCTCCTTGGACCTGACCGCGAACTCGTCCTCCACCTCGGTGCCCGACTGCAGGTCCTTGACCCAGGTCCGGCCGGTGTCCGTCTCCACCCCACGGTTGCCGCGGTCCCCCACCTCAGGCCGCTCCCATGATCTGGTCCAGGAGGTGCTGGAAACGGTCCTCGTGGATCTCCACGAGATAGTCCTTCTTGAGCCGGTCGATGATGCCCCGGGTCTGGGCCCGGTAGCTGTCCATGGCCATCTTCCTGCGGATGGCCGCCGCGACCTCGTCGTAGGGCTGGTACGAGGTGGGAATGCGACGGACGAGCCGCACCACCTGGAAGCCCCCGGCGGTCTCCAGGGGATCGGTCACGCCGCCTTCCTTTAAATCCTGGATCGCGGCGTGCAGATCGGGGCGGAGGTCCCCCGGAGGAATCGCTCCGAGGTCCTGGAGCTCGACGCCGGCGAGGGTGGCCTCGGCGCGAAGGTCGTTCCCGCCCCGCACCCGTTCCACCAGTCCCCGAGCGCGCCTGAGCACCTGAGCGCGATCGGAGCCGTTGGCGGCAACCGGCAGGAAGACCTGCTCCAGCTCGACCTTGGCCGGGATGCGGTAGTCCTCCTTGTTCGCCTCGTACCTTTGCCGCACCTCCTCCTCGGTGATCTCGGTGGCGGTGATCTCACCCTGGGCGGCCCGCTGCATGAGCATGGACTGCCGGTAACGCTCGCGCAGTGCGTCGACGGTCAAGCCGGCCCCTTTGAGGGCCTGCTCGAAGGCCGCGTCGTCCTCCAGGTTGTTGTCCTTCCGGAGCTGGGCGATCTGCTTGTCCACCATCTCATCGTCCACCGTGAGGTGCTTCTCGTCCGCCCTCTCGAGCAGGATCATGTCGTCCACGGTCTGATCGAAGAGATGCTGGGCGAAGCTGCGCAGCGCGTCTCCCTCAGGCGGTGTCGACACCTGCGAAAGCTCCACCTGGAGCCGCTTCTGAAAATCGCTCATGGTCAGGATCCGGTCGTTCACCCGGACCAGGATCCCTTCCACGAGGACGCGTTGGCCGGCGACGAGAGGCGCCACCGCCATCAGGATCGCGCTCAACAGCACCGCGCTAGGTGCGATCGGATGCTTGCTCATAGCGTCCCTCGTAATGGAACCAGAGGTGTTTTGGATACACGACCGCGCCGATCTCACCCGCCAGGCGCTCGACGCACCCGCGGACGTGAGCCCGCGCGATCCCATCCTCCAGCTCGCGCCGCACCACCGGCTCCAGCTCGGCACGGTCGGGAGGCCCCGCGGGGACCTTCTCCAAGACCTGGAAGACATGATAGCCCGCCGGCGACGACAGCGGCTTGGAGACCGCACCCGGGGCGAGGTTGAAGATGACCTCGTCCAGCTCCGGCGGCAGCGTCCCCGCCTCCACGAACCCGAGCTCACCGCCACTGTCCGCGTTGGGTGCCCGGCTCACCTGCCGCGAGACCTCCACGAAGGACTCCCCCGCCAGCACGCGCTGGCGCGCCGCGTCGGCCTCCTCCTCGCTGTCCAGCAACATCTGCCGCACGTGGACCCGTGCGGGACGCGGCTCGGCGCTGCGGCGGGCGATCTCCTCGTCGACGGCGCTCTCAGACGGCGGCGGCGTGGGTCCGCAGAGCCCGTCCAGCAGACCCCGGACCACCGCCGCGCGGCGCGCCGGGTCGAGGAGCGCGTCAGAAGGATGGCGCCCCGCCGCCAGAACCAACACCTCCTGGTCGAGGTACTGGTCCAGGAGATGGGACGCGACCTTCTCCTGCACCGCCTGCCAACGCAGCCCGGTGACCGCCTCCAGGTAGCCCTGTATCGCCGTGGTCTCGACGGTCCGGTCTCCCACCTTCGCCACGACGTCGGCCTTGGTCCCGCACCCTGCGAGAGTCGCCAGGACCAACATCGTCGCACCCCACGCGGGCTTGCCCCTCAGACACACCCGCACAGCCTAGCACGGTGAGTGCCTCACGCACCCCGGGCTCGTCAGAGCGAATGCCTGGCACGCCGTCTTGATTCGACAGCACCCATATCGCTTCATTCGAGAGCGTGCCTGGCACCAGCTCGGGCGAACCCGAAGCGAGAGACGCTGTGCCGGGCGCCGGTTCACCCGTCGCGGCCGACGTCGCCCGTCACGGGCCGGAAGGAAGACGGGAGATGAGACGCCCGAGGAGGGGCCCCAGGGCGAGCCCGAGAAGGCTGCCCACGGGACCGCCGGTGGCGGCACAGAGCACGAGCCGGACGAGGCCTTCCGCCACGAAGCACAGGTTCATGATCATCATCGGGCCCGAGCTCCCTGCTGCACCACGCAGGTTGACGGCCCCGCCCACGAGCTCGGCAACGGCGCCGGTCACGGTGAACCACAGCGGTCGCGTGCCCAGCATCGCGGCCCACCTTTGCTGCATGTCGCCGGGCGCCAGGCACGCCAGCGCCGTCCCCAGCGCCATCTCCAGCACCCGCGGACCGTGCGGGGGCGCGGCCGCGGGAACGCGCCTCTCGGGCGGAGCGGGGGGGCTCAGCTTGAGCGCGAGCCCGCCGTCGCCGTCCACCCGTCTGAATGAGTAGATCCAGTCCCGTCCCAGGCGATCGCTGGCGTGGAGGCGGTAGGGTTCGCCGCGGTACCGCAGGATGCCGTCCTCGTGCCAGTCCACCCGCTGCACGGGCGAGACGAGGTCCAACCTCCCCTCCTCCGGGTCCAAGGCGTGGAGCACCGGCCTCTCCTCGGGTGTCTGCCCGCTGGGCGGCTTCACCAGGAGGAGCGGCGCCCCGACCAACGAGCCCATGGGCTCACCGTGCCCCAGGACCACGAAGATGCGCAGCAGCCCTTCCACCCACAGGGGTGCGGCCAGCAGCACGAGGAGCGGCGGGATGCCGGCCAGGGTCCCGTCGCCCCCGAACGCCGCCGCCAGGAGGTGGATCAGGAGGAACGCTCCCGCCCCCAGCTCCAGCACCGCCGAGATCAGCGTGGAGCGGTGCGCGGGGAAGCCCCACTCGGCCTGCCAGCGAAGCTGGAGCCGTCCCGGCGCCAGCGCCAGCAAGGGGCTCAGCGGCAGGGTCCAGAGCCGCCGCCTGGCCGCTCCCCGGTGCCGCTCCTCGTCCTCCGCCCGGGCCTCGACCCAGGTGGCGTCGAGGGGAAAGACGCCACGCACGACGTCCCCCTCCGACCACGGCCGCAACCACCAGCCACGGCCGTCCGCGGCGCCCGTCACGACCTCGTAGAGCTCGTCTGAGAAGCGCACCGCCGAGCCCACCAGGCCGCCCCGGCGCGGCGTCCACGGCAGCACCAGCCGCTCGCTCCAGACCTCCAGCTCGCCCCCCGGGAGCTCAGCGACCCGGATTCCCGCTCCGAGGTCCTGTGACAGCATGCTTCCATGCTACCCCTACGGGGAGCGGTGTTCCCGGAGTCAGCGGGTCAGCGGGGACCCGCCAGGGTTTCCAGCACCCGCTGCAGCGGCTCCAGCAGCGGCTCGCCGCTGATGGGCAGCGCGACATCCCCCGCCGGGGTCACCCGGGCCCCCTCCCAGTGGGCCAGCGCCGCCACCAGGGCCTGGGGGACGACCCCGTTGGGATCGGTGCGCAGCACCCAGCGCTGGCCCCGGCGCAGCACCGCGGTCACCCCTGCGCGGAGGGCCGCGATGCGAAGCCTCTGGGCGCGCCCCAGGAGCTCGAGCTGGGGAGGGGGATCCCCGTAACGGTCGGCCACCTCCGCGAGGAGCTCGGCCAAGGCCTCCTCGTCGTCCACCGCCGCCAGGCGCTTGTAGAAGCTGAGGCGCAGGGACGGCTCCGCGATGTAGGAGGGTGGGAGCTGCAGGTCGAGACCCAGGCGCAGCTCGACCTCGCGGCGGCTCGGTGCCTCTCGTCCCTCGAGCTCCGCCACCGCCTCGTCCAACAGCCGGCAGTAGGTCTCGAAGCCGACCGCCTCCATGAAACCGTGCTGCTCGGCGCCCAGCAGGTTCCCGGCGCCGCGGATCTCCAGGTCGCGGGCCGCGATCCGAAACCCCGCCCCGAGCTCGCAGAACTCCTGGATGGCCGCGAGCCGGGCCCGCGCCGTGGGCGACAGCGGCTGTCGCGGCGGAACCAGGAAGTAGGCGAAGGCCAGTCGCTCCGACCGCCCCACCCGGCCGCGGAGCTGGTAGAGCTGCGCCAGCCCGAAGCGGTCGGCCCGGTTCACGAGCAGGGTGTTGGCGTTGGGGATATCGAGGCCGTTCTCGATGATGGCGGTGGCCAGCAGGACGTCGGCCTCACCGTCCAGGAACCGCCGCATGGCTTTCTCCAGCGCCCGCTCCGGCATCTGGCCGTGGGCCACCACGATGTCGGTCTCCGGCACCACCTGGCGCAGCCAGTCGGCGACGGCGCCGATGGTGTGCACGCGGTTGTGCACGAAGTACACCTGGCCGCCGCGCTCCTTCTCGTACAGGATGGTCTCCCGCACCACCTCCTCGGAGAACTCCAGGACCGAGGTCTCGACCGCCTGGCGGTCACGGGGCGGGGTCTCGATCACCGAGATGTCGCGGAGGCCGCTGAAGGTCATGTTGAGTGTCCGCGGGATGGGCGTGGCGGACATGGACAGCACGTCCACCTCGGTGCGCAGGGACTTCAGGCGCTCCTTCTGGGCGACCCCGAAGCGCTGCTCCTCGTCCAGGATGACCAGCCCGAGGTCTCGGAAGCGCACGTCCGGGCTCAGCAGGCGGTGGGTGCCGATGACGATGTCCACCCGCCCGTCGGCGATCCCGGCCACCACCTCCGCGGCCTCCTTGGGCGAGGAGAAACGGGACAGCATCCGCACCTCCACCGGGAAGCCCGCCAGCCGGCGCTCGAACGTGTCGCGGTGCTGCTCCACCAGGATGGTGGTGGGCGCCAACACCGCCACCTGCTTGCCCTCCAGCACCGCCTTGAAGGCGGCCCGCATGGCCACCTCGGTCTTGCCGTAGCCCACGTCCCCGCACAGCAGCCGGTCCATGGGCCGTGGTGACTCCATGTCCTCCTTGATGTCGGCAACCGCCCGCTCCTGGTCGGGGGTCAGGACGTGCTCGAAGGCGTCCTCGAACTCGCGCTGCCAGGGAGAGTCCGGAGAGTACGCATGGCCCCGGGCGGCGCTCCGGACCGCCGCCAGCCGCAGCAGCTCGGCGGCCATCTCCCGCACCGCCTTCTTGACCCTGGCCGTGCGCCGCCGCCAGGTGCTGCCTCCCAACCGGTCCAGGGGCGGTCCGCCATCCTCGGCGCCCCCCGAGTACTTCTGGATCAGGTCGGCGCGCTCCACCGGCACCAGCAGGGTGTCGCTCCCCCGGTACGCGAGGACCATCATCTCCAGCTGCCGCCCCTGCACCGCCACCCGTCGGAACCCGGTGAAGCGGCCGATGCCGTGGTCCGTGTGCACCACCAGGTCGCCGGGGCGGAGGTCTCTCAGGTCGGAAGCGAACGCGGTCCGGTGCGGGCGGCGGCGGGGGAGGGGCGCGGCCGTCAGGTCCCGTCGGCCGTACACCACCAACCCGTCGTCCCAGCGGAAGCCGTGCTCCAGGTCCGAGTGCACGATGCTGATATCGCCCGCCCCCGGTGCCGCGGAGGTGGGGACCACGCCCCCCTCGGTCAACAGGTGGGTGAAGCGACGCTCCTCGCCGTCAGAGGCCACCACCAGCACCTGGGCGAGGTCCATGGCACGGCGCTGGCGCAGCGTGGGCACGAGATCGGGGATGCGGCGGGCGAAGCCCTCGATGGGATGGGTCGTCAGTCGCCGCCACCGGGTCGAGGCGTCCAGGAGCTCCAGGCCCTCGAGGCGCAGGTCGGCATCCTCGAGGCGGCCACCGATCCGCTCCTCTCCGACCAGCAGCATCTCCGGAGGGGGCAGTGCCACCGTCCGTCCAGCCAGGGTCTGCCACTCCCGCTCCTGCACCCGCCACCAACGGCCCAGCTCTCCGAGGACCTCGTCGCGGTCGCACACCACCACCGCGTCCACCAGGTCTTGCCAGGCCAGACAGGGGTCGGCCAGGTGCAGCGCGCCCCACCACAGACGCCGCTCGGCCCCCTCCCGCAGCAGCTCGGCCAAGGCCGGGTAGGCGACCGCGAGGCGTTCCGCGATCTTCTCCAGCCGCCCCTCATCGGCCGGGTACGGGTCCAACGGCGGCAGCGTGATCCACGGCAGCTCGTCGCCACCGCTGCGCTGAGAGGCCGGATCGAAGGCACGGATGTCGTCCACCACGTCGTCATCGAGGTCGATCCTCACCGGGCGATCACCACCGGGGTGGACGTCAACCACGAGCCCCCGGACCGCGAACTCCCCCGGCTCCTCCACCAGGTCGACTCGGCGGTAGCCGGCCGCCGCCAGCCGGCGCGCCAGGTCGGTCGTGTCGAGGAGCTCGCCCGCCTCGATCCGGATCCCATGGGCGGCCACCGTCGCCGGCTCGGGGAGGGGTCCGGTCAGGGCCCGCACCGGCGCCACGACGAGGTCCACGCGGTCCGCCGCGATCTCCTCCAGGAGCTCGACCAGCTCGAGACGGGTGGCCAGGGGCGGGACGGTGCCCTGGTACGGGGAGGCCCCCGCCGCCGGGGCAAGCCCCACCCGAACCTCGGGGGCCAGCAGGCGCAGGCCCCTGGCGAGGTCGGCCGCCTCGCCGGGGTGGGGCACCACCACCAGCGTGCGCGTGCGCCGGCCCGGCCAGCCCGCCCGGACCAGACCGGCCAGGGCCAGGGCCCGAGCGCCGGACACCACCCCCCCCACGGCCAGGGACCGCTGGCCTGAGGCGAGGGCTTCCGCCACGTCCGCGAGATCGGGAAGCGGGTAGCCCGCCGACGCGGTCATGGCTCCGGCGGGCCGGCCGGCGAGGACGGCGGCGTTGGACGCGAGTGCGTGGTGGTCTGCACGTGATGTGCCCGGACCGTGCGCGGCAACTACACCAGCTTGAGCAGGTGCCCCATCTTCTGCTTCTTCGTCTCCAGGTAGCTGCGGTTCGCCTCGGTTGGAGGCATCTCCAGCGGCACCCGCTCCACGATCTCGAGGCCGAACCCGCGCAGGGCGCTGTACTTCTTCGGGTTGTTGGTCATCAGGCGGAGGCGACGGGCCCCGAGGTCCACCAGGATCTGGGCGCCGGTGCCGTAGTCCCGGGGATCGGCCTTGAAACCGAGGTGCACGTTGGCCTCCACCGTGTCCTTGCCCTGGTCCTGGAGCTCGTAGGCACGGAGCTTGTTGAAGAGCCCGATCCCGCGCCCCTCCTGGAGGAGGTACAGGAGCACGCCCTTGCCCTCCTCGGCGATACGGGCCAGTGCCGCGTGCAGCTGGCTCCCGCAGTCGCACCGGGTCGACGCGAAGATGTCGCCGGTCAGGCACTGGGAGTGGACCCGGACGAGCACCGGCTCCGCCGGGTCGATCTCGCCCATCACGAGGGCGACATGCTCCTCGGCGGTGACCCGGTTGCGGTACCCGTAGATCCTGAAGTTGCCGTACTCGGTCGGCAGCAGGGGGCCGGCCACCCGCTCCACCAGGTGCTCGGTCTGCATGCGGTGGGCGATGAGATCGGCCACCGTGAGGATGCCCAGGTCGTGCTCCCGAGCGAACTCGCGCAGCCGCGGCAGGCGGGCCATGCCGCCGTCATCGTCCATGATCTCGCACAGCACGCCCCCCGGCGGCAGGCCGGCGAGACGGGTCAGGTCCACCGCCGCCTCGGTGTGCCCGGCGCGCTTGAGCACGCCGGCTCGCCGTGCACGGAGGGGGAACATGTGGCCCGGGCGTCTGAGGTCCTGGGGCTCCGCCTCGGGATCCATGAGCACGCGCACGGTGGCCGCGCGATCGTGGGCGGAGATCCCCGTGGTGGTGCCCTCCTTGGCTTCCACCGAGACGCAGAAGGCGGTGCCGTGGGCGGACGTGTTCTTCTCCACCATCAGCGGCAGGTCGAGGGCCTCGCAGCGATCGGGCGGGAGCGCGATGCAGATCAGCCCCCGGCCATGGCGCGCCATGAAGTTGATCGCCTCCGGGGTGACCTTGTCGGCCGCGAAGATCAGGTCGCCCTCGTTCTCGCGGTCCTCGTCGTCCACCACGATGATCTGCTCGCCGCGGGCGATCCGCGCCACGGCCTCGGGCACAGAGAGGAAGCCTTCCTCGTCTCGGGATCGGTCGTCGTCTGTCATGTCAATCATCCATCACTCCGCGTGCCCCCTGGGTCACGCCGGTGCATGGTATCCCGGGTCGCCGCCGAGCCGCAACCCACCCGCCGGAGACGGGTACAATGGCCTCTTCATGGGACGACCCCACACCGCCTACCTGGACTGCAACGCCTCGACCCCCTGCGACCCAGAGGTCGCCGCCATCATGGTCCCCCTCCTCACCTCCACGTTCGCCAATCCCTCCAGTCGAGGGCACGGACCGGGTCAGGAGGCCGCTGCCCTGTTGGACGACGCACGCAGCCGGACCGCACGCGCCATCGGGGCGGGCGCCCCCTCCGAGATCACCTTCACCTCCGGCGCCACCGAGGCCAACAACACGGCCCTGGTGGGCCTCGCCCATCGGCTGGCCCATCGGGGGCGGCACCTCGTTGCTCAGGTCACCGAGCATCCTTCGGTGCTGGAGCCACTCCGCCGCCTCCGGGGTCAGGGCTGGGAAATCACCCTGCTCGGAGTGGCTGCAGACGGCCGCATCCGATTGCAGGAGCTGCAGGACGCCCTCACTCCCCGGACCGTGCTCCTGACCCTGATGCTGGCCAACAACGAGACCGGAGCCCTGCAACCGGTGCGCGAGGCCGCCGAGCTGGCCCGGGCTCATGGTGTCGTC
The DNA here is from genome assembly GCA_963844865.1 of uncultured Holophagae bacterium. GTDB lineage: Bacteria > Acidobacteriota > Thermoanaerobaculia > Thermoanaerobaculales > Sulfomarinibacteraceae > CAWJPY01. The sequence continues at coordinate 49,692 of CAWJPY010000007.1, forward strand.
GTGCACTGCGACGCCGCCCAGGGACCGGGCAAGGTCGCCGTCGATGTCGCCGAGCTGGGCGTCGACCACCTCAGCCTTTCGGCGCACAAGGCATACGGTCCCAAGGGGATCGGCGTGCTCTACAGCCGCCGCCAGAGGCCCCCCCTGCGCCCCGAGCCGCTGCTCCTCGGCGGCGGCCAGGAGGGCGGCCAGCGCTCCGGAACCCCGAACCTTCCCGCCGCGGTGGGCATGGCGCGAGCGCTGGAGCTCGCCCGCGAGCGCTGGTGGGAGGACGGGCGCCTGATGGCAGGGCTTCGCGACCGCCTCGAGGAGCACCTCCAGGAGCGCTTGGACGGGGTCACCGTGAACGGCCCCCGGGACCACCGCCTCCCCAACACCAGCAACATCTCCTTCGCCGGGGTGGACGGCAACGCCTTGCTCGCCTCCCTGCGCGACCTCGCGGTCAGCTCCGGATCGGCCTGCGCCACGGGCAGCCCCGAGCCCTCCTCAGTGCTGCGCGCCATGGGCGTCGCCCCCGCCCTCGCGGCAGCTTCTATCCGCGTCAGCCTCGGCCGGACCACCACCTCCGACGAGCTCGAGTGGGCGGCGGAACGCATGGTGGCCGAGGTCCGGCGACTGCGAGCGATGGGGAAGAGAGGGCGATAGCCGCCCTCCCTGGGATGACGTCGGTGAGCGGCGGCAGCCACCGGGGCAGCCACAGCGTCGGTCCGATGGCGAGAGGCTTCGGGAGCACCAGCGCCGGTGTCAGACACCCCGTATTGATTCGATGGCACGCGGATCGCCACATTCGACAGGGCGCCTGGCACCGTCTCTGCCTTACCCGACGCTCGACTCCACCGATTCGGAGTTGATTGTGCAGCCTCGCCGCGCCCGCCTTCTGCCCGGTCGCGCGAGGCGGATGCTGGCACTGCTCGCTGACGCTGGCCACGGAACACTGAACGCCGTTAATGATGGCTGCCGCTGCCGCTGCCACTGCCACTGCCACTGCCGCGGAGATGCTACTCGTGGTAGAGGAGAACCCCCTCGAGGCTCTCCTCGAACTCGACCACCCAGCGGCGCCAGGCCTCGAGCAGCTCGCCGAGATCGCCGCCACTCTCGATCGCCGCACGGGCGTCGGCGGACCCGGTAAGGAGGTCGATGGCGGGGACCTCGGCCACGAACTCGTAGGCCTCGCGACGCCACTGGAAGCGCTCTCCACCCAGGCGGCGGGCGGCCTGCAGGAGGTGCATGCCGAGGGCGAGGGGGCGCAGGCGCACACGATCCGTGACGTGGATCTCCACCCCGCCGCACACCTCGCCGGCGTGCTTGCCGAAGCTCGGGCGGAAGCGGGCGGCGCGGAAGGCCGCGCCCGGGAGCTTGCGCTCGCGGAGAGCGTTCACCAGGCGCTCACCGTCCAACCATGGCGCCCCCACCAACCGGAAGGGGGCGGTGGTGCCGCGTCCCTCCGACAGGGTGGTCGCCTCCACCAGGCACAGCCCCGGGTAGACGGCCGCGGTCTGGAGGGTGGGCATGTTGGGTGACGGCGGCACCCAGGGCAGCCCCGTCTCGTCCCACCAGCGCTCCCGCCGCCACCCGCGGCAGCCCACGACGGTGAGCTCGAGGTCGGGGTGGCGCACCCGCTGGAGCAGCAGCGCTAGCTCCCCCAGAGTGAGGCCGTGGCGCACGGGCGTGGGCAGGCGGGACACCAGGGACTCGAACCCCGGCTGGACCGGACCTCCCTCGCGCTCCACGCCGCCGATGGGATCGGGACGGTCCAGCACCACCACCTCGACCCCCGCCCGGGCGCTGGCGGCCATCATGGCGTCCATGGTGGCGGCGAAGGTGTAGTACCGGCAGCCGATGTCGGGCACATCGACGACCACCGCCTCCACCCCTTCCAGATCGCGGGCCTTCGGCTCCAGCGTCGACGAGTCGGCGCCGTACAGGGATCGGACCTCCAGCCCGGTGAGGGGATCGCGCTCGTCGGCCACTGGCTCCATGTCCTGGGCCACCCCGTCGAGACCGTGCTCGGGTGCGAAGAGACGGATGAGGGGGCCGGGGACTCCCGCGGCGAGCGCATTCCGCGCCGGTCCCAGCTTCGAGGTCACCGCCGCGTGATTGGAAAGCAGCGCCCAGGGCCGATCACCGATCGCAGCGGGGTCCTCCAGCACCGCCTCCAGGCCGGTCACCACTCGCTCCATGGGCCCATCCTAGCGCGTCAGCGACAGCCCCGCTCCCGCGCGTCGGCGACGTCAGAGAGGGTGCCTGGCACCGGCTTTGACGTCGCAACGTTCCTCGTGCCCGCTCTCTCGATCTCCCGGAGTGAGAGATGGCGGTGCGGCTGTCCGCTGTCCGCTGATCGCCGACGCTGGTCACCGCCGCGGGCGCTGGTTGCTGACGACGCCGACTGACGCGGCCGCTGCCGCTGTCAACTGCCACGGTCCATGATCCCTGATGCTGCCCCCGGCTCTCCGCGCCGGCGCCCGAGTTGGGTCACAATGAGACTGCAACCTCGGGGACAGGGGGATGGCATGGCTGGAAACACACCGCTCACGATCGGGCTCGTGTTCGGAGGTCGGTCCGGCGAGCACGAGGTCAGCGTCGTGTCCGCCCGGTCCGTGGCCCGGACCCTCACGGGCGGAGGCCATCGTCTCCTGCCCATGGCCATCGACCGCCAGGGGCGATGGGCGGATCCTGACACCGCCGCAGCCGTGCTTGAGCGCTCGGGGGATCGTCCCGACCAGGTCATGCACTTCGACGGTCGCGACACGATCGACCCGCGCCTCCTGCAGGGCGCCGTCGACGTGGCGTTCCCGGTCCTGCATGGACCCTTCGGTGAGGACGGGGCCATTCAGGGCCTGTTCGAGATGCTCGACGTGCCCTACGTCGGGTGCGACCTGACCTCGTCCGCGGTATGCATGGACAAGATCCTCAGCAAGCGGTTGCTGCGGCAGGCCGGGCTGGCCACGGTCGACTGGCGGGATCTGACCGCCCACGCCTGGACCACGCGGCGCGAGGAGCTCACCGAAGCCTCCCGGGCGCTGGGGCTCCCCCTCTTCGTCAAACCGGCCCGCCTCGGCTCCTCCGTGGGTATCACCAAGGTGAAGGCGGCGGCCGCGCTGGGGCCCGCCGTGGACGAGGCCCTGCGCTGGGATGGGAGAGTCATCGTGGAGCGCGGTCTCGACGCCCGTGAGATCGAGGTAGCGGTCCTGGGCCGCGACCGGCCACGGGCCTCGGTCCCGGGCGAGATCGTGCCCGGCCACGAGTTCTACGACTACGCGGACAAGTACCTGGACGACGCCTGCCGACTGCTGGCCCCCGCCGAACTCGATCCCGCCCAGACCGACGCGGCCCGCGCGCTGGCGGTTGCCGCGTATGAGGCCCTGGGCTGTGACGGCATGGCCCGTGTGGACTTGTTCCTCGAGCGAGCGAATGGCACGCTGTGGGTCAACGAGGCCAACACGATCCCCGGGTTCACATCCATCTCCATGTACCCCCGGCTGTGGGGAGTCACCGGCCTCGAATACGCCCGCCTCCTCGACGAGCTGATCGAGCTCGCTCTGGAGCGCCACCGTCGCCGGCTCTGACCGGGAAGGAACCGGCACCGCCCGGTTGACCTCGCTGACGCCAAGGACTATCGTTCGCCCTTGTGAATTCTTTCGCTTGTCTCCCTCCTCAAGCAGAACGGAGCCGACGCCATGGCCAACAAGAAGATCACCCGGGATGAAGCGCTCGCCTACCACACCGGAAAGCGCAAGGGCAAGCTGGCGGTCGTCGCCACCAAGCCCTGCGTGACGCAGCGCGACCTGTCCCTGGCCTACACGCCAGGGGTGGCCGAGCCCTGCCTGGACATCGCCAAGGAGCCCGAGCTGGCCTTCGAGTACACCAACAAGGGCAACCTGGTGGCGGTGGTCTCCAACGGCACCGCGGTCCTGGGGCTCGGCAACATCGGGGCCCTTGCGGGCAAGCCGGTGATGGAGGGCAAGGGCGTCCTCTTCAAGCGCTTCGCCGACATCGACGTGTTCGACATCGAGGTCGACACCTCCGACCCGAAGGAGATCATCCGCTTCTGCCAGATGCTGGAGCCCACCTTCGGCGGCATCAACCTCGAGGACATCAAGGCGCCCGAGTGCTTCGACATCGAGGAGGAGCTCAAGCGGACCTGCTCGATCCCCGTCTTCCACGACGACCAGCACGGCACCGCCATCATCTCCGGCGCGGCGCTGCTCAACGCCGTCGAGGTGGCCGGCAAGCGGATCGACGAGGTGAAGGTGGTCTTCTCCGGCGCGGGCGCGTCAGGAATCGCCTGCGCCAACTTCTACATCGCGCTCGGCGTTCGGCCCGAGAACATCCTTATGGTGGACTCCAAGGGCGTGATCTTCAAGGGCCGCACCGACGGGATGAACGAGTACAAGGAGCGCTTCGCCGTTGAGACCGACGCCCGCACCCTGGCCGACGCCATGCGGGGCGCCGACATCTTCGTCGGCGTGTCGGTCAAGGGCCTGGTCACCCCGGAGATGGTGAAGACCATGGCCCCCGATCCCATCATCTTCGCCATGGCCAACCCCGACCCCGAGATCACGCCGGAGGAGGTGCTCGCGGTCCGCTCCGACGTGATCATGGCCACCGGGCGCTCCGACTACCCGAACCAGGTCAACAACGTGCTCGGCTTCCCGTTCATCTTCCGCGGCGCCCTGGACGTCGCCGCCACCACCATCAACGAGGAGATGAAGCTGGCCGCCGCCCACGCCCTGGCCTCCTTGGCCAAGGAGGACGTGCCCGACCCGGTGATCCGCGCCTACGGCGGCGAGACCATCAAGTTCGGACGCGACTACCTGATCCCCAAGCCCTTCGACTATCGCGTGCTCCTGTGGGAGGCGCCGGCGGTGGCCGAGGCTGCCATCCGCACCGGTGTCGCCCGCAAGCCCTACAGCTCCAAGGAGGACTACATTCGCGAGCTGGAGTCGAGGCTGTCGCGGACTCGGCAGGTCATGCACGTGGTGTTCGACCAGGCCCGGCGCGACCCGAAGCGGATCGTGTTCCCCGAGGGCGAGGACCACAAGATCGTGCGCGCGGCCAAGATCCTGGTCGAGGAGGGGATCTGCACACCAGTCCTCCTCGGCGACGGCGACGTCGTCCAGCGACTGCTCGCGGAGCACGAGGTTACCGACGGCACGGTGGAGGTCGTGGACCCGGCCCGCGATCCGCGCTTCGCGACCTATGTCGAGGACTTTCTCGAGATGCGCTGGCGCCACGGCGTGACCGACGTGACCGCCACCAAGCTGATGCGCGATTCGGTCTACTTCGGCAACATGATGCTTCGCCACGGCGACGTCGACGGCCTCATCTCGGGCCTCACCCTGTCCTATCCCGAGTCCATCCGGCCGGCGCTGCAGATCCACAAGACCTGGCCCTGGGTGCACCGCGTGGCCGGCGTGTACATGCTCATGTTCGAGGACCGCTCCTTCTACATCGCCGACACCACCGTGACCGAGGACCCGAGCGCCGAGGACCTGGCGGAGATCGCCTACCTGACCGCCTACGTGGTCAAGCACTACTTCGAGGACGAGCCGCGGGTGGCGATGCTCTCCTACTCGAACTTCGGCTCCAACATCGATCCCAGGACCCGCAAGGTGCGGGAGGCGGTGGCCATCGCCAGCGAGCGCTGGCCGGACCTCATCATCGAGGGCGAGATGCAGGCCGACACCGCCGTGGAGCCGTCGGTGGCGCTCGAGGGCTTCCCCCACTCCAAGATCCTGGGAGACGCCAACGTCCTGGTCTGCCCCGACCTGCAGTCCGCCAACATCGCCTACAAGCTCCTGTGGCGGCTGGGTAAGGTGGAGGCGATCGGTCCGATCCTCACCGGCATCGGCGCCCCGGTGCACGTCCTGCAGCGCGGCGTGGAGGTGGGCGACATCGTGAACATGACCGCGCTGTGCGTGCGCAAGGCGCAGCGGCACCCCCGCAAGTAACGTCCGCGGGGCGAAATTTCGAGCCCCCACCGGCGTTGTGTAGCAACGACCGACAACGCTGGAGCGACGAATCATGACCCAGTCCAGGACGACCGCGGGCTGGGCCTTCTCGTGGTGACGGGAGGCAAGCATGCGAAACACCCTGCAGGCGGTGCTCGACCACAAGGGCGGCGTGGTGCACCACGTCACGCCCACCAGCACGGTTCTGGAGGCCGTGCGCAAGATGAACCAGGAGCGGATCGGCGCGCTGCTGGTCTGTGCGGACGAGGAGCTCTTCGGGATCTTCACGGAGAGGGACGTGCTCACGAGGGTCCTGGACAGCGACCGTGACCCGGCGCAAACCCGAATCGCCGACGTGATGACCAGCAGGGTCGTGGTCGTCTCCCCGGCGACCACGGTCGAAGAGGCCATGGCGATCGTCACCGAGCAACGCTGCCGGCACCTCCCGGTGATGGAGGGCGGCAAGCTGGTGGGTCTGGTGTCCATCGGCGATCTGACCCGGTGGATGACCCGCAAGCAGCACTTCGAGATTCAGAATCTGGTGAATTACATCACCCGCAAGTACCCGGCCTGACGGCCGGCTCGTAATCGTTGCGGTAGGATGGTGCCGGATCGGAGTGTTCCACACCCAGGAGGAGGAGCCATGAGGAAGCCCGCACTGATCGTCTTGATTCTCGCGCTGGCTGCTACCCTTCCGGCGCTTGCCGCCGACGAGGCGACCGGCGGCTTGCGCTACTCGATCACCGTCACCAAGTTCGAAAACCAGGCAGGCTGGTACGGCCGCTGGGACATCGGCGACGCCTGGGGAACGGTGCTCACCGACATGCTCAACCAGAGCGGACACTTCATCGTCCTCGGCGAGAGCGACATGCGCTCCGAGGCCATGGCCGAGCAGGACTTCGCCGCGTCGGGCCGCACCGCCGGCGGCAAGAAGGCCCCGGTGACCGGTCAGATGACACCCGCCCAGCTGCTGGTCAAGGGCGCCATCACCCACGTCCAGGATGACACCGCGGGCGGCGGCGGTGGCGTGCGCATCAAGGGCTTCAAGATCGGCGGCAAGGCCGGCAAGGGCGAGATCAACGCCACCATCTACGTCGTCGACTCCACCACCGGCCAAGTGCTCGCCTCCACCAACGTGGTCGGCACCTCCACCAAGAAGGGCATCGGCGTCGGCTACAGCACGGGAGGCTGGGGTGCGGCCTTCGGCGGGCACAAGAACGACAACGTCGGGCTGGCGGTGCAGGACGCGTGCGCGGAAGCGGTGAAGTTCATCACCGATCAGCTGCCCAGCATCCCCTGGACCGGCTCGGTCGTCCTGGTGAAGGACGGCAAGGTCTACATCAACCGCGGGTCCCGCGAGGGCGTGAAGACCGGCGACACCTTCAAGATCGGCGACGTCGAGGTGATCCGCGACCCCGACACCGGCGAGGTCCTCGACGAGTCCATGACCGAGGTGTGCCGGATCCGGGTCTCCGACGTCAAGGAGAAGCTCTCCATCTGCGACGTCACCTCCGGAGACGCCAGCCAGGTGGAGCGCGGCATGACCGTCCACACGTTGTAGGCCGACTTCGCACCCGCTGGCGAAGAGGTCCCGGCCTCGCCGGCCGCGGGGCCCGCACCGTGCGGGGTATAATCGAGCTATCGAGACCTTCGCCGCGGGGGCGTGATGGCAGTGTTCCGATTCAGCGCGACAGTGCTCGCGATAGGTGTTCTCATCAACTTGGCCGCTGCCCAGGAGAGCGCCTTCCGCCCCGTCTCCAACCCCTTCCAGGATGGATTCGCGTACCGCGTCGGGGACGAGCTCGCCCCCGACGTGGACATTGAAGGCGTGCGGTGGACGCAGCTGCGCGTCGCTCCCAGGGGAGATCGGGAGATCGAGGCCGACCAGAGCATGGCAATCAACACCGAGCTCGAGTTCGACAGCGCCCTGGACCACAGCGTCACCGCCCTGGTCGTGGTGCTCCTCCAGGACGAGCAGGGAACGCCCCTGGACCGTTTGCAGTGCGACCCATTCCGGATCGCGGGGGGCCGCCTCAAGAAGGAACGCCAGCGCTTCACGGTGAGTGGCCGCGCCCTCCTCGCCACCCGCAGCGTGTACATCTTCTGCGAGCTGCAGTGACGGAGCCCGCGGGCCCGTAACCCGACCCGGACCATTCGCGGCGTTGTCACCACCTGAGCGTCAGGTCAGGTGGCTCAATCCTGGTCAGAGTTCCACAAGATCAGACCGGCGGCAGCGTTCGGCTCTCGCGGCCCAGCGGTCCCGGACACAACAGCGCGTCCCTCGGGCGTGCCACTGCTGACACTTTTCCGGAGCGACGCGTGCCGGCCGCGCCTCGCGTGGGGACCGGAAAGAGTGTCAGCGGTGGCAACCTCGGGGAAGGCGTCGAAAGAACCGGCGCGTCGCGACATGCGTCACCCCGCTACCCGTGTTCAGCGTTCGGCGGCATGGTGACCTCCGGGTCGTTCGTCTGAGAACGTAGCCGGCCACCGGCTCGTGAGAGGGGACATGAACGACCCGGAGGTCACCATGCTCAACGCGATGCCTCGCACTGGTTTCGCTGCCCACAGCGAAGCGCTCGAAGCTGCGGGCGCTGCGATCAAGCTCGTGATGAAGCTTCCGGCTCCCCTGAAGCCGATTGCCGACGCAGATCACTGTCGCTGACGCCGTTCGCGGTCACTGTCGCCGTCGCTGAACGCGGACGCTGCTGACTGCCGCCGATCTCGACATCCCGCCACCCATGCGCCCACCGTCTCCTGGTCAGACGATCCAGGACGCGCACGGAGAGGGGAGGCGAACGTGGGTCGAAGAGGCGGGGGCTACCAGGAAGCCTGGCGACGCAGCAGCGCCAGGAACTCCTCCCGCACCTTGCGGTCGGCGAAGCAGCCGCGCAGGGCCGAGGTTGTGGTGAGCGCGCCCGGTTTCTTGACGCCGCGCATCTCCACGCACAGGTGCCGTGCCTCCACGACGACCATCACCCCCTGGGGGTTCAGCTGCGACCACAGAAACTCCGCGATCTGCTCCGTCATCCGCTCCTGGAGCTGTGGACGCTTCGCGTAGAACTCCAGGATCCGTGGCGATTGAGCATTTTTCTCCGCTTCAGTTACGATTACGTATTGCTACGTGCCCCCTGCGTTCGTTCGTCGATGACCCAAACCAGTTTGATACGGAGCCATCCTGCGGATCCTCGCGCTCGAGGATGGCGCCGATGCCCAGTCCCGGCGGAAATCGACCGGGACGTCCTTCATGGAGTGCACCGCGATATCGGCGCGCCCTTCCATCATACCCTGCTCGAGTTCCTTGACGAACAGGCCCTTGCCGCCGATCTTCGCCAGTGGACTGTCCAGACGCGGTCACCCGGGTGGACATGGAACCAGTTCGACCTGCAGCCCGGGAGAGCCTCCAGCAGGCGGGACGGACATGCTCGGCCTGCCACAGGGCCAGCGGACTCTTACGGGTAGCGATTAGCAGACGTTGGCTGACATCGGTGTTCACCGTCTTGCTTGATGTTGTGAGACTAAAATGATCCCGGCGGGAAAATTGGCAACACAATGATTATACAAGCCTGTACTTCTACACGCAGAGCATGCTTTTTTACAGCAGTTAAG
>CAWJPY010000008.1:0-120127 GCA_963844865.1 uncultured Holophagae bacterium
CGCGGGAACGCCATGTCGGGCGCCCCGATCATCAGCGGCACGAACCAGTTGCCGAAGCCGCCGATCATCGCCGGCATGACCATGAAGAAGATCATGATCAGCCCGTGCGCGGTGGTGAACACGTCGAATTCGTGCGGGCTGGGGAAGAACTGGATGCCGGGGTTCTGCAACTCCATGCGGATCGCGATCGACAGCAGGCCGCCGATGACGCCCGCCATCAGCGCGAACACCAGGTACATCGTGCCGATGTCCTTGTGGTTCGTCGAATAGACGAAACGCCGCCATCCGGTCGGATGGTGACCGTTGGCCTCGTGCCCTGCGTGTGCAGCCGCGTGGTTGCCATTGTTCTTGTCCCTTAGAACCTTGTCATCGTCGCTTTATTATATTCGATATATTGCTATGTGTTGTCACTTGCCGCCGCCGCCAGCGTCGTCGCGTGCGGCGCGCTGCGTCGGCTTGGCCGCGGCTTGGCGCACGGCGGTCGGCGTGATCGGCTCGGTGCTGGCGTATTTCTTCTTCGCCTGCGTCGAGCCAGGCCGTGTAGTCCTTCTCGCTCACCACATGGACCACGATCGGCATGAAGGCGTGGTCGCGCCCGCACAGCTCCGAGCACTGGCCGTAATAGGTGCCGTCGCGCTCGGCCTTGAACCAGGTCTCGTTGATGCGGCCGGGGATGGCGTCGATCTTGATGCCGAAGGAGGGCACCGAGAAGGAGTGGATGACGTCGGCGCCGGTGGCGAGCACCTTCACCACCTTGTTGACCGGCACCACCATCTCGTTGTCGACCGTCAGCAGCCGCGGCTGGCCGGGCTTCAGGTCCTTGTCCTGCACCATCAGCGAATCGAATTCGAACTTTCTGGTCCGGATAGCTGTAGCTCCAGAACCACTGCTTGCCGGTGGCCTTCACCGTGACGTCGGCCTTGGGGATCTTGAGCTCGAAGAACAGCAGGCGGAACGACGGCACCGCGATCGCCACCAGGATCAGCACCGGCACCACGGTCCAGATCATCTCGATCATGGTGTTGTGGGTGGTGCGCGAGGGCACCGGATTGGCGCGGGCGTTGAAGCGCACCATCACGATCACCAGCAGCGCCAGCACGAACAGCGCGATCGCGCCGATGATCCAGAGCAGGAAGTCATGGAACCAGATGATGTCGTCCATCACCGGCGTGGCGCCCGGCTGCAGGCCGAGCTCCCAGGGCTGCGGCTCGCCGGTGGTCGCGGCCAAGGCGGCGCCGCCGCCGCAAGAACGGTCACGCGCCGTGACCACGAATGCGATCAACCGCTTGAGCACCGGCATCGTTTTTTGCGCTCCCTCGACGAGAAAACGGCCCTGGATACAAGGCTCCGTTTTGCCGCCCACCGCGGGACACGATGTTCGGCGCGGCCCGCTGAGCACGGCGTTTTGCCACGGGCGTGGCAGTTTTGGCTTCGTGCGGCGGGACGGGGGAAATCCCGGCTTCTCAAACCACAATTCCGCGCGCTGCCGCAATGCGCCTATATTTCAGCCGCGCAATGCGCGCCTGCGCACAAAGGGCTCGCTTGCATAAACCCTGCCGCGCTTCGGCAAAATCCGGGAGCGCCGCATTTACGCCACGAGGACGGTGCCTGGATAGGGCCGTCAGGCGCGCCCGCGCGGGCCCCGGCCCTTGCTTGACAGGACCAGGCGGGCATGACCCAAGGGGCGAGCTGACATGCATGGACGGGGCGGCGATTCGCGCCGGCGGCGGCAAGCGCCGGCCGCGGCCGCAGGCCAAGGGATTGAGCGATGGGCATTTTCCGGCACATCCGCAGACGGCGCTCGGCGCCGCGGCCAGGGCGGCCTGCTCGGCGATGCTGGCTGCCTGGCGCTGGGGCTCACGCTGGCGGCGCGCGCACCGGCCGCGGCGCAGGGCGCGGTCAAGTCGGTGCACAAGGACTGGCAGATCCGCTGCGATACCCCGCCGGGCGCCAAATCCGAGCAATGCGCGCTGATGCAGAGCGTGGTCGCCGCCGACCGCGCCAATGTCGGCCTGACCGTGATCGTGCTCAAGACCGCCGACCAGAAGAGCCGGCTGATGCGGGTGGTGGCGCCGCTCGGCGTGCTGCTGCCGTCCGGCCTGGGGCTCAAGATCGACAATGCCGACATCGGCCGCGCCGGCTTCGTGCGCTGCCTGCCCAATGGCTGCATCGCCGAGGTGGTCATGGACGACACGCTGATCAAGAAGCTGCGCACCGGCAAGACCGCGACCTTCATCATCTTCCAGACGCCGGAGGAAGGCATCGGCTTCCCGATCAGCCTCGCCGGGTTCGCGGAAGGCTACGACCAGCTGCCGTGAGCCTCTTCCTGCACCCTCCCCACCCGGGTCGCGCGTAGGCGCGCCCGGGTGGGGAGGGTGAAGCGCGCTGCCACGCGCTTCTCCCGCGGTGCAGGATTGTCTGGCACGGCCCTTGTCCCTGCTGGCAACGCCATTAGTGTGGCGCGTCAAGACAACGTGCGGGGGCATTTATCGTGAAGCTGGGGTTTGTCGGCCTGGGCGCGATGGGCGAATTGATCGTCCCGCGCCTGATGGCGGCCGGGCATGAGGTGACCGGCTGGAACCGGTCGCGCGAAAAGGGCGCGGCCGCTGATCGAAGCCGGCATGCGCTGGGCCGACACGCCGCGCGCGGTCGCCGCGCAGTCGGAGATCGTGTTCTCCATCGTCACCGACGCGCAAGGCGGTGCGCGGCCGTTGCGCTCGGCCCGGACGGCGTCATCGCCGGCCTCAAGCCGCGGCGGCATCTATCATCGACATGAGCACCATCGAGCCGGAGGAGAGCCGCGCCGTTGCCGCCGAATTCGCCAAGGCCGGCGCGATCATGCTGGACGGGCCGCTTTCCGGTTCAGCCGGTGACGGTGACGCAGGGCAATGCCTCGATCATGATCGGCGGCGACGAGGACGCCTTCGAGCGCGTCAAGCCCGTGCTGCTGGCGATCGGCCCAAAGGTGACGCGCATCGGCGGCAACGGGCTTGCCTGCCAGATGAAGATCGCCGTCAACCTGCTGCTGATGGTCGAGGTGATCTGCTTCGGCGAGGCGGTGGCGCTGGCCGAAAAGGGCGGCGTCGACCGCGCGGTCGCGGTCGACGCCATCCTCAAGAGCGTCGCCGCCTCGCCGGTGCTCGGCTATCGCGGGCCCTTCATTCTCGAAGGCAACATGCCGGAGGTGCCGCTTGCCGACGTGACGCTGCAGCAGAAGGACATGCTGCTCGCGCTCAATCTCGGCCGCACGGCTCGGCAGCCCGGTGCCGCTCGCCGCCGCCGCCAACGAGATGATGAATGCCTGCCGCGGCCTCGGCATCGACGCCAACGATTTCGTGGTCGCGCACCAGGTCTATCGCCGGCTTGGCGGACAAGAATAAGAATTGGAGGACAGTCATGAGATCGCAAGGTGAGAAGATCGGCTCGGCGCTGGCCAAGGCCATCAAAGGCACGGCCGCCAAAATGAAAGAGGAAACGCCGGCGCCGAAGATGTATCGCACGAATATGCGCGACGTGCCCAAGGTCGAAGGCCTCAAGCGCGAGGACGGCTGGGTCGACATGCAGGTGCAGTTCCTGATCGACAAGAAATCGGCCGGCGCCGACAACGTGGTCGGCTGGACCGTGCTCAAGCCCGGCGCCAGCCACGAAAACCACCGCCATCACAATTGCGACGAGTTCTTCATCGTGCTGAAGGGCAAGGGCCACATCTATCACCGAGCAAGGCCAGGAGCCGTCCGACGAAGGCGACGTGGTCTATTCGCCGCGCGACTGCTGGCACGGCTTCAACAACACCTCGGACGAAGACGTGGTGCTGGTCTGGGGCTGGATGGGCGCCGGCTCGATCGAGGATTCCGGCTACCAAGTGCATCCGGAGAGCCACAAGAAGTGGTCACCACAAAAAGATCGCTCGCGGCGCAGCCTCGGGCTCGCTTCACCCTCCCCCTTGTGGAGAGGGTCGCGAGCGAAGCGAGCGGGGTGGAGGTCGTTGCTTTAACTCGCATGACCCCCACCCCGACCGCCGTCGCTACGCTCCGGCGATCGACCCTCCCCACAAGAGGAGGGAAAGAAGAAGAGAGGACAGGCAATGACAAACCCCTGGGACGCGCCGCTGATCAAGAAAGGCATGACCGCGCAGCTTCCGCGCGCCGCGCGGCGCTCGCCGCCGGCGAGAAGCCGCTCGGCTGGAAGCTCGGTCTCGGCGCGCCCGCCACCATGGAAAAGCTCGGGCTCAAGGGACCGCTGGTCGGCTTCCTGATGCAGCGCGCGCTGTTGCCCTCCGGCAGCACCGTGTCGCTCAAGGGCTATCTTAAGCCGGTGGCCGAGCCGGAAATCTTCGTGCGCATGGCGCACGATCTGCCGGGCGGCGCCCGCCCGAGACGGCGCTCGCCGCGGTCAAGGAGATCGGGCCGGCGATCGAGCTTGCCGATCTCGATCCGCTGCCGACGCCGGACAATCTCGACGCCGTGCTCGGCGGCGACATTTACCAGCGCCATGTCTTCTCGGCGACAAGACGCGCGCCGGGCGGCAGCCTGCGCGGCCTCACCTCGCGCGTCATGCGCCGCGGCGCGGAGGTCGCCGCACGAACGATCCGGAAGCGCTGACCGGCAAGCTGCCGGAGTCGTCGCGCATATCGCCAACACGCTCGCCGCCTTCGGCGAGACAGCTGTCCGCCGGCGACATCATCATCACCGGTTCGATCACCCCGCCGCCGATGATCGAGCCGGACGAAACCGAATTCACCCACGCGGTCGATCCGATCGGCGAGGTGCGCGTGACGTTCACGCGGGACTGAGCGATGCTGCTGGTCAAGACCTATCTCGATCGCAGCCGCATCCACGGCATCGGCGTGTTCGCCGCCGAACGCATCGCCAAGGGCGCCAAGATGTGGCGCTTCGTGGAGGGCTACGACCGCTGCTATTCGCTCAAGCAGTTCAGGAAGCTGCCGAAGCCCGCGCGCGATTTCATGAAGAACTACGCCTATCGTGTCGACGGCGAGGTGCTGTTCACGGTCGACAACGACCGGCACATGAACCATTCCGACAAGCCCAACACCGTCCTCAAGAGCGGCTACGTCATCGCCCGCCGCGCCATCCGCAAGGGCGAGGAGATCACCGTCGACTACCGCGAATTCGACCCGGCGCTGTGCGCGGCGTTCTTAAGCAAGAAATAACCCCCAACCGTACTCCGCCGCGGCTTTGATCGAGATCAATGGCGGGCGCCGCGCCGGCCTTTATATACGTATTAATGAATATATTTTCGCCCCCCGCGGGCCGCAAACGACAATGGAGACAGGCGACATGATTAGCGACTGGTCGGAGCTCACCAAGGACCTGAAAGGCCTGATGCGCAGCCTGCGTGGCGATACGCCCGACGTCATGAAAGCCTTCTCCGGCCTGGCGCAGGCCGCGCTGGTGCCCAAGGCGCTCGACGGCAAGACCAAGGAGCTGATCGCCATCGGCATCTCGGTCGCCATCCGCTGCGACGACTGCATCGCCTTCCACGTCAAGGCGGCGATGGAGCAAGGCGCCACCCGCCAGGAAGTGATCGATACGCTCGGCATGGCGATCTATATGGGCGCCGGTCCCTCGGTCATGTATGCGAGCCACGCCATCGAAGCCTTCGAGCAGTTCGCCAAGCCGGCGGTCGCGCCGGCCACGACGGCGGCCTAAGATTTCCCGTCATTCCGGGGCGCGGGCGTTAGCCCGCGAGCCCGGAATCCAGAGCAACACATTCAAGCTTGGCCCTGGATTTCGGGTTCGTCCGCCTTTGGCGGACGCCCGGAATAACAGCGGAGGGTGACGCCGCCCTGCCGGTCAGCGCGCATGGAATGCTGCGCGCCGCATCCGCCGCGATGATGCCGTGCCAATGCCGCAATCGGACACGGGCCAATGCCGAGACCGTGAAGGGCGCCGCGGTTCTTGTGACGACAACGTTGATTGAACGTGAGTGGGCGCGTCGCGATAAGACGGTCAGCAAGTCAATGCACTTGCCCCAAACACGGAGTCCAAAAATAAAGCTCGCTACCAAGTTCGCCACCGCCGCCCTGCTCGCTTTGTCGGCCGCCGCGCCGGCGCTCGCCACCGAGCCGGAGGCGCTCACCCTCGCCGAGCGCAACACCTACCTCTACAGCGCCGAAGCCCGCCCGGTCGCGCAGCACCTGCAGCAGCGCTCGGGCATCGAGGCTTTCGCGCAGGCGCCGGTCGCGTCGCCGGACGCCGGCATCAACGCCAACTACGGTACGCTCGCCATGGAGTATTAAGCGTCCAATCCCCCTCCCCGACTTGGACGCAGACAGAGGCCGCCGGAAGGCGGCCTCTTTTTGTCCCTTGCGCCGATGCTTTGCACAAACGGCTTAGGCCTGCTTGCCTTTGAGCGCGCGCGGATGCCGGCCGGCGTGCCAGTGCGCCTCGATTTCCTCCAGCGTGCGGCCCTTGGTCTCCGGCACCAGCGACCAAGTGAAGGCGAGCGCGCACAGCGCCAGCGCCGCATAAAGCCAGAAGGTGGCCGGCTTGCCGAAGGCGTCGACCAGGCTGAGGAAGGTGAGCGCGACCAAGAGATTAGTCGCCCAGTTGACGACCGTGGCGACGCTCATGGCGAGGCCGCGCGCGCGCAAGCGGATAGATCTCCGCGATCATCAGCCAGAACACCGGGCCCAGCCCGATGGCGAAGAAGCCGACATAGATCATGAGGCTGCCGGCGGTGATCCAGCCGGCGGCCGCCCCGCCCTGCCAGAGGAAGCCGCCGCCCAGCACGGCCAGGCTCGCCGCCATGCCGGCCTCGCCGACCAGCAGCAGCGGGCGGCGGCCGACCTTGTCGATTAGCCAGACCGCAACAAGCGTCGCCAGCACATTGACCACGCCGACGCCGATGGTGGCGAAGATGGCGGCATTGGCCGAGCCGAAGCCGGCGAACTGGAAGATGGTCGGCGCATAATAGATCACCGTGTTGATGCCGGTGACCTGCTGCAGCGCCGCCAGCGCCACGCCGACGATCAGCGGCATGCGCAGGATCGGCGCTGAGCAGCATCGCGCAAGCCCGCGTGCTTGCGGCGCGAGGCTTGTGCGAATTTCGCGAGCTCGCGTATCGTATCGCGCCGCTGGCGGCGCCGGATGCGCGCGAGCGTGCGGCGCGCTTCCGCAAGG
The DNA here is from genome assembly GCA_963844865.1 of uncultured Holophagae bacterium. Classification (GTDB taxonomy): domain Bacteria; phylum Acidobacteriota; class Thermoanaerobaculia; order Thermoanaerobaculales; family Sulfomarinibacteraceae; genus CAWJPY01. The sequence continues at coordinate 7,143 of CAWJPY010000008.1, forward strand.
CGGCCGCGCATGACCAGCCAGCGCGGGCTCGGCGGCATCAGCAGGATGCCGAGGCCGAGCGCCAGCTGCCGGCACGGTGCCGAGCCCGAACATCCAGTGCCAGCCGCCGGGACGGGCGAAGGCGTAGTCGACCAGATAGGAGATGAGGATGCCGGACGGTGAGCGCGACCTGGTTGAGCGAGACCAGCGCGCCGCGGATACGCGCGGGCGCTATTTCGCACAGATAGAGCGGTGCCACGAAAGAGGCGATGCCGATGGCCGCGCCGATGAACAGGCGGCCGGCGATCAGCCAGGGCACGTTTTGCGCGAATGCCGTGGCGAGCGAGCCGGCCACGAACATGGCGGCATTGGCGATAATGACGCCGCGGCGCCCGTAGCGGTCGGCGAGCGGTCCGCCGATCGCCGCGCCCACCGCGGCGCCGGCCAGCGCGATGCTGGTGACCACTTCCTGCAGCGCGGAGGAAAGCGCGAAATGCTGCTTGAGATAGAGCAGCGCGCCCGAGATCGCGCCGGTGTCGTAGCCGAACAGCATGCCGCCCAGCGCCCCGACACAGGCGACGATATAGACAAAGGGCATGGATAATCCGTGCTTTTGGGTTCCCCCGGCGGTCAACGCGCGCGGACCGCTTTGGGTTTGCCGGCAGACCGCTACCCTCGCCAAATCGCCGCAAAACCCCTATCTGTAGGGGTTGAGGGCGTCCCATCCGGAGAACTATGATGGATCCAGCCGTTGCTTCCCTCATCGATCGCGCCGGGCTCGACCAGGGCAAGGTCGCCAGGATCATCCGCGCGGCCTCGAGGGCGCCGACGACGGCGAATTGTTCCTGGAATACAAGCAGACCGAAATGCTGGTGTTCGACAACGGGCGGCTGAAACAGGCGACCTACGACACCGCGCAAGGCTTCGGCCTGCGCGCCGTCAAGGACGAGGCGGTCGGCTATGCCCATGCCTCCGACCTGTCGGAAGCGGCGCTCGCCCGCGCGGCGGAAGCCGTGCGCGCGGTCAAGGGCGGCCACACCGGCAAATATGCCGAGGCGCCCGGCCGCAGCAACCGCAAGCTCTACGGCGACGACAATCCGCTCGAACTGCCGGCCTTCGACGCCAAGGTGAAGCTGCTGGAGGAGATCGACGCCTATGCCCGCGCCAAGGACCCGCGCGTGCGCCAGGTCACCGCCTCGCGTCGCCGCCACCTGGCAGGTGGTGGAGATCCTGCGCGCCGACGGCCGAGCTATCGCGACATCCGCCCGCTGGTGCGGCTCAACGTCGTCGGTGGTGGTCGGCGACGGCGACCGCCAGGAATCCGGCTCCTACGGCTACGGCGGCCGCGAATCCTATGAGCGCTTCATCACGCCGGAGGCCTGGCAGGGCGCGGTCGACGAGGCGGTGCGCCAGGCGCTGGTCAATCTCGACGCGGTGCCGGCGCCGGCCGGCGAGATGGACGTGGTGCTCGGCTCCGGCTGGCCCGGCATGATGCTGCACGAGGCGGTCGGCCACGGGCTCGAGGGCGACTTCAACCGCAAGAAGACGTCCGCCTTCGCCGGCCTGATGGGCCAGCAGGTCGCCGCCGGGCGTCACCGTGGTCGACGACGGCACCATGCAGGACCGACGCGGCTCGCTCTCGATCGACGACGAAGCAATACGTGATGTTATGTGCCTGTTGCTTCGTTCGGTTACGAGTATTGCTAAGCCCGTGGTTCGCTCGAGGTGTCGCGGCTCGTACCAGTCATCCGCATCGAGCAGAGCTACGTACCGACCCCGGGCATGTCGCATGGCCGTGTTTCGAGCCAGGGCGGCGCCCCCGTTGTCCTGGCACACCATCCGCACTCGTGAATCACGAAACGTTCGGACGACGGCAGCGGTCCCATCCGTCGACCCGTCGTTGACTACGATCAGCTCCCAGTCTGACAGCGTCTGCCCGAGAACGCTCTCGATCGCTCTGGCGATCCACAACTCCGCGTTGTACGCAGGCATCGCGACAGTCACCAAGGGAGAATCGAGTATGCCGCTCCGCGGCGCCCCGCCGTCCCCACGAACAACGGGCGCGTTCACTGCGGCAACTCCGAGTGTTCGACAGGCACCACCCCGTGGCAGGACCGCGCGTTGGAGATCGAGTGTTTGACGAACGCGCCGCGATACAGCTTCGCCAAACGATCGCCGTGCTGCTCCCAGAGGTACTCACGAGCCCTCTCGATCGCCCCTTGGGAGAGGGACTCGAGCTTCCGATCCTCGCGCCCAGCCACGACAATTGCGTCACGCAGCCCCTCGATCACCTCTCGGGGTGTCGTGACCGGCACCTTGATCCCACAGCTCTCGGTGATAACAGAGCCGACGCCTTGATGGTCCAAACATAGGACTGGGAGCCCTTGGCTGAGTGCCTCGAGCACGACCGTGCCGCAGGTGTCTCGAAGACTTGTGAAGACGAAGAGATCGGCCCAAGCCATGTGTTTCATCGCCTCCTCATGAGGCAACCACCCTACCCAGGTGCAGTGATCGGCAACTCCGAGGCGCTTCGCCTGCCTCCGCCATCTCCGCTCTTGCGGTCCCCCCCCGAGGATCCTCAGCTCATACTCGAAGTCGATCGGCAGGCGCGCGACCGCCTTCAGAAGCAGATGGAGGGCCTTCCGGGCCTCGAAGAATCCGCTCCACAAGAGGCGAAGTGGATGGTGGCGCCCCTGGTACTGCCGTGGCTTCTCCACGACATGACTCACACCGACATCGAGAAGGCACACGGAGTCGACGCCATGCACGGACTTGAAGGCCTTCTGAACAACGGGCATAGCTGTCACTAGGGCGCCTGCTTGTCTCGCCGCCGAACGAATGCGAGGCGCGAACCGGAGTTGGATGTTGTTGAGGACGGTGCGCACGCCTTCCGTCAGTGCCACATGGAGTCCGGCTTGGGCCAGGAAGCGCCAGGGGTAGTTCTGCGTCCCTCCGATCGGTCCCCAAATGAAGGGTATATTGAGCTTCCAAAGTTGACCCGGCTCTCTGAACCCGCACATGGTCGACTGGTGGACGAGGTCGAATTCGATTTCCTCGCGCAGCTTACAGGCCAGGCGATAGGCTCTCTTGTGCCAGATTCGGTATGCACGATAGTACAACGGGCGGACGCCGCTGAGCAGACGCCATATCGTCGTCGATGCAATCACCCTGGGCACGAAGCGAAAATGTAGATTCTCGATTGGGCCAGTCTCCTGCAGATACCGCTCGACGTCATGTCTGAACTCGTGTTCTTCCGAGATAACCCAGACTTCCAAGTGCTTCGCCATCTCCGCGGCCCGGTGCCACCCCACGCCGGGCTCCGAGCCCCGATAGGGACTGCAGGCGTAGGCGATCATCAGGACCCGTCGCGGCGCTGACCGGTCCGGAAGAGAGGCCGGCGTGCCCGCTCCCCGTTCCAGACTCATGATGGGATCACCCCTCCCCTCCGAGGACGTGCACACTCCACCCCACCCGCCTTCACCTACCCTGCAGGTGACGCAGATGACCGTACACCCGTGAACGGCTCAAGGCACCCACATCCCCCCACCCTCGGTGATGTGCGACGCCTGCGAGCCTGTCGACGCCTATCCACGCGAGTGAGTGGCACTCGCTCCTAGCCAAAGCGCTGTTCCGCGGCCGGCACAGAGACGTCCTCTAGGTCAAAGCGACGGAACCCTGTGAGCTGCAGCGTTACCAGCAACATATACAGCGGGTTAAGGATGAGATAGCGTCGCCACAACCGCCTTGGCTCCATGGCGAGCCGGAACGCCCATTCAAGCCCCGCCCGCTGCAGGCACATCGGAGCCTGCCGCAGGTATCCCGCATGAAAGTCGAATGCTGCTCCGACCGCTATGGTCGGCATCCCGAGATGGCTTCCGAACTCATACGCCCACACCTCCTGACGTGGACACCCCAACCCCACGAAAACCATTTTGGCACCGGAACATTGTATCTCGCGGACAATCTCATCCCGTTCTTGAGCGGAAACCTTGCGGAACCTCGACGGGAGAACACCAGCTATGGCAAGACCACTGAATCGCTTGGAGAGATTCTCTGCCAATCGTTGGACCACCGGGAGGCGGCTCCCGTAGAAGAACACGGGCAGCTTGTTCGCTCCCGCAGCCTCACAGAGCTTGAGCGACAGTGTCGGCCCGTACACCCGGTCCCGCAGTCGCGTTCCGTACAACAGGTTGAGCGCCCATCGTACCGGCTGTCCATCCGGCACCACGAGGTCGAGGTGATTGAGCCGATACCGATGTTCCGGATCGAGGACCCCGGTCATGACGCCATGCACAGCCAGCGCAGCAACCGTGAACTTCTCGCCTGCCTCGGCGAAGCGAATGACTCGTGATACCGCCGCCTCGTAATCCACCGCATCGACGGCGACACCGAGGAGATTCCTCTTCCCGCGGTCTAGCACTTCGGCGCACCTCGAGTCCATCGCTCTCGGTTCTCTTCGAAGATCTCCCGCAGGATCATGTCGACGTCATACCGCTGCCGCCACCCCGGGAAGTGGTTCGCAAACTTGCCGTTGTCGCTGATCCACCACATGTGATCCCCGACGCGATTGGTCTCGGTGTACTGCCAGTCCAGCTCCTTGCCGCACACCTGCTGGCACTGCTCGATCGCCTCGAGCATCGAGGCGTTGCTGTGCCTGCCGCCACCGATGTTATAGACCTCCCCCCACTCGCGGTGCGAGAAAGAACTCATGGAGCGCACCCACGAGATCGGCGCTGTGGATGTTGTCACGGACCTGCTTCCCCTTGTAGCCGAAAACGGTGTAGGGCATCCCCGTCACGGCGCACTTCATCAGGTAAGCAAGAAACCCATGCAGCTCCGCACCGCTGTGGTGAGGGCCCGTGAGACAACCGCCCCGGAAGCACCCTGTTCGCAGGCCGAAGTACCTTCCGTACTCCTGGACCATCAGGTCGGCAGCGATCTTCGAAACACCGAACAGGCTGTGCAGACACTGATCGATGCTCATGTCCTCCCTGATCCCGCTCGCGTAGGTGTGCTCCGGTTCGATCTCCCATCGCGTCGCCAGCTCAACGAGGGGAAGCCGGTTGGGAGCGTCTCCATAGACCTTGTTGGTCGACATGTATATGAACACGGCCTCGGGACAGTGCTCGCGAGTGTTCTCCAGAAGATTCAGGGTACCGGCGGCATTGATGGAGAAATCAGTCACCGGCTGCCTTGCAGCCCAGTCATGTGAGGGTTGCGCCGCAGCGTGAATGACCACTCCGATGTCCCTGGAGTATTGCTCGAAGACCTTGCCGATACCCTCCTCGTTTCGGATGTCGAGGTCCACGTGCCGGTAACGCTTCCCGAGCAGCTCTTGCAGCCTCCTTCGGTTCCACTCTGTCGAGGCGTCGTCACCAAAGAAGACGCGTCTCATGTCGTTGTCGATCCCGACAACTTCCAAGCCGAGGCTCGAAAAATGGATCGCAGCCTCTGATCCGATCAACCCTGCCGATCCGGTCACCACGGCGATGGACATGCACGAACTCCTCTCTTAGCCTCTGAGCGCGTATCTGCGGAACACTCTGCTTCCCTCTGACGCCCAGTACGGCGCGTTCGAATCCCGGCGAACCAACCCCTACTTTTAGGAAAACGCCTGTCGGTGTACGCCTCTTCCACGCCGTAACGCACCCCACCCGGGACTGCGCAGGTCCTAGGCGGTGCTTCCAGGCTGACTACCCACCGAGCAAATCTTATCAGATCAGACCACACCCCCACGGTGGGCCTCCCCCTGCCTGCCCTTCCGCTTGCCTTGCTTCCTCGGCCCAGACTCTCATTCCCATTGGACCCGTTTCCGGGGAGCACTTCAAAGCCAGCCCGCCAGGGTTCGCGACACCAGAGCTACCCCCCCGACGCCGTCCACCCGCGCTGCAACGGGGCTCGTGACATCGGCCAGCACCGACGGTGCAGGTGCGCAGACGCAGTTCGGGCCCACACTGGAGACCGCGTCTGCGTACAGGCAGCCGTCGTGGACCGTGTCGCAGTCCGCATGGTCGGAGGCGTGGTGGCCACCGGTGTCCGCCTCTTGGTCGGTGTTGGCGTCGCCCTCGAAGCGCTATTCGACGTCGGTGTCGTTGTTGGTGTCGCTGTCTTTGCAGGAACCGCTGGTCGCGGCGTGCCCCTTGGAGTCGGAGTAGCGCTCTGGATATCCCCCACCTTCTCGAAGGCCCCGATGTCGGTCCTCACACCCTGGGGACGGCACGTCCCCGAGTAGTCAACAGTCACCTCTGCGAGGTTCGCTCCCGCATCGATCGCCGGGCTGCCGCTCTTGAGGGAGTAGTTGCCACCTGCCTGATTCTCGAACATCGGGATTGCGTGAACAGAATGGAGGTCCTCAGAACGTGCCTGCTGCCAGTCGGCCAATGTCCATCTCTTCAAACCATACGGTGTACCGAGTTCCGGGAAGACAACCGTTATCGGGTTACCGTAATACAGGTTGTTGTCGAAGTGATGGGATACTAAGTTCCCTTCTTCTCTTGATATTCCAGATACCTCGACGTGGATTGCCGAGTCACCCGAGCCCACGACAATGTTGTTAAATACACGGGTACTGGCACAATAGTATTCACCTCTTTGCCCACCAAATATCACAATTCCACTCCCTCCTACGCCAACAATTGTGTTGTTGTAGAGGTGCGTGTTCATGCATTCGTATAGAAGAATACCGGCACCATCAAACCCCGCGTTCTTATCGGTCTTCATTGTTCCAACGATGACGTTGTTCATTATCGTGTTTGGACCAGCCGCCGCTTCGAAGTGGATCCCAGCCACCAGATTGTCTTCGAAATACGATGCCTCAACAACGTTGTCTGACGAGACAGTGTCGAACCAGACGCCTGGGCCTTTGTTCTGCCTGGCCGTATGTCTGACGATCCGGTTACCGGGCACCCCCTCGGTGGAGACTACCTTCACCCCTCCTGCATCCCACCGAGGTCCGTATCGCCACGAGTTATGACTTGTCTCGCATGAATCGAGCAAAGTTTTGTTACCAGATAAGGTGAGTCCGACGCGTCCGTTGTGATTGGAATGAGTTCCAATGATGACGGTATCAGAGTAGGATTCAATACCGACTCCATTGTTGTATTCCACGCGGCAGTTCTCTACTCTGGAATGCGGACCTAACGCCATGGCTCCGATAAACAAATCTGGTGTGACATGTTCCACGTTAAGACCGCGAAAAGCCCAGTAGCTCCGACCCCTGGCCATGATACCCTCAGACCGCACGGAAATTTCCACCTGAGCGGTATTGGGATCTCCTTCATAATAGATTCGCAATCTGCCCGCGGCGTCATCCATCCAGAACGTCGAATCCCCCAAAGCGCTCTGAGAGAAGACTTGCTGGAGAGGAAGGCCACGAATAAACACCATCTCCCGCCTTCGAGCATATTGGTCAACATCGGGGTATGAGCGAGGATAGTTCAGTGGAGGCAAGGGCTGCCATGGGACACTCCAGATGTGACCTGTATCATTGAGCCAACCTGTGACGACATCACTGCCGCAAACAGTGGCCTGACCCTCGTCGCCGGGGTAAGCACGCACCTGAATTGGACTGCCCGCTTTGCCGTCCTTGCCTTGGGTATCGAGGGTCTCACGGTAGACCCCGCCTTTGACGAACAGGGTGTCGCCCGGCGAGAGTGCCTGAACGCCGCGGTGCAAAGTCTTGAACGGTGCGGCTAATGAAAGCCCATTATTGGCGTCTGATGCCTCGGGGGTGGCTACCGCTACATAGTAGTCTGTCGCTACCGCAATTGGCACATTGATACTGATCGTAAACAGGGACATGAGGATGAAGAACGTGCAGCGAAACGGAGGAGCTGCAAGTGTGATTGGTGTGGTGAGCGATGTCATATCATGTCCTCTCGATACCCGCGGCGACTCCTGGTGAGGCGCTTTTATCTTCGTACCACGACGAATGAGAGAGATCAACACGTGGATGGTCCTCGTGGGTCCCGATGTGGGCAGCAAGCAGGACGGAGGCTGACGTAGTCGGCCGGAGGCCTGCTTGCTCGGCGAACTCGACCGGGCGGTATCCCGCCGAGCGATGAATGCGGCCTGTAGTGGTTGTAGTCGTGGCGCCAAGTGGCGATTTGCGTGCGCGCATCGGCCAGGGTCGTGAACCAATGGAGATTCAGGCACTCGTCCCGGAACCTGCCGTTGAAGCTCTCGATGAAGCAGTTCTCTATAGGGCGCCCCGGTCGGATGAACCTCAGCTCGACTCCCCGCTCGTACGCCCATTGGTCCAGCGCCTTGCTCCTGAACTCCGGACCGTTATCGACGATGATCCGCTCTGGGTACCCGCGCTGTTGCGCGACCTCGTCCAGGACCCGCGCCACACGCTGACCCGGGATCGAGGTGTCAACCTCGATGGCCAGGCACTCCCGGGTCGCGTCATCCACGATGTTCAGCGCCCTCAGTCTGCGCCCGCCCACCAGCGAGATCGCTCATGAAGTCCATGGACCACTGCTCGTTCGCTCGCTGCGGCACCACTCTCGGCCTGCGATTCGCTGCCGCCACCTGCTTGCGCTTCTTGCGTCGCACGGCGAGGCCCAGGCTCGTGTACACCCGATAGACCCGCTTGTGATTCACTCGGTGCCCTTGCCTGCGGACCACCGCCACAGCTGCCGATAACCGTCCGTGGCTTCTCCGCTGCCAGCTCCTGCAACCGCACGCCCAACCACCTGTTCAAGTCGCTCTGCCGCGGGCTGATAGCGCACCGTGGAGCGTCGCAGCCCCACTACCTCGCACGCCCTTCGCTCGCTCAGTCCGAAGGACTCCCGGATTCGTCGCACCGCCTCGCGCCGGGCCGCGGGCTTCACCATTTTCTCGACAGAACCTCCTTAAGGGCCTGCTTGTCCAGCGTCAGCTCAGCCACCGCCGCCTTCAGCCGCCGATTCTCCTGCTCGAGCTCCCGCAGCCGTCGGGCGTAGCTCACGTCCATGCCGCCGAACTTCGCCTTCCACCGGTAGTAGGTCCCTTCAGAGATGCCGACGTCCCGGCACAGGTCCTTCACCGGCTCTCCGCTCTGCCCGCGCTCCAAGACCCGGATGATCTGCTCCTCGCTGAGACGCCTCTTCCGCATGCCCTGCTCCCTCGGCCCAGTCTCTCATTTCGCCTGGACCAGTTTCCGGGGAGCACGTCACCGTCACGATTCCAATTGAGCAATCCATCACAGCTATGCATCCCTAGTGAAATTTCGCCAGAACCTTTCTCAATGAATCCCACCCTACACACCTGGAGCTAGATCGCAACTGTGACTCGAATCACCGACAACGACAGCCCCCTGGCGTAATTTCGAAATGTCACTGCCCACGTGTCGAGAGACCTTCGGGGGTGACCGGAGGACTCGCGAAAGGAATTCTCTTGTGCAAGGTTTTGCTGTTCGGCCCAGGATCATCGCTTTCACTCTCGCGGGATTTGCAGAATATGCCCACCGCGCCTCCGATCCTTTGTCGACATGGCGCCGTTTGCCAGACCAGCGACATTGAGCCATCACAAGTTGGGGGCTGAAATGACACGGGATCGCATAGCAGGAAATGTCCGGCTTTTTCGAAGCCTTTTTTCTTACGGCGCGGCAACTCTCCTCATCTGCGGTTTCAACGTGCCAGCGATCCAGGCCACCGAATATTTTGTCGCAGTAGGCCATCCAAACGCATCCGACTCAAACGACGGTCTTTCTCTTGATCATGCGTTCAAGACGCTGGGTCGAGCTGTTGTGCCACTCACCCCGGGAGATACTCTCTCTATCAAAGCGGGGATCTACCGTGAAGCCCTCGTACCTCCTGTATCGGGTACAGCAACCAACCCAATAGTGATCAGGGCCTACCCAGGAGATGAAGGCAAGGTTGTAATTCGCGGCAGTGATGTCGTCGACGGCTGGACCAACGAAGGAGGCAATGTTTGGAGCGTTTCCTGGGTTCCTTTGCCTTTGATGCCCTTTCCGGATGGTTGGCCGGGAGTCACGGAGTATTCTAGGAGACGAGAAATGGTCTTCGTCGACGGCAAACCGCTCACACAAGTTCTCTCAGAAGGGGAACTGGTCAGCGGCTGTTTCTGGATGGATGACACGGCGCATAGAGTCCGAATTCATATTCCGGAAGATCCCAATGGCGGCCACGTTGAGATCGCCACACGTTCGCGGGGCGTGATGGCGACTGGGAGCTACCAGATCTTCAGGGGATTGAATGTCGAACACATTACCACCGATTTTTGGATTGGTGCAATGCATCTTGGACCCAACCAAACGGTTGAAGATTGTACCGTAGAATTCAATAACGGCTACGGCGTTGTAGCATATGGCTCCTTGGTCTTCTTGAGAAGCAAGTCAAACCACAACGGTCGGCTCGGAATTGTGCTCAATGGGAACGATTCACTGCTGACTTCCAGTGAAACGAGCTATAATTCTTGGCGATACGGACCTCGATTTGACGCTGGTGGAATCAAGATTACTGGAAGTTTGCCTACAGGAAATGTGTTTGTGCGACATACAGCTGAGTTCAATAATGGAATTGGAATATGGTTCGACTCGATCGGCCCAGGGAACGCAGTTGAGGCATCGCTCTTTACCGGAAACGTTTTCGGTGCTCTTGAATTTGAGGCCGCTCAAGGTCCGAACTGGGCTGTCAACAATGTCATCGTCGGGACGGTCAAGGCGGAACCGGAAGGAAGCAACGCCATCGACGGTGCGGGCATTATCGTTTATGACTCCAACGATACCAGGATCTACAACAACACTATCGTCGATGTGACCGGGCCAGGAATCTCGATTGCTGGAGATTCTAGAACCACAGATGGTAACTACTTTCACGTTGACGGTACATTGACGTACAATAACATCATTGCTGGCTCAGGCAGGGCAGGTGTGAGCTGCGAGTGGCTGTGGGGAACAGCCGTTCAGGATCCCAGAGTAGGATCCCATCACTTCGACAACAACCTCTATTTTGAAAACGCGGTGACAATTATTTTTCCGGACGTGCCGAATATTTATGGCTACAAATATTGGGATCTTCCTGAATGGCAGGCAAATCGCGGCGAGGATTTGGATTCGATTGCTAACGATCCTAAATTCGCGCATCCCTGGGTTGGCGACTATTCCTTGGCGACGGGAAGCTTGGCAGTCGATGCAGGCCGCGATTTGGCAGAAGTGCTCGAGGATGTAACCGGTAGGCCACGGCCACAAGACGCTGGATATGATATCGGCGCATATGAATGCCCAACCGGTGGTGGTTGTGGGTCCCTTTTCTACGACGGATTTGAGAGCCGGGATCTATCAGCTTGGTCTAAGGTGCTCCCCTGAGATCATTCCAAGTGAAATGCGAGAATGAGTCGAGGGTGGAAGGGCATGTGGAAGAGCAGATACAGCGGGAACAGATCGTGCGGATGTAGTGCTCCCCCGAGATCAAGCCACCAACAGTCCTTGTTGAGCCCGATTGCGCACTGGGCTGAGCTAGCCTAGTGACTGGTGTTGGCGGCCTTCGTTGCACCAGCGTATCCACTGGGTGATGACACGCTTCGCGTGCTCGAATGACTCGAACTGATGCTGCCAGGCGCACTCCCCCTTGAGGTTCCTGAAGAACCGCTCGATGAGACCGTTCTGCTGCGGGGTGCAGGGCGTGATGAACTCCTGCTGCAGACGGTAGAAGTGGCACGCCGCCCGGAAGCGCTTGCTCTGGAAGATGAGGCCGTTGTCGGTTCTGATCGTTGGCCCATCGCCAGGGACCCTGACGACGCGGAACCGCTTGATGCACGCCTCCTCAAGAGCCCGCTCAGCCTCCGTGGCGCGGCCCCTGAGGGCAAACTCCCAGCCCACCAGCTCACGGTCATGGCAGCCGATGACACCCACCAAGTGGGCCCAGTCGTCCCTCCCACAGGGCACGTGAGTCACGTCCATCGCCCAACGCTCGTTGCTGCGGGAGGCGACGCTTCTCAGCCTCTGAGCTCGAGGCCAAGGTGTCATTTCAGGCTGGTGGACGAACCACTTTTTCACCTTCAAGATCCGGTGCACCTTCTTGCGGTTCACTCGTATGCCGTAGGTGTGGCGCAGCAGCGCCGACAGCTTCCGATAGCCGTACGTGGGATACCTCTTGATGAGCAGCTTGATGAGCCTGACCAGCTCCTCGTCGATGGCGGGATGCTCGGCATGGTCACGACCGACATAGCGCACAGACGAACGGGAAACGCTCAGCACGTGGTACACCCGCCTCTGCGAAGCTCCGCCGATCGCGGCCGTCACTCGTCGGACATCCCGTCGTCGAAAGCGGGCATCTTCAACGCCTCCCGCATGATGTCCATGTCCAGGACTATCTCGCCGATCTTCCGCTCGAGCTGCCGAATCCGCTTGTCCTTCACTCCCTCCTCGTCCTTGGGCCTGGAGCGCAGTTCGTTCTCCGCAGCCGACATGAACCTCTCTCTCCACCGCTCGATCTCAGCAACGGTCAAGCCGTGCTGCCGCGCCGCCTCCTGCACTGAGGTCTCGCCTCGCAGAATGCTGAGCACAAGCGCTGCCCGACGCTTCACTGTCCACCTCTTCACATCGTCCGGAATCTCTGTCACCTGGGCCTCCCTCAGCGCCCGCCCGCCCGGCTGTGGAGTTGTGGGAAGCTGGCCCCCTCCATCCCTCCCTCCACCTTCCCGCAGCCTCCACAGCTCCGACGACGACGAGCCACGACCTCCGAGCGAGCCGGACTTCCGAGGCAAGGAGTTGAGAAACGACACGGTGCCCTCCTGCTCCGACCCTGATGCAAGGCTGTACCGCAAGCAGAATGGCGAACGGCGTCCGCTGTCGTATCTCGGCAACTCTCCATCGACACGAAGTCCAGGGCGGTGCTGGTGGCAGGTGCGCTGCGGCGCGTGTATCGGCGGTTGTTGCGTGCAGGCAAGCGCGGAAATTTGACCACGCTGGGGGGCCATCGCCTCGACGTGATGGTTGCGCCCCCAGCCCAAGCGCACTCACAAGATGAATGCCAGCAGCTCACCTCGAGTGCGAGGCCTCGCCTTTCGACTGGAGCCCCAGTATCCTGAAGGTCCAGGCTCCCACGACCATGGCCACCGGCGGCGTTACAATATATCCGCTATGCGAATCCTCCTTGTTCACAACAGATATCAGCAACGGGGGGGTGAGGACGTCGTGTTCGAGAACGAGCGAGCGTTGTTAGAACAGGCCGGTCACGAGGTCTTCGTGTACGAACGCCACAACGACGAGATTCGTGACTACTCGTCCTGGAAGATCCTCACCTTGTCTCGTCGCACGATCTGGGCATCGGACGCAGTGTCTTCAATCCGAAGACTCTTGCTCAAGCATCAGCCGGAGGTTGCTCATTTCTACAACACATTTCCCCTAATATCGCCGGCCGCATACTATGCCTGCTCGTCTCTTGGCGTGCCGGTGGTCCAGACCCTTGCGAACTTCCGCCTCATCTGTCCCGGCGGCAATCTCCTCCGGAACGGTAAGCCTTGCGAGCTCTGCGTGTCGAGGGCGATCGCCTGGCCTAGTGTTCTGCATCGCTGTTACAGGCGCTCGCGATCGGGGACCGCCGTCGTCATGGCAATGCTCGCATTCCATCGAGCAATGAGGACGTGGAGGCTGCGCGTACGGACCTACTTCGCTCTCACTGAATTCTCGCGACGCAAGTTCATCCAAGGGGGCATCCCGGCTGACATGATCGTGGTCAAGCCCAACTTCGTATATCCAGATCCTGGTGCCCGTGTCGGCGAATCAGATTACGCCCTGTATGTCGGACGGCTGTCTCAGGAGAAGGGAATTGGAACCCTCGCAAGGGCGTGGCAACAACTGAGCGGCGTCCCGCTCCTCGTGGCAGGCGAAGGTCCGGAGAGTGAAACGATCGAGAACGCATCCCGACACTCCGGCGGAACGACAATTAAGGTGCTCGGTTGGCGGCCAAAGGGTGACGTCATCGATTTGATGAAAGGTGCACTCTTTGTCGTCATGCCGTCTGAATGCTACGAGGGGCTTCCGATGACCCTGATCGAGGCGTTCTCATGCGGCGTACCCGTGATCGGTCCACGGCTCGGCGGAATAGGCGAGGTGCTCCACGACGGACAGTCCGGATTGCTCTTCGAGCCTGGCAACCCCGAGGACCTGGCCGCCAAGGTCGGGGAGCTTGCGTCGGACCGCGGTCTCCGTGATCGGCTGGGACGTGGGGCACGATCCCGGTTCGAGTCGCATTATACCGCCAAGAGAAACCTCGAGCTCATGATTCAGACGTTCGAGAGCGTACTGGAGTAATCCTTCGCCCCCTTTGTGCGACGGCTCTCAGAACCGCAAGCAAAGAACGCGACGTGGAACTGCGAAGAGCCGATGGGCTGTGGAAGGATCGTGGTGACATCTCCGGTGGCCTGCATCGGGGGACAGAGGCATAATGGGGTTCGCGTGAAGCTGAGTCTGTACTACGTATTGAGCGTGCCCTACGTGGCTGGGCTCGCCGCGTTCGGCGGACCCGACCTCGGAGGCTTCCGACTGACGGGCTGGGTCTTCGCGATCATGCTGGCAGCGGCCCCCGTGATCTTCATTTTCGATCCCAGGCCGATTCGATCCCCCATACAGTTTTGGATTCCGTGGACTCTGATTGTCGTAGTCAGTCTCGCCTGGTCAAGCGACATCGACCTGAAGGCCGTGCAAGACGTCTGCCAGATCATCACGCCCTTCGTGATCGCACCGGTTGCCTCCCTGGCGGTGAGCAACCCCGCCGAGCTAAGGGCTCTGCTGAGATCCTTCCAGCATTGCCTCGTGATCCTGCTGGTCGCCCTCACCGTCAACCTTGCATTCGGAGTCACCGTGGTTGCAAGGCCCATGGCAATGACCGCCGCAATGGTGGGCTGTGTGTTCTTGGCGCAGATCCGGGAGCGGCGCCTATATGCAATACTCGGCTGGTCCGGTTGCCTCCTGGTCTCGGCATCGACGGGCAGCCGGATGGCGACGTTCGTGATCCTTCTCGAGTGGCTCATCCTGCCAGGATATCGGCGTTTCCCCACCCGGGTATTGGCAGCCGGCGCAATGGCTATTTTGGCCGCGGCTCTCTTCTACACTCCTTTGTACCAGCACAGGTTCTTCCTCGAAGATCAAGGAACACTGGGGGACGTCGCGGAAGGGGACTTCTTCGACTCTGGCCGATTCGAGGCTTGGGAGGCTCTTTGGCCGCATGTCGCTGACCACCCGTTCCTCGGGTCCGGCGCCAATAGTTCAGCGCACATCGTGCGCTCCGTATGGGAGAACGTGTCGCATCCGCACAACG
Organism: uncultured Holophagae bacterium; assembly: GCA_963844865.1. Lineage (GTDB taxonomy): Bacteria > Acidobacteriota > Thermoanaerobaculia > Thermoanaerobaculales > Sulfomarinibacteraceae > CAWJPY01. The sequence continues at coordinate 22,388 of CAWJPY010000008.1, forward strand.
ATTACCTGCGGATTCTCCTCGACCAAGGGGCCGTCGGGACTATCTTTCTTCCTTTTTGGAGTTGTTGGCCAGATCGCCAGCCTCTGGAGCCGAAGCAGATACAGGAGAGGCGAATTCGCTGGTGTTCGGTCCGCTGCCTCGATGGGCATCTTGGTCATGCTCGTACTGGCGACTACAGACAACCCCATTGTGTACGGCGTTTGGTTTATGCACCCGTTATTCGTTCTTGTGGGAACATCATACTCACGCGCAGCTGCCACGCGCGGGCGAACGAACAGGTTGCGACAGGAGTAGCCTACGTTCCATACGGTCTCACAGCCCAGCAACACGAGGCGGGGTACCCGCCCTCCAACCGAGTGCTGTCCCCCCTCGGTACGATAGCAGTCTCTAGGATTGGTGCACGTCGCGGGGCCGGCTCAGCACCCCGTCTACCCTCCCTCCCCAACACCAGTACGGTACCCAAGTCGTCGCAACGGGGAAAGACACCGACAAACACCAGCATCCTGCTATCTCGAGCCCTTACGTGCACAGCCCCTTTCAGCTCCTAGGATGCAACCCGGGTGGTAGGGTCAGCTCGCCCCGGTGCCCCTCAGCACCGCCGGCAAGGTCTTGACCAGGATATCGAAGTCGAGGGACAGGGACCAGTTGTCGATGTACTGCAAGTCGAGCTCCATCCAGTGCTCGAAGTCGATCTGGTGCCGCCCGTTGATCTGCCACAGGCAGGTCAGTCCCGGCTTGACGCTGAAGCGTCGTTTCTGCCACTCGCTGTTGAATCGCTGCACGTCTCTGAGGGGCAGAGGCCGCGGTCCAACCAGGCTCATATCCCCCTTCAGCACGTTCCAGAACTGCGGGATCTCGTCGAGGCTCAGCTTCCGCAGCCATCGCCCCATCCTCGTGACCCGGGGGTCGTTCGTTATCTTGAACGCTCCACCGTTGACCTCATTGCGCTCTTCCAGCTCCGCCTGGTGCTGCTCCGCGTTCACGCCCATGGTCCGGAACTTCACCATGCGGAACATCCGTCGTCGCAACCCCACCCGATCCTGGGCGAAGAACACCGGTCCACGGGAATCGATCTTGATCGCCAACGCGATGACCGCCAGCGCCGGTCCGAGCAACAGGAGGCCAAGCCCGCCCCTACCACGTCGACCATTCGCTTCATGGCGATGCTCAGAGGCGGAGGCGCGTTCGTGCGCAGGGTCAGCACAGGCGTCTGGTTGAACTCGTCGACATACGCATGAACGAGCCGCGACTCGAAGAAGTCGGCCGGCACGCGGACGACGAGACCGAGCTCTTCACATATCGTGATCAGATTCGCGATCGTCTCGTAGTAGGATCGAATCGGCAGGCAGATGACCACCTCATCGACCTCGATGTTCTCCAGGATCTTCCGCGCCTCGCTGGGCGGCCCGAGGAGATTCTCCAGGCCGCCGTGCAACGGGTTCTTCGGTGGCGTGATCTCATCGATGTAGCCGAGCAGGAGGTACCCCAGCTGCGGTCGCTTGTGGATCTCCTCGCCGATGCGGGCGCCCCGAGGACCACAGCCCACGATGACCATGTTCCGCAGGTTCCGTCCCTGTCGGCGGACCTCCCCGAGCATGGTCCTCAAGAAGGTGCGGCTGACGATCGTGCCGATGAGCGCCGTGACGAAGAACACCACGAGGAACTCTCGATGCACCGCCGAGAAGTCGAACACGCTCGCCGACCCTGCGAGGACTGCGGTACCGATGGTGAGCGCCTTTATGATGTCTCCCCATTCGGTGGACAGGAGACTGATGCGCCGTGAACGGTAGAGGCCGACAGCTCTGAAGATGACATGCCAGCACACGGCAAACGCGGCCGCATATCCGAAGTTTGCAAGGCTCACACGGACCTGCAGGAAGCTCTGGAGCCGTTCCGCCTCGACCACCTGACCGGAGATCAGGAGCCCTGTGCCGAATGCACCAGCCATGACCAGCAGATCAGCGCAATAGAGAAAGTTGAGGAGCACCCGGCGTCTCACTTCGTGCATCGGGTCACCTCCTTCGCGGTGCAGATGGTGTCCACATCGACCCTCACCGCCTCCCCGTCACAGCCTCTCGTAGATGAACCGGGGGATGTGGTATCTCCGGCCATTCAGGACCGCGCCCAGGAGATCCACCCCGGAATCCAGCAAGACACGCTTGGCCTCCTCGGCCACTTCCATCCGAGTCCTCTCGGCTCGCAGCACGAGCACAGCTCCGCCCGCCGCACTGGCGAGGCTTGCCGCGTCCGGATACACCGTGACCGGAGGACCATCGATGAGCACCCAGTCGAACTCGGTCTTGATCGCCGAGACCACGCTGTGGAACGCTGACTGGGTGAGGAGCTGCGTGGGGTTGTCCGTCGGCCGCCCACTCGTCAGGAGGGCCAGCCCCGACCCCAGGCCTGTCTTCACCGCGGCGCTCAGAGGCACCTGATTCTCGAGGACGTCAGTGAGCCCGTCAGCCGGCACACTCCCGAACGCGGTATGCTGCACCGGATTGCGAAGGTTGGCATCGACGAGCAGCACATGTTCGTTTTCGTTGTGCGATAGCGATATCGCGAGCTTGCGTGCCACCGTGCTCGCGCCCTCTCCCTCCACCGCACCAACCACCAGGATCACGTTCTCGCGCTTGCTGCGTCGGTATGACAGCAAGCGCTGGATGATCCGCTCGTATGCGGGATGAACCTCGCCGCCCGGCCGGATCAGCGGGAGAACGCCGAGGGAGCCCACCACGCGATCCGCACCGCGTGCCGGCGAGTCGGCTCGCCGCCCCTGCAACGAGTCGGCGATCTCCGTCACCTGCCCCGGGAGAGCGTCCATTCCATGATCGTGACCAACGACGGAGGACACGTTCGCCTCGACGGCCGGGGTGTCTTCCCTCGCCTTCTGCAGTGCGTCGAAGAATCTACTCATGGTGCTCTCCGGGATCCAGTTCACCGCCCGCGGCAGCGTGGTCTCCAGCTATCGGCACCGCGCGAGGACCCAGATTCGTGACGAGGTACGGTTTCGGTTTCTCCAGATCGTGTTCTTCAGAGCGCAGGCACAACGCATCCCTGATCGCACCCTCGGCGAGCTCCTTAGTCACCCGGTCGGCGCTCTCTGCGTAGGCGTTGACCAGCGAGTAGTCGCACAGCACATTGATGGTCCGCGGATAGCCCTGCGAGGCCCGCCAGATGGAGTCGATGGCGTCGTCGCTGAACAGCTCCCGCGCGGCGCCACCGGCCTGCTCGAGGCGATAGGCGATGTAGGCCCCGGTCTCCCCCCTGGTCAACGACTCCAGACGCGCGCTCACGGCGATCCGCTGCCGGAGCTGCCGGAGATCGTTCCGCAGGAGCTTTTTCTCCAGCTCCGGCTGGCCCGCCAGCACGACCTGCAGCAGCTTGCTCTTCGGACCTTCGAGGTTGGTCAGCAGCCGGATCTCCTCGAGCACCGCCACGGAGAGGTTCTGGGCCTCGTCGACAACGAGAACGGGGGGGGGGCGGTAGGCCATGAACTCGCCGTTGACGAACGCGCTGAACTCGTTGATGAGCTCCACACGCGACAGTCCCGCCAACCGGTTCCGCACGCCCGCCGCGTCGTCATCCGGGAGGGTGGCCGGCAGGCGCGGCCCGTGGGCCTCGTACAGCTTGTGCAGGATCACTCGTAGGAGCTCCTCGCGGTCCACCGTCGTGTGGGTCACGAGGATGGAGCAGGTGGACCGGTCGAGGCTTTCCAGCAGAGCATTGATCAGCGTTGTCTTGCCGGTACCGACCTCTCCCACCAGGGTCATGAATCCGCGCCGCCGTTGGATGCCGTAGACCAGCGCGGCCAGGGCCTCGCGATGGGTCGCGCTCTGGTAGTAGTAGCGCGGGTCCGGCGTCATGCCGAAGGGCTGGTCAGTGAGCCCGAAGTGACTCTCGTACATGGTTCCTACCTGGTTCCCGTTCAGTCCGCTCGCACTCGTCGCAGATACCGGACACGCCTCTTTGGCCTGTCCCCCCGGTGGTCGATACACCTCCAGATGTCGGGCGCGGACAGCGCGCCCACGGCGCCGGCGCGGACGGCCCGCAGCAACCTGTTCACGGCCATCACTGCGCGCCTTCCGGTATGGAGGCGATGTGCGGAATGCCGAGCCTCCGCTCCATCTCGGGGCCCGTGGTAAATGAGTGATCGAGGTAGAACTCGGTCGTGAAGGCCAGTCCGAGCCCACCCCCGACTCCGCCAAGGAGGCCAATCAACGCGATGAACAGGGCACTCGCGTTGTCGGGCTGCAAAGGGCGCTGGGCCGGCTGCGCGATGGTGACGTTGATGAGCTTTTGACGGTCCATCGCCTCCGAGATCCGGGCCTCCTCGTGCTTCTTCCGGTACAGCAGGTACTCCTCCTGGGCCGTCTGGGCCTGGCGGTGCAACTTGTCCAGCTCGAAGGCCTTTTCGTTCAGCGAGTCGAGGCGCTTCTGGTAGGTGGTGACCTGCGCCTGCAGCGTGGCATGGCGCGCGCGCAGGCCCTCGAGATCGGCCTCCGAGCTGAGCAGCTCCTGCTTCAGACTCTGGTGGATCGGGTTTATCTCCGTCCCATCGATCGAACCCACCTTGGCGGTCACCTCGGCGAGCCGGCGCTTCGCGAGGGCGATCTGCGCCTCGATGTCGCGCACATAGCGGCTGTCGGGCTTGAAGTCCTGGAGAAGGCCGTCCCGCTTCAGCTCCAGCTCGGTGAGGTGCTCCTTGATCATCTCCGCCGAGGCGTCCTGTTTCGTGCGATCGGGGCTCTGGAGCCGCTCCGGCTCCTGCGCGAGACGGCTCTTCAGGTTGTCGATCTTGCGCGACAGGTCCTGCATGTTGGCTTCGGCATCACCGACCTCGTTGCGGAGCAACGCGATGCGATTGATCACGAGGCTCTTCTGGGAGGCGAGGGGGTCGGAGCCAATGGGCCCCTGGGTCAACGTGAACTGATTCTCCTGCAGGTACTTCTCAAGAGCTGCCTCACTGTCCGCGAGCTTCTGCTCGGCGGTCTTCATCTGCCCCTCGAAGAAGGTGACGGCCTTCCTCGCCTGCCCTCGCTCCGCGCGATGCTCGAGGTAGCGCTCCGTGAAGGTCTTCACCACCCGCGTCGCCCATTCGGGATCCGTCGAGCGGTAGCTCACCTCGATGACGTTGGATTTCTTGATCAGGTCGATGTGGATCTGATGGCTGAGTGCCAGCACCATCTGGTCGGCCTTGGGAAGGGGTTTGGGTCCCAGCACGTCGCGGAACCACGACCGGGACTCACCCGCATGGGCGGCCTGAGCTTGGCTCTCGGCTTCCGCCTCGGGATCACCTACGCCGAGGGCCTTGACCACCTCTTCGATGAGCTGCCTGCTCTTGAGGGCCTCCACCTCGGAGTTCAGGTCCTGCTCGCTGAGCTGCGTCACGATCTGAGACGATTCCGTTGGCGCCAGCGCCACGTCGGCCCGCGCCCGGTCCACGAGCAGGGTCGCACGCACCACGTACGTCTCCGGTTGAAGAACGGCCACCGCAATCGCTCCAGCGAGCGCAACGGCGGCGACGAGCACAATCAGCTTCCATCGCTTGAACACGACGGTCAGGAGCTCCCGCAGCGAGGGCAGCCCCCCCCAGTCGTCCATGCTCAGATCATCCTGCCGTGTCATCGCCCTGTCTCCATGCTCCGCTCGGTCCGGGTTGCGGCGTCCGTCCAACGGATATGCAGCCACGCACCCGACCGGCCGATTGCGCACACCGCGGGCCCCGCGCCCATCACCACCTGGCACCACCGCTCCTGCACCATATGACCTCTGGTCCGGAGGGCGCAGTGCTCACTGGTAACCCGCCCCACCCGTATGGAGCGCACCGTTCCCACTGCACGGCGCCTTCCCGAGAGCCGCCATGCCGCGTGCCCACTAGCCGTCCCAGGGAGCTGCACTAGTTGTTGTTGTTGTTGTTCGACAACCACCACCACCACCCTTTGATATCCGGAATGTTGTCGCTGATGTAATGCTTCACGAACAGGTTCACGTTCACGATCTTCTTGTGGTGCACATAGATCGTGTCCATGGGAGCCAGGACCACGTCCTGCGCCACCTCGCCCCTCTTCATGATGTCCTTGACGTTCACGATGGCGCCCAGCGGCTGGTCGTGCGGGCCTCTCCGAATCAGCAGGACCTGTTTCCACCTCGCCCGGTCAGTGAATCCGCCGGCGGCCGTGATGGCCTGGACGAGGGTCAATCGCCCGTTGTAGGTCTGGATACCGGGCTTCGCAACCTCCCCGGCCACGTACACCTGCAGGCCCGAGAACTCCTTCACGCTGACCGTGATCTGCGGATTTACCATCTCCTGGCTGTAGCGCTTCGTGAGCTCACGGGTGATGTCCTCGATCCCGCGGTGCGCGACCTTCACCCGCCCCACCAGAGGCAGGAAGATCTCGCCGTCGGGCCCAACCACCCGTTCCTGGCTGAGGTCAGCGGTCTTGAAAAACGTGATGTCGAGGGTGTCGCCCACCTGCACCTCGTACGCCCGCTCGACCACCGGCGGAAGCTGATCGGCCGCCACCATCCTGACGTCCTGGGCCATGCAGGGCCAGGCGAGGATCATGCTGGCGCACGCCGCCGCCAGCCACCTCGCCTGACAACGGAACGCGTCCCCACTCGCCAGACGCTTCACCCACTCCATGAGAGGGAGCACCTGCAAAGACTCAGCCTGTCCACTGTCTTCGCGTACTCTCGGTGAACACATTCCCGCACCCCACCCCTCTGTTCGATGACCGTCTGTACTAGGTCGCCTGCGGTTGCCCGCTCGGAAGTCGCGTCCAGGAATGTCCGCCACCGGACCCGCACCTCGGAGGTCGACTCCGGAACCCTGCGCGAGGCCGGACGCGCTCATTGGTGGCACCTTCCCTCGTCGTCATACACACGAAAACGGAAAAGTAGTTTACCCGCAATGAAATTCCCTGTCAAGGACATGGATCACATCCAGCCCTTCGAAGTCGAGCCATTGCCGAGGGGAAAGTGATGGCGCACACATGCCAACGACCTGCCAGCCGGCCATTGAGTTGTCTCCGGATGTGCACGGGCTCTGTACAGCTCCGGGCCATCTTCTGATGAGTCGGGTGAGAGGCTCATGGTTGAACAGACTCGGCACGCTTTGACCCGGAATTTACATTTCGTGAACAATCCAAGATCTTCCACGGGACTTCGGTCCCAAAGGCCTCGTCGGCACTCAGCCCACCTCTCCCGATCCCCCAAACCCGCTGCCACGTCTTCGACAGCCTCGGCGACCGCGATGGCCGACGTCCTCCAACATCCGGTCGGCGGTGATGCCTCTCTCCGCGTGGCGCCGGCCACGCCCAGGTGGCCGGGAATTGACAACTGTCACGTCCAGTTGTATCTTCACGCGCCCGTGACGGGGTGCAACCGCGAGGTGCACCTCGGCGGCAACCCCCCAAGAGTCCACGAGTCGACCGCGGGGAGAACGACTTCCCGAACGAGGGAGGAGTGAGCGCGGCGCCGGCGCCGCTCGGAATGGTGAGGACGATGTTCAGTGACCTGAAGACCATCCGCAACATCGGGATCTCCGCCCACATCGACTCGGGCAAGACCACGTTGACCGAGAGGATCCTGTTCTACACCCAACGCATCCACGCGATCCACGAGGTCCGGGGCAAGGACGGCTCCGGGGCCACCATGGACCACATGGAGCTGGAGCGGGAGCGGGGTATCACCATCACCTCCGCCGCCACCCACGTGGAGTGGAAGGGACACCACGATCAACATCATCGACACCCCCGGCCACGTGGACTTCACCATCGAGGTGGAGCGGGCCCTGCGGGTGCTCGACGGCGCCGTCCTGGTGCTCTGCGCCGTGGCGGGGGTGCAGTCCCAGTCCATCACCGTGGACCGCCAGATGAAGCGCTACAAGGTCCCCCGCATCGCCTTCATCAACAAGTGCGACCGCGCCGGCGCCAGCCCCGACCGGGTAGTGCATGCGCTGCGGGACAAGCTGGGTCACAACGCCGTGCTGCTGCAGATTCCCATCGGCCTGGAGGCGGACTTCGAGGGCGTCGTGGACCTCATCGAGATGCAGGCGCTGTACTTCCGCGGCGACAACGGCGAGCAGCTGGAGCGGGCCGAGATCCCGGCCGAGCTTCCGCGGTCTCGCCGAGACCCGCCGGGCCGAGCTGATCGATGCCGCCAGCATGTTCTCCGACGAGCTCCTGGAAGCGGCGCTGGAGGATCGCGCGACCCCGGAGCTGATTCGTGACGCCGTGCGCCGCGGGACCCTCGCCCTGGAGCTGACCCCCGTCCTCATCGGCTCGGCGTACAAGAACAAGGGCGTACAGCCCATGCTCGACGCCGTGAACCACTTCCTTCCGAGCCCCGCCGACGTGCCCATCGAGGCCGTCGACCTGGACGAGGACGGCTCTCAGGTGCGGCTCTCCGCCGACCTCGACGCCCAAACCGTTGCCTACGCCTTCAAGCTGGACGAGGGACGGTACGGGCAGCTCACCTTCGTCCGGGTCTACCAGGGCACGCTCCGCAAGGCGGACACCGTCGTCCAGACCCGGACCGGACGCAAGATCAAGATCGGCCGCCTCGTGCGCATCCACGCCGAGAAGATGGAGGACATCGACACGGCGGGGGCGGGCGACATCGTGGGCCTCTTCGGCATCGACTGCAACACCGGCGACACCTTCGTCGGCAGCGGGCCGCGCCTGGCCATGACGTCCATGTTCGTGCCCGACCCCGTGATCTCCCTGTCGGTGGTCCCCGCGGACTCCAAGGCGCAGGAGAACATGTCCAAGGCGCTGCACCGGTTCGTCAAGGAGGACCCCACCTTCCGCGTGAACCTCGATCCGGAGAGCAGCGAGACGATCATCTCCGGCATGGGCGAGCTCCACCTCGACGTCTACGTGGAGCGCATGCGCCGGGAGTACGGCGCCACGGTGACCACGGGGGCGCCCCAGGTGGCGTACCGGGAGGCGATCTCACGCCGCGCCGACTTCGACTACGTGCACAAGAAGCAGACCGGCGGCGCCGGCCAGTACGCGAAGATCGTGGGCTACATCGAGCCCATGGAGGAGGGCGACTACGAGTTCGTGGACTCGATCCGCGGCGGCGCCATCCCCTCCGAGTTCATCCCGGCCTGCGACAAGGGCTTCCGGAGTGCCCTCGACAAGGGCAGCCTCATCGGCTTCCCCATCGTCGGCGTCCGGGCCGTTCTCGTGGACGGCAACTCCCACGCCGTGGACTCCTCCGACATGGCCTTCCAGACGGCGTCCCGGGCCGCATTCCGCGAGGCCTACCGGCGGGCGGCCCCCCAGGTCCTGGAGCCCGTGATGCGGGTCTCCGTGGAGGGACCGGGCGAGTTCCAGGGGGCCATCTACCGGTCGCTGATGCAGCGGCGGGGCATCATCCTGGGCTCCACCGAGGACAACGGCTTCGCCCGCGTCGATGCCGAGGTTCCCCTCGCCGCCATGTTCGGCTACTCCACCGATCTGCGGTCGGCGACCCAGGGCAAGGCGGAGTTCACCATGGAGTTCGCACGCTACAATGTCGCCCCTCGCGAGGTGACGGAGGAGCTGCTCGCCAAGTTCAAGGTCCGTGCGACCGGACAGGAGGAGGTGGCATGAACGAGCTGCAGATCTCGTTGCGGCGCTCGCCACGCATGCTGTTGGAGCGTGACGGACATCCCGGCCCCGGTCCCGGCCGTCTGGCCCTCGTGATGGCGCGGGCCGGCGTCGGCAAGACCGCCTTTTTGGTGGGCATCGGCGTCGACGCCCTGCTCGCTCACCAGCGCGTGCTCCACGTCTCCCTCGACCGCAGCGTGGACCGGATCCGGGACTGGTACGACGACCTCCTCCTCGAGATGCTGCGGCGGGAGGGGAAGCTGGAGCAGCGGGCTGCCGTGCAGCTCGAGATGGAGCGCCGCCGTCACATCCACACCTACGTGGACCGCGCCTTCTCCGTGGAACGGCTGCGCTCGGGGATCGAGCTGCTGCGCGAGGTCATGCAGTTCTCGCCCGAGGTGATCATCATCGACCGGGCACGACTCGACGACGTGGAGGAAACCACCATCGCCGAGCTGCGCCGCCTGGCCGGAGAACTCGGCGCCGAGCTCTGGATGGCCTGCCGCACCCACCGTGACGGCCCCCAGGGGGAGCCCGGCCGCCTGCCTCCGCCCGCCGACCGCTTCGACCACCTGGTGGACCTCGCGTTCCGACTGGATCCCCAGGATTCCAGGATCCGCCTCCACGTCGTCAAGAGCACCCAGGGCATGATCGAGGAGGACCTGAACATCGTCCTCGACCCCCGGACCCTGCTCCTCACCACCGGCGTCGGCGCGCGCCGCTAGCGGCAGCCAGCAGGGGCAGCGCTCGGCGGCAGCGCTCGGCGGCAGCGCTCGGCGGCAGCGCTCGGCGGCAGCGCTCGGCGGCAGCGCTCGGCGGCAGCGCTCGGCGGCATGGTCACTCCGGGTCGTTTGACTCGAAACGTAAGCCGGTGGCCGGCCCAAGTAAAGGGACGCGGGCCTACGGCCCGCTGCGTCGCTGACGCTCCGCCCCTTGACATGGGCCGGCCACCGGTTTGTGAGGGAGGACATGAACGACCCGGAGGTGACCATACGCAACGCGATTGCCAAGCCCGGTCTGGCTGCCCACAGCGAGGCCCTCGAAGCTGCGGGAGCTGCCATCAAGCTGGTGATGAGGCTTCCGCCTCCTCTCAAGCCGATTGCGGACCAGGTGATTCGCTCGGCGAGCTCGGTGCCGGCGAACCTGGCCGAAGGCCACGGTCGGTTCGGTCGCGACCGGGTGCACCACTGGCGTATCGCGTACGCGTCGGCCAAGGAGGTGGACAGCCACCTCCGGCTCCTCGCCGCGACCGGAGTCGTCAATCGGGCGGCAGCGAAGACCGCCATGGACGCTTTCGATCACGTGCGGGCGATGATCTGGCGCCTCCTCAACCCGAAGGCATGACCATCGCCACGCTCAAGGACGGGCCCGTGGGCTGACCGCTGGCCGCCGAGCGCCGACACTGGCCGCCGCCGCGGTCCACTGCCCCCGACCACTGATCGCAGCCGCCGTCCACCGCCGCCGGCGCCGTTTGCCGCCCCTTACGCTGACAGCATCGCGGACGCGGAAGCGGGTCGCGGCGGGGAGCGGTACAATCGGCTCTCGGTCGTGAGACGATCGTCCACGGACACGCCATGTACCAGGAGTTCTACGGTCTCAGGGAGCCGCCCTTCAACATCACCCCGGACCCGCGCTATCTGTATCTCTCGCAGCAGCACCGGGAGGCACTGGAGCACATCCTGTTCGGGATCACCCAGCGCAAGGGCTTCGTGCAGCTCACCGGGGAGATCGGAGCAGGGAAGAGCACCCTCTGCCGGGCGGTGCTGGAGCAGCTCGACAGTGGCCTTTCCAGCGCCCTCATCCTGAACCCGGTGATGACCCCCATCCAGCTCCTGCGCCTCATCCTGCGCGAGCTGGACCTCGACGACAGCGGCAACGACCGCATCCGGCTCGTGGCCCGCCTCGACCAGTTCCTCCTGGACCGGGCGGCAACCGGTACCGACGTGGTCCTGTTCATCGACGAGGCCCAGGACATGTCCGACGAGCTGCTGGAGGAGGTCCGGCTCCTGTCCAATCTCGAGACCGACGACCGCAAGCTGCTCCAGATCGTGCTCATCGGCCAGCCCGAGCTGCGCGACAAGCTGGATCGGCCCGGTCTCCGTCAGCTCCGGCAGCGCATCACGGTGCGCTACCACCTCGGCCCCATCGACCGTCACGAGACCGAGGCCTACATCCGCTATCGGCTCCAGGTCGCGGGCGCCGGGGGCCGCCCGAGCTTTTCACCGGCCGCCATCCGGGCCGTCCACCGGTACGCCAGAGGCGTGCCGCGCCTGATCAACGCCATCTGCGACCAGACTCTGCTCGCAGGGTACGTGGACGGCCGCGACGACCTGGGACCGCGCCACGTCCGCCGCGCCGCCCGGGAGCTCGAGGGCAAGGCCAGATGAGCCTGGTCAGCGACGCCCTGCGCAGGGCCCGCCAGGAGGCCGCCCAGCGGGAGGGACGACCCGGGCCGCCACGCTTCCCGGCCGCCATCGTCCACTCCTCACGGGGCTCGCGCCTGGGTCTCGGCCTGGTGCTCGGCGCGGTGATCACCCTCCTCGCCGCCGGGGGAGGCGGGCTGGTCGCGTGGTGGGTCCTCGGCGGCGGCGCCTCCCGGCAACCGGCGTCCGGCGCCCGGCCAACCACAGCTCTGCCCCCGGCCGTGGACCACGACCCGCCCGTCGCCGCCGCAGGGCCCGCCCCGTCGGCCCCTGCTCCACCGGTCGAAGAGCAGCACCGGCAGGCTCTCGCCGCCCCTCCAGCCGTCGCCTCCGAGCGCGAAGCCGCGGCGGGCGAGACCGGGGGGCCCGGCGTCTCGGCGCACGCAGATGTGGACTCTGCTGCAGCCGCAACCGAGCGGCCGATGCCGACCCCGGCCGCACCGACCACCCGGACGGAGGCGCGCTCACCGAAGGGATCGCCGTCGAGCGCGAGCGGACCGAGGGAGTTCGTGGCCGAGGCCCGGGTCGGCGACACCACCCTGGTCCTGGACTACATCGCCTATCGGCCTTCGGACCCCTTCGCCCAAGTCAACGGGGTCGAGCTCCACGAGGGCTCCCACATCGACGGCTTCACGGTGGAGAAGATCGCCCGCGACCGGGTGGAGCTCCGGGACGAGCGGGGGCTCGTGGTGCTGCGCGTCAGGTGAGGGGTGACGATGCGGGTCCTCATGATCGCCGCCAACACGGAGCACATCAACCTCCCCCACCCTCCCCCTCGGCGCGGCGCTGGTGAGCGCGGCGACCCGCGCCGCCGGGCACCGGGTGGAGTTCCTCGACCTCATGGACGAGGCCGACCCGTCCACTGCGGTGCGCCACACCGTGGAGGCCTCACACCCCGACGTCATCGGCATCTCGGTGCGGAACATCGACGACCAGGACATGGCCGCGCCCGTCTTCTTGCTGGAGAAGGTGCGCTCCGTGGTGGCCGCCTGCCGCCAGGCCAGCGCCGCCCCGGTGGTGCTGGGCGGCGCCGGCTACAGCATCTTTCCGGCCGCAGTGCTGACCGAGCTGGGCGCCGACCTCGGGATCTGCGGCGAGGGCGAGGAGGCGTTCCCGCGGCTGCTGGATTGCATCGCCGCGGGAGGCGATCCAACTGCTCTGGCGGGCGTCCACGCCCCCGGCCGGCAGCCCGCGGTGCCCCGCAGCATGGTGGCCGATCTCGACCACCTGCCGCCTCCCGGCCCGGAGCTGTGGGAGGGCGCGGACCTGGAGCGGAGCGACCTCTGGGTGCCGGTCCAGACCCGGCGCGGCTGCCCCTACAGCTGCTCGTACTGCTCCACGCCCCAGATCGAGGGACATCTCCTGCGCACCCGATCGCCGGACCTGGTGACCCGCCAGCTCGCCGCCATGGCCACCGCCGGGATCAGGCGGGTGCAGTTCGTGGACAACATCTTCAACGTCCCCTCCCGATACACGCTGGACCTCTGTCGCCACATCGCCGGTCTCGACGCCGACCTCGCGTGGCAGTGCATCCTCTACCCCAAGGACGTGGGCGCCGAGCTCGCCGAGGCCATGGTCGCCGCCGGCTGTGTTTCAGTGAGTTTGGGCTTCGAAAGCGGCTGCGATCGGATGCTGCGTGCTCTGGGCAAGCGATTCAGCTCCGCCGATGTACGCCGCACCTCGGCCGTGTTGGCCGAGCACGGCATCCGCCGCTGGGGATTCCTGCTCCTGGGCGGCCCCGGGGAGACCCGCGAGTCGGTGTCGGAGAGCCTGGACTTCATCCAATCACTCGATCTGGACATGTTCACGGCGACCATCGGCATCCGCGTCTATCCGAACACCCCACTGGCCGAGACCGCAGTCGCGGAGGGCATGCTCGCTCGGAGCGACACGCTGCTCCGGCCCACCTTCTACATGACTCCCGGGGTGGAGGAGGACTGGATCCGCGAGGAGGTGGAGCGGCGTCTGGGCGCGGAGGTCCTGTAGCACGGCCGCCCAGGAGCGTCACTCCCCCAGCCTGAGCACCCTGCCAACGCCCAGCGGTGTGGAACGATCCCCGAAGGCGACGTGGAAGAGGGCGATGGCCTCCTCCCCGGTGCAGTGTCCGGGCGCCGCCCGCCGGATCCCGAGGGTTTCGAGGTCGGCGATCGCCCCACGGATCTGCCCTGGGGTGGCGGAGACCAGGTGGAAGCCCCCCAACACCATGTACGGCGTGGCGTCCACGGCGCCGGCCGCCGCCCGCACCATGGCGCCCACCCCGGGGTGGGCGCACCCCGTGACGACCACGGGGCCACGGTCCGCTTCCACCACCAGGGCCTGCTCCGGGATGGCCCCTTCGACCCGGCCGGTGGTCCACACCCCCTCTGCGACCTGGGTCGGGGCCGTCGCGTTCACGACCCGGCCACCCGCCGCCTCCACCTCGCGTCGCAGGGAATCCGGAAGGTCGTCGGGGACATAGACGGCGACACCCGGCACCGTGGAGACCACCGACAGCAGTCCGCCGGTGTGGTCTGAGTGGACATGGGAGATCACCACGGCCCGGATCCCCGTCAGGTCGACGTCCAGGGCGCGCAGGTTGTGCGCAAGGACCGACGCCTCCCGCCCGGTGTCGAAGAGCACGCGACTCCCGGAGGCCTCGACGAGACACGCGAACCCCCAGTCGGCGCGGGTGCCGGCCACGGCGGTGGTGTTGTCGTACAGAACGGTGATGCGCCGCGGGGGCGCGACCTTCGCGCCGGCCCCGACGCCAGCCAGCAGGGCGAACATGAGCGGAGCCAGCATCCAGCCTCCCCTCCTTGACCCGGTCAAAGTTCTCCGGTGGCCCCGCCACGGCATCGAGTGCGCGCACCCCACCCGCGCATGCAAGGACGGGTCCTTCCCGACGGCGTCCACCCGCCCCGCTCACCGGCGGCCAGGACCTCGGCGGTCTCGCCTGGTCGCACCGTCACTCCCCCAGCGGCAGGGCGGGCTGCCCGCCGATGCGCTCCAGCCAGTGGAGGCGGAACTCGCCGCCGCCCAGGGGCTCGAGCTCGAAGTGTGGCGGGCGCTTGCGGTCCCAGCCCACGAGGTCGTGACGCTCGAAGAAGGTCCTGATGCGGGGAGAGCGCAGCTCCGGGGCGCTGGACCAGAAGCTGCCGGTGAGCGTCACGTGCACCGGGCTCCGCTCCCCGGGGAGATGGATCCTCACGTCCTCCCACTCGGGGCGGAAGTAGAGGCTGACGTCCCCGGCCAGGACGCGGAGGCCGAAGGAGCCGCCGCCGTCGTGCCACGCTGACACGATCATCGGATTGGAGCGAATGTAGCACTCCGGTGCCCCGGGGGGAAGGCCAGCCCGGAGTGCGGGACCTGCTCGAGGGTCAGTCGCCGAGGGGAACCAGGATTGGCAGCGCGACCTTGAGGGAGAGCTGTGCCACCGCCAGCCAGTGGTCGCGGGCGGATCGGGCGGCCCCCACCTCGAGGGCGAAGCCGAGAGGTCCGAAGCCGGACTCGGTGCCCAGCGAAAGGCCGTGGTGGAGCCCGTGCTCGTCGTGGTACCAGCGCCGGTAGCGCACGAACTTGCCGTGGAAACCGCGTTGGCGCACGGCCGCCGGGACCGGCCGGACCCCGCCCCAACCCAGCGTGTAGAGCTCGCTGTCCGCTCGCGGGCCCCAGTCCCGCCCGTAACCCACGAAGACGCTGAAGCGGTCGCGCACGGCCAGGGACAGATACGCATTGGCGCGCCCGGAGATCACGTTCGGCACGCCCATCGGGACCTCGAGACCGGGATACAGGCCGAGGGCCACGCGGGGTGTCGGTGGAGGCGGGACGGGCGCAGCGACAGGTGGGGCGGGCGACGCTTCGTCGGCTGCAACCCCCGGCGATCGGGGCGCCACGCCGAGGTCATCAGCGGCCCCTTCGTCGCTTCGCTCCTCCCAATGACCTACCCACTCGCTGTCATGCTGAGCGAGGCCGCGGAGCGGCCGAGTCAGTGCAGCCCCCGACCTTGGGAAGGACGTGCCGCAGGCGCGACCCTGGATCTCTCGGGGGATCCTTCGGCTCGCTCCGGCAGACCTCCGCTCGCTCAGGATGACAGGCGGATTGGGGCGGCCGACCGCCTCTGGACGGGTGCGTGTCATGCCATTCGGCAACGCCCTCGGAGAGGCGCAAGGATGCTCAGGGTGAAAGGGGGATGGCGCGCCAAGCCCAAGCCCACCCAGGGCCCGGGGCGGCGCGACGTCGTTGCGCCTTTGCACCTTGCCCCTCTTCTGCATCCCGGTGGAAACCTCGGCAGGGTCGTCGGCGGCGGATGTTGCCCCTCCCCACCCCAGGACGAGGCAGAGGACCAGGCCCGAGGTGATCCGGCACCTCACCAGAGCCCTCCCATGGCGTCCAGAAAGCGCTGCTTGCCGCCGAGGGTCTTGCGCAGCCGGGGGATGTCGTCCTCGGTGAGGCGCCTCACGACCCGTTCCACCGCGATGGCGTCGGGGCTCTCGGCGCACTCAACGTCGAGTTCGTGGAGCCGGATCAGACCATCCAGGAAGTCTCTGAACCCGCGGTTGAACCCGGGGTCCAGGACCGCGGCGCCGGCCTCGCTGTTGTAGTAGGTGGACCGGATGTTGAAGTTGGAGGAGGTGATCAGGGTCAGGTCGCCGTCGATCCGCAGGGCTTTACCGTGGAGGGCGATGGGGGGCATGTGCTCGGGGTCGCAGTGGATGCGCTCGAGCTCGCGGGTGAGGGCGCCGTCACCGTTCCACGCCCACACCTCACCCCCCGCCCGGATCATGCGGATGAGGGTCGGCAGGCCCGCCAGCCAGAACGGACCGCGCCGGATGGCCGCCCCCTCGCCGTTGACGACCAGCCGCACCCGGACCCCCCGCCCCACCGCCTGCTCCAGGGCGACGGTCAGCTCCTCCACGAGGTTCGGGAAGGGGGTCATGAGGTCGATCTCCCGGCGCGCCCGGCGCACCAGCTCCACCGCCACATCGGTGCTCCGGGCCCGGCGCCAGGCGAGGCTGTTGTCGTACAGCACCGCCACCGGGACGCCCCTCGCGGCCACCTCGGGGTCGGGGAAGAACTCCGGATTGAGATACCGCTCCAGGGGTCGCCGTCCGTGAGGGAAGCGTCCGGTCTCGAACAGCGTGTGGATCCGGCGCCGGGACGTTTCCTCGGGTTGGAAGAAACGCACCGGCCTCGCCAGGTCCTGGGCCGCCACCCACGCCTTCAGGAACGACGTCTGCATGTCGTGGACAGCCTCTCCACGGACGAGCACCCCCAGGTCCAGCCACCAGGACTCGGGATCGTAGTACTCCTCCGCCAGGTTGCGGCCGCCGACGATGGCGGCGCGCCCGTCCACGATGACCATCTTGTCGTGCAGCCGGCCGTCGTAGAGCGCGGTGACGCTCCCCGCGGAGGGGTTGAAGGCGCGGAGCTCCACCCCGGCCTCGCGCAGCTTGTCGAAGCTGTAGCTCCACCAGTTGTAGATCCCGGCGGCGGTGGCGTCCACCAGGCAGTAGACCGTGAAGGTGGGGTCCGCCTCGCGGCGCTCCCGGGCGACGCGCTCCAGCTCGTGGGCGAAGGCGCGTCCGAAACGGTCGTTGTGCCAGGCGTAGGTGCTGATGAAGATGTGGTGCCGGGCCTGTCCGATGAGGTCCAGACGGGCCTGCCACGCATCCTCGGGGCCCGTGAGGAGGCGCACGGTGTTGCCGGCGGTCCAACGGGTGTGGCCGAGGCGGCTCACCACGTCCTCGAGGTCCGTGCCCGCCGCCTGCGCCGATGCGCTCAGCAGGGCCGCCAGCAGCGCCGCCACCACGCCGGCGGTCCGCCTCCCCCGGGGAGAGCGGTCACACCCCATGTTCGACGTCGCAACTGCCAGCACGCACCCCCCGGGCATATCACGCCACGGGAATCGTTGTTTCGAGTGACAATTGTACGCGTCCCCCGAGCCGGGAGAGCGCGGTGCGAACACCCGTGCTCGCCGTCGTCGGAGGTGTGTGACCGAAGGAGGTTGACGATGCGACACGCTGTTGCGGCCTTGATGCTCTCCACGGTGGCGACATGGGCGGCGCCGGCCGCGGCCCAGAGCTCCGAGGAACCGCCCCTGATCTCCAAGACCTACATAGTGGACGTCGCACCCGCCGAGACCGTGGCCTTCGAGCAGGCCCTGCGGGAGCACTTCGCCAGCCCGGCCGCCCACGACCCGTGGGCCTGGTACACGTGGCAGGTGGTCAACGGCTCACACCAGGGGCGGTACGTGATCCGCAGCCACGGCCACCGCTGGCAGGACTTCGACGACCGGGCCGACCTGGAGCGCCTCGATCGCGCCGACTTCTCCGCCACGGTGGCCCCCCACGTCCGCGCCATCTCCAGCCGCCTCGAGCGGCTCGAACCACGCCTCTCCTCCTGGTCCATGGGCGCCAAACGGCCGGCGCTGGTGGAGGTCTTCGTCTACGACCTCGAGCCCGGAGGGCTCGGCGACTTCACGTTCGCACTGGGCAAGATCCACCGCGCGATGGCCCAGAAGAACCCGGACATGGAGTACGCCTGGTCGGTGGTGGTCAACGGCGGCGACGGGCCGGCCATGATCCTGGCCGTCCCCCACTCGAGCTGGGCGGAGATCGGGTCCCGACCGTCGTCGCCGGCGCGGGCGATGATCGACGAGTACGGGGCGCATGAAGCGCAGCTGCTTCGGGGCCTCCTGGACCATGCGACCCGCCGCAGGATCAGCTCCATCCTGGTGCTACGGGAGGACCTCAGCTACGAGCCCAAGTAGACGCACAGCGCCCCACACGCCGTCGGCCCCCGCCAGACGGGAAGCTACGGCCTGATCTCCGCTACCATGTCGCCATGTGCGGACGCTTCACGCTCACCGTGTCCGGTCGCGTCCTCGCCGAGCTGTTCGATGTCGAGGCCGTTCCCGAGCTGGATCCCCGGTACAACATCGCCCCGAGCCAGCCGGTCCTCGCGGCGCGGGCCGACGCCGCGGGTGAGCGCGAGGTCGCCCGTCTGCGGTGGGGGCTGATCCCCTCCTGGGCCCACGACCCCTCCATCGGCAACCGGATGATCAACGCCCGCGCCGAAGGCGTGGCCTCGAAGCCGTCCTTCCGCTCCGCGGTCCGCCGCCGGCGCTGCCTCATCGCCGCGGACGGCTTCTTCGAGTGGCGCAAGGTGGCCGGCGGCAAACAGCCCTACCTCATCCGTTTCGCCGACGGACGTCCCTTCGCCTTCGCCGGCCTCTGGGAGCGCTGGGCCAAGGGACCCGAGCCCGTGGACTCGTGCACCATCATCACCACCAGGCCCAACCCCGTGGTGGCCGAGCTCCACGACCGCATGCCCGTGATCCTGGCGCGCGCGGACTACGCCGAGTGGCTGGCCCCCGAACCACTGGCCACCGGGCGCCTGGACGAGCTCCTGGTTCCCTGCTCCGCCGACGACATGGTCTCCTTCCCCGTCAGCAGGCGGGTCAACAGCCCCGGCCACGACGATCCCCGCTGCGTCGAGCCCCTCCCCTGAATGCACCCATTCCGCAGGCCTCACTCGTCCGCGTCAAAGAATCAGCCACAGTGACAGCATCAGTGGCAGTGTCTGCGCCAGCTTGGGGCGCGCTGCCGGGCCGATGGCGGGTGCAACGACGCCGGCGTGGTCACCTCCCGGTCGTTGAGCCGGGAACAAGGCCGGGAAGGCATGAACGACCTGGAGGTGACCATGCCTGACGTCCTCGCCACCAGCGACCTCATCGCCCATCGCAAGGCCCTGGGAGCTTCCGGTACGGCAATCAGACTCGTCGGGCGCGGACGCGGGGGAAGAGGGCTCGCTATACTGCTGCGGCGCGATCCGCGGGAGGGTGAGATGAGCGACAAGAAGTGGTTCGTGGCGGTGGATGGAAACAGCGTCGGCCCCATGACCGAGGCCGAGCTAGTAGACGCCTTCAAGGCCGGAACCTACGGACCCCAGCACCACGTCTTCTCCGAGGGCATGCGCGGATGGGTCCCGGCCACCGGCGTGCCGGAGCTTGCCGGCGCCCTCACGGCCTCGCCTCCCCCACCACCCCGGCCCCGGACGGCGGCCGCCGACGAGATCGACTACCAGATCTTCGGCTCGGAGATGCAGTACGTGGAGATCGAGCTCGACCCTGGCGAGAGCGCGGTGGCCGAGGCCGGGGCCATGATGTACATGGGCGACGGCATCGAGATGAGCACGATCTTCGGCGACGGCAGCCAGCAGGGCGGCTTCCTGGACAAGCTGGTGGGCGCCGGCCGCCGGGTGCTCACCGGTGAGAGCCTGTTCATGACGGTCTTCACCCACCAGGGCGCCGGCAAGCAGCACGTGGCGTTCGCCGCCCCCTACCCGGGCAAGATCATCGCCATGGATCTCTCCGACCTCGGCGGCAAGCTCATCTGCCAGAAGGAGGCCTTCCTCGCCGCCGCCAAGGGGGTGTCCATCGGCATCGCCTTCCAGAAGAGGCTGGGCACCGGCCTGTTCGGCGGCGAGGGCTTCATCATGGAGAAGCTGGAGGGCGACGGCCTGGCCTTCGTCCACGCCGGCGGCACCATCGTCGAGCGCAAGCTCGGCCCGGCTGAGGCCCTGCGCGTGGACACCGGCTGCCTCGTCGCCCTGGAGCAGACCGTGGACTACGACGTCCAGTTCGTGGGCAACATCAAGTCCGCCATCTTCGGCGGCGAGGGCTTCTTCTACGCCCGCCTCACGGGGCCGGGTCGGGTGTGGCTCCAGTCCCTGCCCTTCAGCCGTCTGGCCGGCCGGGTCTGGCAGATGGCCCCCCAGGGCGGCGGCAAGGACCGCGGCGAAGGCTCCGTGCTGGGCCGCCTGGGCGGCATCGGCGGCATGTTCGACGGGGACTAGGAGCAGGAACGCAGAGGCGGAGAGCCCCCACCCGACCCGGCGCTCGGGCTCAGGACGCTCCCCTCCCATGCCGCGATCCGAGCTGGAGTCGCGGACCCATGGGGACAGACTGCGGGCCGGCGCTGCCATCGGAGAGCGGATGCACGGTGGATGTTCGGGTGCCGGCCGTCAGGAGGCGCACGACTCAGCCGTAGACCGCGTCGCGGCCGCCCTCCTTGGCCCCGTAGAGAGCCACGTCGGCAGCCTTGACCAGGGCCGCGAACGTCGTGGTCTCGGGTGTGCTGGTGGCCACCCCGATGCTGACCGTGATGCCGAACTCGGAGCCGTCCGCGCTGAGGGGCATGGCGCGAACGGCGTCGGTGAGCCGCCGCGCCAGGGCCCGCGCCTCCTCCAGCGACGTGTTGGGCAGGAGCACGGCGAACTCCTCGCCTCCGATGCGGCCGACCATGTCCACGTCCCGCAGCGTGTGGCGCACGGTATCCGCGAACTCCTTGAGCACCGCGTCGCCCACGTCGTGGCCGTAGCTGTCGT
Organism: uncultured Holophagae bacterium; assembly: GCA_963844865.1. Taxonomy (GTDB): domain Bacteria; phylum Acidobacteriota; class Thermoanaerobaculia; order Thermoanaerobaculales; family Sulfomarinibacteraceae; genus CAWJPY01. Next base: position 43,773 of record CAWJPY010000008.1, read on the forward strand.
TGATCGCCTTGAAGGAGTCGATGTCCATGAGGAGCGCGGACAGGGACCCGCCGTAGCGTTGCACCCTTCTCACCTCCTCCTCGCCCCGTTGGTAGAGCCGCCGGCGATTGGAGAGACCGGTGAGGGCATCGGTCATGGCCAGGAGGCGGAGCTTGGCCTCCGCGCGCTTGCGCCGGATCACCTGCCACGCGTCGTTGGCCAGCAGCTGGAGCTGCCGGACGTCGGAGTCGTCGTACTCCCCGGCCTTGTTGCCGACCCCCATGATGAGGTGCACCTTCCCGTCATCCACCACCGGCACGCCCACGTGTCGGCGCAGCTCGGTGTGGCCCTTGGGCAGCCCTTTGCGCCCGGGAAGACCGGGGTAGTCGTTGTGCACCACCGGCGCCTGGATGCGGGCGCAGTCCGCCCACACGCCGGCCTCGCTGATGGGGTAGTGCTCCTCGTGGACGGCGTCGCAGTTCGCGAGCGTGGCCCGGGACCAGGCCACGAGCTCGATCGTCCCCTCGTCCGAGTGGACCATGTGACAGTAACCGATGGCGGACATGGTGAGCTCGACGCCCTGCTCGAGCACGAACTCGATGATCTCCTTTTCGTTGAGCTCCGCCGAGCGCTCGAAGAGCTGGAGCAGGGCATTCAGGCGCGCTTCGTTGAGCCGCAGGGCGTCGCTCGTCGCGTGGAGGCGGCGCTCCAGGCCCTCGACCCGCTCCTGGAGGTCCCTCTCCTGGGACCGTTCCTCGGTGATGTCCTCGTACACCACGACCAGGCGCAGGCTGCCGTGGGATTGGACGCCGCTCACCTGCATCAGGAACCAGCGTCCCTCGTCGGCCCCATCCGACCGGTACTCGCAGCGAAACTCCCCGCCGTCTCCCGCCTGGATCTCGCGGATGGCCCGGGCCACGCTCTCGGCGTGCGTCGACCACCCTCCGGCCGCGGTCCCGCAGGCATCGAGGAAGCTGCTGCCCACCTCGGGACGTGAGTTGTCGGGAACGTGTTCCCGAGCGAAGGCGCGCCAGGCCGCGTTCACGGCCAGCACCCGGGCGCTCTCGTCCAAGATGGCGACGTGCTTCATGAGGGTGTCGTGCTCGGTGGGTCGCGGACCTCCCCGGTCCCGACCGGAATCCTCCACTTCACGTTAGCACGTGCATCGCCGGTGAGGACCACGGCGTCGGGTACTCCCCCAACCTGTCACCCCGCGCCCCACGGAGCGCACCGCCTAGCGCGGCGGGGGAGGCCCCCCCCGCCACCAGTCGCGGACCCGTATCCTCACATGCTGGAGACGGGCGTGCGCCTTGGGGAAGCGCTCCCCGAGGCGCACGAAGAGACGGTGAGCCCACTCCGACTCCAAAGAGAGCACCCAGAGGCCGGCGAGCAGGAGCAGGATCCCCTGCAGGAACGGCAGGAAGAGACCCGCGACGCCGAGGATCACCAGGATCCAGCCGAGGGTCAGGAGGGCGATGCGCTTGAGGGTCCGTTCCATCGGGTCCGCGCGCGTCAGTTTACCCTCGCCGGGTCGAATTCAACTCGGGGGCGTCGCCTTCCGGTGCCGATGGTAGCGGGCGAGGCCCTCCCGCACCGGCTCCAGGCGGCCCTCGGCCAGCAGCCGGCGAGCGAGCCGACGCGCCGGCTCGATGAGGTCGCGGTGCTCGGAGAGGTCGGCGAAGCGGAGGTCCGTCGGCCCCCACTGGTGGGTGCCGGCCAGCTCTCCAGGGCCCCGCAGCTCGAGATCCGCCTCGGCGATGGCAAAGCCGTCATCAGACGAGCAGATCACCTCGAGTCGGCGACGGGCCTCCTCGGACACGTCCTCCTGCACCAGCAGCACGCAGTAGGAGGGGCGTCGGCCCCTCCCCACCCGGCCCCGGAGCTGGTGGAGCTGCGAGAGGCCGAAGCGCTCCGCCCCTTCCACCACCACCACCGTCGCCTCGGGCACGTCGATCCCCACCTCCACCACGGTGGTGGCGAGGAGGACCTGGAGCGAACCCGAAGCGAAGGCTGTGTACACCTCCTCGCGCTCGGCTCGGCTCATGCGCCCATGCAGCACGCCGATCCCGACCCCCGGCAACGCCGCCGTCACCTCCGCCCGGCTGGCCTCCAGGGACGGCACCGGCAGCTCGTCGCTCGCCTCGATCAAGGGGTACACGACGTACGCCCTCCCACCCTGCTCCACCTCCCGCCGGAGGAAGTCGTACAACCGCGGCCTCGACGAGGACGTGCGGATCACCGTGCGCACCGGTCGCCGGCCCGGCGGCAGCTCGTCGAGCACGGACAGGTCGAGGTCGCCGTACACCGTCAGCGCCAGGGAGCGCGGGATCGGGGTGGCCGTCATGACCAGGGAGTGGGGCGCCCGACCCTTGCCCAACAACGCCTGGCGATGGACGACGCCGAAACGGTGCTGCTCGTCGATGACCACCAGCCCCAGGTCGCGGAAGCGGACCGACGCCTGGATCAGGGCATGGGTCCCCACCACCAGGCGGGTGGTGCCCTGCTCGAGGTCGGACCGGATCCGCCGCTGCTCCGCCGGCGGCACCGAGGAGGTGAGCAGCTCGATCCGGCCCGCGGAATCCCCCAGGAGACCACCCAGGGTGGCCGCGTGCTGCTCCGCCAGGAGCTCGGTCGGGGCCATGAGGGCGGCCTGGTGGCCCCCTTCCGCAGCGGCGAGCATGGCCAGGGCCGCGACTACCGTCTTGCCTGAACCCACGTCCCCCTGCAGGAGACGACCCATGGGGACCGTGCCCTCGAGCTCGGCGGCGATCTCGCCCACCACGCGTTTCTGGGCCTCGGTGAGGGCAAAGGGCAGCATGGACCGTGCTCGCTCGTCGATGCCGCGGGCGCCGGTGCACCGTGGTGCGCGTTGCCTGACCCGCCGTCCCCGGCGCGCCGCCATGTCGCAGTCGAGGGCCAGCAGCTCATCGAAGGCGAGCCGCCGGTGCCACCGGCTCCGCCGCTCGTTGAGCTCCTCCACGAGCTGCTTCCGGGCGCTCGCGTCCCCAGGAACGGGTGGAGCATGGAGGCTGCGCAGACTCTCCACCAGTCCCGGCAGGCCAAGCTCGGAGCAGAGCTCCTCACCCACTGGGTCGGGACAGCGCTCCACCACCTCCAGGGCCTGCTCGGTGGCCCGCCGGAGGGGGCGGCCAGCGAGCCGTCCGATGGCGGAGTAGACGGGCACGATCCGCTCCACCACGTCGTCCGGGCGCACCTCCTCGATCTCGGGGTTGACGAGCTGCAACGCCCCACTCGGCGAACGGCGGAGCAGACCGAAAGCGGTGATCTCCCGGGCCCGGTCCAGGCGCGCGGCCACCCAGGGCTGATTGAAGAACACCATGGGCAGCACGCCCCGGCCGTCCTCCAGGATCGCGCTCACCAGGCTCGCCCGGCGACGGCGTGCGGTCCGCTTCGCGCCCACCACCCCCACCCGCCCCCGGACCAGGACCAGCCTCCCCGGCTGGAGACCCGCGTCCAGCGCCGTGGTGCTGGTCCGGTCCTCGTAGCGGCGCGGCACGTTCAGAAGGAGATCCAGGACCCTCGTCACACCCGCCTCCGCCAAGGAAGCGCGCAGCTTCGGTCCGATGCCGACCAGCTGGTCGACCGGATCACACGGGGTCAGGGGGCGTCGTTCTGGAGCTCGAACCGGCACTGGATGGTTCCGAAGGTCACCGAGTCGCCGAGAACGACGGGCACCGCGCGCCCCGCCGTGAGGCGGACGCCGTTCACGAACGTGCCGTTCATCGTGCCCACGTCCTCAATGACGCTGTAGGTCCCGTCATCCTCCCGACGGATGCGGGCGTGCCGGCGCGAGATCGAACGCTTGGCGTCCACCGGCGTCAGGTCCACGTCGGGATGGATGCCGGTGACGGGGTCCGCCCGGCCGACCGTGGTCTCGTGCTTGTCCGCCAGGGGGAACACCAGCCCGCTGGCGATCTCCACCAGGCGCGCCCGCGGGTCGGGCACCGCTTCCGGGGTCGGCGCGCCCACCGGCTCCTCCAGCTCGATGCGGTGGCCGACGGTCTCCTCCAGGAGCTGGGTCGTCCTGCGCAGCCGCAACACCAGCTTGCGCATCATGCGGATGGCGATCTCGGGGTTGTGCTTGAGCATGAAGGTGAAGGCGGACTGGTCGATGATCACCGCGTCCACGTCGGTCTTGGCCACCGCCGTGGCGGAGCGCGGCACCTCGTCCTCGAGCATGCACATCTCGCCGAAGAAATCACCCTTGGCGAGGACCGCCAGCGTCCGGTTCTGCTTCTTCAGCCGCTTGCTGATCTCCACCTCCCCCGCCTCGATGACGTACATCGTCAGACCGAGGTCTCCCTCGGAGAAGATCACCGTCCCCTCCGGGAAGTGGGTGCGGAGGGGTTCCAGAGAGTCATGGTGGGGGGGGGGCGTCGCCGCGCTCTTGACCTTGAACTTCGCCATCAGCCGCTCCATGCAACCAGCCCGCGATCGGTGTCCACCTGCACGGTGGCCCCAATGGGGAACGCCCGGTTGTCCGCTCCGTGGCCAAAGGGGAGACCGGCGACCACCACCGCCCCGGGCGGCGCCGCCTCCGCCAGCATCCGACGCCACCCCGCAGCCGTGGGGCGGGCCGGCCGGCAGCCCCGCAAGCTGCCTCCCATCAATGCTTTCACTCCCGGAAATGTAGCAGAGGCCGCAAGGTGGGTCAACATCCGGTCGAGACGGTACAACGGCTCGCCGACCTCCTCCAGGAACAGGACCCCACCCCGCAAGTCCACCTCGAAAGGCGTGCCCAGCAGGCTCGTCAGCAGGGCCAGGTTGCCGCCCAGCGCCGTCCCCGTCACCACTCCCGGGCGGACCACCGCCCTGGGGGGGATGCGGAACACGCTACCCCCGACGAGGTCCCCACGCAGGAGCGCCGCCAACCGCCCGGCCGGCCCCGGCCGATCCAGCCCGGCGGCTGCCATGGGGCCGTGCACCTGCACGACCCCACCCCGCATCCACAGGGGGTTCAGGATCGCGGTGAGATCGGAGAAGCCCACGAAGGTCACGCCGCGCCGAGCCAGCTCGGACCAGTCGAGCCGGGAGAGCAGTCGGGTCGCCCCATACCCTCCCCGGGCCGCCACCACCACCCTCGCACCCCGCTCCAGCAGCCACTCCAGCCCCGCCAGGCGCTCGTCGTCGCTGCCCGCCGTGTAGCCGTCATCGGCGCCCACATTCGGCGCGACAAGGACAGGGTGCCCCCACCGCTGTAACGCCTCCACTCCGGCACGCAGGCGCTGGGCGTCCACGGGGCCCGACAGTGCCGCCACCCCGATCGGCTCCCCCGCTTCCAGGGGCGAGAAACTGCTCACCACGGACCCACCTTAGCGCACCCGCGGCGCGCCGGATGTGACGCCGGTGGCCGCCCAACTGGGTCCCGGCCGCTCCGCGAGCGATGGCTGAGGGCGCTCACTTCCAGCGGAAGATGCGCAGGGCGATGACGAAGCAGACCAGGCCCCATCCCCCCATGATGAGGAGCTCGCGCCAGGATGCCAGGAGGGGCGCGCCGTCGTTGACCACGGCGCGCAGCGCATCGTTGAGGGCGGTCAGGGGCAGGGCGCGGATCACCGGCTGCACCGCATCGGGGAAGCGGTGGTAGGAGAAGAAGCTCCCCGACACCACCCACATGGGCAGCATCACCAGGTTCATCCAGCCGGAAACGCCCTCCACGGTCTTGGGTCGCGCCGCCAGCAGGAGACCGACTCCGGAGAAGGTGGCGCCGCCCAGCAGCACCACCACCGTCAGGGCGACGAAGGAACCGTGCACGCTCACGTCGAAGGCCAACCATCCGAAGCCCACCAGGGCGGCCACCTCGAGGACCAGGAAGACGAGCCGCGACAGGGCGTAGGAGAGCAGGAACTGGGACCGCCGCATGGGCGTCACCGCGAAGCGCTTGAGCAGGTTCCGGGTCCGCGTCAGGACCAGGGAGAAGCCCACTCCCCACAGACCGCTGCCCATGAGGTTGAGGCCGATCAACCCCGGGATGAGGAAGTCGATGTAGCGGTCGCCCGGCTGGGTGACCGGCTCGTCCCGGGCCGCGAGCTGATCGGTGCGCCCGAAGGCCCGCTGCAGGACATCGTCCACCAATGCCCGGGCCGTCCTGGAGTCCGATCGCTGGGGATCGTAGCGGTAGATCACCCGTGGAGAGGACGCGGGACCCGCCGCCTTCACCTCCACATCCACCTTGCCGGTACGCAGCGCCTGATCCGCGGCGCCCTGGCCCAGCTCCATCACCTCCACTCGCCCGCTCCTCTGAAGCGCCTCCGCCACCCAGCTCGACGCCTCGTCACCTGCAACGACCGCCGCCCGCGGCATCTCCGCAGGTCGGCTGCGAAAGGCGATCCCGAGCCCCGCCGCCAGCAGTACCGGGAACACGAAGACCCAGAAGATGGCCTCCGGCTCGCGGATGAACTCCAGGACCCGGGTCCGGGACAGCTCCACCAGCGGAAGGGGGCGATCAGCCATCGCGGAGCTCCCGGCCGGTGAGGTGGACGAACACGTCGTCGAGGGTCGCCTCGTGGGTCGTCAGGCGCTCCAACGGGACCCGGCGCCGCTCCAGCTCGGCCAGGAGCGCCCGCAGCGTCGCCCCCACCTCCCGCACGCGCAGCAGGAGGTCGCCGTCCCGGGAGGTCACCCCGTCGACGCCGGGCAGGGCGCGCAGCTCCTCGGCGGCGATCTCCCCCGCCAGGCGCACCTCGATGACCTGCTCGGCGCCCAGGGACGCCACCAGGCGGGCCGGTGTGTCCAGCGCGATGATCCGGCCGTGGTCCATGATCGCCACGCGCCGGCAGAGCCGTTGCGCCTCCTCCATGTAGTGGGTGGTCAGGAGCACCGTGCCACCGCGCTCGAGGAACTGCTCCACCACCTCCCACACCTTCAGTCTTCCCTGGGGATCGAGGCCGGTGGTGGGCTCGTCGAGGAACAGGAGCTCGGGATCGGCCACCAGGGCGCAAGCCAGGGAGAGCCGCTGCACCTGCCCCCCGGAGAGGTTCGCGACCCTGGCCTTCGCCTTCTCCTGGAGCCCCACCATGGCGATGGTCTCCTCCACCGCCAGGCCCCGGCGGTAGAAGCTGCGGAAGAGCCGCACGGTCTCCCGGACCGTCAGCTTGCCGCTGAGGATGGTCTGCTGGAGCTGGACGCCGAAGCGCTCCCTCAGCACCCGGTCGTTCCCCTCACCCCAGCGTTGCCCGAGCACCTCGACCGTGCCGTCGTCGGCCCTGGTCAACCCTTCCAGGATCTCCACCGTCGTGGTCTTGCCGGCGCCGTTGGGCCCGAGCAGCCCGAAGCACTCCCCTGCGAACACCTCGAGGTCGAGACCGCGCACGGCCTCGACGCCCGGGTACCGCTTGACGAGCCCCTCACACCGCAGTGCGGCCTGTCGCGCCTGGCCGGGGCTCGCTGCGTGGGTCATCACATCCACCTCGGACACCGCACCCCCCTTCAACGCGCCTTCTCCGGGGGCGCCGAGCAGGTCCGCCGACGGCGTCCAGGTGCTGCCGCCGCGGATGAGGATGCCGGCGTCGCAACGGCGCTCAGCACCGCGGCGACGTGGATCCGGAGACTACCAGCTGTCGCGCGGCCGCCGGTCGTTCCGACGGTCCTGGGCCACGCTCACGCGAATGGGGCGGCCATCCAGCTCGGTGCCGTCCAGGCCCGACATCGCGTCCTCGCCGGCGTCCTCGTCGGCGAAGGTCACGAAACCGAACCCTCGCGACCGTCCGCTGTCCCGATCGGTGATGACCTTCGCCTCGGTGACCTCGCCGAACTGGGCGAAGGCATCGAACAGGCCCTGGTCATCAGTGTTCCAGCTCAGGTTTCCCACGAATAGCTTTTTCGCCATGCTCTCCATCTCTCTGGGAGCGTCCCCATCCCACGGGCAGCTCCACCTCTTGTGACGGGGACATCCGGCCCCCGGGCGGTGAACACCCCGGCGGTGATCATTGGACCGCGAACGTAATGCCGCCCTCGAGAAATTGCAAGTGCGCCACGACACCGGGAAGGGAATCGAGACGCCCCTCACGCCTCGGCCTCGTCGGCGTCCCCCTCGTGGACCGCCCCGGCGCCTTCGCAGGCGGCCAGCGCCTCGACGGCGGCCTCCGCCACGTCCGACACGGGATCCCGGGTGAGCAGCTCGAGGTCGGCCCGGGCCACGGGGGCGCCGATGCGGCCCAGAAGATCGACGGTGTCCCCGCGGAGAGCCACGTCCACGGCTTGCAGAGCGGGCAGCAGGTCGGCGGCCAGGGCATCCAGGCAGCGGGCATCCCGCTCCAGGGCCTCCTCCGCCGTGAGGAGCAGACCGATCCTCGTCTCCATCGTGCTCCTCCGCCACAGCTCGGCGAACACCAGACGCGCCGCGGGCTCACCCAGCAGGTGCGAGGCTGCGTCGAAGCGCCCCGCTCCCAGCAGCGACGTGAGCACCACCCGGATCCCATCGGTCCCCTGCGCCGCTACGATCCGCTCCCCCAGCTCGTCGGCGCTCACCACGCCCACCACCGTCAGCCCGCCGTCCACGATGGTTGCCGGCACCGACTGCACGTGCATCGCCCGTGCGCGGGCGGGAACGGCGTCCACGTCCACGACTGTCACGGTCAGCAGTGCATCCGCCGCCGCCAACGTCGTCGCCGCACGCACCGCATGGGGGCAGTTCGGACAGCCTGGAGCGATGAAGACCTCGACGGCCGTCGGACGCGCCACGACGCTCCCCGACCGGGGTTCGCTCTGGACCATGGCCAGCAGCGCTTCCACGAAGGGTCCGGCCTCGGGGCCCTCCGGCAGCGCCCGGTAGTGGACCGCTCCACGGCCGCCCACCTCGACCGTGAGCACCGACTCGGAGAGCGCACCGTGCTCGGTTCTGAGAGCGACGGCACCGCCCGTTCCCTCGGAGACCTCCCGCGCGGCGGCAGCCAGTCGGGCAGCAAAGCCGGACGGCGAGGCCGGCACGTGCAGCCGGAGCAGCGGCCGCTGCGGGGCGCTGCGCACTGCGGAGGCCAGCCGCTGCAGCGCGCCGGGATCGAACACCCTCTCCATCGCAGGGCGATCCTAGCGCACCCGCGCCCGCTCGATCCGTCGGCCGGACCGCGCCGACGCCGGTCGCTGCCTCTGGTCACCGCCGTCGACGGTGTCATCACCCCCACGGGCGGGCACCCTCCGACCAGGCTCGCGCGCCCACGGCAGCACGTACGAGCAGCTACACGTTGAACCGGAAGTGGACCACGTCGCCGTCCTGGACCAGGTAGCTCTTGCCCTCCAGGCGCAGACTCCCCCGCTCCCGGCAGGCGGTCAGGGAGCCGGCCGCCAAGAGGTCGTCGTACGGCACCACCTCGGCGCGGATGAAGCCCCGGGAGATGTCGGAGTGGATGGCCGCTGCCGCCTCCACCGCGGGCGTGTCCCGCCGCACCGACCAGGCCCGGCACTCGTCCTCTCCCACCGTGAAGAAGCTGATCAGGCCGAGCAGACGGTAGGACTCCCGGGCGATCCTCCCCAGGGCGCTCTCGGAGATGCCCAGCTCCGCGGCAAAGACCTCGGCATCGCCGGGCTCCAGCTCGGAGATCTCCTGCTCCAGCTTGGCGCACACCGCGGTCGCGGACGCTGCCCCCCGCGGCCCACTCCCGCCACGCCGGCTCCGCGGACGGGTCCCGGTGCAGGCCCTCCTCGCCCACGTTCACGACGGCCAGGACCGGCTTCAGCGACAGGAAGGCGAAGCCCCGCAGCCGCTCCTGGGCGCCCCCCTCGAACACTTCCCCCCGCAGGGGACGTCCCTCCTCGAGCACGGCCAGGCAGCGCTCGAGCACCTTCCGTTCCTCCTCGAGCTCGGGATCGCGGCGCCGGGCAGTCTCACGCTCCAGCCGCGCCAGCCGGCTCTCGACCACCAGCTGGTCCGCCAGCAGGAGCTCGTCCTCGATCCTCGACAGGTCGCGCAGCGGATCCACGGAGCCCAGGGGGTGGGGCACCGAGGAGTCCGAGAAGGCCCGCAGCACGATCATCAGGGTGTCCATGGTGCGCAGCTCGGGGATGTTGAGGGAGCTCTCCTGGCGGCGCTCGGACGCCACACCCGGCACGTCCACGTAACGCACCACCGCCGGCGTCGTCTTGCGGGGCCGGAAGAGCTCGCTGAGAGCCTCCAGGCGGGGGTCCGGGACCTTGCCGATCCCCACCGCCGACTGGTCCCGGCGGCCGGCGGCCGCCAGAGCCTGCGCGTTGGCGGTGAGCAGGCTGAACAGTGTTGTCTTGCCACTCCCGGCGAGGCCGAGGATCCCGACGTCCATGCTGTCTCCCGTGGAGCCGCGGCCGGCGCCGGTTCCCTCCCGGAAGGGACGGGCGGCCGCGGCGGCGGGCAACCCTAGCACAGCGGGCGGGTCAGATCCAGCCGGGCGCCTCAGGTGCGCAGATAGGACGCGCCGTTGACGTCCAGGATGGCGCCGGTGGTGAACTCGGAGCCCTCCGCGGCCAGGAAGAGCACCGCCTGCGCCACCTCCTCGGGCCGGGCCACTCGGCCGAGGGGGCTCTGGGCCCGGATGGCGTCGCCCTGAGGTCCCGCCAGCTCCACCGCGGCCATGTCCGTCTCCACCCACCCCGGGGCCACCACCGCCACGTAGATGCCGTGGGGGGCCAACCGCAGGGCGAGGGACTGGCTCAGGGCGTTGAGCCCCGCCTTGCTGGCGGCGTAGGCCGGAGACTCCGGCTCACCGCGGAACGCGCCCCGGGACGACACGTTGACGATCCGGCCGCCACCGTGCTCCATCATGAAGCGGGCGGCGCAGTAGCAGACGTTGGCGGCTCCCACGAGGTTGACGTCTGTGATGCGCCGCCACGCATCCCGCCACTCCGGGTACGCGACCTCGTCGGGAGCGTGCACGAACCAGATGCCCGCACTGTTCACCACGATGTCGAGGGCGCCGAAGGCGTCGCTGACCTCGGCCACCATGCGCTCCACGGCGCCGGGGTCGGTCACGTCCGCCTGTACGACACGATGAGGCCCACCGGCGAGCCCCGCCAGAGTCTCCTCGGCGGCCCGCCCATCGGCCACGTAGTTGACGGCCACCCGAGCGCCCCGCGCGGCGAACCCCCGCGCCACCTCGCGGCCGATCCCCCGGGACCCGCCCGTCACCAGCACGTGCTTGCCGGTAAAATCCATGGCCCGCTCCTCTTCGGCGCATCACCATAGCACCCTCGTCCCTGCCGGCCGGCGGAACCCGAGCTCGGCGTCTGCTACTGTGGAGGGAAGGAGGAGGCGCTCTTGGCACGCAAAGGCGGATCCTACAAGTTCGAGAAGCGGCAACGGGAGATCAACAAGCAGAAGAAGAAGCGCGAGAAGCAGGAACGCCGGCAGCAGAAGCGGACCGGCGCCGACGAGACGGGAACCTCGGATCCGCCCTGAGCCCCAGGCCTTGATCGGTGTAAGAGTCGCCGCCGCGGCCACCCGGTCCGTGGCCCGATTCCGAGACAAACCACCCTGCTACAGCGTCACGATCTTGTTGCGGAGCATGGTGACCTCCAGCGCGAGGCCGGTCTTCGCGGCCAGACGGCGCAGCGCGGCCACGGGGAGGGCCTCGAGATCGCCCTCCAGATTGTCCCCGTAGAGGTACGCGATCACCCGGGACCGCACCTGGATCGGCAGCACGAGGCACGCCGCCGCCTCCCGCCCGCCGAGACCGAGCAGCAGGTCCTGATGACCGGACATCCGCGGCAGCGGACCGAGCCACAGCTCTCCCCCTTGGGCGAGCTGCTTGAACACGGTCGACTCCTCCACGGGGATCGAGATGGACCGCACCCAGAGGGGGTCGATGCCCTCCCCCTCGCCCCGCCACCCCATGATGATGCCCTCGCGCACCGCGAGCAGGAGGCACCGCCTCAGGTACGGGGTGCAGAAGGCGAACACGGCGTCCGCGATCTCTTCCCGCATCTCCGCCCCGAGGAGGGTCCGAGCCGCCAGCTCGAGCCGCTCCTCGGCGGAATCCCCCGGTACCGGTTGGGTGCTCACCTCCGGCGTCGACGCGTCAGCGGTGTCCGCCGACACCTCCGCCGGGCTCTCGCCAGCCTCGGCCCCACCCGCGGCGGTGGCGCCCGCCACCGGCGCGGCGGCGCCCGCCCCTGCGCCGCCACCCACGCCCACGTCCGTGTCCTCGAGGCTCTTGCGCAGGGAGGGGAAGTCCGCCAGCTCGTCGTCGCTCAGCACCACCACCGCCGTGTCGTCGGGCGCACGGGAGGGCAAAGCTCCCGGGCGGCGGTCCGAGCCACCCCCGCTCCGGCTCGACCCCGGGCCTTCCGAGCCTCCTCCGGGCGGCCGCGACGTCACCGGTGACGGTCCGTCCTCCGCCGTCTCCGTCGCACGCTCCCCCTGCTCGTCGGAGCCGAGTCGCTTGAGGAGCGACACCATCTGCACTGGGAGCTCCCGGCCGTGGTAGCGGGCAAGGGCTTCCTCGATCCGGACCTCCAGCGCCACGAAGCTCGCGATCATGCAGCCGGTCATCAGGGAGAGCTCGTCCTCCATGAGGAGGTCCTTCGGATCGATGACGGCGACGCTCAGGGTCTTGCCGGAGAGGCGGAACGGAATCACCTGGTGGCGGAGAGCGAACTTCGCCGGCACCATGTCCACCACCGGCCGCGGCGCCGCCGTCAGCTCGTGGCCCGACACGGTGCGCGCCGAGCTGTACCTGCCGAGGGCGCGCAGGAGAACCCTTTCCGGCACCAGGCCGAGATCCAGCACCACGGTGCCGAAACGGCACTCCAGGCTCTTCTGGGCCTCGAGCGCACGCCGCAGGCCCTCACGGTTGAGGACCCCTTCTCGGAGGAGGAACTCGCCGAACTTCAACGCCGTCATACCAGCGTTTGTACCATGGCTGCGCCCTCCGAATACCCGCGGCCCCCCTGGAGACGGGCCCTCCCGGTGCGCCTACTCGTAGCGCAGGGCATCGATGGGGTTCAGCCCGGCGGCCTTGCGGGCCGGATAGAAGCCGAAGAAGATCCCGACGCTGGCCGAGAAGGCCAGGGCCAGGACCACGGTGGCGGGCGACACCGCCGTCCCCCATCCGGTGAAGTGACCCAGCAGCCGCGAGCCCGTGAACCCCACCGCGATGCCGATGGCCCCGCCGAGCAGGCTCATCACCATGCTCTCCACCAGGAACTGGGTCATCACGTCCGAGCCGCGGGCGCCGATGGCCAGCCGGATCCCGATCTCGCGGGTGCGCTCGGTGACCGACACGAGCATGATGTTCATGATCCCGATGCCGCCGACCAGCAGCGAGATGGACGCGATGGCCGCCAGCAGCAGGGTCATCACCTCGGTGGTGCTCTGCTCCATCTCGGCGAGCTCGGTCTGGTTGCGGACGGTGAAGTCGTCCGGGTCGGAGTCGCCCAGGCGGTGGATCTCGCGCATGATGGCCGTGATCTCCTCCTGGGCCGCGGGGATGTCGTCCGGGGACGACGTCGAGGCCAGGATCTGGGGGATGAACTGGTGCCCGCTGAGCCGGTTCTGGACCGTGGTGTAGGGCGCCAGGATCACGTCGTCCTGGTCGTTGCCGCCCGGCGTCTGCCCCTTGCTGCGCCAGCACGCCGATGATCCTGAAGGGCACGTTGCGGAGCCGGATCTCCTGGCCGACGGGATCGGAGTCGGGGAACAGGTTGTCGGCCACGGTGTGGCCGAGGACGGCGACCTTGCGCATGGCGCGCTCGTCGTTCGCCGAGAAGAAGGAGCCCGACTCCACGTTCCAGTCGCGGATGAGCTGGTAGTCGGTGGAGACGCCGTTGATGAGGGTCCGCCAGTTCCCCTGGCCCCCGATGGCCTGGGTGAAGGTGATGATCACCGGTGAGATCGCGGACAGGAAGGTGCTCTCGCGGCGCAGCGTGTCCACGTCGGCGATGGTCAGCCGGTTGAAGCTCCCCGCCCCCCGGGTGACGCCGCCCTGGTTGGAGGTCCCGGGTGTGATCACCAGCATGTTGGTGCCCAGGTTCTGGATCTGCTCCTGGATACGGTTCTGGGCGCCCTGCCCCACGGCCACCATGACGATGACCGCGCCCACGCCGATGATGATGCCGAGCATGGTGAGCAGGGTCCGCATGGAGTTCTTGAGGATGCTCGTCCACGCGACCTTGATCAGGGTGGAGGCGCGCATGTCAGACCGCCTCCTCGAGCTCGGCCATGGACGCCAGGTCGGTGGCGGCCTGCCGTCGCCCGTCCACGGGCTCGTCCCGCACCACCCGCCCGTCGCGGAGCTCCACGACGCGCCTGGCATAGCCGGCGATGTCGTGCTCGTGGGTGACCAGGACGATGGTGATGCCCTGCTCGTTCAGCTCCTGGAAGAGGGCCAGGACCTCCACCGAGGTGCGCGTGTCCAGGTTGCCGGTGGGCTCGTCCGCCAGCAGGAGGGCCGGCCGCGTGACCAGCGCGCGGGCGATGGCCACCCGTTGCTGCTGGCCGCCGGAGAGCTCGTTGGGCAGGTGGTGGATCCGGTCGCCCAGGCCGACGCGCTCCAGCGCCTCCCTCGCCAGCTTCCGGCTCGGCACGTGCTGCCCCGCCGGTCGTACAGCAGGGGCAGCTCGACGTTGTCCAGCGCCGTGGTGCGAGCCAGCAGGTTGAAGCCCTGGAAGACGAAGCCGATCTTCGAGTTGCGGATGTCCGCGAGCTGGTTCTTGGAGAGCCCATTGATTCCCACCCCGTCCAGCTCGTAGGTGCCGGCGGTGGGCACGTCCAGGCACCCCAGGATGTTCATCAGGGTGGACTTGCCGCAGCCCGAGGCGCCCATGACGGCGAGGAGCTCGCCGGTCGACACCTCCAAATCGACGCCCTGCAGGGCGTGGACCTCGGTGGCGCCGGCCGTGTACACCTTGGTCAGGCCGGCGGTACGGATGACGGTGGTTGCTGCCATCGAGTCCACCTAGAAGCCGAAGCGCCGGTGACCCCCCGACGGGCCACCGCCCTGGAAGGGGCTGCTCGAGGCCCCCACGCCGGCCTGGGTGATGCCGGCGATCACCTGCATGCCGTCGGTGAGCTTCGGCCCGGTCACCTCGGTGTACTGGCCGTCGGTGATGCCCGTCCTCACCGGCGCCACGGCAAGCTCACCCGCGGGGCCCACAGTACCACAGCAGCAGCGGCATCCCGGGGGCGGTCGGCGCGTCCTTCCATCCCGGGACCGCCGTGTCCCCAGGGCCTCGCGCCGGCCGGGGACGCCCCCGCCGGCGCGCCATCACCGCCGTCGGCGGGCGACCCCTGCTGCCGCCGCGCGCGCAGCTCCTGGATCATCTCCTCGCTGGGTCGGAAGCGCAGGGCCGCGTTGGGACCTTGAGCACGTCCTCGGCCTTGGCCACCAGGAACTCCACCGTCGCCGTCATGCCCGGCAGCAGCTTGCCGTCGGGGTTGTCGACGTCGATGACCACCGTGTAGTTGACCACGTTCTCCTCGGTCGTGGACTGCAGGCGCACCTGCCGCACCGTGCCCTGGAAGGTTTCGTCCGGGTAGGCCTTCACGGTGAAGCGCGCCGTCTGGCCCTCCTGGATCTGGCCGATGTCGCTCTCGTCCACCGAGGCCAGGATCTGCATCTCGGTCAGGTCGTTGGCGATCCGGAAGAGCCGCGGTGACGAGAAGCTGGCGGCCACCGTCTGCCCGACGTCCACGTCCCGTTCGATGACGGTGCCCGACACCGGAGCGGTGATGGTGGCGTACCCCAGGTTGCGGCGCGCCCGGGCGAGGCTGGCATGGGCCGACTTCACGTTGGCCCGCGCCACGTCCAGGGCGTACTGGGCCTTGTTGAAGTCGGCGTCGGCGGCGATGCCGTCCGCATGCAGCGACTTGAAGCGCTCGAAGTCCCGCTCCGCTCTGGTGGAGATCGGCCTCGTTGCGCTCCAGGGACGCCTCCGCATCCTCCACGGCCGACTCGAGCAGGGTGGTGTCGAGCTGGGCGATCACCTCACCCTTGGTCACCTTGTCGTTGAAGTCCACGGAGAGCTTGGAGATCATGCCCGACACCTGGGTCCCGACCTCCACCATCGTGACGGCATCGAGGGTCCCCGTCGCCGACACCACCGACTCCAGGTTCCCCTTCTCCACCCCCACGAAACGGTACTGCTTCTCGTTGCCCGATCCACGCCGTGCGAACCCGGCCCACGCCACGGCGACCACAGCCACCACGGCCAGCAGCACGATGATCATCTTCCTCACGATGCCCTCCAGAAGAACGGCGCATGGTCGCCTGTGAGCAGCGGCCACTACCGTCCCTACTATAGAACTCCCGCCGCCCGTCAAGTCGTGGTGGGGGCGCGCTAAGAAGCGCAAGGACAGGGCAAACAATCGTGAAGACCTGGGGCGCCGCCGGGCCGACGGCAACCCGGTCTCCGGAATGGCCCCGGCTCGCATCTGGATTCTCCATTCATCAGGAGGTCGTGATGCGGTCGATCTTCATCGCGGTGATGATGCTCCTTTCCACGGCGGCCGGCGCCCAGCAGATCGGCTTGCTCGCCGGCGGCATGGACGTGGTTGGCACCTCGGACAGCTCCTACGCCTGGTCCCTCGAGTATCGGCAGCACCTCGCCCCGCACCTGGACTGGAGCTTCGCCTGGCTCAACGAGGGTCACCCGGCTGGCCACCACCGGGACGGCTTCGCTCCCCAGCTCTGGCTGACCGACACCGTGCTCAGCCCCCGCTTCTCCCTGGGCATCGGCGCCGGGCCCTACCGCTTCTTCGACACCGTCCGGGGGCCCCACGGGGACGCCGTGGATCTCAACGACTGGGGCTGGGTGGTCTCGGTCGCCGCCGGCTGGGAGCTTTCGCACCGGGCCACGCTGCGCCTGGAAACGGTCCGCACCTACACCCACAGCGACATCGAGACCCGCCTCTACCTGGTCGGCCTCGGCTGGCGGCTCCGGCAGTCGGACGCGCCCCTGGTCGCGGCCCCCGGCGAGCCGGGAGGAGTGGCCCGGCGCACGGTGGAGCGGGAGGCCATCGGGTTCGCCGGCGTCTCCGTCCTCAACAACTTCCACAGCCCTCGCGCCACCGCCTGGGGGCTGCAGTACCGGCACGGCATGGGCACCCACACCGACTGGAGCCTGTCCTGGCTCAACGAGGGAAGGACCCGGCTCACCGACCGCGATGGTCTGGCCGCGCAGGTCTGGGCCGAGAACGGCTACTCCCGGGAACGCCTGCTCCTCGGCGTCGGGGCCGGGCCGTACCTCTACGTGGACCAGGGAGGCCCGGACAACGGCGACCGCACCCGCCGCGGGGTGGCGGCCATGGTCAGCCTGAGCGCGGCCTGGCGCTTCGGCGACCGCTTCATCACCCGCCTCATCTGGAACCGGGTCGCCTCGTTCTACAACCAGGACGCCGACGTGATCGTCCTCGGCGTCGGCATCTCGACGCCGGCAGGCTGACCCCGGTGCGGGCGGAGCGCGGGGCGGCTCACGTGCCCCGACGGACCAGGAACACGGCCACGGACAGCGCGAGCACCGTGAACGCCAGGAGACCGAGCTCGACCATGGCCTGATTGAAGGTCACCGTGGCCCCGAGGCTGCCCCCGGCAGTGCCCCCCACCACGGCGGTGAGGACCAGGATCCGCCTCACGACGGCGATGATGCCCACCACCAGCACCGGCTCCACCTGGAGCACCCCGGAGCGCAGGTACCCCAGGGTCGTGTACACGATCTGGGCCAACATGAGGGTCAGTAGCGACCGATCGAAGAGCCGAATGGTGCCGCCCGCGATGTCCTTGCCCAGATACGAGCCCACCGCCTCGAAGACCGTGAAGCCGAGGAAGATGGTCGCCCCGAGCACGAGCACCGCACCCACCGTCCAGTAGACGCCGCGCTCCGCCTTCTCGGCGAGGGCCAGGGATGCGGGGGTCTGCGGCGGGTTACCCGCCGTCCGTCCGACCGGGTCCGAGGTGCCGCCTTGTTGACTCATGGGACGATTCTACGCTCCCCCGCCCTTCACCGCCTCCTCAACCCGCCGCAGGATGTCGGCGAGATCGTCCTTGTGGGCGGTGAAGGTGAGCATCTTCAGCCGCACGTAGTCGCCGCGGTAGAAGTAATAGCCCTTCCACTCTCCGTGCCGCGACGACCGGTTCGAGTCCTTGATCAGGAACCAGTCGTGCCCGTCGAGCCGCTCATGACCGACCAGGTGGATGCCGTGGTCGTCGGTGGTGGCGCCCTCCGCGACGCGCAGCTCGCGGGCGCTCTGGTCGATGTACTCCCCGGGGATGTCGAAGGTCGGCACCACCGCCACGTCCTCGAAGCCGTTCATCCCCGGCTCCGAGGTGTCGCCGCCGATCACCAGGCTGTGCCCGGAGTCGATGATGCGCACGATGGTGTCGTACCAGACGTCGAGGGGGACGTTGACGTAGCCCGCGTCATGCCACCAGTTGTCGGGCACCCGGTACTCCGCGCGGGTCCAGAACGGCGCCTGGAGCGTCGACATGACGCTCACGTAGTCATCGGGGTCGAACTGGCAGACGTTGGCGAGGAACGCGTGCGGCGTCATCTCCTCGCCCTGCCACACCACCTTCTCCGGCGGCCGGCCCATGGTCTCGTCGAGGAGCAGGCGCACCATGGGGATCACGACGTCCTCATTCCAGTAGTTGTGCTCCTTGCACCAGGAGAGCAGCGCTCTCATGTTGTCCATCATGAGGTCGTGGTCGAAGCGCTTGTCCTCGCCCACCACGCCCTCGTAGTCCGCTCGCGGCACCACGCCGTGCTCGCGGTAGACGCGCAGCAGGGCGGCACTCTCCGAGCCATGGTCGAACAGGCTCTCGCCCCGCGAGGCGACGAAACCTCTCGCCTTGTTGACGAACTCCCAGTACGCCGTCCACATCTCCGACAGCTTGATCTCCTTGCCGTTGAGGCGCTTGATCTCCGACTCGGCGAAGGACGTGGTGGAGAAGCTCCAGCAGGTCCCGGTGAGGTACTGGGGCGTGGGCGGGAAGTGCCAGGCCTGGTGGGTGAACGCCGCGGGCCCGTCCGGCCGCACCACCCCGGAGAGGTCGAAGCGGAGCTGCTGCTTCGGCTCGGTGCGCTCCTTCTCGGCCTCCTGGTAGGCCTTGATGAGCTCCTCCGTCTTCGCCCGCGCCGCCTCCACGAGCGCCTCGTCCGCGTCCTTCATCTCCTTGATCACGGGATCCTCGTAGCGGTCCGTGTAGTACGCCTGGTCGCGCTTCGGCTCCTCAGCGCCCGCCACGAGCGCCAGTCCCGTCCCGAGAACCACCACCATGCCCGCCGCCATCAGGTGTCGCATGTACGCTCTCCTTCCAGCGACAGATCATACGCGATCCCCGTTCCCCCCACCGGTGTCCGCGTCCGCGGACGGCGGCAGCCACCCGATCACGCGGGCCAGCGACTCACGGCAGAACGGCACGTCCATCGGGCGTGCCACTGGTGACCGGGCTTCGCTTGCAGCTTCGCCGTGGTCAGCGCTGGCAACCACGGGGAACGCGTCGACAGAATCGGCGCGTCGCGGCAGCTCTCGCTTGGGGTAGGCCAAAGCGGGAGCCAGGCACGCTTTCGAATGAAGCGATGCGCGTCCTATCGCCGCAAAACGGCGTGTCTGGCACCCTCTCTGGTGCTCCCGAAGCGAGACGCCCCGGATCGCCGAGGCCCGCCGCTGTCCACCGTCCGCTGGCGCTGGTCACCGCTCCTGTCACCGATCACTGTCGCGGATCGCCGTCGCTGGTCGTTGAGCCCGACACTGTCCAGGCACCACTCGACCGATCGCTTCCCCGGGCACGCGGGCTGGAGGTTGCGTAGACTGGGCGGGCGCCGGCAGGCGCCGGAGGACAGACCATGCGCCCCATCGAGTTCCGCATCACCCAGGACGGCACCGTGCTCAGCGACGACCCCGGCCTCCAGGAGGTCCTTCCCGAGGCCCTCGGCCAGGTCCTCAAGGTCGGGCGCCTCCCCGCCGACCTGCCCCTCGTGGGTCACTGCCGGGTGGGCGACCGCTGGTGCGTCTTCACCCGGGACCCCGGGGAGCGCGTCATTCGCGGCGTCGCCCTGGAGGCCGCGGCCTACGCCGAGCTGGACTACGACCCGTTCCGCACCGCCGCCGCGCATCTCGGCGGCCACGCCGTCACCGAGGCCGTCGCCGCGGGCCCGGTGGAGCCCCCCGCCTCGGGCCGCGCCAGCGACGCCGAGCAACCGCTGCGGGCCGCCTACGGGGGCTTCCTGGCGGGAGAGCCCCCGCTGCGCCGGGCGCCCTATCTCTCGGTCCTGCCCGCCGGGGTGGCGTCCGAGGTCTCCCCCCTCAGCCGCCTGACCGCCGAGCCGCCCGCCGCGCCCCAGCCGGGCCACGGGGCGGCGCGGTCGTGGGCCTCGCTACCCCTCGATCGGGGCGGAGACGTGACGGCCGCGATGCCCCCCACAGCCGCGATGCCCACCGGCGCGGACGACCGCCTCGAGGAGCGCGTGCTCGCCCTCGAGCAGCGTCTTGCCGGCACCCGCCGGACCCTCGCGATCGTCCTGCCCCTGGTGCTTCTCCTCGGTCTCGCGGGCGGCATCCTCCTCAATGAGAGGATCGACGGCGTGGCCGCGTCGTCGGCCAAGATCACCACTCTGGCCGAGGGCCTGGGCGTCGAGGCGCCACCGTCCGAGATGGAGCAGGCCATCGCGGCACACCTCCACGACCTTTCCACGGCCGCCGTACAGAGCGGCGCGTGGCAGGCCGTCCTGGCGCGGCGCGGGGTCGAGCCGGGCCCCTTCCTGAACGACCTCATGGACCTCGGCGAGCGCAAGCAGCAGCTCCTCGCCCTGTCCTCCCAGGAGGGCGCCCTGAAGAGCCTGGCCGGCAAGGCCGCGACTCTCATCAGCCTCGCGCCGGCCGCCGACGACCTCACGGCCCTTGCCGGTCAGCGCGAGCCCATCCTCCAGCTCGCGCAGCAAGAGCCTCCGCTGACCGCCCTGGCCGCGGCCGCGCCCCAGCTCGGCACCCTCGCCAAGGACACGACCCAGCTCCACGGCCTCGCGGCGAGCGCCGGCGACCTCGAGCGCCTGGCCGGTGACCGCGCCGCCCTCACCGCACTCGCCGCCAGGAGATCCGCCCTCGAGGCCCTGGCCGGCCAGGCGACACCCATTCAGACGATGGTGGAGCACGGCGCCGATCTCATGATCTTCTGGGAGCGCTACGGGACCGCCATGGAGTCCCTGGCCAAGGAGCAGGTGAGCCTCGCCATGCTGGCCGAGCGCTACCGGACCATCGAGCGCTTGGTGCAGGACAGTCAGATACTCACCACCATGGCGGAGAGCAAGCCCCTGCAGAGCCTCGTCAAACGGGACGACGACCTGCAGGCGCTGGACCGCAGCCTGGACAGCGTCCTGAGGCTCGCCGACAACGCCGACGCCCTCCTGGGGAACCTGAGCATGCCGCGGCGCGCGGTCCCCAACGGAGGGTAGGGAGCCCTCTTTTCCCGCGCCTCCGTCCGTGTCCGAATCGGCGGCAGTGAGCGGCGGCAGTGAGCGGCGGCAGTGAGCGGCGGCAGTGAGCGGCGGCAGTGAGCGGCGGCATGGTCACTCCGGGTCGTTCGTCTGAGAACGTAGCCGGTGGCCGGCCCATGTCAAGGG
The DNA here is from genome assembly GCA_963844865.1 of uncultured Holophagae bacterium. GTDB lineage: Bacteria > Acidobacteriota > Thermoanaerobaculia > Thermoanaerobaculales > Sulfomarinibacteraceae > CAWJPY01. Next base: position 65,292 of record CAWJPY010000008.1, read on the forward strand.
CAAGCCGGGCTCGGAGCCCGGTGCTTCGCACCCTTGACCTGGGCCGCCCCCGGCTTGTGAACGGGGGGCATGAACGACCCGGAGGTGACCATGCCCAACGCGATCCCCAGCACTGGTCTCACTGCTCATCACTTGGCGCTCGAAGCGGCCGGCGCTGCGATCAAGCTCGTCATGAGTTTGCCGGCTCCGTTGAAGCCGATCGGCGATCAGGTGATTCGTTCCGCGAGCTCGGTCCCGGCCAATCTCGCTGAAGGCCACGGACGGTCCGGCCGAGACCGGGTGCACCACTGGCGCATCGCCTATGCCTCGGCCAAAGAGGTGGACTCACACGTGCGGCTCCTCGCCGCGACCGGAGCCGTCCGTCGGTCAGCAGCGCAGCTCGTCATCGACGGCTTCGATAAGGTACGCGCCATGACGTGGCGGCTCCTCAACCCGAGGATCTGACCGTCGGGGCGCCATTCGCTCAAACGGCCGTTCATGCCGCCCAGCCGGTCCTCATGCCCTGCGACGCCCGTTCATGCCCATTGCCACCATCTGGCTCTCCCCGTCTCCTGGCACCTTCTTCTCCCGGACGGGGGCTCTCCGGCTCCGCGCCTCTGCGCCTCTGCGTTCATTCCTCTCGGGTGGGCGGCGGCTTTGCGTCTTCGCGTCTTTGCGTTCTGTCTTCCTCCGGGGGCGGACGGCGGCTCCGGGTCGGCATCGACACCGAAATGCGGACGGGGCCGGCGTCGTTGCGGGAAGCGGAGGTGGAGCATGGAGAAGCGCACCCTGGGCAGCAGCGGTCTCGAGGTGTCGGCCATGGGCTTCGGCTGCATGGGCATGTCGGACTTCTACGGACCGGCGGACGAGGCCCGGAACCTGGACGTCCTCCACCACACCCTGGATTTGGGCGTCACCTTCTGGGACACGGCCGACATGTACGGCATGGGCCGCAACGAGCAGCTCGTGGGCAAGGCCCTGAAGGGCCGCCGCGACCAGGTGGTGCTGGCCACCAAGTTCGGCTTCCGGCGGGCGCCGGACGGCACGCCCATCGGCGTCAGCGGCCGCCCCGAGTACGTGCGCTCGGCCTGCGACGCGAGCCTCAAGCGGCTCGGCGTCGACCACATCGACCTCTACTACCAGCACCGGGTCGACCCGGAGGTTCCCATCGAAGACACCGTCGGGGCCATGGTGGGCCTCGTGCAGGCCGGCAAGATCCTCCACCTCGGCCTGTCCGAGGCCGCCGCCGCAGACCCTGCGCCGCGCCAAGGCCGTCCACCCCATCACCGCCCTGCAGTCGGAGTACTCCCTGTGGAGCCGGGACATCGAGGACGAGATCATCCCCACCTGTCGCGAGCTGGGCATCGGCCTCGTCCCCTACAGCCCCCTCGGACGCGGCTTCTTGACCGGCGCCATCCGCTCCATCGACGACCTCGCCGAGGACGACTGGCGCCGACAACAACCCCCGCTTCCAGGGCGAGAACTTCCAGAAGAACCTCGAGCTCGTGGACGCGGGTCCAGGAGATGGCGTCCGACAAGGGCTGCACCCCGGCCCAGCTCGCCCTCGCCTGGGTGCTCTCCCGGGGCCACGACGTCGGTGCCCATCCCGGGCACCCGCAGCCGAGCCCGTCTCGATGAGAACGTGGCCTCGCTCGAGGTCCAGCTGACCGACGACGACCTCGCCCGCATCGACGAGCTCATCCCCAGGGGCACGGCCGCCGGTGAGCGCTACCCGGAGCAGGCCATGGCCTTCGTCAACGGCTGACCTCCGGCCCGGTCCGGGAATCCTCCCGCGCTGCCGCCGGTTGTCACCACGACCGAGAACCAATCTCGGTCCTTCCGATGCGGAGGCCCTTCCGAGGCGGCGGATGAAGAATGCTGACACGCCCGCGATCCTGCTCGACGACCTCGTACGTGCAGCGGATGACGTGCCCGGGGTGCGCCGGGACGACCTCTCTGTCGGCGACCGGCTGCTCGTGGCCACCAGGAACTCCATCTACTCCCTCACCCTCCGCGAGACCGGGTCGTTCCTCGTCACCGGCGGCGTCTTCGAGCGGACGGGCCGGGGAGCCGTCACCGTCGACGTCGTCGGCTGCTCCGTCGGCGGGCACGCCGTGCTCACCCGCTGCGTGGCGGCGCCGGGTCTATTCCTGGAGCTCGGGGACGGGACCCGGACCACGCGTATCCGGCAGGTGCGGGTGGTGAGCTCCGCCCACGGTGGGGTGTGACGGGCGCCCGCTCCCTCACCTGGAGAGCCGGACCGACGACCCCACAACCACCATCACCACGAACCGTCACGCCTCCCTGGAGGAGGGGTCTCTCGGTCACCTGGGGGACGACGGCTCCCGCCATCCACGAACCCCGCGGTGACAGCAGTCACCCCCGGCCCGCGCCGAGCGCGCTAGCGTGGGAGCGGAACGATCGAGAATGGAACGGCGCGTGAGGTACTGCCTGCTGTCGGCAGCCGCGGCGATGGTCGCGGCAGCGCTTCCCGCGCACGCCGCCGACTACGAGGTGGGACCGCAACCGGGCATGCTGGGCGCCGTCGGCGACGTCCCGTGGGAGAGCCTGATGCCCGGCGACCGGGTGCTCATCCACTGGCGGGAGACCCCGTACCACGAGAAGTGGGTGCTGTGCCGGCGCGGCACCGCGGAGGCGCCGATCGTGGTCTCCGGAGTGCCGGGACCCGGTGGGGCGCTCCCCGTCATCGACGGGCGAGACGCGACGACACGCACCTCCCTCGACTACTGGAACGAGGTCCGAGGCGTGATCAAGATCGGCGGCGCCAGCATCCCCCCCGACACCCTCCCCGCCCACATCCTGGTCGAGAACCTGGACGTCCGTTCGGGGCGGCCTCCGTTCACCTTCACGACACACTCCGGCGGAGCGGCAACCTACGCGACGAACGCCGCCGCCATCTACGTGGAGAAGGCCGAGCACCTCACCATCCGCAACTGCATCCTCCGCGACTCCGGCAACGGCCTCTTCATCGGCGCCGCAGACGGCGCCACCTCCGACATCCTCATCCACGGCAACTGGATCCACGACAACGGCATCGAGGGCAGCTACTACGAGCACAACAGCTACACCGCCGCCATCCACATCACCTTCCAGTTCAACCGCTACGGACGTCTGCGGCCGGACTGCGGGGGGAACAACCTGAAGGACCGCTCGGCGGGGTTGGTGGTCCGCTACAACTGGATCGAAGGGGGCAACCGCCAGCTCGATCTCGTGGACGCCGAGGACAGCCAGGTGCTCGTGGACCACCCCGACTACCGGACGACGCTGGTCTACGGCAACGTGCTCATCGAGCCCGACGGCGAGGGCAACAGCCAGATCGTGCACTACGGCGGCGACAGCGGCGCCACCGCCGACTACCGCAAGGGCACCCTGCACTTCTACCACAACACGGTGGTCTCGACCCGCACCGGCAACACGACCCTGCTGCGCCTCTCCACCAACGACGAGCACGCCGACGTCCGCGACAACATCGTCTACCCCACTGCGGGCGGCTCCCGGCTCGCCATGCTGGACGGCGCCGGCATGCTGGACCTGCGCGACAACTGGCTGCCCCTGGGCTGGGTCGCGACCCACGGCACGCTCACCGGAGTGCTCACCGGCTACGACGCCAACCTGGAGGGGATCGACCCCTCGTTCGCCGACCTCGCCCACCAGGACTTCACCCTGGCCCCCGGCGCCAGCGTGTGCGAGGACGCGGGCGGCCCCCTGGCGGACGCCGTCGTGCCGGAGCACGCCCCCGTCTGGCAGTACGTGCGCCACCGTGGCGCCGCCCCGCGCCCCGATGACGGCGCCCGTGATCTGGGGGCCTTCGAGTCCGGTCTCATCTTCGCCGACGCCTTCGAGAGCGGCGACGCCTCCCGGTGGTCGCGCGCAGCGCCGTGACAGGGTCCGGTCGCGCTGACGCGTTCAGCTCCCGTGCCCAGGATGTGGGCATCCCGTCGCCGCCCCTGTCCGCTGCCGCCGCCGCTGGCTGCTGCCCCTGATTCCCGCCGCTGATGGCTGGCGCGGTGCCTGTCGCCGACCTCTTCTCACGGCGTTCCCAACCCACCTTGAACCACGCCATACGACCCGCTCAGATCCCCGCGAATGCAAAAGAACTGACAAAGCTCCGCGCCACGGCCGCCTCACGCTACGCCTGGGCTTGACCCCGCCGACGTGACTGTCTAGGTTGAGAACAGAGGGACGAGCCATGCCGAGACTTGACGTCTATGTAGACTACAAGCGCTTCCTGTCGTTCAAGCTCGGCCGTGAGTCGCTGCGGGTCGGCAGGTCCCCCGACTGCGACCTCCAGCTTCCCTCGGAGCAGGTCTCCAGGCACCACTCGACCATCGCCCCCACCAAGGACGGCGGCTTCGCCATCGAGGACGTGAGCACCAACGGGACCCGCGTCAACGCCACGATGATCCACGGCCGCAAGGCGCTCGTCCCGGGCGACCGCATCTACATCGCCACCTACGTGCTGGTCTACCAGGAAGACGACACCCCGCCGGAGACCCTCGACAGCGAGCAGACCCTGGTCATGGACGACACACGGCTGATGTAGGCCGGAGCCACGCCCCGTCCGCATCCGCGTCCGCGTCTGCTTCCGAGCTCCCGCTCACGTCCGCGCCCGACAAACGCGTCGCGAACCACAAACAGCGACTGCGATCGGCAGCAGCGTCCGGCGGCAGCGCGCAGCGTCCGTGACCGACGGCAGCGTCCGGCGGCACCCTTTCCCGCGCTCCCGAAGCCTTCTTCGACGACACACCCACCTTCTGTCGTGGTGAGCATCGCCAAGCCCTCGAGGCGGTGTTACGTGGAATGACACGGGGCCGCGCGGAGACGGTGGAACGTCCAAGTTGCCTGTCATTCTGAGCGAGGGTCGGTCCGCCGGAGCGAGGCGAAGGATTCCCCGAGAGCTCCAGAGTCGTGACGGGGAGGCGTCTTATGGGACGCGGACGGGGGCGCGGACGCGGGTGGCGCCGCTGCGGGATACTGGCGCTGATCGCCGCCCCTGACAGCCGTTGCGGATGGCTGCACCTGACGCTGGTCGCCGGCCCGTCGATGATGGCGGCACCCGCGCGCGTCGCCGTCAGGCCTTCTCCGCCTCCGCCATCCCCTTCCGCACGCGCTCCGCGTCGAGGGGGAGGCGGCGCACCCTGGCCCCCGTCGCGTCGAACACGGCGTTGGCCACGGCGGCGCCCACCACGACGATGGCCGGCTCCCCGCCCCCCTGGGGCGGATCGTTGCGGGCGTCGACGATCACCGTCTCGATCTCAGGCAGCCACGAGAAACGAGGGATCTCGTAGGTGTCGAAGTTGTCGTCCAGGACGCGGCCGCCCTCGAATCGCACGTCCTCGGCCAGGGCGTATCCCAGCCCCATGGTCAGGCAGCCCTCCATCTGGATGGTGGCGCCCTCCGGGTTGATGGCCAGACCCATGTCCTGGGCGCACACCATCCGCTTCACCCGCACCCGTCCGGAGGCCTCGTCGACGGCCACCTCCACGGCCAAGGCCACCGAGGTGCCGGCGTCGATGCCGCAGGCCACCCCGACTCCCCGACCGCTGGGCGCCGGCGCCGGCTTCCAGCCGAACCTCTTGGCCGCGGTCTCGAGCACCCGTCGCATCTTCTTCTCGGCGAGGTGGGCGAGGCGGAACTCCACGGGGTCCATCCCGGCGGCGGCAGCCAGCGCGTCCACATGGGACTCCCTGGCGAAGGTGTTGGTGTTGTTGCCGGGCGCCCGCCACGCGCCGGTGGCGAACGGGTGCGCCCCCGGGACCCCTCTCCAGCCCGAGGGCGACGCCACCGTCCGGTGGTTGGGGATGGCGTAGAACTGCGCCGCGCCGCGCTCGCCGGCGAAATAGGTGATGTAGTCCCAGTACGCGATGCGCCCGTCCTCGCCCAGCCCGGCATCGATCTTCACCACCGCCGCCGGTCGGAAGGTGTCGAGGAAGAACTCCTCCGCCCGGCTCCAGCAGACCTGGACCGGTCGGCCCGTGGCCTTGGCCAGCCATGCCGCCTCCAGGGCCTGCTGGTTGAAGCTCTTCCCGCCGAACCCACCGCCCACGAACGGCGGCTTCACATGCACCTGCTCTTCCCTCAGACCAAGCTCCTGGGCCGCCTGCGCACGCAGGGGAAACGGCGTCTGGGTGGAGGCCCAGATGGTGAGGCGACCGTCGGCAAGGTGGGCTACAGCCGTGTGGGTCTCGATGGCCGCGTGGGCCTTGTAGCCGTCCTCGTACGTGGCGGCGATCCTGGTCGCGGCGGCGGCGCGACCCGCCTTCAGGTCGCCTCCGGCGGCCACCTCCTCACCCGCGGGGGCCACCTCGAGGAGATGGTCGAAGATCGTGTCCGGGTCGAGGGAGGAGGTGGGCACGTCCCACCTCGCCTTCACCTGCTCGAGAGCCCGCTCGGCGCCGTCCGGAGTGGAGTGCAGCACCGCCACCCGGTCACCGTCCCGCACAACCTTCGCGCCCTCCACGTCGGCAACTCCCGCGAGGTCTACCCCGAGCAGCTTGGCGCCATGGGCCGGGGGACGCAGCAGGCACGCGTACAGCATCTCCGGCAGCCGGATGTCGCCGGAGTATTGGGCTTGACCGGTGACCTTGATTTCGGCGTCTCGGCGGGCGACGGGCTTCCCGACCACCGTGAAGCTCGACACCGACTCCAGCACCGCCTTGCGGTCGAGGTGGCGCGTGATGCGCTGCCCCTTGGCGAGCTCGGCATAGGTCACGCGGCGGGTCGGATCCCTCCGGTCGAAGACCTTGCCGTCCTCCACCTCGAGACGCTCCGTCGGCACCTCGAGACGCTCGGCCGCGAGCTCCATCAGCACCTCCCGCGCCTCCGCCGCCGCCGCCCGCAGCGGCGGTCCGAAGAAGCGGGTGGTCATGCGAGCCGAAGGTGCCCATGTCCCAGGGGCAGAGGTCGGTGTCGCCCATGACCATGTCCACCGACTTCCAGCGGCACCTCGAGCTCGTCGGCGAGCTCCTGGGCGAGCGAGGTGATCACGCCCCTGCCCCATCTCGATCTTGCCGGTGAAGCAGGTCGACCCGCCCGTCCTCGCCGATCCGCAGGAAGGCGTTGAAGTCAGTCGGCAGCTCGCGTCCGAGGCGAGGCCGGACGGGCTCCTCCTGGGCCAGCAGATCCCCGGCCGAGATGGTGATGATGATGCCGCCGCCGAGCACCTTCAGAAAGTCGCGGCGACTCACCGGCGGCGGCGGATCGAGGTCGAGGTGGTGCAGGATGTCGTCGTAGCTGCTCATGACCGTCCCCCTTCGCGCATCTTGAGCGCTGCGCTCTCGATGGCGCGTGACGATCCTGGTGTGGGCCCCGCAGCGGCAGAGGTTGCCCTCCATGCCGTCCACGATCTCCTGCCGCGACGGCTGCGGATTGGACCGCAGGAGGCTGTAGGCGTTGAGGATCATGCCGGGCGTACAGAAGCCGCACTGCAGGGCGTCGTGCTCGGCGAAGGCGGCCTGCAAGGGATGCAGCACCCCGTCGGTGGCCAGCCCTTCGATGGTCGTCACCTTCTTCCCCGCCACCTTGGCCACGGGAAGCTGGCACGAACGCACCGCCTCCCCGTCCACGATGACGGTGCACGCTCCACACAGCCCTTCTCCGCAGCCGTACTTGGTGCCCGTGAGCCCGAGCTCGGTGCGCAGCACCCACAGCAACATCCGTTGGTCGTCCACCTCCACGTGGACTCCCTCGCCGTTCAGCGTGAATCCGATCCTTCGCTTCATCCCGCCTCCTCCCGCGTCCCCGGGGCCGCCTCGAAGACGTTCCACCCCGTTCCGACACGCCCCGGTGAGCGATCCTACCACCCACCATCCACCGGGTTGGACGGACGGCATGCGCACTGCGAGCGCCCACGGCACACCCCCCGAAAAGGCCTGGGACCCCAGGCCGCGGCGGCGAACGATGCCGCCGCGGACCCGGGGTCCCATGAGGTTGTCGATTGACTCGTCGAGAGGTCAGTACCGCCGGCGGCCGCCCGGTCGACGATAGCTGTGTCCCTCGTCTTCGCTTCCGATGCGGATGGCGCCCGAGCTCTCGCACTGGGCGCCGCCCGCGGTGGCGCTCATGGTCCAGTCGAAGATGCCACGGTCGGAGTAAGAGTGGCTCACCTCGTTCCCCTGGGCCGCGCTGCTGCCGTCACCGAAGTCCCAGGAGAGCACGGGGGTGGGGCATCCCTCCCCCTGCGCCTCGCCGTGGAAGGTCACGGGTCGGCCCCGCCGGCCCCATCGCGGCACCTCTGCGGTGCAGGTCAGGGTGCAGGACGGCGCCGCCTGGATCTCGATGACGCCGGAGCGCGTGCAGGTGTCACCGTCCGCGGTCACCGTCAGGGTCCAGGTGTAGCTCCCGGCCGACGCATAGGTGTGCGTGGGGTTCTGCGAGCTCCCGTTCGGGCTGCCGTCGCCGAAGTCCCAGGTGTAGCTCACCTGGCCACCGCAGCTCGAGCTCCCCGTCGCCGAGAAGCTCACCGCCTCGCCGGCGGTCCCCGTCCCGGCACGGTCGCGCCGCACTCGACCGTGCAGGCGGGCGCCGCCTGGACCTCGATGACGCCGGAGCGCGTGCAGGTGCCGCCGTCCGCGGTTACCGTGAGGGTCCAGGTGTAGCTCCCGGCCGACGCGTAGGTGTGTGTGGGGTTCTGCGAGCTCCCGTTCGGGCTGCCGTCGCCGAAGTCCCAGGTGTAGCTCACCTGGCCGCCGCAGCTCGAGCTCCCCGTCGCCGAGAAGGTCACCGCCTCGCCGGCGGTCCCCGTCCCGGGCACGGTCGCGCCGCACTCAACCGTGCAGCCTGCGCCGCCTCCCACGTTCACGGTGACCGTCGCCAGGTTGGAGTCGGTGGAGCCGTCCCAGGCGGCGTAGGTGAAGGTCTCGGTGCCGGCTGAAGCCGGCCGGTGGGAAGTAGGTCGCCTGGCGTCCCATCAGGCCCACCGTGCCGTTGTGCGGGCTGGGAGACGATCCGGAGCTGGAGCGTGTCGCCGTCCGGATCCGACGCCTGGAGCGCGACGCCCACCGGCGTGACCCTGCGCGGTCGTCGCCGCGAGGTCGCTGACCACGGCCGGCTGGTTGCGGTTCCGGCTCTCCGAGCTCGGGCCGTTGTGGCAGGTGTAGCAGCCGATCTGGAAGCCGCGCCAGAAGGTCTTGTCGCCGAACTCGGTCCGCACTGCCCGATCGCCCTGGGCGCGCGAGAGCACGGTCCCGCGGTAGTCGGTGCCGTGGCACGCCTGGCACTGCTGCCGGTTGTGCTCGGCGGCCGACGTCGTGGCGGCTCACCCAGTCCTGCCCGACCGGGTGCATGCCGTGGGGACCGCCCGAGGTCGTCTGCGGCGTGGTCTGGTGGCAGGTGGTGCAGTCCACGAGGGTCCCCACGTGGCCCTGGAGCTGCAGGCTCTGCAGGTTGTCGTTGAGGTGGCTGGTGGGGAAGATCGCGTGGGTGGAGCCGTGGCAGGCCTCACACTGCAGCCCGCCGTGCCCCGTGGAGAAGCGGAACAGGGAGGTGCCGGCCATGGGCGTGTTGGGGTTGGTGGCGAAGGTTGAGTCCACCGCCTGCCGGTGCTGCCCGTTGCTGTCGAACGTGCTCGTGTACCGGATCTGCCCGTTGTTGTTGGTGGCGGTGCCGGTGTGGCACTGCTGGCAGGTGGGCTCGTCGAACCAGCCCGCCCTCCCGGTGGCGCCCACGTCGCTCATCACGCCGTGACAGCTCTGGCACTGCATGGCCAGGCTGCCGTCGCTGGCCACCGCGTTGCCCATGGCGCCCCGCAGGCAGCGGGTCTCCGAGCCCGGGTGGCAGGTGTAGCAGGCGGTGCGGTTGTCCGAGGCGTTCAGCACCATCCCGTTGGCGGGGTTCACCACCCCGGCGTGGGATGCGTGCAGGGCCTCGGTGAGGGGCTTCACGCCCGCCTGGCCCGTGCCCGGCAGCGCATTGGAGCCGTGGCAGGCGGCGCACAGCACGGCGGTGCCGTCGCCGGTGGCGGTGGCGTACAGGCCCGACGAGTTGTACCCGGCACCGTTCAGCGCGGCCGCGAAGGCCGGGTTCCCGGCCTGCCTGTCATCGTGCAGGAGCAGGATGTTGAGCCGGAAGTCGCGCTCCGGATCCGGGTCGCTCACCCATCCCCCGTCGGGGCGGGCGGCACTTTCGGTTCCCGATCCGTGGCAGGCGATGCAGGTCATCTCGTCCGACACCGGCAACACGATGTCGGTCGTGGCCAGCACGTCGCCGCTGGCGTCGCGCGCCACCAGGTGCATGACCGGGTAGTAGTTCTTGTTGTGGCTGTCGTCATAGGGCGTCAGCGGGATCCCCTCCGCAGTGAACCACGACAGCTCCGGCTCGAAGTGCATCTCCTGCGGCTGGTTCGTCGCTCCCGGCATATTGAAGCCGGCCAGGCCCTCGTTGGTCGCCAGGTCGACGCCGAACAGGGCCAGCACATGGTCCCAGAAGTTGGTCTTTCCGGCGGAGGTGGTGTTGATCGACCCGTCCGGGTCCGCGATCCCCTCATACGTCACCGTGATGCCGGCGGCGGCCGTCACCAGCTCACCGTCCGGTCCCACGAGCTGGGCGTGGATCGTGTTGTAGGGAGGAAGGATGCTGAACACGCCGAAGTCCGCATCCATGCAGTGCATGCCCAGGTCGTTCCAGCCGATCAAGGTCCACCCGCTCTGGGCGGCCGCCGGCGTCGCGACCACCAACAGACCCAACAGGATCACCACACCGGTCGTGAGTCCTGTCCACGTTCGCCTTCGGTCCGTCTTCATGAAACCCTCCTTTCGCTATATGCGAAATTGGTGATACCACCATCACGTAATTGGTAATGGTTAGCAATAGCCGTCCGTGACCACGGTCACCAGCGACGCATGTGCGCCCCTGACCACGTTTCCGTACTGTGACCCCGGTCCCCATTTCGGGCCGCGACACCCCCGGCCGAGACCGTGAGACCACCGAGAGCCGGCACCGATCCCTGGCCCGGGGAGCAGCCTGGTCACGGGGCGGCGGGATCTGTCACACTTCCGCCTACAGAGCGGCAGCCTGGTCCAGAGGACGGACGGCGAGGAGCTCAACATGGACAGACGACGGGCGCTCGAGGTGCTCGACGCCTTTCACGATCACTGGGACGTGCTCGTCATCGGCGGCGGGGCCACCGGCCTCGGCACGGCGGTGGACGCCGCCGCCCGTGGGTACCGCACCCTGCTCCTGGAGCAGAGCGACTTCGCGAAGGGCACCTCCAGCCGCAGCACGAAGCTGGTCCACGGGGGGGTGCGCTACCTCCGCCAGGGCAACGTGTCCCTGGTGCTGGAGGCGCTGCACGAGCGCGGGATCATGGCGCGCAACGCCCCCCACCTGGTCCGCAACCAGGCCTTCATCGTCCCCGTGTACGACTGGTGGGAGGGCCCCTTCTACGGCATCGGCCTGCAGGGTGTACGACATGCTCGCCGGCGATCTCGGCATCGCGCCGTCCAGGAACCTGTCCCGCGACGAGACCCTGGACCGCATCCCGAACCTGGAGGCCGAGGGCCTGCGGGGAGGCGTCATCTACTACGACGGCCAGTTCGACGATGCGCGCCTCGCCGTCAATCTCGCCCAGACCGCCACCGAGCGCGGGGCGACCGTCCTCAACTACATGCCGGTCATCGGCCTGCTGAAGGCGGGCGGCATGGTGGCCGGCGTGCGGGCGCGAGACGCCGAGTCCGACGCCACCTACGCGATCCACGCCCGGGTCGTGGTGAACGCCACCGGCGTGTTCACCGACCAGGTGCTGCGCATGGACGACGCCGACGCCCGATCCATCGTGTCACCGAGCCAGGGCACGCACCTCGTGCTGGGCAGGGAGTTTTTGCCCGGAGACACCGCGATCATGGTGCCCCACACCACGGACGGCCGCGTCCTGTTCGCCGTGCCCTGGCACGACCGCGTCGTGCTCGGCACCACCGACGTGCCCATGACGGAGACGACCCTGGAGCCTCGCCCACTCCCCGAGGAGGTCGCCTTCATCCTCGACAACGCCGCCCGGTACATGACCAAGGACCCGACCCCGGGCGACGTCCTGAGCGCCTTCGCCGGCCTCCGGCCCCTCATCTCGTTGGGCGACGACGAGGATACCGCCAAGCTCTCCCGCGACCACTCGGTGCTGGTCTCTGCCTCCGGCCTGGTCACCATCACCGGCGGCAAGTGGACCACCTACCGCAGGATGGCCCAGGACGCCGTGGACCGCGCCGCCATGGTTGGAGGGCTCCTCCCCCATCCCTGCACCACCGAGACCCTCAGGATCCACGGCTGGCTGGAGGATCCGGTCCCGGAGGACCCGCTGCGCCTCTACGGGGCCGACTCGCCGCAGCTGCGGGACCTCATGGACCGGGACTCCAGCCTCCGCAAGCGGGTCCACGACCGCCTGCCGCTCACCGGCGCCCAGGTGGTGTGGGCCGTGCGGCAGGAGATGGCCCGGACGGTGGAGGACGTGCTCGCCCGTCGGTGCCGGGCCTTACTGCTGGACGCCGCGGCGGCCGTCGAGGCCGCGCCGGCGGTGGCCGCCCTCATGGCGCGCGAGCTGCGGCACGGTCGGCGCTGGCAGCGCGACCAGGTCGCGGCGTTCGCCGCCCTCGCGCAGGGCTACCGCGTCGAGCCTCCTGCGGTCGGATCTCCAGCTTCTTCCGAAGTGCCTGCCTGATCTCCGTCCCTGCCGCCGGCGGCACGCCACACCGCAGGGAATATCGCGGACGCGGTCCAGTTCTCTGGTAATGAGAGCCATTCTCTAGAATGGAGGTTGGGTATGCAGTTCATGGTTCAGTTCACTCTGAGGCCCGCCAGCCGCTCCACGGCGACCCCGCGCCTCACCACGGCCGGGGGGCCGCCCCCCGATGGGATCACCATGATCGGTGGATGGCACAGCGCGATCATGGGCGAGGGCTTCAACCTGGTGGAGACCGACGACATCGAGGCACTGGCCGGCTGGTGCGCCCAACGGGCGGACCGCAGCTCGTTCAAGATCGTGCCCGTCCTCAGCGACCGGGAGGCACGGGAGGCGGCGTCCCGCTGAGGATGCGGCGCCCACACACAGCACGGACGGTGCGCTGACGCCGGAGCTGAGAAGGGGAAATTCTTGTAGCCCCTGGCGCGACCGGACCTCACGGCACACGGTCAGCCGCGGCCGCGGTTGATCGCTCGCGCTGGCTGCCGTCGCTGACTGGCGACGCCGTCGCGGCTCCTGACCGCGGTCCCGGGGCGTTCCCCGTCCGCTCAGGCCCCGCAGTGGTCGGGGCACGCCGGCTGCACCCCCATCTCCCGGAGCAGCCCGTCGGCGTGCTCCAGACGATCCAGCGTCCACAGCAGGTAGCGCACGTCGACGTGGATGGAGCGCGTCACCGCCGGCAGGAAGTCCCAGTCGGAGATCATGCTCTCCCAGTTGCCGTCGAAGAGCAGCCCCACCAGCCGTCCCCTGGCATCCAGGGTGGCCGACCCGGAGTTGCCGCCCGTGGTATCCACGTCGGACAGGAAGTCCACCGGCAGCGAGCCGACCTCCTTGGACTCGTAGAGGCCGTAGTCGCGGGAGGCGATGGCCGCGAGCAGCGGCGCCGGAGCGTCGAACGGCGGCGTCCCCGTGGCCTTCTCCGCCACGCCCTCGGCCGTCGTGAAGGGGAGGTAGGCGACGGCGTCCGCGGGGTGATACCCCTGCACGGTGCCGAAGGTCACGCGCAGCGTCCCGTTGGCGTCGGGGTACACCTCCGTGCCCTGCGCCTGCTCGTACGCCAGCAACGCCTCCTCGAAGCGGGGCCGCGCCTCCAGCAGCCGACCCTCGACCGCGTCGTCCTCGTCCTCGAGACGCAGGTTGGTGTCGTACATGGCGACCGCGAGCTGAACGAAGGGATCCTCGCTGGCCTCCAGGGTCGCCCGATCGGCGTCGAGGAGGGCCAGCCGGTGGGCCTTGTTCCCCAGGGCGGTGCCGGCGTACGCCGCGTCGAGGCGGGCTTTGATGACCGCCGTCGGGTCGCTCCCCTGCGCCAGGCCGAGCCAGCGGTCCAGCACCTGCAAATGCTCCCCCGCCGGAAGGGCCGCGTAGTGCTCCAGGGAGCGAGCCAGCAGGGCCTCGTCGACCCGGGCATCGTGGCTGCGCGCGGCCCGCGCCACCCGTGCCCGGATGCGGGCCATGTCGCGCTCCTGGTACCCGAGCTTGCGCTGGCCGTCCGGCTTCTCGCGCTCCCGGGCGAGGCGGTGGGCGGTGGTGGCCGCCGACACGAGCTGGTTGTAGCGCAGGGAGCCGAGCGCCAGGTCGCGCTCGCGGTGGGCCCGCCCCTCCTGGAGGACCCCCTCCAGGTCCTGGACTGCGTCGCCCCACCGGGCGGTGCGCTGCGGATCGGCGGCGATCCACTTCTGGAGGTCGGCCTCCAGGGCCCGCTTGCGCGCCACAGAGGTGGAGCGTGCGAAGCCGGCGACCATCCCCTGGGCGTTCTTCATGCGGTTGTTGATGCCGGCCACCGTGGCGGCGTACGCGAGCGCCGCCTGGGGCCGTCCGGCGGTCTCCCGGTCGATGACCTGGAGCTGCTCCTCCGACCGCGCCACCCGCTGGGGGTAGGTCCACTGGATGGCCTCCTCGACCTCCGACGCGAGCCGATAGCGGTTGGTCCGCCCCGGGAAGCCCGCCACCATCACGAAGTCGCCGCTGCTCACTCCCTCGGTACCGATCCGCAGCCAGTGCGCGGGGCGGTAGGGCACGTTTCCAGGCGACGGATCGGCGGGCAGGCCGTCGGGCCCGACGTAGGCGCGGTACATGGAGAAGTCGCCGGTGTGGCGGGGCCACATCCAGTTGTCGACGTCACCCCCGTACTTGCCGATGGAGGACGGCGGCGCGTACACCAGGCGCACGTCCCGGATCGCGAGCTGGTCATAGAGGCGATACTGCAGGCCGCCGTAGAAGGAGGCCACCTTGCAGCGGTGACCGGGCGCGGCCTCGCACTCCGCGATGAGGTTCTTCTCGGCGTCCTCGAGGGCGGTGACACGGGCCTTCCCGTGGACGTCGGCCGACGCGGCCTGCATCCGTCCGGTGACATCGGAGACCGCGAGGGTCACGTACACCCGGGAGCCGGGCGCCGCCGGCAGCTCCTCCCCCCGCTCCCGCGCCAAGAACCCTTCCTGGAGGAGGTTGCGCTCGGGCGTGGAGTTGTACTGGATGGTGCCGTAGGCACAGTGGTGATTGGTCACCACCAACCCCTCCGGCGAGATGAACGACGCCGAGCACCCACCCAGGGACACGATGGCGCCCATGGGATCTCCGGTGACGTCGGCAAGCGTCTCGGGCGCGACCTCGAGTCCCGCCGCCCTCAGACGAGCGCCAATCTTCGGAAGCTGCTCGGGAAGCCACATGCCCTCCACGGCCCAGCCGAGCGGGGCCGCAGTGACCGCCAGAAGGAAGAGTATCGTTGCCCGCATTGAGACGCCCTCCACGATCTCGATATGGCGCCGTTGTCGACACCGCCCGCCACTCTAGCAGAGCGGTGGAGGGCGAGGCCGGCTCCTACGCTCGACCCTGTGACGGAGGCCACCGTGCGGGACGGCGCCGCGCCTGCTCCCCTGAGGAGCCTCGCGCTCGATCCGGGTGATGTCTCATGCGCTGCCAGGGAGTCACTCGGAGACGGTGGGCCGATTCGGCCCAGGCGACATGCTGAGCACGGCGCGCGGCAGGCGATGGATCTGTGCCGCCGTCACACGGCCTCAGCCTCCACGGCACCGAGACGCTCGGTGACGAGGAGCGGTCCGTCCTCGGAACCCCGCGCTGCCCTGCTATGATCCGGGGGCATGACGCCTGAGCGCGAGGAAGTGAGGCGGTGATGAGAAAACTGATCGTGGCCGGCTGTGCCGTCCTGGTTGCTGCGAGCTGCGGAGCCCCGTCCCCTACTCCGAGCGGCACCTCTGCCGCGCTGGATCTGCCAGCCGGTTGGAAGACCGCCGCCCAGTCCATCGCTGCCGAGCAGATGCTCCTCGATGTCACCCGGCTCGCCAGCGACGACTTCGAAGGGCGGCTGCCGGGCACCGAGGGTGATCGCCGCGCCCGCGCCTACCTCACCGACCGCCTGCGGGGGATGGGCTACGGGCCCGCCTTCGCCGACGGCAGCTACGAGCAGCCGGTCCCCATCGTGGGCCTCACCTCGAAGATGCCGGATGAGTGGACCTTCCACGGCCCCGACGGCGCCGGGGTGAGCTTCCCCTTCGGGGACTCCTACATGGGCGCGTCCGGCGTGCAGCAGGACCAGGTCGCCATCGACGACGCCCAGGTGGTCTTCGTGGGCTACGGCATCCAGGCGCCCGAGGAGGGCTGGGACGACTACAAGGGGGCTGACCTGAAGGGCAAGGTCCTCCTCATGCTCAACGACGACCCGGACTGGGACCCCGACCTCTTCGCCGGCGAGCGCAAGCTCTACTACGGCCGCTGGGACTACAAGTACGAAAGCGCCGCCCGCCAGGGCGCCGCGGCCGCCGTCATCATCCACACCACGCCGTCCGCGGGGTACCCCTGGGAGGTCGTCCGCACCGGCTGGAGCGGTGAACAGTTCGAGCTCGCCGCCGGGGACGAGCCGCGTCTCCAGCTCAAGGCGTGGCTGACCGAGGACGCCGCTCGCCGACTGGTCGCGCTGACCGGCCACGACCTCGATGCCCTCATCGAGGCGGCCCACACCCGTGGCTTCGAGCCCGTCGCGCTCGGCGCCACCACCTCCATCCACTTCCCCGTGCAGGTGAAGCAGACCGCGAGCGCCAACGTCGGCGGCCTCCTGCGCGGATCAGATCCCGAGGTGGCCGACCAGGTGGTGGTCTTCTCGGCCCACCACGACCACTTCGGCATCGGCCGTCCCGATGACACCGGCGACGCGATCTACAACGGGGCCCTGGACAACGGGGTCGCCATGGCCGAGGGGCTGGCCGTGGCCAACGCCTTCACCAAGCTCCCCGAGCCGCCCCGGCGGAGCATCCTGGTGCTCTTCGTGGCCGCGGAGGAGCAGGGGCTCCTGGGCTCGAGCTACTTCGTACACAGCGGCGCCTACGAGCCCGCGAAGATGGTCGCGGACGTCAACTTCGAGCTCGGCAACGTGTGGGGCAAGACCAAGGACGTCATGGTCTACGGTCTCGGCAAGTCCTCCCTGGACGACCTGGTGACGGCGGCCGCTCGGCGCCAGGACAGGGTGGTCACGGCCGAGCAGGACGTCCACGCCGGCTGGTTCTACCGCTCCGACCAGCTCAGCTTCGCCCAGGTCGGCGTGCCCGCCATCTGGTTCAAGTCGGGCGTCGACTTCGTCGGCCGGCCGGCAGGCTGGGGCGAGGCCCGCTACGCGGAGTGGATCGACAAGCACTACCACCGGCCCAGCGACGAAGTCCGCCCCGACTGGGTTCTGGACGGCCTCGTGGAGGACGCCCGCCTGGCCTTCGCCGTCGGGGCCTCGGTGGCCACCAGCGACCAGACTCCCACCTGGAACCGGGGGGACGAGTTCGAGGCCGAGCGTCTGCAGTCTCTAGGAGCGGCAGAGTAGCTCCCATCCGCGCCCGCAGTCGGAGGCGGTGACGGCGCCCGACGCGCCGCGGTATCTCACGCTTCGGGCACGGGAGAGGGCGAGCCAGGCACCGTGGAAGATGCAGCGCACGGGCTTCTCGGAGCAGTCGCGACGGTGCCTGGCACGCTCTCTGGTGCTCCCGAGTCCTCACGCCCCTGAGCGTGCTGCCCCGCTTGGTGCTCGCCGTCCCTGCGATCCGTCAGTCGCCGGCGCCACCCTCGTCGGAACGGTACTCGAGGAGGTCTCCCGGCGTGCACTCGAGCACCCGGCAGAGGCTGTCCAGGGTCGAGAAACGGATCGCCCGCGCCTTGCCGGTCTTCAGGACGGAGAGGTTCTGGGGCGAGGTCCCGTCCCGGTGGGCGAGCTGCAGCGGCAGTCCGTCAGCCCAGGAAGGCCAGCGCCGTCGCCCCCGCCGCCCACAGGCCACGCAGACCCAGCGCCACACACACCGCCACCACCCCACCCATCACCACGTTCTGGGCCGTCGTGTTCACGCCGTCGTCCCCGAGGAGCGCACGGTCGTTCATGGTCAGCCACAGGAAGACCGCGATGAGGGGGAGGATCAGGCCGTTGAACGCCTGGGCCACGATGATCACCGGGATGGGTCGCACGCCCGTCACGCCGAAGAGCACGCCCGCCGCCAGCACCCCCACCCACACCGCCCGGTAGCGGGCCGAGCCCTCCGACCAGTCCCCACGTCCCCCACCCCCCAGCAGCGCGCGGGATGCCAGGGCCGCCGCCAGGGGCGCGGTGATCGCCGAGGTGAAGCCGGCGGCGAACAGGCCCACGGCCAGCGACGCCTCGGCGCCGCTCCCCAGCCGCGTCGCCAGCACCGCGCCCAGGCGCTCGTACTCGAGCCCGCCGCCGAGGGCGGTGCCCACCACCAGGACGCCGAGGGAGATGAGCCCTCCGCCCACCACCGCCACGGCCAGCCCCCAGCGCATCTCCCCGAGGTCGTGGTCCCGGGCCAGGGCCGAGCCCAGGAACAGGTTGTAGGGCACCACCGTGGTCCCCACCAGGCCGAGCACGAGCAGGGTCGAGCCGTCCGGAATGCGCGGGACCAGCAGCCCGGACAGGAGCTCGCCCGCCGACGGTCCGAGGCGCATCGCGGTGAGGAGGAAGGCGACGCCCATCACCGCCACCAGGGCGCCCAGGCTGCGGGCGATCCAGCGCGTGCTCCCAGTAGCCAGCAGGGCTGCCGCCCCCGCTCCGCAGAGGAGCGTCAGCAGCGCCGGAGAGGCTGGCAGCAGCAGACGCATGCCCGCCACCCCGCCGAGCAGGTTGCCCGCCTCGTAGGCCGCGCAGCCCAGGACCACGCCGGTGGCGACCAGGGCCGGCACCCACCCGGCCCTTCCGGCGCCGCGGAAGCGCTCCCTGATGGCCTGGCCCAGCTCCTGGCCCGTGAGCACCGTGACGCGGCCCGACGCCTCCTGCAGCACCAGGCACGCGATGGTGGAGAAGAGCAGCGCCCACGCCAGCGCCAGGCCGAAATCGCTGCCCGCGCGAGCCGCCGTGGTCACCGTGCCGGGGCCGATGAAGGCCGCGGCGATCACCGACCAGAAGAGCAGGTTGAGGAGGCGCGCGGAGACGCCGCCGCCGCGGGCTCCCCGCCCCGCCGCGGGCGACGGCCTCGAGCTCACCGTCCCTTGCCGGTCACCAGGTAGGTGGCGAAGCTGCCCAGCCAGTGGCCGCCCTCGTAGTGCTCACCGGTGACCCCGGCGAGACCGGCCGCGCGGTGGATGTCGGCGGCGGCGAGGAGGGCCGGCCGGTGCGGGTCCTTCTCCGGCAGCCCGCCCGCGATCCCCTCCAGCATCCAGGCCCGGCTCAGGTTGAGGCCGTCGAGGTGGGCGAGCTTGCCGTCGGACCGGTCGGTGACCACCCCGATGGGCAGCCAGTCCGCCCCCCCGAGGTGGGGATCTGGGGCAGGAAGCGGGTCAACCAGTCTGCGTACTGCTCGGGCGGCAGGACGCGCCGCATGAGGTCGGCCTCGGCGATGCACGGCGACAGGAAGTCCTCCCCCGAGGGCTCGTAGCTCAGCGGACAGCCCACGTCCTCGAGGTAGAAGCGCCGCGCCGCGCCCGACACCAGGTCCCTCATGTCCTGATCGCCCACCGTCGCCGCCCAGTCGAGCACCAGGCCGAAGGCGAAGGCGGTCTGGTTGTGCTCGCCGGTGCGGATCGGGTAGTGGAGCTTGGGCAGCCAGGTGCGCAGGTGGTTGGCCGCCTCCTG
The DNA here is from genome assembly GCA_963844865.1 of uncultured Holophagae bacterium. GTDB lineage: Bacteria > Acidobacteriota > Thermoanaerobaculia > Thermoanaerobaculales > Sulfomarinibacteraceae > CAWJPY01. Next base: position 85,034 of record CAWJPY010000008.1, read on the forward strand.
CTCCAGGGGCGCGAGGGTGGCGGACCACTGCCGGGCCTGCTCGTCGTCCCAGGAGTGGAGCTCGTCGGCCAGGCAGAGCAGCCAGGCGAGGCCGTAGGGCCGCTCGAAGGACGCCCGTCCCTCCCCCTGCATGTAGCGCACCTCGGCGGCGATGTTGTCCGGTGTGAAGCTCTTGGCCAGCTCGGCGCGCGCTTCGGGCACGAAGGCCGCATCGGGATAGAGCTTGGCCAGACGCACCAGCAGCCAGTGGCCGTGCACCGAGCTGTGCCAGTCGAAGCAGCCGTAGAAGGCGGGGGTGAGCTGCCGCGGCGTGCCCAGGTCGGCATCCGAGGACATGACGTGGCCGATCTTGTTGGGGTACTCCTGGTGCAGGCACTTCAGGGCCAGGCCGGCGAAGCGCTCCACCGCCGCCGCATCCAGGGTGTCGCCGCCCCCCGCCAGGGCGACCATGGGGAAGGCCAGCAGTGCGGTGATCATCAGCAGGGCCTTCACTTCGCACCCCCGCACAGCTCGGCGACGGACTTCACCTTGGCGTAGGCGTACTCCATGGCGGCCAGCGCCGCGGCGTGGACCTGGGCCGCGGGCACCTTCACCCCGTTGAACTCCAGGTCCCGGGTGGCACAGGCATCGTGGACCACGGTGACCTCGTAGCCCAGGTCGGCGGCCGCGCGCACCGCCGCCTCCACGCACATGTGGGTCTGCATACCGCAGATCACCAGCTTCTTGACGCCCATCCGCTGCAGCACGGCTTGCAGGTCGGTGTCCCGGAAGGAGTTGGCGTAGTGCTTGCCGATGACCACCTCGCCCTGGGCAGGCAGCAGGTTGGGGCGCATGCGGTACGGCTCCGCGATCCCGGTGGGATCGGGCGTGTCCACGTCCTTGGGCAGGTGCTGCACCCAGATCACGGGCCGTCCCGCCGCCCGGAAGCAGCTCACCAGCTCGGCGGCCTTCGTCGCCGCCTCCTCTGGACCTACCAGGGGCATCTGGCCGCCCGGGAAGTAGAAGTTCTGGATGTCGATCACCAGCAGGGCCGCGCCGTCGAGGTCAGTGGCTGCCGCCTCTGCAGGGGTCGTGGCACCCGCGAGCACCACGCCCAGGGTCATCAGGATCATCACTACGGCACGTGCACGATGTCGCATCGCTTCACCCTCCGGCTGCCGAGCAGTGTACCCCGGCCGCGAGCACACCCTCGCGCGCCTCCGCAGGGCGGCCCTTGCATCGACTCCCCTGAACCGCTAGCGTACTGCCCGCCATGCGCGACCGGGACGACGACCTCGAGCTCGAGCAGGAGCTGGCCGAGCTCCTCACGGCCTACGACCCTTCCAGGGCGCCTGACCCTGAGGAGTGGCTCGCTCTCGACGAGATGCAGCAGATGGCCGTCATCAGCGCCTACCATCGCCACGAGCAGGCCGGTGACGAGCCGGAGAGGGTGCGACTGCACGCCACCTTCCACGCCATCGTGGAGCGCCAGATCGCCGCGGGCGAGCCCCAAGAGACCGCCCAGACGGTGCAGCGCCTCATGAACGAGGGCCTGACCCGCCACGACGCGATCCACGCCGTCGGCTCGGTTGTCGCCGGCATGGTGTGGGAGACGCTCCACGAGCACAAGGAAGTGAACACCGCCGAGATGATCCGTCGCATCGGCCGCCTCACCGCCGAGGAGTGGCTGGATTCGGCCGAGGACCCCAACTGACGCGTGGAGCCGGTGCGGGCAGAGTCGCGGTGCGCGGTCAGTCGCCGGGCAGGGTGCGGTCGAGGATGCTCATCAGCACCTCGAGCAGGCGCTGGCCGTCCACCGGCTGGTCCTGTCCCAGCAGCTCGTCCAGCTCGGCGTCGCGACCGGCCAGCGATCGCAGGTGCTGGAGGACCTCGGCGCTCGCGCCGTCGCGCCCCACCACGCCCATGGCCCAGGTGAGGAGCTTGAAGTCGAAGGTCACGAGCTCCCGCCGGTCGCTGATCCGGCGCAGGTGCGCGGCGAAGGTCACCATGGCCAGTAGGATCTGGGAGGCCGTCTCGGTGCCGCGGCCGTCTCCTCGCCAGGCCGCCACTCGCTCCCTGAGGTCGAAGAAGCGGACCTGCTCGTCCAGCCGGGCGGCGGAGAAGTGGGGCGCCGTCATGATGGCGTCGATCATCCGTGCCGCGCTCTCCACCCGCGCCCGCACCGCGTCGTCGTCGTGGTAGGGCGACGGCCGCAAAGCCTGGCTGAAGGGACCGATGAGCTGCCGCACCTGAATGGAGGAAAGCAGCCTCGGATCGGCCTCCGGGTCGGGTCGCGCCGCCTCCTTGGACGGTCGGGTGACCCGCCCGCCGGAGGCGGCGGCGGAAACGGTTTCCGGGGCGTCAGAGCTTCCCATGAGCACCTCGAGTCCGGCCGTACGTTGGAGGTTTTCGACGATGCGCCCGTGGTGGACACCCAGCCGATCACGCAGCGCATCATCCGGGAGGTCTCTGCCCCCCAGTGGCGTTCTCCGGGAGGCGACGACCGCGCCCTGGAGGAACACCGTGGTCCGGATCACCGGCTGCTCGTGGCCCGTGACCTCGGTCTGGACGTGGAACATGCGTCCAAATGCTTCCACGTTCTCGTTGATTCCGTCGACCATAAGCTGAACACGCCCGCCAACTATGATGGTACCAGCACGGGCGCCCCCGCATACACGATGCGCAGCTGCCAACACCCCCGTCCGCGTCCGAGTTCCGATCCATGTCGTCCGACCCCAGGGACGGCGGCAGCGGCAGGAATCAGGGGCCGCAGCAGCGGTAGCGACCGTGCACGGCGCCAGCGGTCGCGAACAGGAACGCAGAGGCGCTGAGCCGCCCACCCGCCCCTCTCGCCTGCGGCGGGCGGCGGAACGGTCGCCCTGTGCTAGGCTCTGCCATGAGATCTCGGCTGTGAACCCCATGTCGGACGGCAGCTTCGACGTCGACTTCCTCGTTGTGGGCTCCGGCTTCGGCGGTAGCGTCGCCGCCCTGCGCCTGGCCGAGAAGGGGTACCGGGTCGCGGTGCTCGAGGCCGGCCGCCGCTGGCGGCCCGAGGACTTCCCGACCACCAACTGGGACACCCGCCGGTCCACCTGGGCTCCGTGGGCCGGCCTGTACGGTCTGCAGAGCCTGGAGCTGCTCCGCCACGTCCTGGTGGCCCGGGGCGTCGGCGTGGGCGGCGGCAGCCTGATCTACGGCAACACCCTGTTCACGCCCCTCGACCGCTTCTTCGAAACGCCGGTGATCGCGCACCTGGGCGGCCGCGCCGCGCTGGAGCCCTACTACGACCGTGCCCGCGACATGCTGGGGGTGGTCTCCAATCCCCGCCTCTTCGAGCCGGACCTCCTCCTGCGCGAGACCGCCGCCGAGTACGGCCGGGCCGACACCTTCACTCCCAGCCCCGTGGGCGTCTTCTTCGGCGAGCCCGAGCGCACTGTCCCGGACCCTTACTTCGACGGCGCGGGCCCGGCGCGGGCCGGCTGCACCTTCTGCGGCGGCTGTTTCACCGGCTGCCGGGTCGGCGCCAAGAACTCCCTCGACCTCAACTACCTGCACCTGGCCGAGGGGCGGGGCGCCCGGATCGTCCCCGAGACCGAGGTGATCACCATCCGCCCCCTGTCCGAGGACGGCGCGGACGGCTACCTCGCGGTGACCCGCCGGACGACCCGGCGGCGGCGTCGGGAGCGGCACTCGATCACCGCCCGCGGCGTGGTGGTGGCGGGCGGCGTGATGGGCACCCTGCGTCTCCTCCTCCGCTGCCGCCAGGAGGGCCACCTGCCCCGTCTCTCGCCCCGCGTCGGCGACTTGGTCCGCACCAACTCCGAGACCATCCTGGCGGTGCGCACGCGGGGCAGCGACATCGACTTCTCCCGCGGCCTGTCGGCCTCCTCCAGCGTGTTCCCGGACGAGCACACCCAGATCCAGGGCGACCGCTACGGGGCCGGGTCGGACCTGCTGGCCCTGCTGTCCACGTCGCTCGTCGACGGCGGCGGCCGCCTGCCCCGCTCCCTCCGGCTGGCGGGGGCCGTCGCACGCCACCCCCTGCGCCTCATGAACGCCATCCGTCCCGGCGGCTTCGCGCGCCAGACCATGCTCCTGGTGGTGATGCAGGACCACGACAACAGCCTGCGCATCGTCCGCCGGCGCTCCTGGTACTGGCCCTTCGCCCGCGGCCTGGCTTCCGAGCAGGGTTCAGGGCCCATGGCCCCGGCGTACATCCCCATCGCCAACGACTTCGCCCGCCGCCTCGCCGCCCGCACCGGCGGCCAACCCCTCAGCTCGCTGCCCGAGGTGCTCCTGAACACACCGGTGACCGCGCACATCCTGGGCGGCTGCGTCATGGCGGAGTCGCCGGAGGAGGGCGTCGTGGACCCGGAGAACCGCGTCTTCGGCTACCGCAACCTGTGGATCTGCGACGGCTCCACCATCCCGGCCAACCTGGGCGTCAATCCGGCCCTTTCCATCCTCGCATTCGCCGAGCGCGCCATGGCCATGGTCCCGCCGCGCACCTGACACTCATCCCGGCGGCGAATGCACCCCGACGCACGGGCGGTGTCGGATGCCCGGAATCGTGATCCCGGCTAGAATGAGGGCATCCGTAGTCTCCGGTCGCAGCTCGCCGGTCACGTGCATGGGCCGGAACATTGGAGTGGTGTCACATGACAGGACACATCTTCCGCGTTGGCTCGATTGTCGTGGCGCTCTGGGCGGTCCTCGCGATTCCGGCGACGGCCGAAGAGGATCCGGACACGATGGAACGGCTGCGGCTGTTGGAGATCATGAGGACTGCGAGGCCTGCGCCAAACCCGCCTTCCGTCGAGGGCTTCTCCCCGCTGGAGACCGACTCACCCGAGCAGCGGGCCACCATCCAGTACGATCCCGCCTCGGGGACCGAGACGGTGCTGCCCGCCTCCGCGACGGATGCGGGAGAGCAACCTCTGTGGGACGGTCCCGGGGCGGGGGCGGGTGTGGGATTCGAAGACCCGGAGGGCTGGGACCTCACCGTCGAGGGCACGACGCCCACGCCGCCCACTGCACATCCGGACAACACCGCCTCCCCGTGGAACACCATCCACAAGCTGCTGATGCGGTTCAACGTCGGCGGTACGGACTACTACTACGTGTGCAGCGGCTGGGCGGCGGGCTCGTTCCACGTGGTCACGGCCGGTCACTGCGTCTACAGCTGGGACCCCAACGGCGACGGCAACACCAGCGACAGGACCTGGGCGAGCGAGATCTGGGTCTGGGCCGGTCAGGGCGACGTGGTGGAGCCGGTGGGGGACCCCAGCATCGCTCCGGACCGGCCCTTCGGAGAGGCGAAGGGGGTCCTCTTCCGGAGCTACACGGGCTGGACGGACTCCCACAACTTCTCCCATGACTGGGGCGTGATCACCCTGAACCGCCGCGACGGCGACCACACCGGCTGGATGGGCCGCGAGTCGGACTGCGCGAACTCCCTGAACTTCAGCGGCTATCCCACCGAGACCCCGTACGTCCCGTCGGGGTCGGTGGTGCAGTACTACGGATACGACCCGGACAACGTGGCGATCTGTTGGCCCTACACCATCGACCTGGACGCGTACATCTACGGTGGGCACAGCGGTGGCCCCTCGTGGCGCTACGAAGGATCGACCGGGAACAGGTACGTGGAGGGCATCCACTCCACCTCGAACCGCGTGGGGTCGGCCACCGACACCCGACTGACGAGCGCCAAGCGCTCGAGTCTCGACGGCTGGATGGCCGACGACGAAAGCGAACGCCCACCTGTGTCGAGGCCCGACCTCATCGAGTACGACTTCGACGGCAACAACCGCAAGGATCTGCTGACCAATGCGGCGGCCCAGGGCGAAACGGTCCAGGTCGAGTACAACCTGTTGAACTCCGGCTTCGCCGCCACGGGGACGTTCACCGTCAGCTTCTACCTGTCGACGAACAGAATCATCAGTACGTCCGACTCCCTGATCGGAACCAGGAGTCACAGCCTGTCCGCCTGGTCGTTCCTCAACCCCACCACCTCCCTCACCGTGCCGGTGTCGGTCCCGACGGGCAGCTACTACCTGGGTTGGATCGCCAGCGGTGGCGCCTCCGAGTACACGACCTCCAACAATGCGGTGGTCATCGGCGACGAGACCCTGACGGTCACCCCCCAGCGGCTCCTGACGGTGACCACGCCCAACGGCGGGGAGAGCTGGCGGATCGGCGACGTGGAGCCCATCACGTGGACGTCCACCAACGTCGGCTCCACCGTGACGATCGAGCTCAGCCGGAACCTCGGCGGGAGCTGGTCGACGCTCGCGGCGAGCACGCCGAACGACGGCCTGTTCCAGTGGACCGTGACCCCCGACGCGTCGGCGTCGTGCCTGGTGCGCATCGGCTCGACCGCCTACCCGGCGGTGGCCGACACCAGCAACGGCAGCTTCGCCATCTCCACCTCCTGCGGCTACCCGGAGGATGTGGTGTTGAGCCACCAGACGGTCAACGGGCCGCTGGCGGTCACGGCCTGCAGCTCGATCACCGCCGGCGACGGATACGTGCTCTCCGGGGGCGCTGATGTCAGCCTGACGGCGGGGCACGTGGTCGTGCTCGCGAACGGTCTCGCGGTGGAGGCCGGAGCCGCCCTGGTGGCGGCGATCAACGACACGCTCGCCGGACCGTGAATGCGCCTTTGCGGTCGCTCTCGGGTGGGCGGGCGGCTCCCCGTCTCCGCGACCCCGCGTTCCTGGCCGACGACACTGAACCTGGCCGACGACGACCGCCGCGGATCGCTGTCGCTGACACCGCCCTGACGGGACCTGCCCATGCTCAGGAGGCGTGCGGCCCCCAGGTCCAGTACAGGCCCAGGTACGCGATGGTGTGACTCTCGCCGGCGATCGAGTGCCCCCCGCTGAAGAGAAGGCTGAAGCCGGGGGTGAAGTTGAGGTAGCCGCCGACGTTGGCGACGGTGGAGCCGCGCCCGTCCACCGTGTCGGCGCCCTCCGAGAAGACCTCCCCACCCAGGGTGAGCTTCTCGTTGAGCTCGCGCTGCAGCAGTGCCCCCCCGAAGGCGTGGTCGCGCTGGCCGGCAGCGTGATTGATGACCCAGCCGGCACCCGCGTCCACGGTCCACGGCCCCCAGCTCTTCTCTGCCCACAACGGGAGGCGGAACCAGACCCGGCCGTTGCCCAGTCCCCGCCCCGCGTCGCCCGTGGGCAGCTCCACGAATGGGAAGATGCCCACCTGCGGCCGCCGCTTCGTCTCGTTCAGCAGCCGCAGCTTGACCCCGGTCTCCACGTCCCCGAGGCCCGAGCCGCGTCCTGCCACCCGCCGGCAGGCTCCACGCCCAGGGCACCACCAGGTGGAGCTGGAGCTCCGGCGCCGCCCCCAGGTTGAACTCGGCGGCCGGGCCCTGGATGTCGGTCCCGCCCGGACCGTGGTCGGAGGTGGAGAAGAGGTAGGCCTCCCAGTGATGGAGCGGCACCGGCACGGGGTCGTCGGTGAGGAACGGCGGTCCGGCGACGGCCGCCCCTCCGGGCACGAGCACGGCTGCCAGCAGGAGAATGGGCACGGGATGTCTCATGATTCGCTGCGGCGGGCTCGAGGAGGGTCGGGTCTCACTTCGATGACAGACAACAAGCGACGCGTCCCCGTCATGCCGATGGACGAAGTTCGCTCTGCCCTCCACCACCCGCCACCACCAGGGCCTGCGTACCGAAGCAGGCGACGTCAGATCGCGGCGGCGCGCCACACCAGGGCCAGGGTCAGGGCACCGTAGAGGAGGAAGGCGACCGACCACAGCCAGCGCCGGCGTGGCTCCCCGGATGGTGGCTGCTTCCGGGCGTGGCTGAGGGTGAGGAGGGCCAGCGCGCCGGCCAGGAGCACGGCCAGGGTCTGCAGCAACGGCAGGGCCGCCGTGTCCAGCCCCAGGGGCGCCCCGGGCAGGGGGCGGTCGATGGCGATCCGGGCGTCGGCCAGCACCCCGACGTTGCCGAGCTGGTCGGCCATCAGCGCACCCCAGCCCAGGATCATGAGCGCGAACATCCGGCGCACCGTCAGGGCCCCTCCCTCGGCGCCGGACCGCGCCATGAGCAGTCGGTGCAAGGCCAGGCCGAGGCCGCCGGCCGCGGCCACGATGATCGCCAGGGGCAACGGCCGGGCGAGGACGGGGAAGGCCCGGGGCAGGAGCAGCGCCGGCGCCATCAGAGAGACCGCCAACGCAAAGGCGGCCACTCCGGAGCTCCGCTCGTCCAACCTCGAGACCGCCACCAGGGGCGGCCGCACCTGGAGGCTCACCGAACCGTGGGGGCAGCTGAGCAGACAGTCCAGGCAGAGCTTGCACTGGTGAGCCTGGCTGGACTCCAGGGGGTGGTGGAAGACGGTGCAGCCCGGCACCGTCTCCGTGCCGCGGAAGCAGTCATGGGAGCGGCACGATGAGGCGCACACCTGGCGGCGGGCCGTGAGCTGGAGCGGCGAGGCCGGGGCCAGCGCCACCGCGAGCCGCCCCAGAGGACACAGGTGGCGACACCAGACCTCGCGCGCGTACACCACGCACGCCGCCACCGAGGCCACCACCAACGCGATCAGGAGGAACGACGTGGCGCGGGGGTGCGCGCCCATGTGGAAGGCGCGCTCCGACCACACGACGAGCGCGAAACCGACCACCGACAGGGCGGGCCCGAAGCGCACGATCCACGCCGGCTGGGGGCGCTCGAGCCCGAACCGGCCCTGGACCGCGCGCCCGGCGCCGGACAGGGGGCACACCGTGCACCAGAGGGGGCCGGCGAAGAGGAAGAGGGCGAACACGAGGGGCTCCCAGGCCCACCACACCAGACCGTTGGCGGCCCTTGCCGGCGCGCTGGCCGGTAGCGCGAGGCCGAGGGCCACCACGGCCGTGAAGCCGACGCCCGTCACCCAGCGCAGCAGCCGCACCCCCCGCCGCCGCACCAGCCAGTCCACCAGGCCGCTGGACGTGACGTCGACGCCGGCCGGGACCTCCTCCTCGCCGCGCCCGCTGAAGATGTGCTCGGCGCGGATGACACCGTCGGGCGCGCAGCGCGCCGCCAGGGTGACCACGTCGGCGAGCTCGGCCACGTTGCGGTGCCGGTAGTCGAACGCGAGGAGCGCGTGGCGGCCGCTGTCGCTGAGCCGCGGCGGCTCGTCCCCGAGACGCTCCAGCATGGACTCGGCCAGGGGGATGATGTCGCGGGGGCGCTCGGCCAGGGGCGGGATGTGGATCAGCTCGCTGATGAAGCACTCCATGAGCCGGCGCTGGATGAGGGGTGCGCCATCGGGACCACGGATGAGGGTGCGGGCGGTGGCCACCACGCGGGTGTCCGGGAACGTCCCCGGCTGCCTGGCTGCTGCTTCTTCCAGGTAGGCCGCCAGGTCCTCCTGGACCGCCGCCGGCAGGGTGTCCACGTTGCGCAGCACCAGAGTGCCGCCATGGGCCAGGTGGACGCCGCCGTTCCTTCTCGGCGCCCCCCGGGCGTCATCGTCATGGGAGCCCAGGATGAGCTCACCGGCCCGCTCGGGGCCGAGCCGGGCGCAGTCGACGGCGATCACCGGCCCGGCGGCACGGGCCGAGACCTCGTGCAACCGCCGCGCGGCCAGGGTCTTGCCGGTACCTGGCTCGCCGACGATGAGCACCGGGCCGCGCAGCCCGGCGCAACGCGCGATGCGGGCATTCACCGACCGCATCCTGGCCGATGTGGCGAGCAGGTCTCGGGGCTCCTCCTCGCCCTGCACCAGGCGCGCGATCACGTCCGTACCGTGGAGGAGGTCGAGGGCGTCGGTGGTTGCGTAGTGGAGGTGGCGGGCCACCCCCCCGAGCAGCTTGTCGCGCAGGGAAGGCGACTCGCCGAGCGCGTGGGACAGGGCCGACGCCGGGTAGCGCAGCACCCGGCTCTGGGTGACGGCCACCGCGTCCACCGCGGCGCCCTTCGGGGAGAGCACCGACTCGGCGGCAAACATGGCCCCCGCGCCGAGGGATGCAAGAGGTCGCCGGCGCGCGTCGTCCTCCTGCAGCACGAGCGCCACCTCGCCGTCCAGCACCGCGTAGAAGGAGTCGTGGCGCTCGCCGCGGCGGATGATCACCTCCCCGGGCGCGAAGGCGATCTCCTCTCCCGCCGTGCGCAAGAAGCCCAGGGTGTCCACTCCGAGGAGCCCGCCCGAGCTGGAGATGTGCCCGGAGGCTCGTCTCGGCGCCACCGACTCCAGGACGAAGCTCACCTCGCCCAACCGGAGCTCCTGTCCCACCGCCAGCGGCGTCGGCGTCGTCACGTGGGCGCCGGCGACCGACACCTCGCCCTCCACTGCGTCCACGACGACCCCACTCTCGCCGGCGTGGACGACGGCGTGGAGGGGCCGGATGCTCGGGTGCTGGATGCGCAGGTCCGCCTCGGGTCCGCTGCCGATGCGGAGGCTCTCGCATCCGAAGGCGACGGGCTCGCGAAGCCCACCGGAGCTGGGCTGCAGCCGCCACCGCACGTCACGGGCCCTGGTCACCGGCTTGGCGCTCCCTTCTCGGCTGTCCCGTCCTTCCATTGTTCGACCCCGCTCCTCCTCCGTCAACCCCTCTCCCCGAGGACCGGCCGAGCCATGCTTTCACGGTGAAATCTCATCCCTCCGCCAGACGCGGGGACGCGCTAGGATGAGAGAGCTGGAGACAGGATGGTCGAGTCCGAAATCGGTCAGAAGATCGGCCACATCCGCATCGTGGAGGTCCTCGCGCGCGGAGGCATGGGTGACGTCTACGTGGGCGTGGACGAGACCCTCGAGAGGCGAGTGGCCGTCAAGGCGGTGCGCTCGGAGTTCCGCCTCGCCCCCGAGGCCAAGCAGCGCTTCCTCGCCGAGGCCCGGACCCTCTCCCAGCTCGACCACCCCAACATCTGTCAGGTGCACGACTTCCTCGAGGGCGACCACTGCGACTACCTGGTCCTGGAGCTGGTGGAGGGCTGCAGCCTGCGCGGGGCCATCGCCGACGGCCTCAAACCGGCCGAGGCCCTGGCCATCGCTCGCCAGCTCCTGGACGTCCTGGCGGCGGTGCACGAGCGCGGGGTGGTCCACCGCGACCTGAAGCCGGACAACGTCATGGTCACCGCGACCAACCAGGTGAAGGTCCTGGACTTCGGCCTCGCCCGCTCGGCGACCGAGGAGGAGCCCGGAGCCCGCTCGGTCACGGTCGACGCCCTGGTCGGCACCCCGGCCGAGGGCTCGGTGCTGGTCAAGACGCGCCTGGGGACCGTGGTCGGCACCGCCGGCTACATGAGCCCCGAGCAGGCCCGGGGGGAGCCCGCAACCGCCGCCAGCGACGTCTACGCGGTAGGGCTCATCCTGCAGGAGCTGCTCACCGGCCGCCCAGCTTTCCCCCGCGAGCTGCCGCCGGCAGCGCTGGTGGAGATGGCGGCCACGGGGCAGTCACTCAGGGCCACCGGCCTCTCCCCGGATCTCGAGCTCTTCATCGAGCGGCTCAAGAGCCCGGCGCCGGCCGCCCGCCCGTCGGCCCAGGAGGCCGCGCGGGAGCTCGCCGAGATCCTGGCGCGGCCGCGCCGGCGCCGGCGCCGCGTGCTCGCCGCCTCCCTTGCAGCGCTCGTGCTGCTCGCCGCCGCCGTGCCGCTGTCCCTGTGGTGGCGGGAGCGCGCAAGGGCCGCGGCCCGCGCCTCCCTCGCCCAGCGCTTCGCGGCCGAGGCCCGGGACGCCGAGTGGCTGATGCGGGTCGCCCACATGCTCCCCCGCCACGACATCCGCCCAGCCAAGGCCGAGGTCCGCCAGCGCATCGCCGCCCTCCAGGAGGAGATGGAGCGGATCGGCGCCCTCGCCGCCGGCCCCGGCCACTACGCGGTGGGACGCGGCCTGCTCGCCCTGCGGGACTACGCTCAGGCGCGTGCCCAGCTCGAGGTGGCGTGGCACGACGGGTACCAGACCCCCGAGGTGGCGTGTGCGCTCGGCACCGCTCTCGGCGGGCTCTACCGCCAGGAGCTGGAGCTGGCCGGGCGGATCACCGACCCTGCGCAGCGGGAGGCCCGGCGGACGGAGATCGCCCGCAGCCTGGGCCGGCCCGCCCTGGAGTACCAGCGCCTCGGGCGCGACGCGCGGCTCCTCCCCTCACAGTACGTGGCCGCTTTGATCGCCTTCCACGAGGAGCGCTTCGACGACGCCATCGCCCTGGCCAAAAAGGCCGCGGCGGCCGTGCCCTGGTTCTACGAGGCGAACCTGATCGCCGCTCGGGGCGAGCTGGAGCTCGGGGAGCGTCGCTACCGTAGGGGCGAGCTCGACTCCGCCTTCGAGCACTACCAGCGCGCCCTCGACATCCTCGCCGAGGTGAGGAAGGTCGCCCCCAGCGACGCCAGCGGCCACGCCTTCACCGCCAGCGTCTGGAACGCCATCGCCTTGGTGCGCCTGTACGGCCGCAAGGGTGATGTCGAGGAGGCCGCCACCCACGCCCTGGAGGCCTGCGACGACGCCGAAGCGGTGGACGCCGAGTCCCTGGCCGCCATCACCGCCCGCTCCACGGCCCACCTGGCGATTGCGGTGGCGCAGGCTCGCCGGAAGCAGCCAAACGCTGACGAGCTGCGGCTGGCGGAGACCGCGGCCGAGCGCGCCGTCAAGCTCGGTCCGGACTCGACCGTGGCCAACTTCAACCTCGGCTTCCTCCGCGAGCACACGGGGGATCTGGAGGGCGCCGCGGCCGACTATCGACGAGCTCTCGAGCTGGATCCCTCCTCCGCCCGGATCCACAACAACCTCGGCAACGTCTACCGTCAGCTCGGCAGGTTCGACGAGGCGACGGCCGAGCTCGAGAAGGCGATCGCCCTCGAGCCGCACCTCATGGTCGCCTACGAGAACCTGGCCAACGTGCTGCTGTACAACACGGGCCGCATCCGCGAGGGCATCCAGGTTTGCCGCCGCCAGCTCGCGGTCAACGACGACGCCATGTGGGGCCACCTGAAGCTGGCTCAGGCGCTGATGTTCCTGGGCGACCTGGAGCAGGCTCAGGGCGAGGCGGAGCGCGCACGGGCGATCACCGGGGACGACCCGGACATGCTGTGGACGCTGGTCAGCATCCTGCGGCTGAAGGGAGCCTACCGGGAGGCTCTGGAACCGCTCCAGCGGTACCTCAAGGTCACCGGCCATGCCACCTGGGGGTACTACCTGCGTGGAGTGATCTACGACGACCTCGGAGATACCGCTACGGCCCGGCGCGACTTCGAGACCTTCCTGCGCAAGCAGCGGGAGAGCCTCGAGACAACCCCATCGAGCGACCTGCCGCGCTACGGGGTGGCCCTGGGGCTGGCGCGCCTGGGCCGCATCGACGAGGCTCTCGCCGAGGGCCGCAGGGCCCGCGACGCGTGCTCGCGCGGCGAGGATGTGTGCAGCTTCGACTACGCGCGGGTCCTCGCCGTCTGCGGCCACGAGGACGAGGCGATCACCGAGCTCCGTCGAGCCTTCGAAGCCGGCTACCGCGACCCCATCTGGACCCGTGCGAACCAGGACTTCGAGAGCCTTGCCGGCGACGAGCGCTTCAACGCGCTGCTGGCAGAGATGACCGCCGCGCCCGACTCCTCCCGCTGATCCTGCCATCCTGGTCGCGGTCGGCATCATTCCCGGGCGCCGAGCCGTGGCTCCCCCGAGCCCGAGGACCGGCGATGGCTACCCGAGCAGGCTGTGGGCGAGGATTACCGCCGCGAACAGGATGGCCACGATGTTCATGACCTTGATCAGCGGGTTGATGGCCGGGCCCGCGGTGTCCTTGGTGGGGTCGCCCACCGTGTCCCCCACCACGGCCGCGGCGTGGGCGGGGTTGCGGCTCCCGTCGGGCAGGACCTTGCCACCCAGGTTCCCCGCCTCGATGTACTTCTTGGCGTTGTCCCAGGCCCCACCCCCGGCGGTCATCATGATCGCCAGCGACAGCCCCGAGATGATCACCCCGATGAGGGCGCCGCCCAGAGCCACCGGGCCGAGGATCAAGCCCACCGCCAGGGGCGACAGCACCGCCAGCATGCCGGGCACGATCATCTCCTTCTGGGCTGCGCCGGTGACGATGTTGACGCAGCGGCCGTACTGGGGTCGCGCGGTGCCTTCCATGATCCCGGGCATGTCCCTGAACTGGCGCCGCACCTCGGCGATGATGGTGGACGCCGCCCTGCCCACCGCCTTCATCAGGAAGCCCGTGAACAGGAAGGGGATCATGGCGCCGATGAAGAGCCCCACCAGCACCAGCGGGTCGGAGAGCTTGAGGAGGAGCTCCGGGCGGCCCTGGGCGGCGAGCAGGGCGTCGATCTCGCTGCTGTACCCGGCGTAGAGGGCGAGGGCGCCGACCGCCGCCGAGCCGATGGCGTAGCCCTTGGTCACGGCCTTGGTCGTGTTGCCCACGGCGTCCAGGGCGTCGGTGATCGTCCTGACCTCGGCTGGCAGACCCGCCATCTCGGCGATGCCGCCGGCGTTGTCGGTGATCGGGCCGTAGGAGTCGATGGAGATGATCATGCCGGTGATGGACAGCATGGCGGCGGCCGTGATGCCTATGCCGTACAACCCCTGGGCGTGGCTGGCGGCGCCGCCCGCCACGTAGTAGGAGGTCAGGATGCCGGCGGTCACGAACAGCGCCGGGGCCGCGGTGCTCTCCAGCCCCACCGCGAGGCCGGTGATGATGTTGGTGCCGGCGCCGGTCACGGACGCCCTGGCGATGTCCATGACGGGACGGCGGGAGATCCCCGTGTAGTACTCGGTGGTGAGGATGAAGGCCACCATGATGGCGAGGCCGATCAACGCGCTCACGAAGAACCCCATGTTGGAACGCATCATGGCCGCGGTCACGAAGTAGAACAGGACCGCCGACAAGAGACCGGCCGCGATGACACCCTTGTACATGGCCCACATGATGCGGTCCGACCCCCCCATGCGCACGAAGAACGTGCCCACCAGGGAGGCGATGATGGCTGCCGCGCCGAGCACCAGTGGGTATGCCACCGCGTTGGGGTAGGCGCCCCGCACCGACAGGCCGATGAGCATCGCGCCCAGGCCGGTCACCGCATAGGTCTCGAAGAGATCGGCGGCCATGCCGGCGCAATCGCCCACGTTGTCACCCACGTTGTCGGCGATCACCGCCGGGTTGCGGGGGTCGTCCTCGGGGATCCCGGCCTCCACCTTGCCCACCAGGTCGGCTCCCACGTCCGCCGCCTTGGTGTAGATCCCGCCCCCGATGCGGGCGAAGAGGCTGATCAGCGAGGCACCGAAGGCGAACCCCACCAGCCGGTGCACGGCGAGTGCGTCCGCCCCGAACAGCAGGTACAGCCCGCTCAGGCCCAGCAGGGCCAGGCCGGCCACCGACATGCCGGTGACCGAGCCGCCGCGGAACGCCACCGTCAGCGCCTTCTGCAGCCCTCCCCTGGCCGCCTGGGTACAGCGGACATTGGCGCGCACCGAGATGTTCATCCCCAGGTAGCCCGCCGCCGCCGACATGATCGCCCCGGCCAGGAAGGCGAGGGCGGTCTGGAAGTGGATGAGATAGGCGATGGCCAGGGCGAGCAGCACCGCGATCACCGCGATGATCACGTACTGCCGGTTGAGATAGGCCGTCGCCCCCTCCTGGATCGCGGAGGCGATGGAGCGCATGCGCTCCGATCCCTCCTCCAGCCGGAGGATGTACACCACCGACGCCGCGGCGAAGACGAGGCCCGCGAAGCCCACGATCGGTGTCGCGTACAGCAGCCAGCTCATCAGCACCTCCGCCCCCGGCCGGCGCCGGGATGGTCATGACTCTCCGGACGCCGTGTCATCCGCTGGCCGGGGAAGCCGATTGGATCGCAGAGATCCGCATTTCGTGTTACTCCGTCTCATGACAACGCGAATGCGCGCCTGCTGCTTTCGCGATGCACGTGGCCCGATGCGGCGCGACCCGCCCGGCGCATCCAGCCCCCTACCGCCGTGCCGGGCTGACGACCTCTCCGGTCGGCTGCGCATGTCGCGGCCTCGCGCCCCTGACGGCGCACTACCGCCCGATGCGGTAGAAGAGGAAGGGGGCGATGCCGATCCACACCAGGACCACGACCCACACCCGTCCGGCCAGCACGTTGTAGTCGGCCAGCAGCCGCCGCCAGGAGTGCCCGGCCACCCAATGGCCGAAGGAGAACTCGAAGGCCAGGGTGAGGACCACCCACACCAGCCCGATCACGACGGCCTCTTTGGCCGAGCGCAGGGGCCACAGAAGGGAGAGCCACCAGATGTAGAGGCCGAACAGCACCAGGCCGGTCAAGGTCGACACCTGGTGGGCGCGCAGCTCCGGCAGCCGCTTGCCGTAGGTGGTCTCGCGCAGCACCCCGTTGGCGATGCCGATGACCACCATGGGCAGCCAGGCCAGGAGGTAGCGCCCGGTCATGCCGCCATCTTACGCGGGCGCGGCGCCAGGCTCCCCTGCAGCTGTGCCGGCTGTGATGGCGCCGTGCGCCGTCCAGGGTTTGACAGGCCCCGCAGCGGACCGCACATTGTCTGTGGGCTGACACCGCGAGGAGACCGGGATGTACAGCGTGGGTCACTGCTCCCCCGATTCGCGCGGCAGGCCGCGCAACGCGGGCGTCGTGGTGCTCGCCGGCTTCCTGCTCGTCCTGATCGTCCTCGCGCCGCCCGTCCTGGGCCTCCTCACAGCCTTGGCCGCCCTCGTCCTTGCGTGCAGCGTGTTCGGGACCTTCGTCCGCCTCGTCAACAGGGCGAACGAGCTCGCGCGCACCCGTGACCGTACCGGCGCCGCATCCCACGGGCCATCGGGGGATCTCTCGACTCGCCCCGCCCTCGACTAGCGCCGAGTGCGGGGCTCGCTCGAGATGACAGGGAGAGCGGCGCATCGTCGCCGGGCCGGCACTCGGCGGACCGAGCATCCGGCTCGGGATGACAGGCGGATCGGGCCGGCGGGCCGGCTCGGGATCCCGTGTCGTTCCCTGTGGCGGCGGCCCGCCGGAACGTGACGCGAACGTGGTGCGGGCGGCCGCCTCACTGGCGGGCGGGGGCTTTGCGCCTCCGCCCCTCTGCGTTTGTGCGTTCCTTCTTCGTGGGGGGGCGGGGCCCTACTCGACGGGCTGCCCGGCGCCGCGGCTCTTCGAGCGCTCGATGGACTGCAGGGCCAGGTAGCGGTCGCCGAACCTGGCCATGTTGTCGAGCTCGGTGTCGTACTGGTCGTAGTGGCGCTCCTCGTCGGCCACCAGGTCCTCGAAGAGCTTCTTCGACACCGAGTCGGCGTTGGCGCCGCACTCGTTGGCCCACTGGTTGTAGTCCCGGGCGCTGCCCTCCTCCATCTCCCGGGCGCGCTTCAGCATCTGCTCCACGTCGTGGATCTTCTGGACCTCGGCGGAGGCGACCATCTCGACCTCGCCCTTGAGGAACAGGATGCGCTCGGCCAGGCGCTCGATGTGCAGCATCTCCTCGATCGCCGTCCGCTTGAAGAGGAGGGCGAGGGGGTCGTAGCCCTGGTCATCGCAATGAAAGTGGAAGTACATGTACTGGTGGACCGCCGACAGCTCGTCGGCGACCGCCCTGTTCAGCAGCACGACGCTCTTCTCATGCATGGAACCTCACCTCCAGTTCGGCGCAAGCGCACGATGCCAGCTCGGCGGTTGCCCGTCAACCATCTCCGGGAGTGGCGGGGGCCCCGGGGCCGGAACGTCGCAGGAGAAGGGCGGTCGCGTCCTCCACGAGACGCCCGCGCATCGTCGGCCCGCGCCGCCTCTCGGCCATGCCGGGGGACGTTCCGCCCCGTCAGACCACCGCAAAGTGCCCAGTGCGTCGGGCGGAGCGATTGCACATGATTGCAATGTGGTGCCAGGCACCGGCGGAGGTCTCCTCGTCGAAGGCGAGCTGACCTCGAGCCGTGGTCGCGGCGCCGGATACGAAGGACCGCTCTCCCTCGCCGCCGGTGCTCAGTGCTTGCCGGGATCCAGGGGCACTCCTCTCCGCTCGTAGGTGGCGTAGGCCTCGAGGGCGATCATCCGTTCATCATCCAAGGGCAGGGTCTCCCCCTCGAGAGGGTTCATGATGCACCAGTTGATCATGTCGCGGAACGCCACCACCCGCCCGAGCTGCTGCTGGAACTTCGGGTAGGTCTCGGGATGGGTGTTGGCGGCGTTGGGGTGGCACTGCCCGCAGGCCACGCCGTTGGTGCTCAGGTCGGGGCTCCCCCAGAGGGCGCGTCCCTTGCTGACCACGGTCATGTACTCCTCCTGCCAGCGCTGGACGTCCGCTTGCGTGAACTCGTCGGCCCACACGGCGTAGCCGACCGCGATCAACGCGATCACCACCAGGCTGCACGCGATCCAAATGCCTGTCTTCGACATCGTCCATCCTCCTCCTAGTAGTGGATCTGGGGCGCGATCCGCGCGTCCGGCCCCTGGTAGGCGGTGTCCTCGGGCCGACCCGTCTTCGGGTTGTAGGCGACGGTGCGGTTGGTGTTGTTGTACAGGTTGTACTGCATGGCGACGCGACCGCTGGTGACGTCGATGAACTGCCAGCCGGTGGCATCGCGCTCGAAGAAGGGGTCCGCGCGGTTCATGGGCACCGTGAGCTTGGGCAGGTGGCTTTCGGCCTGCGCGTAGCTCTGCGGGTACGGCCACGGCCAGGCGGTGGCCATGACCGCGTGGAACGAGATGTTGCCGATCTGGTTGTACTGGATCTGATGGACATGGCCATAGATCACGGTGACGTCGTCGAAGGGCCCAAGGAGCGCCTGCACCTCCTCCGCGTCGTCGGTCCAGAAGTTCCAGCCCTTGTAGATCTTCTGAATTGGAGAGTGGGAGAAGACCACCACGGGCGTGGACTTGGCCACCGCCTCCAGGTCCTTGGCCAGCCACGCGCGCTGCTTCTCTCCCACCATGAACGGTGAGCCGTTGGGGTTGTCGAGGGCGGCCATCTCCAGCATCCGCCGCTCGGCGGTCGGCCAGCGATCGTGGGTCCACTCGTCGTAGGTGAGGATGCTGTTCAGCACCACGAAGTGCACGCCCTTGTGGTCGAAGCTGTACCACTGGGGGCCGAAGAGCTGCGACCAGTACTCGCCCAGATCCAGGTAGTAGTCGTGCTCGCCCATCACCATGTGCGTGTCGTAGGCGAGCTTGGACAGCATGGCGGCGCCGTGGTCGAGCTCCGTCTTGGTGCCGAGCTGGGCGAGGTCGCCGCCGAACATCACGAAGTCGGGGCGTGGCTGCAGCAGGTTGGCCTCGGCCACGGCGCGGATCAGGCCGCGGTCCCAGTTGCGGACGAAACGGTCCCCCGAAATGTGCTGGATGTGGGCGTCCGAGATGTAGGCGAAGGTGAAGCTCTGCCGCGGATCCGCGAAGGCGAGCTCGACCATGCTCACGGGGAGCACGCTCGCCGCCGCGACCGCCCCGGCGCCTTTGATGAAACCGCGTCGGGTGGAGCGATTGTCGGTCATGGCTGCCTCCTCTACTTCCCGCCGGCGGTCTTGCTGGCGCGCTCGGCGAACTGCGGGCTGGTCAAGGCCTCCATGAAGGCCACCAGGTCGTCGATCTGCTGGTCGGTGAGATCGAGGGGGCGGATGCCACCGGACAGGAAGTCGTTCACCGGATCGCCCTCGTTGGTCACGCCGCCGTTTTTGTAGTGGACGACAGCGTCGCGCAGCGTCTTGACGCTGCCATCGTGCATGTAGGGTGCCGTGGCTGCGACGTTGCGGAGGGTCGGAGTCTTGAAGCTACCCAGGTCGTCGAAGTCCTTGGAGATGGCGAACCGTCCCAGCTCCGAGGTCCGTTTGTCGGACAGCACCTTCTGGTCCACCTCGCTGAGGTTCATCTTGGCCTTCATGAACTCGCCCGCCAGCTCCGGAACACCCTGCTGAATATCATTGATGCCGACCCCGATGTTGTGGAAACGGTTGTCGGTGAACAGGGCCTGAGTCTGCTCGATGATGTGGCACGACTCGCAGCGTCCCTGGTTGACGAACAGGTCGAAGCCGCGCACCTGTTGCTCGCTGAGGGCGTTCTTCTCGCCGGCGTAGAAGTAGCGGTCGAAGGGCGAGTCTCCGGCCACCTGGGTGCGCTCGAAGGCGGCGATGGCCTGCGTGACCTCCGTCATCGTGACCTGGTCGCCGCTCTTGTCGAAGACTGTCTTGAACGCCGCCACGTACTCAGGGTCCGAACGCACGATCTTCAGGATCGGCTCGTGGTCGGGAAGGCCCATCTCCACCGGGTTGACGAATGGATGCAGCGACTGGTCCTCCAGGCTCGGCGAGCGCCCGTCCCAGAACTGCGACCCGAAGTAGGCGGCGTTGACCACCGTGGGCGCGTTGCGCGTCCCGGTCAGCTTGTTGATCCCCTCCGAGGTCACCAGCGGGCTGTCCGTGAAAGCCTTGTCAGCGGCGTGGCAGTTCGCACAGGCGACCTCACCGGTGGCGCTGAACCGTTTGTCGTTGAAGAGCTTCTCGCCGAGCGCGATCTTGTCGGCAGTCTGCGGGTTGTCCGCCGGGATCGGGACCGGCGGCAGGCCCAGCGGCGACGACGGCTCCGGCCCGGCGTTCCCCAGAGCCAGGACCCCGCCCAGGGCAGCCGCGGCGAGGACCACGAATAGGACTGACTTCCTCATGGGGGCACCTCCCTTCGGTGTTGGTCGCGACACCGGCGACAGGTTCCGCGCAGCTCCACCGCGAAGGACTCGACCTCGAAGCCGTAGGCCGAGGTGTCGGGGAGAGGCAGTGCGTCCAGCCGCTCGTCGGAGATGTCGACGATGGCATCGCAGTGGAGACAGATCAGGTGATCGTGACGCTCGACGCGCCGGTCGTACCGAGCGGAGTGTCTCGCGCGGCAGGCCTTGGTGACGGCACGAATGCGAACGAGGTTTCCCGGCGCCCTGTAGACGGTGGTCCGGGAAACGGCGGGCAGCCGGGGCAGCACCGCCTCATGGGCCCCCTCGGCGGTGGAGCGGCCGGCTATCTCGAGCACCGCCTCGAGGGTCACGCACCGTTGCCGGGTGACCCGCAGCCCTCGCTCGCCGCACAGCCTCCCCACCGTCTCCAGGCGCTGCTGCGTCGTGGCGGCGTGCATGGCTGTGGTTCCCAGTCTCTCTCGCTAGTCGGTGACAATCTATTGCATCTAGCGCGATCGGGCAACCTCTCAGCGCGTCTGCCGGAGATTCCCACCTCACAACCGGCACGGCGACACCGCTCCTTGTGACACGCCAGGCCCCTAGTGCGCTGGACGCCGCCGCGGCAGCGGCCGTGCTTCGACTTCGGGCAGCCCATGGTCGCGAACGCGGTGGCGCTGCAGGACAACATTATTGCATTGTGGTGCCGGGCACCGAGGCGGGGGTCAGGGCAGGAGGAGGGTCGAGCCCGTGGTCTCGCGGCCCTCCAGGGCGCGGTGCGCCTCGGCGGCGTCGGCGAGGGCGTAGCGGGCCCCGATCACCACCCGCACGGCGCCGCTGCGGATGACGTCGAACAGCTCCCCGGCTCCCTCCACGAGCTCCTCCCGGGTGGCGGTGTAGTCCATCATGGTGGGCCGGGTCAGGTAGAGGGACCCCCGCTGCGACAGGACGATGGGTGAGAACGGCGGCACCGGTCCGGAGGCGTTGCCGAAGGAGACCATCAGCCCACGCCGGGCGAGCGAGCCGAGGGAGCCCTCCCAAGTCGACGCCCCCACCGAGTCGTACACCACCGGCACGCCGTCACCATCGGTAAGCTCCCGCACCCGCTTCGTGAAGTCCTCCCGCGTGTAGACGATCGGATGGTCGCAGCCGTGCTCGGCGGCCAGCTCCGCCTTGTCATCGCTGCCCACCGTGCCGATCACCGTGGCGCCCAGGTGGCGCGCCCACTGGCAGAGCAGCAGCCCGACGCCTCCGGCCGCCGCATGCACCAGCACTGTTTCACCGCGAGCGATCCGGTGCGTCTTGCGCGCCAGGTACCAGGCGGTGAGGCCCTTGAGCATCACCGCTGCGGCGATCTCTTCCGCGATGTCGTCGGGCAGCCGCACCAGCTTCGCGGCCGGCGCCAGCCGGACCTCGGCGTACGCGCCCGGGGGGCCGCCGGCGTAGGCGACGCGGTCGCCCACCGCCACCTCGCTCACACCCTCTCCCACCGCCTCCACCGTCCCGGCGCCCTCCAGGCCCGGCGTGAACGGCAGGTCCATGGGGTAGAGCCCGGTGCGGTGGTAGACGTCGATGAAGTTCAGCCCGACGGCCGACTGCCGCACCCGCGCCTCGCCGGGGCCCGGATCGCCGACCTCCACCTCCTCCAGGCGGAGGACCTCCGGCCCACCCGTCTCCTTGATGCGAATCGCCTTTGCCATGTCGACCTCCCCCGGTCCGCGGCCATCAGGGATATCGTTCTAGAACCGGTAGGTGATTCCGGCAAGCCCGAAGTACGATGCCTTGCGGTCCACGATGGGGCTGTCGGCGGCCTCGTCGCCCAGGAGCGATCCGTTGAGCAGGGTGACCAGGGCGATCCGGCGGTTGACCTGATAGGTGGCGAGCAACCCCAGGGAGACGTTCGTGGTGGAGGTGCCCCGATAGGCGGGGCGCTCCGGCAGCGCCTCCGACTCCCGCACGCCGTAGTAGTAGTCCACGGTGCTCCCGTCCAGCCACTCCAGGCCGAGGGCCGGCTGCAGGCGCAGCTTGCCCCCCAACGCCGTCCGCCGGATGAAGAGGTCGACCCCGGCCTGCGTCCCGTCGCTGTTCCCCGAGACGTCCCGCCGCAGGTGGCCCCCCACGCCCCACCGACGCCGGTTCCAGGCCGCCGCCAGACCCACGTCGATGGCCCCCTTCCGGTCCGCCATGCCGCGCAGGAACGGCGAGTCCGACTCGTCGTACCCGAGGAAGCGCGGCCCGGCGATGACGGCAAGGGAGAACGGACCGGGATCCGTGAACCGGTAACCGAGACGGATGCCCTGCACGAAGAACCGCTCATAGGAGAGCTCCAGGAGCGGGATCACCGTGGTCGTGTTCTCCGCTCCCACGTAAGGCCGCGGCGACGAGATCACGCCGACACCCAGCGACCACTGCACGCCGCCGCCAGCCCCCGGCGGACCCTGGGCCAACGCCGGCGCACCCCACGCGACCCCCGCGAGCACCGCCACGGCGATCACCAACGACCTCCGCACCCTACCGACCACAGCCGCCCCCCTCCAGCGAGCCGGGCTCGCATCCTTCGGGCGGGAAAGGTCCCGGGACGTCCCCGGCATTCCCTCCGACTCCGCGGGGCGGCGGGACCGCGACCGCGTCAGTGGTGGTGCGAGCCGTCGTGGACGTGCCCATGGGCGAGCTCCTCCTCGGTGGCTTCCCGCACCTCGGTGACCTCCACGGCGAAGTTGAGGTCCTTGCCCGCCAGGGGGTGGTTGGCGTCCAGCACCACCGTGTCGTCGCTCACCGCGTTGATGGTGAGGACCACCGGCTCGCTCGCTCCCTGGGCCATCACCTGGTTGCCGACCTCGAGGTCCACCTCGTCGTCGAAGCGGGAGCGTTCGACCTCGTACAGCAGGTCCGAGCGGTGCTCCCCGTAGGCCTCGGCCGCGGGCACGTCGAGCTCGACCTTGGCCCCCGTCTCCAGCCCTTCGAGCTGGCGCTCCAGGCCGGGGATGATCTGGTCATGACCGTGCAGGTAGGTGAGGGGCTCGCGCCCCTGGGACGAATCCAACACCTCACCGGTGTCATCGGTCAGGGTGTAGTTGAAGCTGACAGCCGCATCCTTGGCGATCTTCATGTGGGCTCTCCTTTCGCCCGCCCGGGCCGAAAGGAGGCCGCGACCGCCCCCCGGGCCGAACCAGCCGCAGTAGTCTATCCTGGAGGTCAACCCCCAGTCGGAGGAGCACAGTGAAGGATCCCTATCGGCGAATTGCTCGCTTTTACGACGTCTTCGTGGAACCCCCCAACGCCGCCCTGCGGTCCATCGCCCTGAGCATGGCGCCGCCGACCGCCGGCATGAGGGTGCTGGACGTGGGCTGTGGGACCGGCGGCAACATGGAACGATACCAGCGGAAAGGCTGTCGGGTCTTCGGCATCGACCCGTCGCCGTCGATGATCGACGTCGCCCGCTCCAAGCTCGGTGGGCACGCCGAGCTCGAGCTGGGGAGCGCCGCCGACATGCCCTACGGAGACTCGTCCTTCGACCTCGTGACCGCGTTCCTGACCCTCCACGAGATCCCCCACCACGCGCGCGACGACGTGGTGGCCGAGATGACGCGGGTGGTCTCCCCCGACGGCCGGCTGGTGCTGGTGGACTACCGGAAGGGGAACATCAGCTTCCCCAGGGGCTGGATGTTCAAGCTGGTCATCCTGGCCCTCGAGCTCGGCGCCGGCCGTCGTCACTTCGCGAGCTATCGCGACTTCATGGCCCGCGACGGCCTGCCCGGCCTGCTGGCCGAGCACTCCCTGAGGGCGGTGGACGAGAAGGTCGTCAGCGCCGGGAACATGCACGCCCTGGTGGTGCGCGCCTGAGTCGTCCCCCGCGGCGGCGAGGCGATGTGTCGAGAAATGGTAGGATCGCTGTCACCAGAGAAGAGGAGGAGCCCATGCGAACACCCCTGGCTTTGCGTTGTCTCATCATCGTCGGCCTCGCCGTCTCCATCGCGAGCCCATCCGCGGCCGATGTGCTCTGGAGCTGGCAGTTCGGGACCGAGCAGGGGACGTTCACCACCGACGGCACCCTGGCGGACACCTCGGCAGCCGGGAGCTTCACCATCTCCAACTTCCAGATCACCGCATCGACGTACCCATCGCACGTGGGAGCCGCCTACTACGAGACCCAGGCGCCCCAGGGGTTCCTGTGGGACGGGTCCGTTCCGACCCAATTCTGGCGCGCCGGCGGCATCTTCACCAACGGCTCCAACTTCTTCCTGGTGATGAACGACTGGATCTACCTGTTCCTCCCCGCATCCGGCATCGTGCGCAATGCGGACGAGGATGACGTCTACTCCGCGGCGCTGACCTTGACCCCGCTGCGCGAGCAGCTGACGCCCGCCGTGCCCGCGCTCTCCCCCTGGGGGCTCGGTCTGCTGTCGCTGATGATGGCAGGCGCCGGCGCCTGGCTGCTGCGCCGCTGAGCCACCCTCGGGTGGTACGGGCCGCCGCCCCGGCCACCGTGGCAACATTGCGTTGCCATGGTTGACGGCTCGTCCACCCGCCCCACGCCCCGGCCGGTCACTCTCTACGCCAAGGAGGGCCTCGTGGCCGGCCGTGTGCTCCGCCGCTACCAGCGCTTCCTGTGCGACGTGGAGCTGGCCGGCGGGGACCTCGTCGTCGCCCACTGCGCCAACACCGGCACCATGGCGACCTGCTGGTCTCCCGGCGATCTCGTCCTGTTGGAGCCCAACCACAACCCGCGCCGCAAGTTGCACTGCGACTGGATCTGCAGCCGCCGCGACGGCCACTGGGTGGGCGTGCACACCGCGATCCCGAACCGGGTGGTGGAGGAGGCCGCCCGCCGGGACCTGCTGCCGGGCCTGCCCGGCCTCCATGACGTGCGTCGCGAGGTCCCCTACGGGGTCGAGCACAGCCGCATCGACGTTCTCGCCGCCGACTCGGCCGGACGCCGGGTCTACATCGAGGTCAAGAACACCACCCTGCGCGACACCGACGGCGGCGAGGCGCTGGTGCGCTTCCCCGACGCCGTCACCGTGCGCGGCGCCAAGCACCTGCGCGAGCTGCGCGCCGTGGCGCTGGAGGGGCACCGCGCCGCGGTCGTGTTCTTCGTGCACCGCGACGACGTGACCGCCTTCGACGTGGCCTCCCGCATCGACCCCGAGTACGCCTCCGAGCTCGAGCGGGCCGTGGCCGCCGGCGTCCAGCATCCTGCCGGTGCAGGCCACGATGGACGTCTCCTCCGACGAGGCGGAGCGCTGGACCGTGGGGTGGTCCCTGGCCGGGCTGCTGCCGTGGCGGCGGGACGTTTCCGGGCGCCGGAGCCGCGACGACGCGCCCTGAGACGGGTCGTATCTCGCCCGCCGGGTTGTACAATGTCCCCAGCACCTCACGACACCGAAGAACCCGCTTGGTTGGGAGGACGACGTGGACGCGAGACACAAGGTCCTGATCATGCGTTGCGACGCCTACGACCCCGACCGGATCGGGGGCATCATCAAGGAGGGCATGGAGGAGCTGGGGGTGAGGCCCACGGGCCGGATCCTGCTCAAGCCCAACGTGGTCCTCGCCCACCCCGAGGTGTTCCCCTACGCCTTCACGCGCAGCGAGTTCCTCGACGGCGCCCTCGCCGCCACCAGGGCCTCGGCCGACAACCCCGAGGAGATCGCGGTCGGTGAGCGCTCCGGTATCACCGTGGCGACCCGCTTCACCTTCAAGATGGCGGGCTACCCCGCAGTCATCAAGAAGCACGGGGCCAAGGCGTACTACTTCGACGAGTGCCGGCAGGTGCCGTACCAGCTCACCAGGGAGTCCAACCTGCGCCGGCGGATGTACTTCCCCAAGCCGATCACCGACTGCGACTTCCTCATCAATCTCCCAAAGTTCAAGGCCCACCCGTGGTGCCGCCTCACCCTGAGCCTCAAGAACTTCATCGGCATCCAGGACGACCGCCACCGCCTGGTGGACCACAACCTCATGCTGGAGCACAAGATCGCCGACCTCCAGGAGGTCGTCCAGCCGCGCTTCATCGCCATCGACGGCATCACCGCCGGCCAGGGAATGATGCTGACCCCCACCCCCTTCGACATGGGGGCCATCGTCATGGGCACCAACTCCTGCGCCGTGGACACCGTGGGCTGCCACATGGTCAACGTGGACCCCAGGGACCTCATCCACCTGCAGCTGGCCTCCGAGCGCGGCTTCGGCCCCTCCGACCTGGCCGACATCGACGTCGGCGGCGACTTCCCCCTCGACGAGATGCAGCACAAGACCCGGGACTTCCAGTTCTGCCTCGAGCGCATCGACCGCTACTTTCCGGAGACCTGCAACCTCAAGTGCACCGTGGGCGCCTTCCCCGAGGAGCACTCACCGGACTACTGCTGGGGTGGCTGCCCCGGCGCCCTCCAGGAGGCCATGCACATCTTCAAGGCCTACTACCCCACCGCCTACTCGGACGTCGGCAAGCTCCACTACGTGTGCGGCCAGGTGGCCGGTCCCATCGACTTCGCCCCCGACGAGCGCATCCTCTTCGTGGGGAGCTGCACCTCCTGGGAGGGCGAGATCGACGGCGAGCACGTGAAGATCGACAGCACCTACAAGCGGGCTCACGAGGTGGACGAGAGCAGGACCACGAGCAACGACATGCTGAAGAAGAACCTGGCCCCCGCCCTGGACATGTTCCGCAACCGGAAGAAGCGCTGGCTCCACGTCACCGGCTGCCCGGTGTCCGTGGGCGAGCACGTCCACTACGTGTCCGGCCTCGGCGGCCTGGGCAACCCCAACTACGACCCCAGGATGCTCATCGGCGCCAACGTGGGTTACTGGCAGATGCGCTTCGGCCGGTTGAAGAACCGGCTGCTGGGATAGCCGCCTCTCCCGTCCGCCCGAGTGTCGCGGCGGGGAGTGGGAACGCGAAGCCGCGGAGCTCCCACCCACCCAGGAAGAAGAATTGAACGCAGAGACGCAGAGACGCCCGACCAAGAAGTCAACGCGAAGACGCGAAGGCGCAAAGACCCGACGCCCCCACCCACCCGACATGATGGCCGATATCCGCTGCAGCGCCCTGCTCCCGGTCGCTGTGCCTCCCGGCGGCCGCGGTCGCTGTCACGGACCGCTGCCGCGGCCGATGGTACGATCGAGACACGGTGACCCACTGGAGCCGAGGACACGTGCACCTGACGAGTGCAATCCTGGCGATCGCCGCCGCGGTCGTGGCCACCGCCCAGGAGGGCTGGCAGGTGGACCCGCGGAGCCCCGTGCTGGCGCCCGTCGGCTCGTCCTGGGATGCGGCGGCTCTCGGCCAACCCTGCGTGCGCCTGGAGGAAGGCACGTTCCGCATGTGGTACGCCGGCGCCGCCGCCGACCTGCGGGGACGCATCCTCCTCGCCGAGTCGCCCGACGGCGTGCAGTGGACGCGCACCGGGGGGCCGGCGTTGGACGTAGCGGCCGCCGGCGCCTGGGACGGCTGGGCCCTGGACACCCCCGAGGTCGTCCGCGCCGGCGACACCTGGTACCTCTACTACTTCGGCCAACGCGAGGAGGCGGTCCCGGAGGGCTCGTCCATCGGCCTCGCCACCTCCTCCGACGGCGTCACCTTCACCCGCCATCAAGGCAATCCCGTGCTCGGTCCGGGCCCCCCCGGCTCCTGGGAAGAGCGCTGGGTGGAGTCGCCGGCGGTGCTGCGCGACGAGACCACCGGCCGCTGGATCATGCTCTACACCGGCCTCGACGCGGCGTGGCGGGCCAGCCTCGGGCTGGCCACCTCCGCCGACGGAATTCACTGGCAGAAGTCCCCCGACAACCCGGTCCTCACCCCTTCCCCGAGCCCGGCCTTCGACGACTACTGGGCCGGGGTCCCGACCCTGCTCAGGTGGCGCTCGGTCCTGTGGATGTTCTACGCGGGCGTGTCCGAGGCCGACCTGGGCGACGGGAGCGCCGACTCCCCCGCCGTCGGCCTCGCCTGGTCCCTGGACGGCCGCCGCTGGCAGCGGGGACCGGCGAACCCCGTCTTCGATGACGACGCGCCCTGGGCCCCGGGGATCGTGCTGGATGAGGCCCGGCACCGCCTACTCATGTGGTTCGAAAGTCCCACGGGAATCAACCTCGCCGTGGCCCCGGAGCCTCCGTCCGTGCGCACCCCGCCGGGAGCGCGGATCCGCCCGTAGCGCCCGCCCACACTTTCAACACTCCCGATCAACCCTTATCCCCATCCCCGGTGTCGGGTATCCTTGGTGTCGCGACTACTTCGGGCAACGACAACGATGGCACTGTCAGCAGGCGACCGTCTCGGGCACTACGAGATCCTGGCCCCCCTGGGCGAGGGGGGCATGGGCGAGGTGTACCGGGCGCGGGACGAGCGCCTCGGGCGCGAGGTGGCGATCAAGGTTCTGCTTGCGGCCGTAGCCGACGATGAGGCGCGGCTGGCCCGCTTCGAACGAGAGGCCAGGCTCCTCGCCTCCCTCAGCCACCAGAACATCGCGACCCTTTACGGACTCGACGAGCACGAAGGACAGCGGTTTCTGGCGATGGAGCTGGCCGAGGGCGAGACCTTGGCGGAGCGAGTCAAGAGGGGCCCCATCCCGGTCGAAGACGCCCTGCCCATCGCCCTCCAGATCGCCGAAGGGCTCGAGGCCGCGCACGAGGAGGGCATCATCCACCGCGACCTCAAGCCCTCCAACGTGATGCTCTCGCCGGAGGGGAAGGTCAAGATCCTCGACTTCGGGCTCGCCAAGGCGTGGCGCGACGAGGTCGGCGACGTGGCTCTCACGGACTCACCCACGATCACCGCGCAACTGACCGCCGGCGGGGTCCTTCTCGGCACCGCCTCGTACATGAGCCCGGAGCAGGCCCGCGGCAGGCCAACGGACAGGCAGGCTGACATCTGGGCGTTCGGGTGCGTGCTGTGGGAGATGCTCACGGGCCGCCGGCTGTTCGATGGGGACACCGTCACGGATGTTCTCGTGGGAGTCCTCCGCAAGGAGCCGGACTGGCGCCTGTTGCCTCCTGACGTCGCGGCCCCTCTCCGGCGGTTGCTCAGCCGCTGCCTCGAGAAGGACCCACGCCGACGGACTCAGGACGTCGGCGACGCACGCATCGTGCTCGAGGACGTGCTGACGGGGCGGCTCGACGAAGATCCGTCCAGCATCGGGATCGTGCCCCGAAGACAGAGAGCGTTTTCACGTGTTGTGCCATGGGTGATCACGGCCATCCTGGCCGTCGGCGTGGCCTCGCTCCTCGTGGTGCGAGCGCAACGCGCTACTGTGCAGCCTCTCAGCCGGTCCATGACGCTGAGCGTCGAGCTCTCCGGCGATGACCCCCTCCCCCAGGACGGTGGCGCCGCGGCCGCGCCGTCACCGGACGGCCGCTCGATCGCGTTCGTGGCCGGGATCACCGGCTCCACACACCTCTACCTGCGCGCCCTCGACGCCCTGGACGCGAGGCTGCTGCCCGGTACGGAGGGGGCCGTCTCCCCGATCTTCTCCCCCGACGGGCGGTGGATCGCCTTCTTCGCGAACGGGCTGTTGAAGAAGGTGAGCATCGGGGGCGACGAGCCGGCCACGATCTGCGGCGGATGCACCGGCCCCCGCGGCGGCACCTGGTCGACCAGTGGCGACATCGTGCTGTCGCCGAACTACACGAGCCCGCTGTACCGCGTCCCGTCCGCGGGCGGAGACCTGGAGCGCCTGACCGAGCTGGACGGTGCCGCCGGCGAGCGTTCGCACCGTTGGCCCCACTCCCTGCCGGGAGGCGAATGGGTTCTGTTCCTTGTGCAGCACCATGGCGACAACTACGAAGATGGCGACATCGACGCGGTCAACCTCACCACCGGTGAGCGGCGCGTCGTGCTTCGGGGTGGGTCGTTCCCGGTGTACAGCCGATCGGGGCACCTGCTGTTCACCCGGCGCGGCACGCTCTTCGCCGCGCGTTTCGATGCGAATCGGCTCGAGGTGACGGGCGAGCCGCGGCCGGTCGTCGACAACGTGCTGTCGCTCACCGGTGACCAGGAGATCCACGACGGCAGTGCGCAGGTCGCCATCAGCGACACCGGGCTCCTCACCTATCGGATCGGACAACCCTCCGACACCAGGGTCACCATGGTCCTGGTCGACAG
Organism: uncultured Holophagae bacterium; assembly: GCA_963844865.1. Classification (GTDB taxonomy): domain Bacteria; phylum Acidobacteriota; class Thermoanaerobaculia; order Thermoanaerobaculales; family Sulfomarinibacteraceae; genus CAWJPY01. The sequence goes on from CAWJPY010000008.1 coordinate 115,653, forward strand.
ACAGGGAAACGTGACGCCGGTGCTGGAGAATCTCGCCGACAGCGCCGGGCCTCAGTTCTCCCCGGACGGGTCGCGGATTTCGCTGCTCCAGAGCGCGGGCCAGGGGAATGACCTGCTGGTGTTCGACCGTGCGGACGGCCAGGTGACGCGGCTGACCACCGGCACCTCGGTGCGCCAGTCCCCGATCTGGACGCCGGATGGCAAGCGCATCACGTTTTCTCAGGCGCGGGAGGGAAAGTCGCTCGACATGTACTGGATGCGCGCCGACGGAACCGGGGGCGAGGAGCTCTTGCTCTCCGATGACGACGTGCTGTGGCCCATGGCCTGGTCGCCGGACGGGAGCACTCTGATGTTCCGCCGATCCGATCCCGATGGAAACATCGGTCTCTGGACCATGCGGTTCCCCCGTGAGGCGGGCGGCGAGCCGGCCGCGCAGAAGTTCCTGCAGACTCACGGAAACATCGTGACGGCCACGTTCTCTCCCGACGGGCGCTGGGTCGCCTTCTCGTCGGACGAGTCGGGTGAAATGCAGATCTACGTGGTGCGCAGCGACGATCCGGGCCGTCGGTGGCGCGTGTCCGATCTTCCGGGACGCGTCCTTGAGTGGCCGGACGGGGGCCGGGAGATCTTCTTCCTGAGCGGGAGCCAGGTGTTCAGTGCGACTGTCAGCACGACAGGCAATCTGTTCCGAGTCGAGCAGACCCGTGAGCTCTTCGCCGGCAACTTCCAGTTCTACTCCGATCTCGGGGGGTGCGGCGTCTCGCCCGACGGTCAGCAGTTCGTGATGTTTCAGAGGCAAGGCGGTCCTTCCGATTCCGCCCTGACACACCTGGTCCTCGACTTCGACGGTTTCGAGGAGCTGAATCGCCTGCTGCCCCGCGAGTGAGCATGACGATCATCCTCGCCGTCCTCTCCCACTAGCCCATCACCGGCACGCTCGATCTGGACGGCATCGCAAGGTCGAGATCCTCGACTTCGGGCTCGCCAAGGCGTGGCTGGCCGAGGGGAGCAACGGCACCCTCACCCACCCCCCCCCGACCGCACGGATGATCGCGGCTCGCGCCCTCCGTCCCCCGTGGAGCCACCGCGTGCGCCCCTGACCCGGACTGAGACGTCTCCGGGGGGCGCGTGACCGCGCTATGCTTGACGGCGGTCCGGCGCGCCGGACCGCGACCGCCATGACGCTCGCCGCAGGTGTTCATCTGGGGTGCTACGAGGTCCTCGCCCCCCTGGGGTCGGGGGCCATGGGCGAGGTGTACCGCGCCCGGGACGCGCGGCTCGGCCGCGAGGTAGCGATCAAGATCCTGCCCGAGGGTGTCGAGGACAACGGCGCGCGCCTGGCGCGCTTCGAGCGCGAGGCCAGGCTGCTGGCCTCCCTCAACCATCCCAACATCGCCACCGTGTACGGTCTCGAGGAGCACCAAAAACGACGCATCCTGGTCATGGAGCTGGTGCAGGGCGAGACCCTCGCGGACCTCATTGGCAGAGGCCCCATCGCCCTAGCCGACGCCCTGCCCCTCGCCCTGCAGATCACCAGGGGCCTGGAAGCCGCCCACGAGCACGCCGTCATCCACCGCGACCTCAAGCCCGCCAACCTGATGCTCACCGCCCAGGGGCGCATCAAGATCCTCGACTTCGGGCTGGCCAGGACGTGGCAGGGCACCCGGGCCGGCGTCGATGTCACCGACCCCCTGAGCCTGCCTCCCCGAATCACCAACGCGGGGGAGCTTCTCGGCACGGTGGCGTACATGAGCCCGGAGCAGGCCCGGGGCGCCGACGTGGACACCCGCACCGACATCTGGTCGTTCGGCTGCGTCCTCTTCGAGATGCTCAGCGGTCGCCCGCCGTTCGCGGGGGACGCCGTCGGCGAGGTCCTCGCCGCGGTCCTGCGCGACGAGCCCGACTGGCGCGACCTCCCCGTCAACCTTCCCCAGGCCGTGCACAGGCTGCTGCATCGCTGCCTGCGGCGCGATCCCGCCGAGCGCCTCCACCACATCGGCGACGCACGCCTCGAGCTGGAGGACATCGACGATGCCGAGGGGCGCGATCCTGTCCGCCGTGGCGGCGGGGCGCACCAGGAGACCGCCATCGTCGAACGCTCCTGGCCGCTCACCACCGACGTCTGCCGGCACCTGAAGCGGGAGACCCTGGACCCGGCGATCATCGGCGACGAGCTGAGCTGGCTGGACAACGGTCGGGCGTCGGACGTGCTCGTGGTCTACCTTCCGGGGTTCGGTTTCGACCACAACACCTTCCGGGAGGTTCTCGGCCGCTCCCCCTACCGGGGCATCACCGTGACCCCATACGGCTTCGAGCCCGTGCGGCGGCGGCGGCCCCCGGTCCCCTTCGGCGATCGCCTGACCATGCTGCGGCTCTTCCTCGAGTCCGTCCTCCAGGACTCGAAGCCGCGGTGGAAGATCCTCACTGGCTTTTCGGTGGGGGCCGACGTCGCGATGCGGCTGTGCGCCGAGGGCGGGGTCGATCGTCGGCACATCGACGGGATCCTCGCCCTCGGTCCGAACGTGAACCTCGAGACCTGCTTCGTCTCGAGGCGCGTCGCCGACATCCCCGACGACAGCGAAGCGGGGTTCCTCGACGTCGCCCGCGAGATCGCGGCCATGATGGAGACCCCGCAGGCATGGCTGCAGATGAACCCCTATCTGGTGGAGCTGGTCTGCAAGTACCACGCCGATTTCGGCGCCTTGCGGTCCTATGGGCGGGACGTCGTCGCCCCCTTCCGCGGCGGAGGCGAAAGCGCCTTCGCCGGCTGGTACCTGGCAGCCAAGGAGGCGGAGCTCGAGCTTCGGGTCGTGTTCGCGGGAGCCGATATCAGCGAGCAGACCGGGCTGCGGGAGGTCCGGCTCGCGCAGGTCGACCGCCAGGTCCTCGGACCCCGGTTCCGTGATGCCGACCTCGTCAGCGAGCCCGATGCCCATCACATGGGGCTGATGGACGCCGACGTCATCGCGCGCCATGTCGAGGAGCTCCTGGCGCAGGTGCGCCGAGCCGCCTCCTCCAGCGGTTCCTGATCGCCGCCCAAGCGCTCCACAGACATCGGGAGACCAGCGGAGACATGTGGGGATCCTTCGGCTCGCTCCGGCAGACCTCCGCTCGCTCAGGATGACACTCAGGCGGGTCAGCCCACCGTCTCTGAACGGTTCGGTGTCACGCCATGCGGCACCGCCGCGAAGGGGCGTCTCGATGCTCAGGGTGACATGGGGAAGGGGCGGTCCTCCGGCGCCGACCATCGCCTCCCCCCACCGCCGCTGCTCGCTGCCGCTGCTTCCCCGCCGTCCGCGATCGCTGCCCACTGCCGCCGTCCACTGCCGCTGCTTGCCGCCGCCGACCTCTGACGATGCCCGCCGCCGTCACCAATCACGAGTCGGGTGGGCGGAAGACCTTCCCGGCACGGTGTTTCTGATAGCCTTGGAGCACAGGAGAGCATCATGAGAACAACCGTCTATCGGCTGGCCAGCGTCGTCTTCGTGGCGGCCTTCATCGCAACCGGGGGGTACCTCGTGTACACCCTCCACTACTCCGGTCACAAGGTGGGCACCTACACCGTGCGAGAGATGGAGGGCCATGTCGTCTCCCTGCCCGGGTTCCAGCTCAGCTCCGGCCGCAGCGTGAGCCACAGCGTGGGCCCCCTGGACCTGTCGCCGGACATGAACCCGCTACGGGTCGTCCTGCGCTTCAACCAGGTGGGCAGCTCGTCGGCGGCGAGCCGGCTCGGCTACTCCTTCTCACTGGTGGATGAGTCCGGCGCCACGGTCTGGCAGCACCGGGGTCAGCACTCCAGCTCCAGCTCCGACAGCAACAATTCCACCGTCTCCACCCCCCTGCCTCTCATCAACCTGGATCGACCCGGGCGGTTCGCCCTGCTCGCCGACTTCACCCAGGGCGGTTCCCGCCATCCCGTCCTCAGGAAGGCGCAGGTCACGATCCGCAGCAACGTGCTGACGCCCCGGGCGCCGGTGGTGATTGGCCTGGCTCTCTTCACCGTGGCCGCCCTCGTTGCCGTCCTCGTGGCGCGCCCTCGGCCGTAGCGGGACGCAGCGAACCTGTCAGGATCCGGATCCCGGTCTCGGAGCGTCCCACCGGAGGCATCGGGGGACGCCTCCAGGCACGAATCTGGTGCTCTCGGGGGATCCTTCGACTCGCTCCGGCAGACCTCCGCTCGCTCAGGATGACAGGTGGGGTGCGGCGGCCGGCAGCTTCTCAACGGCTCCGTGTCATTCCACTTGGTACCGCCGCGAAGGGGCGTACCCATGCTCAGGATGACAGGCAACTTGGGCGTCCCACCGTCTCCGCCCACCGCCTCCGCCCACCGCCTCCGCCCACCGCCGCTGATTGCCGACGCTGTTCGCGGTCGCTGTTCGCTGCCGCGGACGCTGATTGCCGACGCCGTCCTCCGCCATCACCCCTCAGCCCCGGGTGGGTGGGCGGGTGGCTCTGCGTCTCTGCGCCTCTGCGTT
>CAWJPY010000009.1:0-211787 GCA_963844865.1 uncultured Holophagae bacterium
TCGTGCCCTTGGGGCGAGCTGGACGATTACGTATTGCTTCGTGCTCGCCGAGCCCGGCCGCCGCCTGTGGCGACAAGATCGTCGGGGAACATCGGCCAAGGGGGTGCTGTTTACAGCGACGCCGCGGCGGCGGTGCGGACCGGGAAGGTCCTCATTACGTGAGTAACCCCTCGGCCAAGACGGTCGGGAAGCTCCTCGAGCTTGTCGGCGCGTCGGCGACCGGGTCGAGGTGGTCGACGATCTGGCAACGCTCGAGCGCGACCTCCGTTCGACGTCGTACGACGTGGTCATCGCGGCGCTTGCCGACGCCGAAGTCGTGGCCGGGATCCTCGGCGATCAGCCCTCCTCGGCGCGGCTCATCCCCTTCGTCGATCACAGCAACGAGGCGAAGCTCGGCGAGGCGCGGCGCGCCTACGGCTTCGCACTCTCCGTGCCGGGTAGGGCCAACGACCAGATCCTCACCATCGACGCTGCCCTCAAGGCGCCGGCGACGGGCGCCATCACCCCCGCTTCGGACAGCTGAGGAGCCGATGAGCTGCGCAGCCGACTCCGGGGAACAGGCGGAGCCGGTCGGCGATCGGTGGCGGTGGCCCAGGACGGGCCAGCGGTGAGCCTGGCTGCCGGAACCCGCTGCGGAGCCTACGAGGTCCTCCACCTGGTCGGGGCCGGGGGGATGGGAGAGGTCTACCGGGCGCACGACGATCGGCTCGGGCGGGACGTCGCCCTCAAGGTCCTGCCGGAGAGCCTCGCCGACGATACCGAGCGCCTGGCGCGCTTCGAGCAGGAGGCGCGCTCGGCGAGCAGCCTCAACCACGCCAACGTGATCGCCATCTACGACGTCGGCACCCACGAGGGGGCGCCGTACATCGTCTCCGAATTGCTCGAGGGGCGCACTCTGCGCGAGGTTCTCAGCGCCGGTCCCCTGCCGCTGCGCAAGGCGGTCGACTACGCGCGGCAGGTCGCAAGTGGCCTCGCCGCAGCCCATGACAAGCGGATCATCCACCGCGATCTCAAACCCGAGAACCTCTTCCTGTGCGACGACGGGCGGGTGAAGATCCTCGACTTCGGTCTCGCCAAGCTCGTCGCCTCCCAGCGGCGCCTGGGCGACGAGGAGTCGACCCAGGCGCTCCAGAATGGGGTGGCGACCGAAGCCGGCCTGATCCTCGGTACGGTGGGATACATGGCGCCCGAGCAGGTGCGCGGCGAGCACGCCGACGCGCGGTCGGACATCTTCGCCTTCGGCGCCATCCTCTACGAGATGGTGGCCGGGCGCAGCGCCTTCCGAGCGGGCTCGGCGATCGAGACGATGCACGCGATCCTCACCTCCGAGCCGCCGGAGCTCGGCTTCGGCGAGCGACGGGTAGCGCCCGAGCTCGAACAGATCGTGCGCCGATGCCTCGAGAAGGACCCCCGACGGCGCTTCCAGTCAGCCGACGACCTTGCCTTCAGCCTCGGGGTGTTGGTCGGCGGGACCTCGACGACGAGCCGAGCGGCGTTGGCGGCGCGTGAACCGGGTCGCCGCGGTCCGTTGACCCTCGGCGTGGCCGCGGTCGCGGGGCTGGCGACGGTCGCCGCGCTGGCCGTCGTCCTCTTGAGGAAGCCTGCTGGCGAGCAGGCGATGAGCGGGACCGGCACGAACCTCACGTTCCAGCGCCTCACCTTCAAGGACGGCGGCGGCAGTGTGGCCCGCTTTGCCCCCGACGGCCAGACGGTGATCTACAACGCGGGCTGGGAGGGTGGACCGGTCGAGGTCTACAGCACCCGTCTCGGCGGCCCGGAGTCGCGGCGCCTCGGCGTGCCGGCTCCCGACGGGCTCTTCTCGGTGTCTCGTACGGGCACCCTGGCCCTCGCCCTCGGCTGCCGGCTCAACTGGGGGTCCTGCCGCGGCACCCTCGCGGCGATGCCGCTGGCCGGCGGGGCGCCCCGCGAGCTCCTCGAGGACGTCGACTTCGCCGACTGGGATCCGGAGGGCGAGGAGCTCGCGGTGGTACGGGCCGCCGACGGGCGGTACCGCATCGAGTACCCCATCGGCAACGTCCTGTTCACCACCGAGGGCTGGATCACCCACCTGCGCTTCTCCCCCGACGGCAAGCTGATCGCCTTCTGCGAGCACCCGGTGATCGGGTCACCCGCGGGCTCCGTGTCGGTCGTCGATCTCGAGGGGAACCGGCGCCGCATCTCGGATGGCTGGGAGTTCCTCCTGGGGCTCGCGTGGAGTCCCATCGGCGACGAGATCTGGTTCAACGCGTCTCGCGAACGACCACTGCCACAGGTTTGGGCCACGAGCCTGTCGGGCCATGTGCGGCGACTCCTCGCCGCGGGTCTCGCCACCTATCTCACCGACACGCGGGCCGACGGCAAGGCCCTCCTGTTCCTGTACAGGGTCGGCGCCAGGATGATGGCCCTCGCCCCGGGCTCCGACGTCGAGAAGAACCTCTCCTGGTTCGACTGGTCGACGGTGGCCGACCTGTCGCCTGACGGCGCGCGGCTGCTGTTCTACGAGTGGGGGGAGGCGACGAACGGCGTGCCCACGGTCTATGTTCGCCCCACCGACGGCGGCGACGCGGTCCGGCTCGGGGCGGGGAAGGCGCTCGCGCTGTCGCCCGACCAGCGGAACGCTCTCGCTGTTCGGGGCGGGCCGCCGCGGCTCGTCATCCTGCCCCTCGGACCCGGCGAGGAGCGCGAGCTCGACAGCAGCGGGATCACCGAGTATCACTCGGCGCGCTGGTTTCCCGACGGGCGGCACCTCCTGTTCGTGGGCGAGGGGAAGGACGGTGTCATGCGGAGCTACTACCAGGACGTCGACGGCGGCCCGCCGACGCCGGCGCCGGTCCTCGGCGTGCTCGCCGTTCTCATCTCCCCGGACGGCGAGCGCATTGCCGGCTACGGGCTCGACGGCGAACGCTATCTCTGTGACGCGGGCGGAGAGAGCTGTCTACCCATCGCCGGCTCGGAGCCCGGCGACAAGCTCGTGGAGTGGAGCGAGGACGGCACGTCTATCTACGTGAGAGGAGCTGACGACGGCCCAGGGATCGACGTCTTTCGAATCGAGCTGGAGAGCGGGAAGCGCACGTTCTGGCGGCGCATCGCCCCGCACGACACAGCCGGAATGCTGGGCTTCGAGGACCAGGGGGTGCGGCTCACTGCCAACGGGCGCTACTACGCCTACACCTACTGGCGCTCGCTCAATACGCTCTACCTCGTCGACGGGCTCCGCTGAAATGGACCTCGGCAAGCGAGCAACCGTCGTCGCCGCAGCGCTGGCAGCACTGGCGGCACTCTTCTGCTCCTCGCTGCCGCTGTCCGCCCAGGCCTGGGTTCCGGCCAAGGGCACCGGCACCGTCTCCCTCGGCTTCCAGGCGAACCGGTTCTACGGCCACCTGCTCAGTGACGGGAGCAAGCTCCACGCCGGTGACTCGTACTCGCGCGCCTTCTTCCTGGAGGTCGACTACGGCATCACCGATCGGCTCGCGGTCACGGCGGGGATCCCCTACGTGTTGGCCCGCAATGGCGGCGACCCGTCGCCCGTTGCCGGCCTCACCGGTTTGGACGACGGCGCCTGGCACGGCACGCTCCAGGACTATCGCCTCGCCCTGCGCTACAACGCTCTCGTTGCGCCGGTGGTGGTCACACCCTTCGTGCGCTACGCGATCCCCTCCCACCACTACGAGACCCGGGCCGAAGCGGCGCCGGGCCGTGACCTCAGGGAATGGAACGTGGGCGTCGACCTGGGTCGGTCGGTGCTCGTGAGGGGCCACCTGACGTATGTCGACGCTGTCCTGTCCTATGCGTTCGTGGAGAAGGTGGCGGGCGTCTCGACCGATCGGCTCAACGGCGGCCTCGCCATCGGCGCCTTCATCACCCGCAGCCTCTCGGTCAACGTGCAGGGGAGCTTCCAGAACACCTACGGCGGGCTCACCGTTGACCACGTCTTCGGGCCCGAGGCGAGCCACGAGGAGTTCCTCGAGCACGACCGTCTCCTCGCCGACGACCACGAGCGCGTGGGCCTGGGCGCCGGCTACAGATTCAGCCCGGAGTGGAGCGTCCACGTGGCCTGGCTCACCGTCGTCGGCGGCACCGACACCCACTACGGCGACACCTACGCGATCAGCATCGAGCGCGCGTTCGGGCGACGGTAGCGCCTTCCCGCGGGCCGCCACGAGCAGCGGGCCGGGGGTCGGTACCGCGGGCGCGGATCTGATGGGCGCCGGCGTGCTCGCGTGACGTCGATGCGCCGTGGTGCAACCCCGACGCGCGTTCCCGCGTACACTGACCCCAGTGAAGGAGGAGGGAATGATGCTCGGACAAGCTCGAGGTTTGTTCAGGGCCGCGGTGCGTCTGTCCGCGGCCGCGGTGGTGTTGGGGGCGATGGCGGCGCCGGCTCAGGCGCAGACGAAGCTGCTGCGGTTCCCGGACATTTCCGGCGACACGGTGGTCTTCTCCTACGGCGGCGACCTGTGGAAGGCGCCGGCCGAGGGCGGCACGGCGGTGCGGCTGACGGCGCACCCGGGGCTGGAGCTGTTCGCGAAGTTCTCGCCGGACGGCAAGTGGATCGCCTTCACGGGGCAGTACGACGGGGACGAGCAGGTCTACGTGGTCCCGGCCGAGGGCGGCGAGCCGCGGCAGCTCACCTACTACCCGGCGCACGGGCCGCTGGCGCCGCGCTGGGGGTACGACAACCAGGTGTACGGGTGGACGCCGGACGGCGCGCGGGTGCTCTTCCGCTCCATGCGCGACAACGACGGCGGCCGGGTGGAGTCCGGGCTCTACACGGTGGCGGTGACCGGCGGGCTGCCGGTGAAGCTGCCCATGCCGACCTCGGGCGCCGGTGACTTCTCGCCGGACGGCAAGCGCATGGTCTACTCGCCGCTGTTCCGCGACTTCCGCACCTGGAAGCGATACTCCGGCGGTTGGGCGCAGGACCTCTACGTCTACGACCTCGCCACCGCGGCGCTGACGCCTGTCGCGCATTCGGTGCGCACCGAGCGCGATCCCATGTGGGTCGGCGACGGCATCGACTTCGTCTCCGACCGGGACGGCACGCTCAACCTCTACCGCTACGACGTCGCCTCCGAGAAGGTGGAAGAGCTCACCCACGAGAAGGTGTGGGACGTGCGTTGGGCGTCCTCCGATAACGTCTCGAAGATCGTCTACGAGCTCGACGGCGAGCTGCACGTCTACGACACGGCGACGGGGACGGAGCGCAAGCTCGACATCACGGTGCCCGACGACGGCATCAACCGGCGGCCGGGCCGCTACGCGGTCGCCAAGTTCATGGAGGACTTCGACCTGGCGCCGAAGGCAGAGCGGGCGGTGTTCGTAGCCCGCGGCGACGTGTTCTCGGTGCCCATCGAGAAGGGGCCGACGCGCAACCTCACCGACACCTCCAACGCCCACGAGCGCTCGGCGGTGTGGTCGCCGGACGGCAGGACCATCGCCTTCATCTCGGACGTCTCGGGAGAGGACAACATCTACGTGGTGGCGCAGGACGGCTCGGGCGAGCCCGAGGCGCTGACCGCCGACAACGTGGGCCAGCTCGGCGGCCTGCGCTTCTCGCCGGACGGTGGGCGGCTGGCCTTTGCCGACTGCGACGGCAAGATCTGGGCGCTCACCGTGGCGTCGAAGAAGCTGGTCGAGGTGGCGGACGACGAGTTCGGCCGCGCAGGGGACTACGCCTGGTCGCCGGACGGGCAGTGGCTGGCGTACACCCTCAACAACTGGAACGGCTACAGCTCGCTGTACCTCTACAACGCCGACGACTCCACGTCCCACCGGGTGACGGACGACACGTTCAACGTCACCTCGCCGGCGTGGGGCCCCGCCGGGGACTACCTCTACTACCTGTCCGACCGCGAGTTCGCGCCGCAGATCTCCAGCGTGGAGTGGAACTTCGCCGGCAACCGCGAGACCGGGATCTTCGCCATGGCGCTGCGCTCCGACGTGAAGAACCCGTTCGCGCCGGAGTCCGACGAGGTGACCACCAATGGCACGGGCGAGGACAAGGCGGCGGCGAAGGACGGCAATGGCAAGTCCGAGGAGAAGAAGGAGGAGCCGAAGCCGGTGGCCATCGACCTCGACGGGCTCGCGCTGCGGGTCGCCCGGGTACCGGTGGAGGCCGACAACATCACCGGGTTCGCCGCGACCAAGGGCTTCCTGCTGTACTCGACCTCGGGCGCGTTCTTCTACGGCCGCGAGTCCTACGAGAAGCCCGTGCTGCACATCTTCGACCTGAAGGAACGCAAGGCCTCCGACCTCGCCGGGGACATCCGCGGCTGGGCGGTGTCGGGCGACGGCTCCAAGGTGCTGGTGCAGCAGGGGCACGGCTACAAGCTCTACGAGGCCAAGCCCAAGGGCGCGGACGCGAAGGACGTCTCCACCGCGAACATGTACTCCGACCGCGTGCCGTCCGAGGAGTACGCGGAAATGTTCGACGAGGTGTGGCGCAAGTACCGCGACTTCTTCTACGTACCCAACATGCACGGCTACGACTGGAAGGCCATCGGTGACCGCTACCGGAAGCTGCTGCCGTACGTGGCGCACCGCTCCGACCTCAACTACGTGCTGGGGGAGATGGTGGCGGAGCTCTCGATCGGCCACGCCTACATCCAGGGCGGCGACTTCGACATCCCGGACCGTCCCGAGGTGGGGCTGCCCGGGGCGCGCTTCGAGCTCGACGCGAAGGCCGGGCGCTACCGCCTCGCCAAGATCTTCGCCGGCGAGAACGAGGAGCCCAAGTACCGTGCGCCCCTCACCGAGCTGGGCGTGGACGCCCACGAGGGCGACTACGTGCTGGCCATCGACGGGGAGCCGCTCGAGGGCTCGGACAACCCGTACCGGCTCCTGCGCTACAAGAGAGACCCCGTCACCTTGACCCTCAACGCGAAGCCCACGGTGGAGGGCGCGCGCACGGTGACCTACGAGCCGGTGTCCGACGAATCGGACCTGCTCTACCTCGACTGGACGAAGCACAACCGCGAGATGGTGGCCAAGGCCACGGACGGGCGCGTGGGCTACATCCACATCCCCGACATGAGCGCGCGCGGGGCGTATGAGTTCATCAAGTGGTGGTACCCGCAGATCCGCAAGGAGGGGATGATCGTCGACGTGCGCTCCAACGGCGGCGGCAACATCTCCCAGTGGATCATCGAGCGGTTGGAGAACCCGCTGCTCGGGACCCGCTTCGGGCACTTCTCGAACTACCCGCGGACGTACCCCTACTCGGTGTTCTACGGCCATCAGGTGTGCCTGATCTCGGAGACCTCGGCGTCCGACGGCGACATCTTCCCGGCGCGCTTCAGAAAGGCGGGCCTGGGACCCCTGATCGGCAAGCGGACGTGGGGCGGCGTGACCGGCATCAGCGGTATCGGCGCGCTGCTCGACGGCGGCGTGGCCTTCGTGCCCATCCAGGGGACCAACGACACGGACGGGAGCTGGATCATCGAGGGGCACGGCGTGGACCCCGACATCGAGGTGGAGAACGATCCCGCCGCGGTGATCGAGGGTCGCGACCCACAGCTCGAGCGCGGCATCGCGGAGGTGCTGCAGGCCATGGAGAAGGACCCGCGGCACCTGCCGAGCCGCCCGGCGGACCCGGTGAAGACCGACTGACGAGTCGCGGGGCGCGAGGGCTCGCACGCCGGGCCCTCGCGCCTGCGCGTCTGGCGTCGCTATCGACAGGAGGGCACGCCGTGCGGCGTGCCCTTGTCTTTACCAGCGTCCTCGGTCATCGATGCCTGGTGACCATGGGCGCTGCCACTCCCGAGCTTTGCTCCACTTCAGCGGACCCCGGGGCGCTCAATCCACGGGTTCTCGTGCGGTGGTCCGTTGGTCAGGATCAACCGGTTCCGCGTCAGGTCCATGATGATCCCGGACAGGGTGGACGAGTCGGGGTCCGGGTTGCGATCTCGGCTGATGGGGTAGGGCAGGCCTTTGCGGTCAACCAGGATCATCTCCATACGGCGCACCGGGTCCTCTTCGACTCCTGACAGCTGTCGCGCCAGTTCCTCCGCTCGGGCATAGCGGTTCATGGTCGATGGTCCTCGGCCGCTCGTGCCGGCGACGGCGAGCGCCGGATCGAGGAAGTGGTTGGTGTGGACGAGGTGGTCACCGGAAGGGGCTTGTGTCGCCACCGCCTCCGGACTGACCTCGAGATCGAGAGCCTCCGGGCCGTCCGGGGCGTGCTGGGCGAGCAGGAAGTTCGCCGAGGCGCAGCGCGGAGACCGGCTTACGGTGTCGACTGCGCGAGGGATGGAGTCGCAGCCGAGTACGGCGCGCAGGAGACAGTGGATGGGAATGCCGCGCTTGCCGGGAGTCCCGTCCGTGGCGTGGCTGAGGAAGTTCAGGCAGACGCCCAACCGGTGCTGGTTGAACCCGATCTTGGCGAGCATCCCGGCCTCGACCAGTGTCACGAGCCGTGGCGCGCCCGCGGGCTCGAGGCGGAGGATCACCGGGGCCTTCGCCATCTTCGGATCCCAGTCCCAGTCCTGCCCCAGACCGAGGACCTGGCGGCCTCCGGCCCGACCGAACAGCGCCAGGGCCGTGCAGGCCGGGATCTTCCGGCTCGTCGCCTCGGCCTCGACGATGGCGAGGATATCGGTCCTGGCGTTGATGAGGACAATCTCCTCGGTTTTCATGTGCGCGCCGCGTGCGATGCCCTCCATCTCCTCCACCATGGCGGGGAACCAATCCCCGATGACCGGCACGAACGACCCAGCGATTTCCAGCAGACGCTCTGTGGAGACGTCACCGCCGTGGGACAACCACTGGGTGTAGAACCCGAGGTTGAACCTGATTTGGCTGGCGAATGCCCTCCCGTGTGCCAGACCGAGGTCGCCAGCGGTCCCGCGGGCCTCCAGCTCGGGGAAGGCGAGCTGCTCGCGGCCCAGGCACCCTGTCATTGCGGCCACACCGAGGATCGTGGTGGATTCGATGAACCGACGGCGGCTGATCAGCATGGGCTTCGCTTCCTTCGCGATCATCGAACGCACCCTACCTGTCCCGGGTTCCGCCGACAACCAGGGCTCACGGCGACCCCTTCTTCCCGCCACCCCGCTCGACCATCGGTACACAGCGACACTGGCTGGCCTCAGCCCCGGATTGGTGAGGCGTGCCGTCCCGCAGGCCTTTCGGTCGCTGGGGTCAACGTGTTGAAGCTCGGAGCGGTCGCGGTGAGGTCTACTCCTGTGCCGCCTCCGGCTTCGCCGGCTTGTACGACAGGTCCGGGCGGCTCCGGCCGGTTGTGTACGTGTACCCTCGAAGCGTGCTCATGGTCTCGTTCCACAGGGCCTCTGCCGCCTCGCCGGCCTTCTCCTGGGTCTTCTCCGCCCGGGTCCAGAATGCGGCCGGGCTGTCCCCCCACTCCGCATAGACGTACACCGGCATCTCGGTGCCGAGGTAGCCCTGGTACGTCGCCCACCCGGACGGCACCTCCTTGGCGGTGAACAGCTCCACGAAGTCCTTGAAGCTCTTCTCGAGAGCGTGCTCCATCCCCGGTTTGACCTGGCAGGTTCCCCAGTACATGCAGTAGCTCTTGCTGGAGTCGTAGGCGTTATCATCGGGGAGGTACGAGAGGCCCGTGCGGAACCGGAAGACCGACATGGTGGTCGATTCGACCGCGCCCGCGATCTCCTTTTGCATCGCTTCCCACTTGTCCATTCCCCAGGACTGGACGAACGCCGTCCAGCTCGCGTACAGGGAGTCGATGTCGGCGAAGCTCTTGATCGGGTACACGAACAGGTAATGGAAATCGTCTGTCGCGTACGCGTCGATCGCGTACGGGAAGCCGTGCTCCGCCAGGATGGGCAGGAGCTTCTTGGAGGCCGTCTCGTAGGCCTGCATACCGTCCGGGCTGACTGTGACCTCCTCGACGATCACGAGACCTCCCTGGTCCTCCTTCTCCTCAGCCGTGGCAACCACCCCTGAGAGTGAGCACGCCACGAGCAGAGTGAACGACACGATCCAGACACAGCGTCTCATTGCAAAACTCCCTTCTCGAGTTCTTGGGTCTTCGTGGGAAAGAAGCTATAGCGCGGGAGACTCGATGTCAACTGCGGTGGCAAAGGGGGTCGGTTTCATGCACTGCGAGGTGCTGATGAGGATTGCCGCCCCACTGCCGCGTTTCATGGACTCGACGGCTTCGGCTTGGACCGTTGTCAGCAATCGGTTGCAGTCGACAGCGGCGGCGGACAGCAGCAGCGATCAGTAGCGGCGAAGGCGACCAGCGGCGGGGCCTCGGCCGAACGTCTCAGGGGGTCCGGTTCCGGGACGGTGCGGGGACCGTCACCTCCAGGAGACGAACTCGTCCTGGGCGATCTCGCCCGACGAGGAGGGGAAGGTGCCGCCCACGGCGCCCCACCTGACGGAGTCGATCTGCCCGATCGAGGTGTCGGCGGTGACCAGCGCGGGTCCTCCTCCGTTCACGGTGAGTGAGGCTGTGGAGCTCACCGCGGCCGCCCACGAGATGACCACCTGGTTGAAGCCGGGCACGGTGGGAACGCCGGAGGTGGAGTGGAAGGTCCCCGCGCTGTCCCGCACCTCGAGGACGAGTGTCGGGCCGGTCTCGATGAGCAGCTTGATCTGCGGGGTGCCTCCGCTGTCATAGGCGACGAAGTGCTCCACCTGGTCTCCGGCGGCGAGGTCGAGCAGATCGAGGTCGACGTAGAACTGTGCGTTGTAAGTAGGCTCGGCGGCCGGTGAGTTGTCCTGGACGTATGCGAACGGGGCATCGTTGGAGTCGATGACGGCAGTGAAGCTGCCGCCCGCCTCGACGGCGAAGCCGTTTTCCAGGACGATCGTGCTGCCGGCGGTGAACGTCGCGGAGCCGGTCCCGGCAATCACGAAGTCGTTGCCGGCGGTCAGCGTGACGCATCCCTCGAAGAGCTGACCCGTTTCGGTCACGGTCTGGAGCTCGTAGTGCGCGTCCCAATCCGCGGCGCAGGTCGTCCCGACGCCCAGCGCCAGCCCGTAGTCGCCCGAGAACGCGGCCGAGGGTGTGACGTCGAGGCTCGCTGCTCCCGCCGGTGAGACGAGGCAGAGTGCCGCAACCGCCAGGATCGTTGCAGGTTGAACGAGACCCGGCCGGAGCGAAGCGCGCCCCGGGCGGACACCCACATGGTTGCTCTTCATGTCCTCACCCCCCTGTCACAGGCCACGGTGTCAGTACATCACATCGATCCTATGCGGAAGGACACGGGGGGTCAATGGTGGAACTCCCCTGCCATCGTGAGCGCGCCGCCGTGGCGCCGTGAATATCGGGTTGGGTGTGATGCGCGTCATCGGGCCAATCCAGGGCCGGCCTCCGCGGGCCGGCCGCGGCCGGCGTTACGGGGCGGTGTTCCTGCACCGTTCGGGCGAGCTCTGCTGGTCCGTGCAGCGCAGGGCCTGGATCCGGTCCACCAGGTCGGTCGTCGAGAGGTACCGGGCGACGATCTCGTTCCACCGGCTCGCGAGCTTGTCGGGCATCGGCGAGCCGGCCGGCGCATCGGTTGACCACCCCATGTCCAGGGGCTCGGCCGTGACCCGTTCAGGCCAGGTGCGGTCCAGCCCGCGCAGCAGCTCGTCGACCGCCCAGCGAGCGACCTCGACCCTGTCAAGGTGACTCAGGACGACACCGTCGATGTCGCGGAGGCCGAGGATCAGCCACGGCGCGGTCTGCGCGAGACCCGCCGGGCGCTGTGCTCGCCAGACCTCCACCGAAGGACAGGTCCCGTCGGACCACACAACGGTGGGGCGGTCCGGCTCGCGGACCGTGGGGACCCAGGTGGAGGAGAGCAATCCCGTCCCGTCGCCGGTCAGGAGGAAGGCCATGACCCGCCCCTTGTCGTCCGCGACGCTGCCCACGCCGACCTGGGTCTGCCTCAGCGTCACTGTGACGAGTTCGACGACCACCCTTCGGTGTTGGAGGTCGGCCGAGCCGCGCCACGCCCGTGCGCGGGCGGTCGGCACGTGGTCGGCGCTCTCTCCAGAACCAACGTCCGTGCCCTGGGCATGAGCGGCGCCGCCGATCAGAGTCCCCAGGGTCAGGACCACCGCAAGCGTCGCGAGGGCGGTCCGGTCCCGGACCGTCTCGGCCGGCGAACCCGCAGCGGCGGCCGAGGACAGCCTCGTCACGGCAGATCCGCCACCAGACCGTCGAGCCAGGCGTCCAGGCCGCGGATCCTGGCATGGTCGAGTCGCGAGAAGAACTCGTCGGGGACCTCTTCGACCTCGGATGGACTGACCTCGTCCACGGAGCCGCCGACGTCGAGGCCCAGGAAGTCGATGACCTGGGGGCAGCCCCGGGGGCACCCGTGGGCCCCCACCATGCGGAAGGCGGCCATCAAGGAGTTCCGGAGCGCCTCGTCCCAGCTCTGGATCTCCAGAGCCGCCATCAGAGAGATCTGCTCCTTCACCCAGTCGGACTGAGAAACCGCGACGGTGCCGCCGACGAGCACGGGTCCGCATTCCCTGCCATGGGCGGAGGCGAAGTACCTCCGGACGTCGAAGCAGCCTGGACATCGGGGGAGGGCCTCGAAGAACTCTCGCGGTGAGCTGAATGGGAAATCCGTCAGCTCGCAGTATGCGAACCACGAGGCCTCGTCCAGGTAGACCGCGCCGCAGACCGCCCTCGACCCTGCGCCGATGGCGGTCACCATGGACACGACGGGCCTGCCGGCAGAGATGACGTCGAACTCCGTCGTCGACGGGCTGAGCTCCCGGATCAGCAGATGCCCGGCACCCTCGGCCTCGCCCTCCGGCGGGAGTGCCGCCACGGAGATCTCCGGGGGGGTGGCCGCAGCGTCTGGATGGCTTGCGGCGGGGACTCCACCTGCCGCGAGGCCACACGCGGCAGCGGACGTCAGCAAGACCACCGCCCGCCACCTGGATGATGTCGGCGCCTGGTCCAACCGCATCTCCACGGACCGGAGGGGCTGCGTGATCAACCTCGTCCCCTCCCCCTACCCATGTGCCTGAGAACCGATCGACTCTCCCAGTCTGACACAGCAGGACGACGATGGGCTGTGTCGTCGCTTCCCCCATCAGTGCGTCCGGGTTCCTCTGTGAGGCCACGTCGCCAGGCGAGGCAGCGGGCGGCGGTCAGCGAAGGTGATCAGCGACGGTGGGAGGTGGATGCCCACCTTCCTCCGCCGACTCCGTGCCGGTCGAGAAGTGGTGCCGGCACGACGAGTCGGAGTATCCCCGGACGTCTCCGGTGGGGTGTCGTGGGGGGACGAGGTGGTGCTCTCGGGGGATCCTTCGGCCGCACTCGGCGGACCGAGTGACGGCCTCAGGATGACGCTCGACTTCAGCGGCCCACCGTCTCTGAACGATTGCGTGTCATCCCATGTGACACCGCCGCGAAGAGGCGTAGGGATGCTCAGGGTGACAGGTGGAGTGGGGCGGCCCGCCACCTCTCAGCGGCCCCGTGTCATGCCAGGAGGCACCGCCCGGAGCGGGCGTGAGGATGCTCAGGGTGACATGAGATCGGATGGTCCGACCGTTTCCCGGCCGGGCGGGGCCCTGCGCCTCCGCGCCTGGGCGGCGGCGACCCGCGCCTACTCGGGCTCGTACGCGACGGCGAACGGGCTCAGGGGGTCGGCGAAGCTGATGGTGACGATCGCCCGCTGGTTCCTCTTGATGGTGATGGTCCCTCTCACCTCGTGCCCACCGCGGGACACGACGACGAGGTAGTCCCCCGCCGGAATGAAGGAGCGGTTCACCACCGGGGTGGCCTTCTCGATCACCTTGCCGCTGAAGTTGATGGTGCAGACGCGCGGCTCCGAGTAGAAGCGCACGGAGCCCTGCCCCCAGGGGGCGACGTCGACCTGGCGGTCCTTGACGACCTCGGTCTCGCCGTTGCGCACGACCTTGATCTCACCGAGGTCGAGGTTGGCGCGGACGGTGATCTCCTGTCCCGCGTCCACGGTCAGCTTGCCGGAGATCCGCGGCTGTCCCGGCGCGGAGAAGGCGATGGCGTGCTCACCGGCGGCGACGCCGTCGAGCTTGAGCCGCGGCACGTCCTTGGTGTGGGCCTTGCCGTCGAGGACCACCGTGCAGCTCTGCGGCGCCGTGAGGATCATGAGACTCCCGGTGCCGGCGGCCGGGTCGATCGCGCGCGGGGTGGGCGTCTCCTCGGCGGCGCGCTGCGGGAGCGGCTGGAACGGGCCGACCTCGACCTGGAGATCCGTGTCGTGCATGTCCACGGTGAAGGTCTGCGACCGGGAGCCTTCCTTCTCGATCCGCAGGAGGTGGGCGCCTTCGGCGATGCCCGCGATGTGGAAACCGTCGTCCTCGGCGGTGGAGACGCCCACGAGCTCTCCATCGACGAAGACCTGGAGACCCGGCTCGCACTGGATCTGGATGTCCGCTGCGTGAAGTGGCGCGGCGACGACCATTGCAAGCACCACAACAAGCCAGCACGCATGTCTCATGAGGCCTCCCTCGACCGCCTTCCCGGATCGGACCCGGCCATGGCCGGCGTCACCGGGCGTCCCCGGCGGATGCCCATCCGAGAACCCGACGACCGGCACGCCACGACACCACCGTGCCCTCGGCACATGACAAGAAGGTAGCACGCCTGATCAAGGTGACGCCGCCGGCCTGGAGGCCTCTTTGGCCGACCCGTGCGCGATTCGGTAGAAGAGGACGCGCCGACGCTGTCGCAGCGTTCCCCGTGGTTGCCACCGCTGACACTCTCCCGACTGCGCCGCACGCTCGACCGGTCCGGTCCCCCTCGTGAACGTGTCACCAGTGGCACGCCCGAGGAACGGGCTGTTCTCTCGAAGGCCGCTGCGCAACCCAGGGGCCCGTGCTCGTGCCCGGGACGACCGGCGGGAGAACCCAGGGGCGATTTCTGCGTTTGATCCACGTGAACGATCGAAACACGCGGAGGCGGCATGCGGTTTTCAGGCACCAGGCGCGCGTTGGCTCTCGTCATGCTGGGTGGGTGGCTCGTTGCCGCCGGCTGTGCGCAACCCGCCGGCAGGGTTGTGGACCTGGAGTTCCTCCAGGCCCCGGACGCGGGATCGGACACGGCTCGGACCCTGGCGAGCCTGGTCAAGGTCCAGGGCACGGGCCAGTTCCGTGAGGACGGGCTGTACCTGATCACCCAGTTCGGCGACCGTCGCGAGCTCTTCGAACGGGAGAACCAGCGGGCCATGGACCAGCCCATGCTGGAGCAGACCTGGCGCCACTGCAGCGTGTTCTCGGTGCGGGACGAGGAATCGACCATCGTGGGCCGGAACTGGGACAACCAGAACGTCGGCTCCATCATCGTCAGCCTGTCTCGTCCCCCCGGGGGCTACGCCTCGATCTCTTTCTCCAGGTCCATCGACATCGGTTTCGGGCACAAGGACCTGCAGGAGGTGGCGACGGGTCCGTTCGAAGACAAGCTGCTCCTGACTTCGTTCCACGCCATGGACGGAATCAACGAGCACGGGCTCGTGGTGGCGGTGGCCGGCAACTCGCAGACCGATGTGGTCGCGGACCCCCAGCGACCACCGATCTTCATCCCGTACCTGATCCGCACGCTCCTCGACGAGACCAGGACCGTCGAGGAGGCGGTCGACCTGGCCGGGCGGTACGCGCCGTTCGACGTCGATCGGCGCATGCTGGTCAGTCACCTGCTCGTGGCCGACCCCTCCGGGCGCTCGGTGGTGCTGGAGTACGAGGGGGACCACTGGGAGACCACCTACGGACGTGACCTCCGTCAGGTCATGACCACACGGCCCGTCCATGGCGTGTCGGATGCCCAGCTGCGAGAGAAGTGCTGGCGCTACCGGGGCATTGCCGAGGCCCTGGAGAAGCCGGGCGCCTATCTGGGCTGGCCGGAGGCCATGGAGATCCTCCGCGGCGTCGCCCAGAAGGGGACGACGTGGTCGGTGGTGTACTCCCTCGCGTCGAAGGAGCTGTACTTCTCCGTGTATCAGGACTGGGGGACCACCTATCACCTCGTGATGCCGTGACCGCGTCGGGCCCCGCACGCCGGCGGACGCTCGTCGGCGTGACAACAGGGCCGCCGCCGCTGTCGCCATCGGGCGCCGCCTCCCACGGCGCGGACCGCGGCGAGGAGGTCAGGGCGCAGCGAGGGAAGCGGCCTCGGCGGCCTCGGCCGGACGCGGTGCGGGGGTGAGGCGCGGACCCGAGTGGCGGAGCCTCTCGGCTGCCGTGACCGCGACGGTGGCCGAAAACGTCATCCCGTCGCCCTGAGCGTCGAAGCGGACGGTGCCGGTGGCGGGCTGGGGTGGCCATTCGTCCGAGCTGAGAGCGATGGTCGGCGCGGCGGGGACCGTCCCGCCGGACGGCGTCACGTCGAGCCAGGGGACGTCCCAAGTCGCAGACCAGGACAGTACGTGCGGCCCGGCCAGGGACACCTCCACGGTGGGCCGCGCCCGGCTCAGCACGAGCTCGCCGGGCGACACGTCGAGGCCGGGGGGCGCCGCCAGGGTCGCTTGCAGCATGTCGTACCCACCGCTGCCGCCCGGCCGCCGTTCGACCATGGCCAGCGCGGAGAGGCGGGCCCAGTTGACGCCGGTCAGCTGCGGGCTGTTGACGACCATGGTCGCTGCCGCGCCGGGATCCAGGGGATCGGACAGGCTCACGCCCCCGGTGGCGCGCACCCACGTCCTGCTCACGCCGAGGGTGGTCCCCTCCTCCCATACCAGCACCCAGATCGCGGCCTCCTCGGAGGGTGTGAGCGCCTCGTCGCGGCGGTTGACGGCGCGCACGTAGACCCGCATCCGGTCGCCAACCCGGCGCCAGTAGGCGCTGACGTCCGCCTCGGCGGGTCGCGCCAGCTCGGCCTCGATCATGGCGCGGTACTCGGGCTCGAAATCGACCAGACCGTCCGAGATCTTGAAGCCGCTGCCCACCATCACCAGTGGCAGGTAGGGGGGCCGGGGCCTGGCCGCCAAGAAGCGGTCCAGCCGGCCCGAAGGGAACTGGTCGTAGTCGTACTCGAGCAGGACCGCCGCTTCCTCCATCTCAGACTGCAGCCTGATCATGGTCGGCCCCGCGGCCGAGCAGTAGCCGCCGGTGGGCCGCCCGAAGAACTCGAGCACGGCCAGCCGCTGCTGGGCGGCCGCGGCCGCCGCGGCGCCGATCACGATCGTGGCGACGATGAGCCGTTTCACGGTGTCACCCATGGCTCCCCCCGGAGGCGTGCCGCCTCCTCCTCGATGGCGTCCACCACCTCGCCCACCTCGAGGTCGCCGACCCAACGACGGCCGTCGAGGAACAGGGTCGGCGTCTCCTCGACGCCGTTGCGCAGGCCTTCCTTCTTGCTCTCGACCAGGGCCTCGCGGGTCGCCGGGTCGGCCATCCGGGCGGCAAACGCTTCGGGCTCCAACCCCGCTGCCCGGGCCCAGTCCACCTGCACCTCGGGCGCGAAGTCGTCGAAGTGCTGGTAGGCGTACAGCAGGAACTCCCAGAAGCGGCCCTCCCGGGCGGCCGCCTCGAAGGCGAGGCCCCCCTCGGTGGAGCCCGCGTGCCCGCGGATCGGGAAGGTCCTGAAGAAGAGTCGCGCCTCGCCCCGGAGGCTCCCCGACGTGATCTCACGGTAGAGGGCGGGGACGAGCTCGCTGCAGTACGGGCAGCGGGCGCACGCGTACACCACGACGGATACCGGCGCTCCGGCATCACCCACCACGGGTGCGTCGCCGAGGTCGATCTCGGCCTGCGCCCCGCCTCCAACCATGCTCCGCGCGCGCCTGGAGAGGGCGCGCCGGATCCGGTCCTCGTCCTGGCCGGAGGCCAGCCGACGACAGACGTTGTCGGCCAGGCGGACGGCGAGGGCGCAGGTGGGCTGCTCCTCCAGGCAGGTGGCGATGGTGTCGTCGCAGCAGTCGTACAGGTACTCCGTCGCCAGGAGGCGCTCCGCGGCGTGGCGCTGGGCAGCCGTGAGGGCGTCGCAGACGGCCGTCTGGGCGCTTGTCGACGATCCCAGGGACAGCAGGAACACCAGGGTCAGCAAGACACGCCTCATGCGCGCCCCCTTTTGCTGAGGAGCCAATCCGCGCCTGCCATTCCGCGATCGGCTGCCAGGACGAAGCCGGCCAGAGCGAGCCACGTCAGGTCGCGGAGCGCGGTCAGCCAGGAGATGGGGTCGTCCTCGGCACCCTCGGATGCGAAGCAGCCGCAGGACATGTCGAGACCGCGTCCGAGCGCGATGAGCAGGGCGACCAGGAAGACGGCGACCATGCCCGCGACGAGCAGGGAGGCGGTGCGCACCCGCCAACCGGCGAGGAGCATCAGGCCTGCCGTCAGCTCCAGCCACGGCAGGGCGACGGCGGTCAGGTTCACGGCCCACAACGGGAGGATGTCGTACGTGGCCACGTCCACCGCGAACGCGTAGGGCTCGACGATCTTGTGCAGGCTGGCGCCGACGAAGAGCGCCCCCAGGTACCAGCGCACCGGCACCGCGAGCCACGGGACGGTGCGGCCCCAGGTCACGGAGGACCTCCCTCCGCCCCGTCCAGCACAGTCGGCGCGCCGCCGCGCACGAAGCACACGTTCTTGATGCCGCGGCCGGAGATCTCCCGGCCCAGGTGCTCACCGCTGTCGGGGCGGCCGCCGTCGCCGTAGACCACGACCCTGGTGGCCCGGCTGGCGGCGATGGCGCGGGCGAGCTCCTCCAGGGTCCCCTCCGGGATCGGGTCCAGCCAGTCGAAGGGCACGCTGACGGCCCGCGCCAGGTGGCGCGCCCGGTACTCGTCACCGGTGCGGGCGTCGATCAGGAAGCTCCGGCTCGACGCCAACGCGGGATCATCGGGACCGATGGCCACGGCCGGGCCGCCCGGCTCGGGACAGGGGACCAGGGTCTGGTAGGGGGTGTGTGCGACGAGGGGCAGGCCGGAGGGCCGGAGGGCATTGACCGACACGGCCACCAGGGTGGTGGCGGCCGCGATCACGAGCGCCTCGAGCAGGCTGCGGCGGAGGGTCGCGCCAGCCATCCGTCAGATCCCGCAGCTCGAGCCCCGGCGGAGCTCCTCGTCCTGGCGGAGCAGGTCCAGGATGCGCTCCTGATCCACAGGCGCGCCGGCCCCGGCCCCCCACGGCATGGGCACGTGGTCCGGGCTGCGGTCCAGACGGGGCCCCCACGGATCGCCCGCGAAGCTCCAGCGCAGAACCACCATCAGCCGCACCTCGCGGTAGCTGAAGTCGAAGCCCCTGGTTTCGTCGGCGGTGGACCAGCGACGGGCGAGCTGGACCTCGAAGCCGGGTTGGAGGGTCCGCCAGCTCGGGGCCCACACCCCACACATGGTCCGGCCCAACAGGTCCCGCCGCCGCTGGGTGGTGCCGAACACCAGCCGGCCCTCGTCCCCGCCGGAGTGTGGGTAGTCGTCGAAGGACCCGGCGAGCGCCACCCGGGCGAACCAGGAGCGCCCGAGCGGCACGCGGAAGGCGACCGCGAGCGACAGTCCGAGCTGGTCGTAGGCCGGGGAATGGGCGTCGGCCAGGCGCAAGGTCGCGCCGGCGATCGTAGGGGTCCGGCCGAAGAGCCGCAGCGGACCGCCGAAGCTGACATCACCTTCCCAGCGGGTGCGTCGCTCGTCGCGGTAGGTGCGCCTGCCCGCACCGGCCAGCAGCACCGCGCCCGCGGCGGTCTCGAGCTCGAGCTCCCCTCGGTGTGCTTCGGCATAGCGCGACGGCTCCTGGTCCAGGTAGAGCACCTCGGCCCGGTAGCCGAGCAACCACCGCCGCTCCCATCCGCTGAGCTGACCCGCCAGGCGGGCGGACGCCTGGAGGCTGCTCAGCTCGCGAGAAGAGGGATCGCGCAGCCCGACGCCGAGAATCTCGAGATCGACGGCCGGTCCCAGGGTCCCCGGGGAGACGGACGCCAGCCGGCTCCACAGCTCGAGGCGGCCCAGCCCGCTGCCCTCGCCGCTGGCGCCCGGGTCGGTCGGGGCCCCGGCCAAAGCGTTGGAGGTCCAGCCGCCGGAGAGCTCCACGGCGCCGGTGATGGGCTCGGTCCAGAGGGGGGCGACCTGGCTCCGCAGGCCCTTCCACATGGATCGGTCCTCGGGGTACAGCTCGCCGCTCTCCGGCACCGCGTGGAGAGCCGCGCGGGCGGTCTCCTGGTCGCCCGCGAGCCTGGCCGACAGCGACCGCAGGAGCATCCAGCGGGCGCGATCGGGGCCCGCGATGGCCCCCGGAGCGGGATCGAGGAGGGGATGGGCCAGGTCGAGATCGCCTTGGCGGAGGTGGACCGAGGCGAGCCAGGCGCGGGCCTCCAGGTCGCCGGGGCCGTCCGCCACCATCTCGCGCAGCACCCGCTCCCCCCAGAACAGGTTGCCCTCCAGCAGGTAGCTCCGGGCCAGGAGCAGCTTCAAGGGTCGGTCGCCGGGGTGACGGGAGCTGGCGTCGCGCAGGCGCCGGACCGCGGCTCGCGTCTCGCCGCGCTCGATCAGTCTGGTCGCCTCCTCGCGCTCGCACTCGAGGTCGCATGGGGGCGGGGCCGCCTGCGCCGCCAGGCCGGTGATGAGGAGGAGCCAGAGCACAATCGCCAGCCGGGAGGTGGCACGCACTCCACGTCCGACCACGGTCGAGGCGTCCGCGCGTCTGCGGCCGCCGCCCGGTGGAGGCCCCGCGTGGGTCAGTCTCATGCACCTCCCTCATGGCGCC
This sequence comes from uncultured Holophagae bacterium, assembly GCA_963844865.1. Lineage (GTDB taxonomy): Bacteria > Acidobacteriota > Thermoanaerobaculia > Thermoanaerobaculales > Sulfomarinibacteraceae > CAWJPY01. Next base: position 20,599 of record CAWJPY010000009.1, read on the forward strand.
GTCCGCAGTCGTCGCCGCGGAGCTTCCTGTGAAGGTGTCGACCGGCGGGCCACGAGCCCTGGCCGCCTTCCGCCGGCCGAACGGACCAGCCGCTTCGAGTGTACCTGAACCAGAGATTGGGTTCATATCGCGCGCACCGTGCGCGCCCGGTTGAGGACGGAGGTGGCCCTGGTTTTTCGGCATAGGCGTCGTGCAGGGCCTGTTGCTCCCAGCGACTGGAGGTGAACCATGGGCAGCAAGCTGTGGTATCTGAGTGCGCTCTTCGTGCTGGCGACGGGCGCCGCCGTTCCCGCGGCGGCGGGAGCGGCGAATGATCCGATCAGCGAGACGGTGATCGCGGGACCCTACCAGGTGACGTTGAAGGTGCTGCCGGCCGAGGCGTTCACCGGACCGGATGCCGAGATGGTCCGGGACGCCGGCGCCGAGCCGGTGCACCTCGGTGGCGCGGAGCAGCCGAATCACCACCTCGTGGCCTTCGTCAAGAAGGACGGCGTGCCGGTGGAGGACGCCACCGTGGAGATTCTCTACCGCGACACGGAGGGTCCGGAGCGCGCCTGGACGAACCTGCCCGTGGTGCGGATGCACGTCAAGGGCAAGGGCCTGACGACCACGCACTACGGCAACAACGTGCGCCTCGCGCCGGGGAGCTACGAAGCCGAGGTCACGGTGAACGAGAGCGGACCCGCGACCTTCCACTTCTCGCTGCCGGCGGCGCCTCACGAGAAGTGATCCTGCCGCACCCGGCGGCGCCGTCATGAACTCCGTCCGGTCGGCGGCGCGGCCGGGACACCATTCGACGTCTCCGGTGGGCCTCGTGCGGAGACCTTGACGCGAGGGGTGGTCAGGTCTATATTTGACATCGCGTCAGAAAATACGACGTGCTGTAATACCCCGGAGACGACATGACCACCGCTGGACACCACGACGAGGGCCGAGGGCTCGAACGAGAGGGGCGGCTCTCAGCGGCCACCGTGGTCATCGTGCATGCGGATCGCGGCCGCGGTTTGCTGCTGGCCCGGGCGCTGGCCGAGGCGGGCATCACCGTGGTCATGCACTCGACCGCCGAGTCGCAGGCCATCGCCGATCTCATGGGCGAGATCGTGGACGACGGCGGGCACGCGGCCGCCATCCAGAGCGACCTGACGGACCCGAACCACCCTGGATCCCTGTTCCCAGGGATGGCGCGGTTCCTGGGGCCGGTGACCGGGGTGGTCCTGGCGCCGGTGGATGCGGACGATGGGGCGATGCGCGCCGCGCGTCGACGTCTCCCGTCGCCGGCCGAGCTGGAATCGGCGGCGGAGGTGATCCGGTGGGCGCGCGCGCTGGCCACCGCCCTGCCCCGCGGCCGTGCAGGCACGATCGTCGGGGTGATGCCCGTGACGCGGCGGGACGACCCTGCGCGTGCCGTGGCGGTGGGAGCGTGGGAGGGCGCCCTCGGCGGGCTGCGGCGCGAGCTCGCACCACGGGGCGTGCGGGTGTACGTGGTCCCCCAGGGGGAGGCTGGCCGGAGCTCGCGGGCGGCCCCCGATCCCGTGGTCGCCGCCCGTCGGGTGGCCCACCTGATGATCGCGGAATCCGGTGGAGGCGACGACGTGAACGGCATGGGACCGTCACCCTCCGCCGAGGATGCCGGAGTGCCGACAGGAGGGATGCGACCTCCACAGGGGCGCGGTCGCGGGGCCGCCCGCTGCCGGTGACGGGCTCGCGGCCCGCGCCGACGGGAGGACGGACCATGCCGAGGTACTCGGAAAAGCGGCGAGCGGCGCTGGAGGGAGCGATGCAGGACGAGGTCCTGCGAGCCGCCACCGCGATCCTGCGCTCGGAGGGCCTGGTGGCGCTCACCATGGACCGCATCGCCCGTGACGTGGGCGTCTCGCGGGGGACCCTGTACAACTACTTCGCCGATGCCGATGCGGTGCTGAACTTCGTCGAGTCACGGACCATCGAGCCGATCACCACCGCCATCGTCGAGATCGCGAAGGGGAACGAGTCGGCACCCGAGAAGCTGGCCGCCGTCGCCCGCACGATGCTGGACGGCCTCTACCGGGACCACGCGCTGGCCATGGCCCTGTTCGCCAAGCAGGAGCTCCAGGGCCCGCGGGCGGAGCACAAGATCGCCCGGCGCAATCGTTTCCTGGAGATCGTCCGCGGCATCGTCGCGGAGGGCGTCGCCCGGGGCGAGCTGCGCAGCGGTTCGCCGGCCGTTGCCGCAGAGCTGTTCCTGGGCACGATCGGCGGGCTGATCGACACCATGATGTACAGCGGGAAGTTCCGGACCGCGGACGACCTGGTGCCTGCGCTCATGGAGTTCGTGCTGCGCGGCCTCGAGCCCAGCCCCGACAATACCGGCTAGGTGCCGCCGGGTCCTCGGCAGCTCACTGACGAAGCAACCGTCTGTCGCACACGGAGAGAACGATGGAGAAACGATCACATCTGGTGTCCGGAATCGTCCTGGTGGCGGCAGCCGCCCTCCTCGCCGCAGGCTGCGGCGGCGAACGGCAGACGGCCCACGCTCCGGGGCCACCGGAGGTGTCCACCGTCACCCTCGGTACGGAGCCGGTCACGCTCACCACCGAGCTGCCCGGGCGGACGGCCCCGTACCTGGTGGCCGAGATCCGGCCCCAGGTCAGCGGCATCATCACCAGGCGACCCTTCACCGAGGGTGCCGACGTGAAGGCCGGCGACCTGCTCTACCAGATCGACCCGGCGCCCTTCCAGGCGGCCTACGACCAGGCCGCGGCGGCCCTCGAGGTCGCCGAGGCGAAGGTGCCCGCCCTGCGGTCGCGGGCCCAGCGGTTCGAGGAGCTGGCCGACATCGAGGCGGTCGGCAAGCAGGACGCTGAGGACGCCGAGTCGGCGCTGCGCCAGGCGGAGGCCGCCGTGACGGCCGCCAAGGCGGCCCTGGAGAGCGCCCGCGTGAACCTCTCGTTCACCCCCATCAAGGCCCCCATCAGCGGTCGCATCGGCCGCTCGGCGGTCACCATGGGCGCCCTGGTGACGGCCTACCAGCCGACCTCCTTGGCGGTCATCCAGAAGCTCGATCCCATCTACGTGGACGTGACCCAGGCCACCAGCGACCTGCTGCGCCTGAAGCGGGCCGCCGGTACGGGGCGGATCACCGACGGCGACGGCTCCCGCTCGGTGTCGCTGATCCTGGAGGACGGCACGCCGTACCCCCTCGAGGGGAAGCTGCAGTTCCGTGACGTGAGCGTGGACCCGAGCACCGGCTCGGTCACCCTGCGCATGGTCTTCCCCAACCCCGACCACGTGCTCCTGCCGGGCATGTTCGTGCGGGCGGTGGTGGAGGAGGGGGTGATGCAGAACGCCGTGCTCGCCCCCCAGCAGGGCGTCAGCCACGACGTCAGGGGCGACGCCGTCGCCTGGGTCGTGGGTCCGGACGGCAAGGTCGAGCAGCGGCACCTCGAGGTGGACCGCGCCATCGGCGACCGGTGGCTCGTCACCTCGGGCCTCGCCGCCGGCGACCAGGTGATCGTGGAGGGTCTGCAGAACGTCCGGCCGGGAATGACCGTGAAGGCGGTGCCCTTCCAGGAGTCGGGAGCCGACCAGGGCAGCGCCCGGCCTCCAGCGCCCGCCGCCCCGGCGAGCTAGGGGGCGCGCCATGTCCGCCTTCTTCCTCGACCGTCCGGTGTTCGCCTGGGTCATCGCCATCGCGATGATGCTGGGTGGCGCCCTCGCCATCTACAACCTGCCCATCGCCCAGTACCCGAACATCGCGCCGCCGTCCATCAGCATCCGCGGCAACTACACCGGCGCGTCGGCGGAGACCGTGGACAACACGGTGGTCCAGATCATCGAGCAGAAGATGACCGGCCTCGACCACCTCCTCTACATCCACTCGACGGGCGACTCCTCGGGCAGCGCGGACGTCACCCTCACCTTCGCCCCGGGGACCGACCCGGACCTGGCCTGGGCCAAGGTGCAGAACAAGCTCCAGCTCGCCCTGCCGTCCCTGCCGGACACCGTGCAGCGCATGGGCCTCACGGTCTCCAAGGCGACCCACAACTACCTGCTCATCCTCGCCCTGACCACCAAGGACGGCAGCATGAGCATGTCGGACCTCAACGACTACGCGGTCTCCAAGGTGGAGCCCAGCCTGGCCCGGGTGCCGGGCGTCGGCGAGGTGCAGGTGTTCGGCACCGGCTACGCCATGCGCATCTGGCTCGACCCCAACAAGCTGGCCAAGTACGGGATGACCTCGGACGACGTGGTCGCCGCGGTCCGCTCCTACAACGTCGAGGTCTCGGCGGGCCAGCTCGGCGGCCAGCCGGCCGTCGAGGGACAGCGGCTGAACGCTTCGATCCTGGTGCAGTCCCTGCTCAAGACGCCCGACGAGTTCGCCGACGTGCCCCTGCGCACCAACCCCGACGGCTCCGTGGTCCGGGTCTCGGACGTGGGTCGGACCGAGCTCGGGACGGAGCTGCCCGACATCGTCGCGCGCTACAACGGCCGGCCCATGGGTGCGCTCGCCGTCCGCCAGGAGGTGGGTGCGAACGCCGTCGACACCGCCAAGCGCATCAAGGAGACCATCACCGAGCTGTCGCGCTACTTCCCGCCGGGGATGATCGCCGTGTACCCCTTCGACACGACGCCGTTCGTGAAGGTGGCGATCTGGGAGGTGGTCAAGACCCTGCTCGAGGCCATCGTCCTGGTCTTCTTGGTCATGTACCTGTTCCTCGGCAACCTGCGGGCGACCCTGATTCCGACCATCGCGGTGCCGGTGGTCATCCTCGGCACCTTCGGCGCCCTCGGGCTGCTGGGCTTCTCCATCAACATGCTGACCATGTTCGCCATGGTCCTGGCCATCGGCCTGCTCGTGGACGACGCCATCGTGGTGGTGGAGAACGTGGAGCGGGTCATGTCCCAGGAGGGGTTGTCGCCGCGGGAGGCGACCCGCAAGTCGATGCGTGAGATCAGCAGCGCCCTGGTGGGCATCGGGCTGGTGCTGTCGGCCGTGTTCGGCCCCATGGTCTTCTTCGCCGGCTCCACCGGCGTCATCTACCGCCAGTTCTCGGCGACGGTGATCGCATCCATGCTGCTGTCGGTGGTGGTGGCCCTCATCCTCACGCCCGTGCTCTGCGCGGCGCTGCTCAAGCCCGTGGGGAAGGGGCACCGGGCCGCCGAGACCGGCTTCCGCGCGCTGCGGCCGTTCTTCATCGGCTTCGACCGCGGCTTCTCCTGGCTGCGCGAGCGGTACACGTCCAGCGTCGGTCACATCCTCGGCCGCAAGGCGCGCTTCGCCGTGCTGTACCTGGTGATCGTGGCCGCCATGGGGCTCCTGTACGTGCGCATGCCCACCGGCTACCTGCCCGACGAGGACCAGGGGACCCTGATGACCATGGTCCAGCTCCCGGTGGGCTCGACCCTGGAGCAGACCATGGCTGCCATGGACAAGGTGCAGGACTACTACCTCAACAACGAGAAGGACGCCGTGCAGTCGGTCATGAACCTGGCCGGCTTCGGGTTCGCCGGCCGGGGCCAGAACCAGGGCATGATGTTCGTCAAGCTCAAGGACTGGCACCTGCGCGAGCGCGAGGACCTCAGGGTGAAGGCCGTGGCCGGCCGGGCGATGATGGCGCTGGCAGGCCTCCGCAACGCGCGCGTGATCCCGTTCCCGCCGCCCCCGGTGCCGGAGCTCGGCACCGCCACCGGCTTCGACCTCATGCTCCAGGACCGGGGCGACCTGGGGCACGTGCGCCTGTCCCAGATCGAGGGGCAGCTCCTGGGAATGGCGGCGAAGGACCCCCGGCTGGCGCGGGTGCGGCCCAACGGGCTGGCCGACGTGCCCCAGTACAAGGTCGACATCGACTGGGAGAAGGCCGGCGCCCTCGGCGTGCCGGTGAGTGAGGTCCAGAGCTACCTGTCCACCGCCTTCGGCAGCGCCTACATCGGCAACTTCGTCCAGGGCGCCCGCATCAAGCGCGTGTTCGCCCAGGCCGACGCCCCGTACCGCATGCTGCCCTCCGACATGGACCGTCTCCAGGTGCCCAACCGGCAGGGCAAGCTGGTGCCCCTGTCCGCGGTCGCCACCGGCCGCTGGGTCTATGGTTCGCCGCGCCTGGAGCGCTACAACGGTTTCCCCGCCATGGAGATCCAGGGCGAGGCGGCGCCCGGCTACTCCACCGGTCAGGCGATGAAGGCCATGGAGGAGCTCATCCGAAAGCTGCCGCCGGGGGTGGGTCACGAGTGGACCGAGATCTCCTACCAGCAGCGCATGTCCGAGTCCCAGGCCGGGCTCCTGTACGCGTTCTCGGTGCTGGTGATCTTCCTCGTGCTGGCCGCGCTGTACGAGAGCTGGACGGTGCCCATCTCCATCGTGCTCGCCCTGCCCCTGGGCGTGATCGGCGGGCTGCTGGCGTCGTCCTTCCGAGGCATGCCCAACGACGTGTACTTCCAGATCGGCCTCCTCACCGTGCTCGGACTGACCACCAAGAACGCGATCCTGATCGTGCAGTTCGCCAAGCACAACGTGGAGCAGGGGGCGGGCCTGGTCCAGGCGACCCTGGACGCGGCCCGGGTCCGGCTGCGCCCCATCGTCATGACCTCCCTCGCCTTCGGCTTCGGCGTCCTGCCCCTGGTCATCGCGTCGGGGGCCGGGGCCGGCGCCATGCGCGCCATCGGCACCAGCGTGCTGGGTGGGATGGTGACGGCGACGTTTTTGGCCATCTTCTTCATCCCGCTGTTCTTCGTCGTCATCGTCAGCCTCTTCGGGAGGTCGAGGCCCACGGCCGAGGAGGGAGCGGGGTCCTCGCCGGAGGTGTCGCCATGAGGCAGGCGCTGGCCTGGCCGATGGCGGTGGGGCTCCTGCTGAGCGGGTGCTCCCTCGCGCCGCAGTATGAGCGGCCCGCGATGCCCGTCCCGGACGCGTGGAACCCGGAGACGACGGCTGCGGCCGGCTCCGAGGCCACGCCGCTGCCCGACATCCCGTGGCAGGAGTTCTTCACGGATCCGAGCCTGCGCTCGGTGGTCGAGCTGGCCGTGGCCAACAACCGCGATCTGCGGGCGGCGGCCCTGAACGTGCAGCGGGCCCGGGCGGTGTTCCGGATCCAGCGCGCCGACCTGCTGCCCAACGTCGCCGCCACGGCCAGCGGCGACATCTACCGGCTGCCGGCCGCGCTGTCGGACACCGGCGAGGCGCGGACCATCGCGCAGTACCAGGTGGGCCTCGGTGTCGCGGGCTGGGAGCTGGACTTCTTCGGCCGCCTGCAGAGCCTGAAGGCGGCCGCCCTCGAGCAGTTCTTCGCCACCCAGGAGGCCCGCACCGCCACCCAGATCTCCCTGGTGGCGGCCGTCGCCACGACGTACCTGGACCTGGGCGCCGACAGCTCGAGCCTCGAGCTCGCCGAAGAGACGTTGACGGCGCAGGAGGCTTCGCTGGACCTCATCCGCCGCAGCCACGGCCTCGGTGTCGCCGACGCCCTGGCGCTCCACCAGGCGGAGAGCCAGGTGGAGGCGGCGCGGGTCGACGTGGCCAGGCTGAGCGGGGTGGTCGCCCTGGACCGCAACGCGCTGACGCTGCTGGTCGGCGCCACGGTGCCGGCCGAGCTGCTCCCCGAGGGCCTCGGCAAGGTGACGCCCGACAACGTGGTCGTGCCCGAGCTTCCCTCCGAGGTCCTGCTGCGACGGCCGGACATCCTGGCCGCCGAGCACCGGCTCGAGGCCGCCAACGCCAACATCGGCGCCGCCCGGGCGGCCTTCTTCCCCCACATCTCCCTCACCGGGTCCGCGGGCACGCTGTCCAGCGAGCTGTCCGGCCTCTTCGCCGAGGGCAGCGGCGCCTGGAGCTTCCTGCCCCAGATCACCGTCCCGATCTTTGAAGGTGGCGCCCTGCGGGCGGGGCTCGAGACCGCGGTGGTGGATCGCGAGCTCGCCGTCGCCGGCTACGAGAAGACGATCCAGACCGCCTTTCGTGAGGTCAACGACGCCCTGGCGCTGCGCCAGACGCTGGCCGAGCAGCAGCGGGCCCAGCAGGCCCTGGTGGCATCCCTCGACAAGGCCTATGAGCTCTCCCGGGCCCGCTACAAGGCGGGCATCAGCAGCTACCTGGAGGTCCTGGTGGCGCAGCGCTCGCTGTACACCGCCCAGCAGGGCCTGATCGCCGTCCGCATGGGCGAGGAAGCCAACCTGGTGAACCTGTTCAAGGTGCTGGGAGGGGGCGGTGGACCCGCGACGGCGGAGGAGGGGAGCCCGTCCGGAGGCGCATGATGCGTGTCGGGGCGTTCCGAGGCCTCGCGGCGGGCCTCGCCGTGCTCCTGTCCCTGGCCCCGCCGATGATGACGGGGCGTCGTGGACCCCCGTTCCCTTCCGGGTCCGCAACCTGACCTTCCCGACCGTCCTCGTCATGGGGTTCAGGCCGGCTCTGGTGGTGTCACATCGCTCCGCCGCCGGGGAATGCCGACGGGTGGGGCGGAGGTTTGCGGGTGTGAAATCACCGAGCATGGAGGACGAGAGTGATGGCTTTGCCGGATGTGGTGTCGTCCACCGGCGGGGAGCGGGCCCGCGCCCCCGTCCATTTCTGGATCGTGGGGATCCTGGCGCTCCTGTGGAACCTCATGGGGGCGTTCGACTACGTGGCCACGCAGCTCCGCCTTGACTTCTACATGAGCCAGTTCTCGGCGGAGCAACTGGAGTACTTCTACGGCTTCCCGGCATGGGCGGTGGCCGGATGGGCGTTCGGGGTGTGGAGCTCGGTGGTGGGGTCCATCGGTTTGCTGGTGCGCCGCCGGTGGGCGGTGTGGGCTTTCGCCGTGGCCATCGCGGGGATGGTGGTGAGCTCCGTGTACACCGTCGTGCTGACCGACGGCGTCACCATGATGGGAGCGGGCGGCGTCGTCTTCACGCTCGTCATCTGGGTCGTGGCCATCTTCCTGCTGCTGTACTCGCGGCGGTTGGCGCAGCGCGGTCTCCTGGCATAGGGGCGCGGCAAGCCGCGGCGCGGTTGGCGTCGTGCCAGGGACGCGCCGCCGAAGGAATGTGCGCTCCTCGACCTCGATTGAAATATGGTCAGAGTCTTATGCACTCGTCGGCAGCTCGTGACGGGCAGATGCCAGCGCGCCGCGTGAGGAGGACCCGATGACCAACGACTCCGAGGTGTTCGACCCCAAGCCCGAGATCGTGCGCGGGGCGCACGTCTCGTCCATGGAGGAGTACCAGCGGCTCTACCGGCTTTCCCTGGATGACCCCGAGACGTTCTGGGCGAAGCAGGCGGAACGGATCTCCTGGTTCCACCCCTGGGAGGTCGTGTTCGACAGCGACTACGAGAACGTGGACTTCGGCTGGTACCTGGGGGGGCGTCTCAACGCCTGCTACAACTGCGTCGATCGCCACCTCAAGAGTCGCGGCGATCAGGACGCCATCATCTGGGTCAAGGACGAGCCCGGGCAGTACGAGCACATCACCTATCGGCAGCTCAAGCACGAGGTCAGCCGGGTGGCCAATGTGCTCCGCTACCACGGGGTGCGGCGCGGGGACCGGGTGTGCATCTACATGCCCATGATCCCTCAGCTCGCCTACACCATGTTGGCGTGCGCGCGCATCGGGGCGGTCCACTCCATCGTCTTCGGGGGTTTCTCGGCGGAGTCGATCCGGGACCGGATCCTGGACGCCGGCGCCAAGGTCGTGGTCACCGCCAACGAGGGGCTGCGCGGGGCGGTCGCACCCTGCGCCTGAAGGAGACCGTGGACCGGGCGGTGGACGGGCTCGCCATGGTGGAGACCGTCCTCGTCGCCCGCCGCACCGACAGCGACGTGCCCATGCGCGTCGGGGCGCGACTTCTGGCTGGACGAGGAGTGCGAGCGCCAGCGCTCTACCTGCACCTATGGAGTGGATGGGCGCCGAGGATCCGCTCTTCATCCTCTACACCTCCGGGTCCACGGGCAAGCCCAAGGGCGTGCTGCACACCACCGGCGGCTACATGGTGTACGCGCCTCCGACCCACCACTACGTCTTCGACTACCGACCGGGGGAGGTCTACTTCTGTGCCGCGGACATCGGCTGGATCACCGGGCACAGCTACATCATCTACGGCCCCCTGGCCAACGGCGCCACCACGGTCATGTTCGAGTCGGTGCCCGCCTACCCGGACGCCGGACGGTACTGGCAGATCGTGGACGATCTCGGGGTCAACATCTTCTACACCGCGCCCACCGCCATCAGGGCCCTCATCCGCGCCGGCGACGAGCACGTGACCCGGTACTCCCGCAAGAGCCTGCGCATCCTGGGGACGGTGGGCGAGCCCATCAACCCCGACACCTGGCGCTGGTACCACGACAAGGTGGGGGAGGGGCGGTGCGCGGTGGTGGACACCTGGTGGCAGACCGAGACCGGCGGCATCCTGATCACGCCGCTGCCGGGGGTGACGCCCATGAAGCCGGGCTCCGCCACCCTCCCGTTCTTCGGGGTCAAGCCCCTGGTCGTGGACCAGAAGGGGACGGTGATCGAGGGCAACGACGTCACCGGCAACCTGTGCATCGCCCAGGCCTGGCCCGGGCAGGCCCGGACGGTGTGGGGGGACCACGGGCGCTTCTTCGAGACCTACTTCGCCCAGTACCCCGGCCTCTACTTCACGGGCGACGGGTGCCATCGCGACGCCGACGGCTTCTACTGGATCACCGGTCGGGTCGACGACGTGATCAACGTCTCGGGCCATCGCCTGGGCACCGCCGAGATCGAGAGCGCCCTGGTCGCCCACGACGCGGTGGCCGAGGCGGCCGTGGTGGGCTTCCCCCACGAGATCAAGGGGCAGGGGATCTTCGCCTACGTCATCCTGACCCTGGAGGGGGACGGCCTGGAGTCCGACGAGCTGATCGGTGCCCTCAAGGAGCAGGTGCGCCACGTCATCGGGCCCGTGGCCACCCCGGACGAGATCATGGTGGTGCCGGGCCTGCCCAAGACCCGGTCCGGCAAGATCATGCGCCGCATCCTGCGCAAGATCGCGGCCGGCGAGTACACCGACATGGGCAACATCACGACCCTGGCCGACCCCGACATCGTGAAGCAGCTCGTCGAGGCCCACCAGGAGCTCGTGGGCTGAGCGGCCCGGCGTCTACTCGGGCTCGGAGGTGACGGTGAAGGGCTGTCCCTTGCCGGCGAAGCGGATGTCGACCACGGTGCGCTGATCCTTCTTGATGGTGACGGTGGTGGCGCGCTCGCGACCCCCCCAGGTCGCCTCCAGCGGGTACTCGCCCACCGGGATGAAGGACAGGTTCAGCACCGGGCTGGTCTTCTCGATCAGCCGGCCCATGAAACGGAGCGTGCAGCTGGTGGGTGTGGAGTAGACGCGGAGGGACCCCTTGCCCTCCTGCACGACCTCGAACCTGCCCTCCGCCAGGTCGCCGCGGACCGTGACCTCGGCACCCGGCTCCACCTCTACCGAGCCGGAGAGTGGGGCGTGCCCCGGGGCGGTGAAGACAATCGTGTGGTGGCCGGCAGCCAGCCCCCCCAGGGAGAGACGGGAGATCTCCTTGGGATAGACCGTGCCGTCGATCTCGACGGTGCACCGCTCGGGGGTGGAGAAGATCGTCAGGCTGCCGACCTCCGTCGCCTCCTCGGCAGGAGCGGGCAAAGCGGCAGGGCGGGCCGCCGCCGGTGGCGCGGGTTCTGCCTTCGGCTCGGGTGTGCTCCGCACCGCCCGCTGGGACATCGGCCGTGGCGTCGGCTCGGGGCTCGGTTCCGGCACCGCCCGAAACGCACCCACCCTGACCTCGAAAGGCACGTCATCGACCTCGATGGGGAAGTGCTGGGACAGGCAGCCGTCCTTCTCCACCCAGAGGCGGTGGCGACCCGGCGCGACGTCCGCGAGGTGGAGCCCGCCCTGGCCCGCCGTCGCGACCCCGACGAACGCGTCGTCGAGGTAGACGCGAACGCCCGGCTCGGAGAGGATCCGGACGTCACCTGCCGCCGCCGAAGCGGCGGCCATGAGCACGAGCCCCAGTGCGATCAACCAGGCGTTCCTCATCAGGCCTCCAGGGAACGTCGACGCCCCGCTGTCGGCGGACATGCCCAACGTTGGCGCGCGTTCGCGGCAATCCTGCTCAGGGTGGGGCAACCGCCGCTGGATTGCAAGGCTGGGCCGGGGCATTGTCTCCCGCGGCGCCCTGGCCCCGACGCCACGGTGCGGAATGCTAGCGGTGATCCCCGCAGTTAGCCTTCAACGTCCCGGGACCAGGGAGGACAGGAGCCCCCATGGATCAGTCAACCAGCTTCGAGCGCGCGCTTGGATCGGTGATCGACAAGCTGGGCGGCTGGTACCACACCCTCGTGAACATGCTGCCCAACATCGTGTTGGTCATCGTCGTCGCGGTCGTCGTCTGGTTCCTGAGCCGAGGGGTGGCGAGAGTCTCCCGTCGGGGCCTGGAGCGGGTGATGACCCACGAGCACGTGGCCCGTCTCCTGGCCCGTCTGGCTGCGCTCGCCGTGCTGTTCTTCGGCGTCGTGCTGATGCTCGGCATCCTCCACCTCGACAAGGCCGTGGCCTCGCTCTTGGCCGGCGTCGGCATCCTCGGCCTGGCGGTGGGCTTCGCCGGCCAGGACCTGGCCGCCAACTTCATGGCCGGCCTGCTGCTGACCTTCCGCCATCCCTTCCGCACCGGCGACCTCATCCAGTCCGGCGACTTCTTCGGCCGAGTGGAGGAGATCGACCTGCGCTCGACCACCGGTCTCACCCTCCAGGGGCAGCGGGTGACCATCCCCAACAAGACCGTGCTCGGCAACCCCATCATCAACTACAGCATCACCGGCCGGCGGCGGGTGGACCTCTCCTGCGGCGTCGCCTACGGCGACGACCTCCAGAAGGCCGCGGAGGTCGCGGTCCGGGCGGTGGAGTCGGTTCCGGCCCGGAACCGCGAGCAGCCGGTGGAGCTCTTCTACGAGGAGTTCGGCTCCAGCTCCATCAACTTCACGATCCGCTTCTGGATCTCCCCGGAGCAGAAGACCTTCCTCGAGGCCCGGAGCGATGCCATCAAGGCCATCAAGAAGGCCTTCGACGAGGCCGGCATCACCATCCCCTTCCCGATCCGTACCTTGGACTTCGGGGTCGTGGGCGGCGAGCGGCTGGCCGAGCATCTGCGGGGCCTCGATCTTCCGAGGCGCGGAGAGCACAGCTGATCTCACGAGAGCAGATCGCGTTGGGTTGGCTAGCGGGGGCGCCAGGCAACGTCGAAGACGGTTCGAGAAGCCCTTGCGCTTCATTTGCGACGGTGCCTGGCACCCCCCATCTCCAAGCCGGAGCGCGGGGTCGCCTGTGGGGGAAGGACTACGGAGAGACCCGCGGGCGCGCGACCCGTCGCGGCGGGGGCGGGAGCTTGGCCTCGATGTAGTCGTCCACCAGGCGCTCGAGCAGCGACAGGGGCAGGCAGTTGTGCAGCAGCACCGCCCGGTGGAACTCCTTGAGGTCGAACAGGTCCCCGAGCTCCTGGCGGGCGTGTTCGCGTAGCTCGAGGATCTTCAGCTCACCGATCTTGTAGGCGGTGAAGTAGCCGTTGTAGTAGAGGTACATGTCGATCTGCTGCGTCGATCCCTGCCGGCTGTAGCCGACCTCGTCGACGAAGTAGTCGATGGCCTGCTGGCGGCTCCAGCGGTGGTAGTGGAGGCCGGTGTCGACCACCAGTCGCGCCGCCCGCAGCAGCTCCCACTGCAGGCGGCCGACCTCGGAGTAGACGTCGTCGTCGTACCACCCGAGGTCTGCGACGAGGTGCTCGGCGTACAGGGCCCAGCCCTCGATGAAGGCGGTGTAGAAGCCGAGGGTCTTGGTGAACAGGGGCACGTCGAGCTCGTTGCCGATGGAGATCTGGAAGTGGTGGCCGGGCACGGTCTCGTGGTAGACGATGGTGCGCATCCAGTACCTGTAGCTGTCGGACTCGTTGCCGATGTAGTAGGCCCCGGGCCGTGAGCCGTCCAGGGACCCGGGGACGTAGAAGCCCCCCGACGCGAGCCCGATGAGGATCACCTCGGTCTCGGGCGCGATGTCGAAGGCCTCCTTCAGGTCCTCTTCGGCCTGGCGGATGAAGCTCTCGTTGAGGGCCAGGATCTGGTTGGCCGGGACGATCCCCGAGTCCACGCCGGCCCGATTGAAGCCGTCGGAGAAGCTGATGTCCGCCGGGTAGCCCAGGGTGCGGAAGACGCGGCGGACCTCGCCCTGGATCCGGGCCACCTCGTCGAGGCCGATCTGGTGGATCTCGGCCGGGGTCAGCTCGGTGGTGGTGTGATGGCGCACCCGGGAGGCGTAGAAGCGGTCCCCGTCCGGCAGCTGCCAGAGGCCGTTCATGGGCGGCGCGTGGGGGATCTGCTCCTCCAGGCGGGCCACGAGCGCCTGATAGGCAGGGATCACCGAGGTGTTGATCGCGCTCTCGGCCCGGGTCAGGAGCTCGAGCCGCTGGACCGCGCCGAGCCCGGGGATGGACTGCGTCTTCTCCGCCAACGTGGTATAGAAGGACAGGTACCTGGCGCTCCCGGGGACGATGCCCCGGAGCTGGTACGCCGCCCGCTCGAGCATCTGCGCCGGTGCCATGATGCCTTGGGCCTGGCTGTCGCCCAGGTTCTGGACGAGGCAGCCGAGGTGGTCGTCGACCTCCTGGAGGCGGCTGACATAGTCCTCGGCGTTGTCCACCGTCGCCAGGGGGTGGTCGTCCTCGAGGAAGCGCATGAGCTCGTTCTGGGCGCTGAACCCGTGGGTGACGGGGTAGAAGTGGTACATGAACTCGTGCTCGGCCGCCCAGTCCGCGAGCACCCGGGAGTAGGAGTCGAAGCTGATCTGCTGCTCGTCGTCGAGCGTGGACCGATCGTAGGTGGCGAGGATGTCGCGAATCCCCTCCTTGAGCCGATAGGTGTCGTCCACGAAGGCGTAGCACAGGTTGTCCAGGTGGTCGTCCCTGATCCCCAGCTCGCGCGACAGCCCCAGCGACGTCACGAGCTGAGGGCTCCTCAGCAGCACCTGCTCGTAGGACGCGTCCACGAACTCGTGGAAGGGCAGGTCGCGCAGGCCGTCGAGGATGCTCTCGATGTCCGCCGACTGCTGGCCCCACACGGCCCTCCAGGGCGCGGCCAGCACCAGGACAGTCAGCAACCATGCTGGACCCGAGTGGACGCGGGAGGTTCTCGTGGTCATGGGCGTGTCTCGGTGGATTCTACGCAGGGACGAGCGCGGGGGTTTCCGGGACGTGGGCAAGGTCAGGCCCGTGTCCGGGAGGTTCGGTTGCCGCCGCCTGCTCAACCCCGGCCCCCACGGACGCGTACAATCTCAAGGACCATGTCGAGCGAGCACCGGACCGGACCGCGCGGGGAGTCTCCGCGACGACCGATGGGCATCCACCCTGATGTAGTGCGTGCAGCGGCCTTCGCGTTGCTCGCCGTCCTGGCCGTAATGCCGGCCGCGGCACAGCTCGGCCTGCCCGACCCGGTGGTGCTCGAAGGGGCGCTCGACGAGCGGGTGTGGATCGCCGATGGGTGGCGCTACCACCCGGGAGACGCTCCCGCCTGGGCCGCCCCCGGCTTCGACGACTCGGCGTGGCCGGTGGTCGCGTCGACGATGCGCGATCCCGAGACGATGCCCGGTGGTTGGCCCGGCATCGGCTGGTTCCGCCGTCGCATCGTGCTCGGGGAAGGCATGCCGGCGACCGCCCTCGGCCTGCGGGCGGAGCACTACGGGGCCTCCGAGATCTACCTCGACGGCCGGCTCGTGGCGCGCTTCGGCACGGTCGCCGCCACCGCGGAGGCGGAGCGCCCCGTGTACCCGAACGACTTCGTGGGCGTCGCCCTCGAACCCGGCACGGTCCACGTGCTCGCGGTGCGCTACTCCAACGCGAAGGGGAACGTGTACGCGGGGTGGGCTCACGGGTTCCAGATCAACATCAGGAGCGTCGAGTCCGCGGGCCGTGCCTACCACCGCTGGACCATGATGATCACCGGGTGGCAGATCGGCTTCGGCGGCGCGTTCGCGGCGCTCGCTCTGCTACACCTCCTGCTGTTCGCTTTCCGCCCACGGGGCCGGGAGAACCTGGCGGTCGCAGCGTACACCGGGCTGCTCGCCACGGAGCTCATGATCACCATCCCTCTCAGGCTGACGACCGACGTGGCCGGGCGCCTCGCCCTTTTCAAGCCGGCCCACACCATCATGGTGGTGACGGTGCTGGTGGGCCTCGGCATCGAGCACCTCTTGCTGCGCCGGCGGCCGAGCGCCTTCGCGTGGGTGGTGGGCGCCGGCGGTCTCCTGCTGGCCGGCTGGGTGTGGAGCTGGTCCGAGTTCCGATCCTCCAACCCGTACGGCACCGCGTTCCTGCTCGCCGCGTTCGGCGAGATGCTCCGCGTGGCGCTGGCCGCGGTGTCGCGGAGGGTGCCCGACGCCTGGATCGTGGCCGTCGGCTTCGTGCCGATCGCCGCTATCGCGGTGTTCCAGGGCGCCTGGGACCTGGTCGGCCTGGATCGGATGATCGAGATTCCCGCCCCGGTCGCGCTCCTGCCCATCGCGCTCGCCTTCTCCGTCTTCCTGTCGCGCCGGACCGCCCGCACCAGCCGGCAGCTCGAGGTCAAGCTCGCCGAGGTGGGGGAGCTGTCGGCGCGGGCCATCGAGCAGGAGCGGCGGGTCGCGGAGCAGGAGGCGGAGCGGCGGCTCCTGGAGGCCGAGAGCCGTCGCCGGAGCGAGGAGCTCGAGGTCGCGCGAAGGCTCCAGGTGGCCATGCTCCCGAGGACGCTTCCCGAGATCGAGGGCTTCGATCTCGCCTTCCGGATGGTCACCGCCACGGAGGTGGGCGGCGACTACGTGGACGTGCGCTCTCCCGGTCGCGACGGGACGCTGCTCGCGGTGGGCGACGCGACCAGCCACGGCCTCCACGCGGGCATGGTGGTGGGGGTTGCGAAGAGCCTGTTTCAGAGCGCGGCGCCCGACGACGATCCGGTGCAGGTACTGCACCGGATCGGCAGTGGCCTGGACGCCATGGACGAGCGTCACGCCAGCATGGCCATGGCGGTGCTGCGCCTGCAGCGGCGTCGCCTGACGTTGTCCTCGGCCGGCATGCCGCCGGTGCTCGTCCTGCACGGCTCCAGCCGCGCCGTCGATGAGGTCCTGCTGCCCGGAGTTCCCCTCGGTACCCTGTCCGCAGCCATCTATCAGCAGCGAGAGGTCGAGCTGGAGAACGGCGACGTCGTGGTGGTGATGACCGACGGCCTGGTGGAGGCGCTCGACGAGCAGGGCCGGATGTTCGGCTACGAGCGCACCGCAGCGGAGCTGGCGAAGCTGGCCGGTCGGCCGGCGGCCGAGGTGGTCGGCGCCTTGCTCGACGCCGTGAACGCGCACCTCGGCGGCGCCACACCGCCGGACGACGTCACCCTGGTCGCCCTGGTCGTGCGGTGACCTGATCTGCCCTTTCTGCTCGGATTGAAATATTAGATAAAGCATTGACGTTGACGCCTCCGAATCGTGACCACTGGGCTCCACCAGAGCTCGCAACAGGAGGTGAATCATGAGAGTGAACCTTTCCGCTGTATCGACGGTCCTGGTAGCGGCCCTGGCGTCCACAGTCAGCGCAGGCACGCCACTGAACGCCATCTTCACTGACGATGGCACGGCGGGGCGGACGCCCGGCGAGGCCCGGGTGCGGGTGCTCCACGCGTCGCCCGACGCACCCGCCGTGGATGTCTGGATCAACGGCACAAAAACTATAACAAATCTTGAATTCGAGGAGCTCACCGACTTCCTGTCCGTTCCCCCCGCGACCTACCAGGTACAAGTGGTGCCCAGCGGCGCCACAGAGCCGGTCGTGATCGCGGCCGACCTGCCACTCGCGGCGGACACGGACTACACCGTCATCGCCACCGGCGAGCTCGCTTCCATCACGCCCGTCGTCCTGACGGGTCCGAGCGACGCGCCGGCCGCGGGCATGGCGTGGGTGCGCTTTTCCCACGGCTCGCCAGATGCTCCGGCGGTGGACATCACGCTGCCTGACGGGACCGTGCTCATGGGCGACGTGGCGTTCCAGGAGGTGAGCGATTACGTACCGGTCCCGGCCGGCACCTATGACCTCGAGGCCCGCCTGGCGGGTACCAGCACGGTCGCCCTCGAGATCGACAATGTCAGCGTCGCCGGCGGCGGTATCTACACGGCGTACGCCACCGGCCTGGCCGCCGACATCGGTGTGCGCGACGAGCTCGTCTTCCTTCCCGCGGCGGCCCGAGCCAAGGGCGTGGGGAGCTCGTTCTTCCTGACGGACGTGGACATCAACAACGCCGGCCGGGGGACCGCCAGCTTCGAGTTCCTGTGGCTGCCTCGCGACACCGACAACGCCGTTCCCGTCGCTTCCCAGACCTTCTCGGTCGCCCCGGGACGGGTCCTGCGCGTCGAGGATGTGCTCGGCAGCGTCTTCGGGGTGCCGGACGGCACGGACGCGGTGGGCGCCCTGGCCCTCGTCTCGGACCGCTCCGACCTGCTGGTGTTCTCACGCACGTACAACCGGGCGGCGAACGGCACCTACGGCCAGGCCATGCCCGGCTTCGCGGCCGACGAGCTGATCCCGGCCGGCAGCAAGCGGCGCATCCTGTACTTCACCGAGGACGGGCGGTTCCGCTCCAACATCGGCGTCCTCAACGGCGTCGGCTCGCCCCATGACCGTCAAGTGGGAGCGTTACACCTCGCGGGGGTGCTGGTGGAGGCCGCCGAGGCCGAGCTGCCACCCTGGGGCAACACCCAGATCAACCGCGTCTTCCGCGGCGAGGCCCCGGTGCAGGGGGGGTACATCGACGTCTGGACCGAGACCGAGGGGGGAGCTTCATGGCCTACGGCTCGGTGGCGGACGAGAAGACCTCCGACCCGATCACGGTGTTCCCACGTTGACCGTGACGACGAGTATCTGAACTCTCGACGCCGAGGGGGCTCCGGCCCCCTCGGTTTCGTCGTTGATCCGGGCGCCGCGCTCCACGGGCTGGGAGGCACGGCGGAGGGAGAAGCGGTCGCCGTCAGTGGGCCGCGGGAGGCCCGCTCCAGCCCCGAGAACGCTTGACAGCTTCGCGCCACGAGGCGCGCAGCTCGTGGACGCGTTCGGCAGCCATCGCGGGCTCGAAGGTGCGATCCACCTGCCACTGGCTGGCGATCTCCTCACGGTCCTCCCAGAAGCCGACCGCCAGGCCGGCCAGGTAGGCGGCGCCGAGGGCCGTGGTCTCCAGGACCCTGGGGCGCACGATGGGGATGCCCAGGATGTCGGCCTGGAACTGCATGAGCATGTCGTTGACGGCGGCGCCGCCGTCCACCCGCAGCTCCTCGATGGCGACACCGGAGTCGGCGCGCATGGCCTCCAGGACGTCCATGGTCTGGAAGGCGATGCTCTCCAGGGCCGCGCGGGCGATGTGGCCGGCGGTGGTGCCCCGGGTGAGGCCCACGATGAGGCCACGGGCGTGGGAGTCCCAGTGGGGGGCGCCGAGGCCGGTGAACGCGGGCACGAGGAAGACGCCGCCGTTGTCGGGCTCGCTGGCCGCGAGCCGCTCCACCTCCTCGGAGGTGCGGATGACGCCGAGGCCGTCGCGCAGCCACTGCACCACCGCGCCGGCGACGAAGATGCTCCCCTCCAGGGCGTACGTCAGCTCGTCGCCGATCTGCCAGGCGATGGTGGTGAGGAGGTCGTGCCGGGAGGCGGCGGGGGCGTCGCCGGTGTTGAGCACCATGAAGCCCCGGTGCCGTAGGTGTTCTTGAGCATGCCCGGCTCGGTGCACATCTGGCCGAAGAGGGCCGCCTGCTGGTCGCCGGCGATGCCGGCGATGGGGATGGCGGGACGCGAGCAGGGTGGCTCCCGTCTCGCCGTAGACCTCGCTCGAGGAGCGGACCTCCGGCAGCAGGCTCGGCGGGATGCCGAGGATGTCCAGGAGCTCCTGGTCCCAGCGGCGCTCGTGGATGTTGTAGAGCATGGTCCGGCACGCGTTGGTCACGTCGGTGACGTGGACGGCGCCCTGGGTGAGCTTCCACAGGAGCCAGCTGTCGACGGTGCCGAAGGCGAGCTTGCCCTCCGCTGCGCCTCTCCCGGGCGCCGTCGACGTGGTCCAGCAGCCACTTGAGCTTGGTGGCGGAGAAGTAGGGGTCGATGCGCAGCCCGGTCCGGCGTCGGACCTCGTCGTCGAGGCCGCGGGCTTTGAGCTCGTCGCAGAGATCGGACGGTCCGCCGGTCCTGCCACACGATGGCGCGGTGCACGGGCCGTCCGGTCTCCCGGTCCCAGAGGATGGTGGTCTCGCGCTGGTTGGTGATGCCGATGGCGGCGATGTCGGCCGCCCCGATGCCGGCGCCCGTGATGGCCTCGGCCATGACGGCGCCTGGGTGGACCAGATCTCGTTCGCGTCGTGCTCGACCCAACCGGGTCGGGGGTAGTGCTGGGCGAACTCTTTCTGGGCCACCGACACGACGTCGCCCCCGTGGTCGAAGAGAATGGCGCGGGAGCTGGTGGTGCCCTGATCGACGGCCAGGATATAGCTCGTCTTCATGGTCCGGCCTCCGTTCGCCATCGGCGACGATCGCGTCGCTCATCGGGCTGTCGCCGCTCGACAAGGATAGCGTCGCCCTTCATCGCGGGTGGATGGGAAATATGCTGCATCCGGCGATTGTCAACCATAGAGACCGTGAGACGAGGCGAGCGCGAGGACGTCACATACTCACCGTTTCTCGAGAGACGAGGACCGTGGGAATGTTTCGTCCTGCGAACAAACGATCTGAGAAACCCGATGAAAGGCAGGCTGTCATGGCGAAGAACCCCCTCCAGACGTCCGGTCCGCGGTTGACCACGCTGCACGGGACGCGCACTCCACGATCGGCTGTCGTGCTCCTTGTGGCGGGCCTGTTCCTGCTGCCCGGCTGCGGCCCCCGGGGCAGTCGGGGCGAGGGTCCGTACCAGGAATCGGCGCCTTCGGGCGGCGGCGGGTCATCCCAGCCCGCAGCCGCCGCGTCGTCCGGGGGAGGCGCCATGTCGGAAGCCCTGGCCGGCGCCATCATCCGGGTCGCGAAGCAGAACATCCCGGCGGTCGTCCACATCCAGATCACGGAGACGCAGGAGGTCGCCAACCCCCTCTCCCCGTTCGCGAACAGCCCGGAGTTCCGCTACTTCTTCGGCATCCCCAAGAACATGCCCAGGAAGTACAAGAAGGAGATGGTGGGCATCGGCTCCGGGATCCTCATGGACAAGGAAGGCCACATCCTCACCAACAACCACGTGGTCGCCGGAGCGACCCAGATCCAGGTCCTGCTGTCCGACGGCAGGCAGTTCCCGGGCAACGTCGTGGGTACGGATCCCAAGACCGACCTGGCGGTCATCCAGATCTCGGTGTCGGACCCCCTGCCCTTCCTGACCTTCGGTGACTCGGACAAGGTGGAGGTGGGCCAGTGGGTGGTGGCGATCGGCCAGCCGGAGGGTCTCAATGAGAGCGTCACCCAGGGCATCATCAGTGCCAAGCACCGCGCCGGGCTCTCCGAGCCGAGCAGCTACCAGGACTTCCTGCAGACCGACGCGGCCATCAACCCGGGCAACAGCGGCGGGCCGCTCCTGACCCTGGACAGCAAGGTGATCGGGGTCAATGCGCGATCCTGTCCCAGTCCGGCGGGTTCAGGGCATCGGCTTCGCCATTCCCAGCAACATGGCCGTCTACGTCGCCAAGCAGCTCATCGACCACGGCAAGGTGGAGCGCGGCTGGCTCGGGATCACGGTCAGCGACATCTCTCCCCAGGCGGCCCAGAAGATGGGCGATGCGACGGGGCACGGGGCCGTCGTCGCGGGTGTGGTCAAGGGAGGGCCCGCGGATCAGGCCGGGCTGCAGAAGGGTGATGTCGTCATCGAGTATGACGGTCAGGCCGTGGCGAACGCCAGTGCGCTCCGCAACGAGGTGTCGATGACCACGGCGGGGACGAAGGTGGACATGACGATCGTTCGCGACGGCAAGAAGATGACGGTCTCGGTCACGGTGGGCAGCATGGAGCAGGCGCAGAAGCTCCTCGTCGCCGATGCCCAGAAGCGGCTGGGGGGCCAGTTCTCCTCCGTGACCGCTGACCTGGCGAAGAGGATCGGACTGCCCTACCGGCTCGGCGTGGTGGTGACGTCCGTGAGCTCCAAGAGCCCTCTCGGGCAGGCCGGTTTCGAGAAGGGGGACCTGATCCTGGAGATCAACGGACATCCCATCTCAGGCGCCCAGGACCTCGACGCGATCGTGAGCACCCTGCCGACGGGCCAGAAGATCATGCTGCTCGCGGTGGACCACCGCAGCGGACGCGAGGCTCAGGTCCCGGTGGTCCTGCAGTAGGGGGAGGGCGGATCCGTCGCGTCCCGCCACTGTCGGTGGGAGCGCCCTTGTGTGGTCGGCCGCCGGGTCGTAGAGTCGAGGCATGAGCAACGGCGATCTTTACACCGGGGGCTGCATGTGTGGCGCGGTGCGCTTCGCCGCCCGCGGGGACCCGAAGTGGACCGCCTACTGCCACTGCGCGAGCTGCCGCAAGCACACCGGGGCGCCGGTGGCGGCCTACGCCGGGTACACGACCGACAGGGTGACGTTCACGACCGGCGGACCGACCTTCTACGCTTCCTCGCCGGGGGTCCGGCGTGGGTTCTGTGCCGTCTGCGGGTCGACCCTCACCTACCAGGGGGACCGTTGGCCGGGGGAGATCCACCTCCACGTGGGGGCGTTCGACGATCCGGCCGCGTTTCCCCCCCATGGCCAGGCCTTCCCTCAGGAGCGTCTGCCCTGGCTGCACCTGGCCGAGTAAGGCGCAGGGCCGCCGTGGCGGTCAGCCCCCATCCTCGTCCACGGGAGCGGTGCACACTCGGTTGCGGCCGCCCTCCTTGGCCCGGTAGAGCTCGCGGTCGGCGGCGGCGATGAGCTCCTCGGCGGTGCGTCCGTGGTGGGGCCACTCGGCCAGGCCCTGGCTGATGGTGACCGAGCAGACGGCTCCGCCGCCGGCTATCCGGCGCTCCTGTACGGTGGCCCGGAGCCGCTCGGCCACGGTCCCGGCCGCCGCCAGAGGGGTGCACGGGTACAGGATCACCGCCTCGTCGCCGCCGTAGAGCCCCGCCACGTCCCCGGAGCGCAGCACCTCTCGGAACATGACGCCCATCTCACGCACCACGGCCCGACCGGCCAGGTGGCCGCACGTGTCGTTGACGCGTTTGAGGCCGTCGATGTCGGTCATGGCCAACGAGAACACGCCGCGGTTGCGGACGATCTCGGTCTCCAGCTCACGCAGGAAGGAGTCGAAGGTCAGAAGCCCGGTGAGCTGGTCGTAGTGGATGCGGCGGTGGACCTGCTGGAAGAACCGTCCCTCCAGCTCGTCTCGGACCATGAACTTGAGCACCACCTCGCCGATGCGCACCTGGTCGCCGTTTACGAGCTGGGCCGTCTCAGCCGGCTCGCCGTTGACGAAGGTGCCGTTGGAGCTGCCAAGATCCGTGAGCTCGTAGAAGTCCCGGTCGTCGATGCGGACGCACGCGATCCGGGCGTGGCGACGGGACACCGCGAGGTCCGGGATCTCCAGGTCCACGTCGCTGGCGCGGCCGATGACCAGCTCCGAGCTCGGGAGGGGGATCTCCCGTCCGATCTCCCATCCTGCCAGGACCACCAGCGCGGCCTGGGTGTGGGCGGTCTTCCCCCCTGCGGGCCGCATCTCCTGGTGCGTGGTCTTGGCCTCGCCGGTGGGGTCGGGCGCTGCTGGAGGAGTGGCCTTTTCACCCAACGCGTCGTTCTCCGCTCCGGCACCCGTCCGCTGTGGGCCGGGACACGAGGGGTGCCAGGGACGTTCGGCGTCAATCCTATCATCGGCCCGAGCGGGACGTGGTGCGGGACGCGAGCCCGCACCGGAGGCCTGGAATGGCCGCCCGCCGCCCGCTCGTTCGAACAGGCGGGAGGCGGCCTATGGACAAGCCCGTGTGCGCAGTCGTCGGTATCGGACCCGGAAACGGGGCGGCTCTGGCCCGCAGGTTCGCGGGGGAGGGGTACCGCATGGCCCTGCTCGCGCGCAGCACCGGCCTGTCCGAGGAGCTGGCGTCCGAGCTCGAAGATGCGCGGGCCTACGCCTGCGACGTCACGGACCCGCAGGCCGTGGAGCGTACCTTCGCCCGGATCGCGGACGATCTGGGGGAGGTGGAGACCCTCGTCTACAACGCCGGGACGGGCACCTGGGGCACGGTGGAGGACATCGACCCCACCGCCTTCGAGGCGGCGTGGCGGGTGAACGCCTTCGGCGCCCTGCTGGTCGCCCGTCAGGTGATCCCGGCCATGAAGCGCGCGGGGAGAGGGAACATCCTCTTCATCGGTGCCACCGCGTCCCGCCGCGGCAGGCCCATGACCGCCGCCTTCGCGCCGGCCAAGGCCGCGCAGCGCTCCCTGGCCGAGTCCATGGCGCGGCACCTGTGGCCTGCGGGCATCCACGTGGCCCTGGTGATCATCGACGGAGTGGTGGAGGAACAGCGCACCCGCGAGCACTTCCCGGACAAGCCGAAGAGCTTCTTCGTCCAGCCCGACGATCTCGCGGGCACCGCCTTCGCCCTCACCCGGCAGCCGCGCTCCGCGTGGTCCTTCGAGGTGGAGGCGCGCCCCTTCGGGGAAGACTGGTAGCTCTCCAGCGGAGGGGTCGGAGGACGGGCCCCTCGGGCGGCCTGGGGAGGAACCGAATCCCTGCCGGCGAGGGGGAGGTGTAGCTGGGCGGCGACGGGCGGTGTGGGCCTCAGGGGCGCGCCGGTGACGGACCCCCGAGTGTGAACGGAATCCGGACCTCGCGCTCTGCGAGGTCGATCGTGAGCACCCAGGAGCCGGCTTGAACACCTCCAGGGATGTGGAAGAGGAGTGGACCACCGCACCGGCTGAACCGGGAGACCTCCAGGGAGGGAGATCCGTAGCCGTGCCCTGGAGCGGCGTAGAACCAGCGGCCGCACGGGCGGCGAGCGGCCCCCGTGTGGTCCACGGGCGGGCTCGCGATCCGGGCAGCCCGGAGCGCCCCGTAGAGCGAGCTGTAGACCTCGGCGAACCGCTCTTGAGAGATCGGGGGGTGGATGATGCCCGTCGGCCCGCGCAGCTCGATGGACTCGCGGTCGATGCGCACGCGATCTGCGGCTGTGGCCGTCACCGATGCCGGGAGGATCAGCCACTCATCGCCGAGGTGGGTGTCCGGGTAGCGGGTGCTCAGGACGACCTCGACCTCCGGACCCCGGTAGCGGATCAACCCATCGCTCTCCCGGCGAACCTCGCCCGGGGTGTGGAGGGTGGCGGTCGAGCACGCTCCCACCAGACCCAGGGCGGCGATGCACGTCCACGGGACTCGAGGACGGACGACTGTCATGGTTCCCTCCCCCTTGGAGAGGTCCCGCCGGCGGCAGAGATTCCCGCCCCGGATCACGGCTGGCAGCACGGGGGCAGGAGCATCCTCCGTGGGGCCTTCCGTGCTTGTGGTGGCCGTTGAGCGCTGTCATACTCGGGTGCACCGAGAGGTGCAAGGCCTCAACATCCCTGCCGAGGAGGTTCTCCATGGCGTATCGAACACCGGTCGGCCGCGGGACGGTGGCGGCCGCTGCGTTGCTCGCGGTTTCGGCGGCGTTTGCGTGGGCCGCCGGCCCGGGTGCGACCATCCACGGCACGGTGGTGGACGAACAGGGGCAGCCCCTTGCCGGGGTCCAGGTCGCGGTCACCGTTGCCGAGGGCACGCACCGGCTGGAAGCCACCACCAAGAAGAAGGGCGTGTTCGTGGTGCGCGTCCCCGACCGCACCGCGGTCTGGGAGATCCACTGCAGCCTGGAGGGGTATGCGGACGCCGTGGAGCCGCTGCAGCCGGGCACCCGGGACATGAGCTTCGTCGCGATCACGATGGCGTCGCTGGATCAGGCGCCGGAGGTGGCGGCGCCCGACGCGCCCGTCGAACCACCTCGACCAGCACCCGCGCCGGCGCCGGTCGACAGCGACGCGGCGCGGGCCAAGGCGATCCCGGTCTTCAACCAGGGCGCCACGGCCCTGCAGGAGGGCGACCTGGCCACCGCGGAGGCTGCGTTCCGGCAGGCGGCGGTCATCGACCCGTCGTTCCCCGACGCGTATCGGGCACTGGCGGCGGTCGCGATGGAACGCGAGGATTACGGGGCCGCGGCGGCCTCGGCGGAACGGTTGCTCGAGCTCCAGGGGGACAACGTGGAGGCCGCGCGGACGGTGTACTACGCGGCCATGATGCTCGGCGATCCCGATCGCCTGGCCACCGCCGCACGGCGCGTGCTGGCCATGGGCGCCGAGACGAGCGACGGTGAGGTCCTGGGCCACGCCCGCGATCTGTTCGAGAGCAACGCGCAAGCTCTCGCGCGGGCTGTGCTCGAGCCGCTGGTGGAGGCGAGGCTAGACGAGGCGGAGGCCCACTATCTGCTCGGGATGTGCTGCAACTCGCTGGGGGACAAGGAGAGGGCCCGTCAGGCCTTCCGCGAGTTCCTGGCGCTGGCCCCCGACCACCCCGACGCCGCGTCCGCCCGCTCCATGCTGGAGTATCTCGAGTAGGCTTGCCCAGGACGCCCGGCGGAGGTCGGACCTGGCGCGCAGAGGGAGTGCCGCGCGCCGTTCCCGGTCCCTGGAAAGAGCTCGTTCGAGAGTTCACATTCAATGGGTGTCCACCCCAGGTGGCACAACGGATGACCGTTCAGAACACCCACGACAGCTTGCCGAGCACAGTGTCCCCCTGGTCCGAACGTTCGCCGGTGGCGGAGGTCCCGCGCTGGTAGGCGAGCTGGAGAGAGCCGAACGGCGGCAGAAACCTCCACACGAGGAGGGTCTGGATGTTCTCCTTGTCGACTGCGGAGTTGCTCTGGAAGAACACGCTCACCAGGAGGTCGGGGCCGAAGTAGTAGTCGGTTCGAAAGACGTGGATGAAGGTGGTGTCCGTCTGCGGATCGGGGTCCAGTGAGAGCCGGGTCAGGCTGTAGGACAGGTTCCAGCTGTCGGAGAGCTTCCACTGCGCCTCCAGGCCGTAGAGCAGGAGGTCGCTGTCGAAGTTGGTCCCGACGCCGGCGAAGGCGGCGATCGACCGTCCGTCCCGGCCGTCCCATCCCACCTCGAGGTCGACCTGGCGGTTGCGGAACGCCTTCTCGTAGAGCTTGAACTCATCGAGAGCATCGACCTCGAACGTCCACCCGCTGCGCAGGACGAGCGAGACCTCGAGATCCAGCTCCCAGCTCCGGAGCACGTCCCGCTGGCTCCAGTAGCGGTTGTAGTTGGTGTCGACCTTGATCCTCTCGAGGGTGCCGGAGTCGAACCAGAAGGTGTGCTCGAGGGCGGTGTCCACCTCCTTGCGGTCGTCGTCCTCGAGGAACCCCACCGCGTTGAAGGCCTCTCGGATGCCGGCGTCGAGGTCGGTGTAGCGGACGTGGAAGTGACTGGTCGCGGTGTCCCAGGAAGGTCTGACGAACCAGGCCGCGCCGCCATCGCCTCGGCCGCCGTACACTCGAATGACCTGCGCCGTCAGGCCGAGCTGCTCGGTGAAGAAGAGGGTCGTGTCGAGCCCCACGGATCCGGCGTCTGAGCCGTCACGTCGCCGGTTGGCCGCGAGGATCCCCACGTCGGAGGGCCCGAGGCCCCGCCGGAGACGAAAGACGGTGTAGGCCGCGTCCGACCCGCCGACCGCTGCCGGGTCGCCGAAGTCACCGTCGGCGCTCAGCATGGCGATGTCGGAGTTGCCGACCTTCCCCACCAGCTTCGCCCCCCACGAGATGTCTCCGATACGGCGGCTGTAGAACTGGAGGAGGCGCTGATCGAACATCTCCAGTCCTTCGAGGAAGAACGGACGCTTCTCCGGGATGAACAGCTCGAAGCGCGTGAGGTTGATCTCTTCGACGTCGGCCTCGACGATGGCGAAGTCGGGGTTGATGGTCAGGTCGAGGCCGAGCGTGCTGGTGACGCGGTACCTCAGGTCACCGCCGATCTCGTAGGTGGTGTCGTTGCCGTCCTGGAGGGTCAGGAGTGCGTAGGGGATGACCCGCAGGCGGTTCGTCGCGCGCAGGGGGAGGTCGAGGCCGGTCAGCGCGCCGAACTGAGAGACCCGTGACTCGGTTTCCCCGGGGCCGGCCCAGACCGACATCTCCAGGCGTCGCGGCACGGTGCGCGTGAAGTTGACTCCCCAGATGCGATGCTGGCCCGCCTTGTAGGTGAGGATTTCGAACGGCACGGCGATCTCCGCCGTCCACCCCGATGCCGTGCGCCGGGCCGCGCACCGCCAGGCGGCGTCCCACCTGGTGTCGACGGTGCGACCGTTGTCGGCGATCCGTCCGTCCTCCTGGGTGCCGAGCAGGTTGGTGCGGAAGAAGTACGCCGTGCGGTCGTCGTCGAAGGTGTCGAGGAGCACGCCGACCGCGTCGTCGTCGTCGAGCTCGCCGTCGCGGGTGGTCACGGCGGCGGCGATCCGCCCCGGCTCCGGGTCGGACAGGACGAACGCGACGAACAGCGCACGATCGGAAACTCCCACCCTGACGGTCGTCGCGAAGGGCGACGGCTGACCGAAGCCGGGTCTGATCTGGACGAAGCCTTCGACCACGGCCGCTTCCGACCACGAGATCTCATCAACAACGCCGTCGATCGTGGGCTCGGAGCTCAGCGTGACCGCGTCGAGCTGGAGGCCCGATGCGGTCCCGCCACCCAGCAGCAGCGCCAGTGTCACGAGGGCGCCCGCGGCGGTCGCGCGGAGCGGCCAGCCCTGTCCGAGACACGGGCGCCGCGAGCTTTCGAGTGGCATCGACCCTTCCAGGTGTGTGAAGCGCTGGTGACGCTCAGTCCTTGAACCGCTCGACCGTGACCACGTTCATCGTCTCGTGGTAGCGGCAGGAGAAGCCGACCGAGGTCAGACCCCTCAGCGAGACCATCCTCTTGGAGCTGTCGAGGAACATGCCGTCGGCGAGCTGGAGCGTGATCTCGCCGTCGTCGTAGGCGAGGACGTTGGTGGTCGGGTCGAAGCTGCCCGACAGGTGCGCCGCGAGCGCCGTGATGTCGACGAACCAGTCCCCGTCCGCGTTTTGCTGCGGTGGGTCCCCGAACTGGAGCAGGGATCCGAAGGGCGCGAAGCGAACCTCCTGGTAGGCCCCGAACGGCACCACCGGCGTGCCGCGTCCCGGGTCGGCCTTGTCGATCCTGAAGGTGTCGACGACGGTCCCGTCCTCGAGCCTGGTGGTGATCGACAGCAGGTCGCGATCCACCTCGACCGCCAGGTAGCACGTTTGCGCCTGGGGGTCGTAGTAGGTGGGGAACCACACCTTGGGAACGAGGCTTTCCTTGGCGTTGTCGCCGGATCGGCCGGAGATGACGTAGATCGTGCCCTCCGCCGGGCTCGCCATGAGCTCGTCGTTCCTGATCGCGTAGCTCCTCGCCATCGCGTGGTCGTGCCCGTTGAACACGACGTCGACGTGGTGCCTGTCGATGACCGGCCCGAAGGCGGCCCGCGTCAGGGTGCCGCTGCGGTCCGTCGCCAGGTTGTAGGTGGCGTCGTGGTAGACGACGAGATTCCACGTCTTGGTGCTCGCGGCGAGATCGGCATCGA
This sequence comes from uncultured Holophagae bacterium, assembly GCA_963844865.1. Lineage (GTDB taxonomy): Bacteria > Acidobacteriota > Thermoanaerobaculia > Thermoanaerobaculales > Sulfomarinibacteraceae > CAWJPY01. The sequence continues at coordinate 50,109 of CAWJPY010000009.1, forward strand.
GCCAGGCGACCTCGGCGTCGATCATCGCCCGTTGCGCCTCCGGATCGGAGAGCTCGTAGGTGAACGAGCTGTTCAACACCGCGATGTGCGCGTCGCCGTAGTCGAAGGAGTAGACCTCGCCCTCGAGGCCGGGCGGCCCGTTCTGCGGGACCCTGAAGAGGCTGACGAAGTACTCCGGCCGCTGCCAGCGCTCCTTGCTGGTGACGCCCCGGGGCTCGTGGTCGCCGATCACGGGCACGATCGGGATGTTCGCGAGGACGTCCTGGGCGGCCGCGAACCACGCCTGCCACTGCGCGTAGTCCTTGCCGGAGTACACCAGGTCGCCCACGCTCACCGCGAACCTGGCGTCCGGGTTCGCACCGAACGCACCGCCCACGGTGCGCCGCCACTGCTCGTAGACGGGCTCGTGCTCGTGGGAGTCGCCGAAGACGAGGAACCGGAACCTCCCGGGCTCGGCGCTCTCGGTCAGGAACGTGTAGTACGCGCTCCAGCGGCTGCCATCACCGACGCGGTAGACGTATCTGGTCCCCGGCTGCAGATCGCGCAAGGTCACCGAGAAGAGATGGATGGTGCCGACATTGGTGACCAGCCTCTCTGCAGGCGGCGCCTGGGTGATGGCGGGCGTGCCGCCGATCGGCGCGTACTCGACGGCGCCCACGGCCACCGTGGCATCGGTGCGCCATCCGATGGTCTGGGTCGTCCGGGGACTCTCCGACCAGGTCAGTCGGATGTTGTCAGGCGTTGCGGATGCGCCGGCTGCGCCGGTAGACGGCGTGCCGAGGGCCGCGGCGATCGCCACCACGGCGAGAATCGACCAGATCTGCTTGCTCACGGGTCCTCCCCTCTGCACTGCGCCCTCAGGAGCGATGCCCCTGCGGAACGTAGGTCTCGAGCTTCCTGTCCGCGTACACCGGCTCCAGCCGGGCGAACCGCTGCACCCCACCCACCAGCGGCACGGCCGGCCAGTCCTCGCCGATGAGGGGGCGCGCGTAGCGCAGGAACGCGTCACCGACGTCGGCCCGCGAGGGCTCGATCCAGGCCTCGGGGAATGCGCGCTCCGAGTTGGCGACCTCGGCGAGTGGGACTTTGTCGTAGCGGACCCGGTAGGCGTGGCCTGGCTCGCGCAGGATGGTGGCCATGAAGCCCGAGCCCTCCTCGGCTGCGACGAACACCGCGTGCCGCCCGACCTGGTACGCCTCCTCGAGGTCCACCGTCGAGGCGTGGACGATGCTGTGCCGCTGGTCGGTGCCCGGGATGTTGGCGCGGGCCGCGCCGCGGGCGGCGAGGCCGACTCGGTTGAGGTGGTTCACCACCACCTGACCGACGGTCATCTGGCTCGAGGAGAAGGTGGTGTGGCCGAAGGCGTCCCTGCGCTCGCCGAGATCGCCGACGTCCAATCCCTCGCTGACCACCACCAGGGCGCGGCCGCGCTCACGGAGCGTGTCGTTGACCCGGTCGGCGAGCTCGTCGAGCCCGAGACGGGACTCACGCAGGAAGATGAGCAGGGGCATCCGCCGTTCGGGATCGGCGAGACGTGCCGCCGCGGGGATGAACCCGATCTTGCGGCCCATGGCCTGGAGCACGAGGACCGGGTCCGACGGGCACGAGCCGGCGTTCTCCTGGTCGGCGGTCTGCACGGCGAGCGCCCAGTAGCGGGCCACGCTCCCGTACCCCGGCGTGTGGTCGATGAGCCGGAAGTCGGCGTCGCCCACGTCGTTGTCGATGGTCTTGGGGATGCCCGTGGCCACCAGCTCGAGGCCGCGCTCCGAGGCCAGCGACGAGACCTTGTGGGCGGTGTCCATGGAGTCGTTGCCGCCGATGTAGAAGAAGGTGCCGACGTCGTGGGCCCGGAACACGTCGATGATCCGTTCCAGGTCCTCCTCCTGGCCCTTCCTGAGCTTGTACCGGCAGGTCCCGGTGGCGCCGGCGGCCGGGGTGGTGCGCAGCAGCGCGATCTCGTCCGGGCCCTGGGCGGAGAGGTCGAGCAGCTCCTCACGGAGCACGCCCTCGATGCCGTGCCGGCCCGCATACACCGTGCCGAAGAGCTCGGGCATCAGGCGGCAGGTCTCGACCACGCCCCGCAGCGAGTTGTTGATGACCGGCGTGGGACCGCCCGACTGGGCGACGACGACGTTCTTCGGTGTGGCCATGTTCCTCTCCCATCACCCGACCCGCGACCGCGAGCCGGGCGTCCGGTCGGTCCACCATCAACCTGCGGTCCGGGACCTCGGCTGGGTGGGCGGCTCCCCCGCGCTCTTGAGCCGGTACAGCATCTCTCCGGCCCGTCGGACGAGCAGGATCCCCTCCTTCTCGCGGTCGGCCCACACCTCGGGGACGACGGTGGCCGGGTCCAGGTACCCGAGCCCGATCCGTTCGCACCGCTCGCGCGGGATGCCGGTGGCCAAGGTGACCCGGATCCGCGGCCGCTCGACGCCGCTCTCATAGGTGCCGTCGCCGCACAGGTGGGTGGAGTGCGCGAGGACGCCCCAGGGGCGGTCCCGGTACCGTTCCCAGTTGGCGAGGAAGAAGTCACGGACGTGATAGCCGATCTCCTCGAGGTGACGGCCGTGGACCCGGGACACCTCGCGGACATGGGGCGCGTACAGCACCACCTCACCCCCGTCCTCGATCACTCCCTCGAGCTTGTACATCCCCTTGGCCGCGGTCCACAGGTCCTCGTACATCTCCGGGATCACCGACAGCACGCGCCGGAAGGGCCGCTCCACCTCGACGATATCGAGCTCGGCTGCGAGGCGTGCGGCCTCCCGCCAGGCCTCGGTCATGGAGCCGATCGAGAGCCCGTGCAGCTCCGGGCCATGCATGACGAGTGCGATGCAGGACCGTGGCGTCGGGATCAGCTCCGCGGACCGGTCGATGAGCCGGCGAACGGGAGTGTCCGCCACACCGATGATGCTGCGGCAGGTGAGGAGGGCGCCCAGCCAGTGGGTGACGTCGATGATCTCCGGGCCGGCGACGCCGGGAACGAAGTACTTGTTGCCGCCGGAGAACCCGGCGACCTCGTGGGGGAAGACCGGACCGAGAACGAGGAGGCGATCGTAGGGCGAACCGCCCGCCGCGCCGCATACCAGCCGATTCAGACGGACGGGAACCTCGATGGACAGCCGTCCCTGGCTGGCCTCGGCGATCTCCGCCGCCGGGATCGTTCCGATGGTCGTGAAGGTCTCGGGCAGATCCCATCGATGATTGAAGACCCGTGACGACTGGGCCGCTCCGGAGCGTACCGGCACGCCGAGGAGACCGCTCAGGGCCAAGTCGGTCATGGGCGGGTGGGTCCCGAGTGCCACCAGGTAGTCCAAGGCCGCCACCCGTCCCGCGAGCAGCTCCTGGAGGAGCCCGAAGAACAGGGGGATCGGAGCGGTTCGGGTGCCGTCGGGGATGACCACGAGCACCCTGTGGCCGTCGAGCCCGAGCTCGGAGATGCCCCGGGCGAGGGCCGATCCGACCTCGGCGTCGGTCAGTGGGCCCTTCCGCCGGCTCAGCCCGATGGTCATGGCTCCACGTCCCCGGCTGGTGCGCCGGCGCTGCTCACCGCCACGGCGGATCCTTGGGCAGGTGCGTCTCGAACTCCCGGATCAGGGAGCCCTCGTAGGTGCCGGCGTAGTCGCCCCGCAGGAAGCGATGCATCGCCTCGTCGTGGAAGCGCCGCCACGACGCCTCCTCGTGGCCCGGGTTGATGGGGTAGAAGAGGGCGCCGTTGGCCCGCGCCGCCTTCATGTCGCCCGGGGCATCGCCGATCATCAGGATGCGCTGGGGCGGGTACCTGCCAAATGCCGCCAGCTCGAGGTGGCGGGCCTTCTTGCCCTGCTCCTGGCCGGCGATGGCGCGCACCAGGGGCGCGAGATCATGCTCCTGCCACTCCCGGGTCAGGGCCTCGACCGGCGTGGCGGAGACGACGATCATGTCGGCGTGGTCGGCGAGGGCGGTCAAACTCTCCCGCACCCAGGGGAAGGGGGGGACGCCGTGCACCATGTCCGCGACCGCCGCGTTCACCGCCGTGGTCCAGGCCAGGGCGGTGTCGAGCTCGGGATCGGGCGCGCCGGCCATGTATCGCATCAGGCCGTCGTTGCTCTTGGGGAAGGCGTCGTCAGCGATGAACTCCCGCAGCCGTGGGACCTGCGGCGGCTCGACGCCGCGCGCCTGGACCTCGTCGCGCTCGCGCAGGAGGTCGAAGACCATGACCAGCGCCGGCCAGCGGTTGACCCCGCGCCACCTCGAGTACAGGTTCACGAACTCGGCCGCTTCGCGGGCGTACTTGGAGACCGCCTGCAGCCCCCAGTGCCGGATGATGGCCGGGATGAAGCATTCCTTGTGCTTGATCTCCATGGTGTCGAAGGTGCAGCCGTCCGAGTCGATGCCAACGAAGAAGTCGTGTCTCGGTTCGAGGGCGTCAAGTGCCGGGCTCGCGGTCCCTTGGTCGGTCATCGCTCGCTCCTCCCTCGGCTCACGCCTACACCCCGCTGAAGGCGGAGAACCCGCCGTCGACGGGGACCACCACGCCGGTCACGAACGAGGACGCCTCGGACAGGAGCCACAGAGCCGTACCCACGAGGTCCCTGGGCTCGCCGAAGCGACCCATCGGCGTGTGGGCGATGATCGCCGTGCCGCGCTCGGTGAGCGCGCCCGCGTCCTCGTCCAGCAGCAGGAAGCGGTTCTGCTCGGTGACGAAGAACCCGGGCGCGAGGGCGTTGACCCTGATGGCGGGCGAGTACTCCTGCGCCATGTGCACCGCCAGCCACTGCGTGAAGTTGCTCACCGCCGCCTTGGCCGCGGAGTAGGCGGGGATCCTGGTCAGGGGGCGGAGGGCGTTCATGGACGAGATGTTGAGAACCACGCCGCTGCCGCGGTCCGCCATGGCACGGCCGAAGATCTGGCACGCGAGCACGGTACCGAGGAAGTTCAGGTCGGTGACGAAGCGCAGGGCTTCGACGGGGAGATCGAAGAACGGGAGGTCGGGTCGGGTGGTGGCCTCAGAGGCGTTGCCGCCGGCGGCGTTGACCAGGATGTCCACCGGGCCCAGCTGCGACTCGACATCCTCCCGAGCCTGAGCGAGGGCCTCTCGGGACAGGACGTCGCAGCCGAGGACGAGGGAGCGTCCGGCCCTGCGCTCCAGCCGCGGCCGGAGCGTGTCGCCCGCGCTCGGGTCGAGGTCGAGGATCGCCACCTCGGCGCCGCGGCCGGCCATCGCGCACGCGATCTCCCCGCCGAGAATGCCGGCGCCTCCGGTGACGACCGCCACCCGCCCGCCGAGGTTAAAGAGATCGGCGTCGGCGTGAGGATTCACCTGTCACCTCCCCTTCGGTTGGGACGCGAGACCGTGCCGATGGCGGTTCACGTCGGCCCCCCACCGGGTCCGACGAACGGCGCCAGGTGACGTGCCATGTGCACCTCCAGTCCCGAGCCGTAGATCTCCTCGTTGTCCTCCAGCTCCGCCAGGATGGAGCTGCGATACCGGTCCAGGACCGAACCGAAGGTCACGTGCAGCACCTGGCGTGCGTCGAACAGGTCGAGGAGGCCGACGAGCTCGTCATCGGCGAGGGCGGCTGCTGCCGGGACCTTCGCGATGTCGGCCGACACGTGGTAGGTAGCCCGGTCGACAGGGTAGGCGTCCCGGGCCAGGTCCAGGATCTCCCGGAAAAGGTCGGGGTTGGTCCGCGCGATCGCCCGCAGCGCCTCCAGGAAGCTGGTTCCCGCCGTCTTCAGGTGGACGAGGGGCCCCGGCGATCGCCCCCGGCCGGCCGGGCTCCGCTCGGCCGCTATGGGATAGATGCTGAACTTGTCGGAGCCCGAGTGCAGGCTCAGCTTGTACGGCCCGCACTGGCGCGCCACGGCGGCGTGGCGACCGAACTCGGTCGCGAAGACCCGCGCGTCGCCGAGGTAGTCCACACCCTTCTCGAAGCGACCCACGAAGCGGGGCGCCAGGCTCACCCAGCGCACCCCCAAGCGGCGCAGCTCGGTCGCGATGTAGAGGTGCTCGAGCACCGTGGTCGGCGACTCCGTCTCGTCCACCGAGATCTCGAGCTCGAAGTTCCGGCCCGCCAGGCGCGCCGAGAGGTGGCGAGCCATGGTGGCGGAGTGAGCAACGGCGCAGCCGTACTTGACCGCGGCCCGCCACAGGCGGCCGCGGTCGATCCTCAGCGGCTGACCTTCGACCTCGAGGGGCCGGGACAGGTACCGCCTTTCGAGATCGCCCGGGCTGTCCTCCAGGGTCTCCCAGGGCAGTGCGGACACCTTGGCCTCGAGCTGCTCCGGCTCGGCGGGCACGGCGTCATCGACGTGCGCCCCGGGGTCGATGGTGAACATGGTGTAGCCGGCCTCGATGAAGGGCTCGGCATCGGCGGGGGTCTTCAGGTGGTCGGCGTCGGCCCCCCAGGGACGCCGCCACCCGGCCTGGAGCACGCCCCAGGTGGCATCGTCCAGGACCTGCTGCGGGGTGCGGCCGGTGCGGGCGTTCTCCCGCACCGACTGTTGGGCGAACACGGGTGCGATGCGGTCCGATCCCCCCGGCACCCGCTGGATGGCGCGGATGTGGCCCGGTGTCGCCAGACCCAGCCGGTCCCCGAAGCCGGCGGAGGTGCGCAGGCCCAGGGTCGCCGGCCGCAGCCAGGGCACGAGCTCACGGAGAGCCGCCAGGTTCTCCGGCGAGGTGGGGCACAGGAGCAGTCCGCTGGGGCCGTGGGGCTCGCCCGTGAACGATCCGAGCTCCCCTGCGACGCCCAGCAGCCTGGTGCCGTCCGCCCGCTTCACGAGGAGCACCCTCCCCCGGTCCAGCTCGACCACCGAGTCGCGTTCCACGGTGGCGCCGTCCAGGCTGTCGATGCGTCCTTCCAGGTTCATGCGCACTTCCCGTCGGGTCGGCAGGTCTGGAGGTGACGGATGGCGCGCGCGGCGGCCGTGTCGGGGTCGGGCCGCGGCAGGAACTCGCCCGAGACGAACCCCCCATACCCCGTGTCCGAAAGGGTTGTCAGAATGCGTCCGAAGTCGATGTGGCCGGCTCCCGGGTACCAGCGGTTCGAGTCGGCCACGTGGAAGTGGAAGATCCGCTCGCCGGCCGCCGAGATGGCGGCCTCGATGTCCGGCTCCTCGATGTTCATGTGGAAGGTGTCCAGCAGCAGGCCGAAGTTGTCCAGACCCACCTCTTCGGCCAGCCGGAGACCGTCGGACGTCGTGTGGACGAGATCGGTCTCGTAGCGGTTGAGTGGCTCCAGGGCCAGGCGGACGCCGCTCCCCGCGGCGGCCGCGGCACACTCCCGGATCGCCTCCACCAGGTACTCCATGGACTGCTGGTGGCTCTGGCCCTCGGGGGTGATGCCCCGGATCAGACCCAGGATGACCACCGCCCGCAGCCGCGCCGCCAGGGGGATGTGGCTCACGATCCTGTCGACGGCGGCGCGGCGGACGGCAGGGTCGCCGCTGGTGAAGGACAGGCCTTCCTCGCCCCAGGCCTGGCCGGTGCCGATGGCCGGGGCGACGAGACCGTGCGAGGAGAGAACGCGCACGATCTCGTCGCCGTCCACGAGCCGCGGGTCCCGGATGGCGAGCTCGACGCCGTCGTACCCCCAGCCGGCGATTCTGGCGATGCCGGCCTCCATGTCACCCTTGAGGGCCACCGCCTCGAAGGCGGCGGCGTGGGTGGAGAGGACCAGGCTCAGCTTCATTACGAGTCCGTGCCCTGGCCGATGCGCGGCAGCGCGTACACCGGCTTCCAGCCCGGGCTGAGCGGCTCCCGCAGGTAGGGCTCCATGTCGGCGGCGGTGCGCAGCGTCACCTCCTCGACGGGGGGCACCGTGCCGGCCGGGAAGGCCTCCAGGATCTGATCGTTGAGCAGGGTCAGGTAGCGCAGGATCGCCGCCACCGGCCGCTTGGCCTTGGCGGCGGTGCCGTGGGTCGCCTTGCCGACGACGCCCTCGGGGGTCGCCGCGATCTCGATGGCGAAGTGGCCCTCGCCCTCGGACCAGCGGCTGGGCCGGCTGAAGGGGTCGACCGACTTGTCGAAGTGCCCGTCGGGCAGGTAGCCCTTGCCCTCGGTGTCCACCGCGTAGGCCATGTCGACCATGTCCGGATGGAGGAGCAGTCCGAGGGAGGTCTCGGATTCGTCGGCGTGGACGAAGTTGGTGTCCATGCGGCCGCCCTTGGGGGCCGGTGCGGAAGAACTCGCGGACGGCGCGGTGCCAGTCGATGACGCGGAAGATGCCGGGGAGCTGGTACCGCTTCTGGAACTGCTGGATCGCCGACTCGAGCATCCACAGGTGGCCGTGGTTGTTGATGATGATCTGCTTGCGGAAGCCGTCGTTCCAGAGGCCCAGCATGACGTCGATCATGAGCTCGCGGGCGACGTTCTCGCGCACGATGACGGTGCCCGGCATGCCCAGGTGGTGGTACGGGTGCGAGCCGTAGTTGAGGGGCGGCAGGGCCAGGTTGACGGGCGCCCCGCGCTTGGCCGTGAAGCGTCGCAGGCCCTCCAGGATCTGGCTCACGTACAGCGTGTCGGAGGCGCTCGGCAGGTGCCGGCCGTGGAGCTCGGTGCAGCCCACGGGGATGAACACGATGTCGTTCTGGCGGCGGTTGGCCTCGACCTGGTGGCGCACGGTGGTCTGGATGTAGGAGCCCGGCTTGCCCCACTCGCACGGCGAGGGGATGCCGTAGTCGGAGAGGATGGCGTCGATCTCCTCGTCGGAAGCGTCCCACACCTCTTTCTTGCAGCGTCCGACCGTGTTGTCCTCGAAGAAGAGGTCGGGCTGGTCGGTGGGTAGTTGACGGGGGTTTTCGGAAGCGTCTGACATGGCGTTCTCCTTGAAGTCTCCTCGAGACGTTGTCGCCGACTCGTCCTGATGATGGTCGCCGGCGACGCCCTCGGGCGTGCCCAGCTCCACCGGAAGCCCGGTCTGGATCGAGTGCCGTGCCGCGAGAGCCACGTTGACCGTGGCCCTGGCGTCACGTGCGCTCACCGGCGGTTCTCTGTCCTCCCGGACGCAGTCCACGAAGGACTGCAGCATGGTGACGAAGGCCTCCGACATGCGGTCGGGGGTGGTGTGCGCCATGTCGTGGTGGACGCCGCGACGGTCGAGCAGGCGGACGGGTGTCTGCCGGAACCTGCCGATCTGCACCGCACCCTCGTCACCGATGACCTCGCCGCGCAGGTCGTGGCCGTAGCGGGTGACCCGGCTCGCGGCCAGGGTGCCCATGGCGCCCCCCGCGAAACGGACGTTGACCACCGCGTTGTCCACATCCCCGACGGAGCGCACGCCGTCGTCGATCAAGGCGTCGCCCTCGCCGCAGACGCGGACGATCTCGTCGTCGAGGAGCCAGCGCCCGAGGTAGATGTCGTGGTACATGGAGTCCAGGATCAGGCCGCCCGAGACGGCGAGATCCGCGAAGTCGGGCGGTGGAGGATCCATGTCCCCGCTGAGCGCGCGGTAGAGGACGGGGCGGCCGATGGCGCCCTCGCTGATCATGCGACGCGCCTCCACGTAGCCCGAGTCGAACTGCCGGACATGGCCCAGCATGAGGGTGGTGCGGGCCTGCTCGACGGCGTCGATGGCACGGTCGCAGTCGGCGAGGCTCAGGGCCAGGGGCTTCTCGCACAGCACGGGCAGGCCCGCCGCGGCACAGCGCACGACGTTGTCCACGTGGGCCCAGGTCGAGCTCGCGATGACCGCGGCATCCAGCGGCTCACTCTCGAGCAGTGCGTCCAGGTCGTCGTACACCCTGACCGGGCCGCACGCACGGTTCGCCGTCCGGGCACGCTCCGGGCTCGATGTGGTGACGGCGACGAGCCGCGCACCGCGCACCTGCCGGGCCAGGTGCTCGGCGTGGGTCAGCCCGATGCGACCCACTCCCACGACCGCGATGCGCAGCTCGTCCACGATCCCTCCCGGTGGTCTCCGTTCTCCGCTCTAGCTCGGGTGCACCATGATCTTGCCGTCCGAGCGCTCCACGGACTTCGCGATGGCGTCCACGGTCTGCGCCAGGTCGTAGTGGGCCGTGATGATCGGTCGCAGGTCGAGCCTGCCCGAGGCCACCAGGCGGATCACGTTGGGGAAGTTCTCGTGCCCGGAGTGGCCCTGGGCGCCGAAGGCCTGGGCGCGCCGGACCTGGAAGGACTCCAGGTACATGGGCACCCGTGCCGCCGCGCGGCCGATCTGGACCATCCGGCTGTTGATCGCCAGCGCCTTCTCCATCTCCGGGATGGAGATCTCGGGGACCCCGGCGGCCTCGACGTGGAAGTCGAAGCCCTGACCCTTGCTGAGCTCCATCATGACCTCGCTCGGGCTGACCTGGCGCGGGTCGTACACGAAGTCCGCCCCCACCGCCTTGGCCAGGTCGAGCCTCCTGGGCGAGACCTCGAAGGCGACGATCATGCCGGCGCCCGCCGCCTTGGCGAGGCCGATGGCTGCCAGCCCGATGGGGCCGGCGCCGAACACGTCGACGTAGTGCCCCGGCTTGAAGCCGCCCGCCCTGGTCGAACATGGCGTTGTAGGCCACGCACGAGGGCTCCGTCAGGGCTGCCACCTCGTAGGCCGCTTGCTCGCTGCCGAACCTCTCGGCGATGGCGTCGATCTTCCAGCAGAACTTCTCGTCGACGGCGATGAAGTTGGCGAACGCGCCGGGGATGGTGAAGCCGATCTCCTCGAGGTTGGTGCAGTGGTTCGGGTACCCGTTGCGACACGGGATGCAACGCCCGCACCAGATCATCTCCTCGACGGTGACCATGTCGCCGACCGCGAGCTGGGTGACCTCCTTGCCGACCTCCACCACCTTCCCCGAGAACTCGTGCCCGAGGATGGTGGGGAACCTGGTGAGCCCGGGGTACAGGATGTAGCTGTCGTTGTCGGTCTCGTAGAAGTGCATGTCCGAGCCGCAGACGCCGCAGGCCTGGATCGCGAGCAGCACCTCCTGTGGGTCCGGGTCGGGATCGGGCCAGTCCCTGACCTCCAGCTTCGGATTGCGCCAGATGGCGTTGCCCGTGATCGCCTTGCCGGTCTCCTTCTCCCAGTCCGACACCGCGTAGCTCGGCTTCGGCTCCCACTTCGCATCAAGCACCATGCCTCTCATTTGCGATGCCCTCCTTAGTCTTTCTCGGAGCGCTTCACGCTCCGGTGTTGTGCCTCGGCGTCGCACTGACGTGCGGCGACGGGATCTCGAACGTCATGCCGTACTTCTTCTCGATCAGTTCAACGACAGCGCTGATGTGGTTCTGGAAGGGGCCGTCCGTCTCCATCTTGAGGCTGGTCACCGCGGCCGACCAGACGGCGGCGGCGCTCGGCGGTACGATGAGCCGGGCCGCCACGTAGGAGCCGAGGCAGGTGTCGCCCCGACCGCTGCGCCCGACCATTCTGGCGGGGTGGAACGGGGCCTCGTGGACCCTGCCGCCTGCCGACACCAGCAGCCCGCCGCGGTGGGTGATGATGACCTCCCGAGGTCCGTGCTCGGCCAGCAGGGCCGCCGCCCTGACCGGGTCGTCGGCTCCCGTGAGCGAGGCGGCTTCCACGGCGTCGGCCTTCAGGATGTCGACCAGGCCGAGCACCTCGGCTTGCTCCTGCCAGGGGGCATGCTCGAGGCCGCCGTCGGGCCGACGGATGCGGACGAACCCCTGTACGTCCAGTGCGACGGCGGCGCCCTGTGCCCGCACCTCGCGGATGACCTCGACGGGGACCTCGCCGCGGATCGAGGCGCTGATCAAGAACGTCCGCGCCTGCACCGCCCGGACCTGGTCGGCGGTGATCGAACCGGCGGTCGCGGCCACGGTCAAGGTGCGCTGGTCCACGTTGGTGCCGGGATACTCGAGCCGCATCAGGGTCGACTGGGTTGTGAAGGTGGGGAACACGTCGATTCCCGCGTTTTCCAGGTCGGAGACGACGTGACGGTCCTCCTCCGCCAGCCTGGTGATCACGGCGACTCGCTGGTCGAGGCCTCGAGCGGCGAAGGCCGCGTATCTGACGCCTCCTCCGTCCACGTGGCGGGTGCCTTCCCGGGTCACCACCGTGTCCTTCGTGTAGTTGCCGACCGCGGCGATGTCGTAGGTCGTGCTGTGTTCGCTCATGTCCCTCCCTCGATGCCTCAATCTCGCAGCCGCACACGCCACAGGGACGTCGCCAGGAGCAACGAGACGACCGACGATCCGATCCAGAGCCAGATCGCAGCGCTGAAGTCGTAGTGCCGGACGCCGTCGATCACGGTGATGCTGCGTTCGATGAGGTAGCCGCTGATCTGGTCCTGGACTGCCGCTCCGATGTAGGAGAACACGCCGATGAAGCCCATGGCGGCCCCGGCAGCCCGCTTGGGCGAGATGTCCAGTGCGAACAGGCCTCCCAGGGACGTGACGAGCCCGGTGAGTCCGAAGCCGTAGATGAAGAATGCGAAGGTCAGGAACGCGGGGTGGTCGTACGGTCCGAAGAACACCATGCACAGCCCCGCGAGCTCGAAGACCGCGAAGATGAGGTTGGTCGGCGGCCGTCGCGCCGAGAAGATCTTGTCCGACGTGAAGCCGAAGGCGACGGCGCCGATGATGCCGGCCACCGTGTTCACCGAAATGACGGTGCCTGCCTGGAACAGGGAGTAGCCCTTCGCCTCCTGCAGGTAGAGCACGCCCCAGCTGTTGATGGCGTAGCGGGTCACGTAGATCGAGGCGCTGGAGAGGGCCAGGACCCAGATGGCGGGGATCTTCAGGATCGTCCGCTGCTTGGCCCACGTGCCCTGATCTTCCCTCGCGCCGTCGGCGCTGCCGTTCCAGTGGTCGTTCTTCCAGTCGTTGATCTTGGGCAGGCCGAGGGTGGAAGGGCGGTCCTGCATGAGCAGATACAGGACGCCGGCAACCACGACGCACAGCAGCCCGGGCACCCAGAACCCGGCGCGCCATCCCCACAGGGCCACGACGCCGGCGACGCCGATGAAGGTGAGGCCCTCGCCGATGGCGTGGGCGGTGCTCCAGATGCCGTACATCCTCCCTCGCTCACGATTGGAGAACCAGTTGGCCAGGGCCACCGCTCCGCTGGGCGCACCGAAGCCCTGGAACCAGCCGTTGCACGCCCAGAGCACGATCGACACCACGAGCACCGTCGAGAACCCCATGCCGACGTTGATCAGGGCCGACCCGAGGACCCCAATGGCGAAGAAGAGCTTCAGGTTGGCGTGATCGGCCAGGAACCCGTTGGTCAGCTTGCCGAAGGCATAGGTGTAGAAGAGCGCGGCGCCGATCATGCCGAGCTCCTCCGGAGTGAAGATCCCGCGGTCGATGAGCGGCTTCTTGACCACCGACAGGGCCAGCCGGCAGGTGTAGACCAGGCCGTAGCCGATCGTGATCGCGAGCATGATGCGCATCCGGTGGCGTCGGTACAGACGGTCGACGAGCGCCCGGTCGGAGAGCGGCGGCCGGTCGGGGCCGGTGGCGAGGAGCCGGAATGGGTTCATGGGGACTCGACCCGGACCGGTCGGTGCGAGCGCATGGACTCGGTGGCCGCCAATCCGATCAAGACCGGGATGAGCCCGTCTCTTCCGGTCACGGGCGGGGTGCGGCCCTGCCGGACGCTGTCGACGAACGTCTCCACCTCGGCGACGAAGGAGCGCTGATAGCGTTGGAGGAAGAAGTACAGGGGGTTGGCTTTCCGCTCTCCGCGGCGCCGTGCGCTGGCGGACCTGGTAACGGGTACTCGTTCATCGCTTCGATCCCGCCGCGGGATCCGAAGACCTCGATGCGCTGGTCGTACCCGAATACGGCGCGCCGGCTGTTCTCGATCACTGCCAGCCCGCCGTTCGCCAGCTTCATGGTGACGACCGCGGTGTCCACGTCCCCGGCCTCGCCGATCGCCGGGTCGACCAGCACGGCGCCGAACGCGTGCACCTCCAGAACCTCGCTGCCGGAGAGGAAGCGCACCATGTCGAAGTCGTGGATGGTCATGTCCAGGAACATGCCGCCGGAGTCGCGGACGTACTCGGCGGGCGGCGGCGCCGGATCGCGGGCGACGATCTTGACCATGTGCAGGTCGCCGACCTCACCGTCCACCACGGCGCGACGGAGGCGGGCGAAGGTGGGGTCGAAACGACGGTTGAAGCCCACCTGCAGTTGCACTCCCGACCGCTCCACCACCTCCAGCGTCTGCCGTATGCGCTTCGGCTCGAGATCGATGGGCTTCTCACAGAAGACGTGCTTGCCGGTCTCGGCCGCCGCCATGGTGAGCTCGGCGTGGGTAGGGGTCGGGGAGCACACGAGGACGGCGTCGATGTCGGAGTCGGCGATCAGGGCGTGGGGATCGAGCAGGGCTTCGACCCCCCGATCCTGCCATTCCGAGGGAACGACGAGGGGGTCGGCCACGGCCTTGAGTTGGACACCCGGCATGTGGGCGAGGTTGCCGGCGTGGATCGTGCCGATGCGACCGGTGCCAATGACACCCACGGTGATCTGTTTCATCGGCCGCCCCCCCTCGTCTCCTCGTCCAGGCGAACTGGTCGGTTCTCCAGCATCGAGGTCCTGGCTGCGCCCGCGGCGCGCACCGCGGCCAGGGCGTCCTCGGCGGTGACCGCCACGGGGGAGCCGTCGCGAACGCAGCCGATGAAGGCGCGCAGCTCCTCGATGAATGCGTCCTGGTATCTCTCGATGAACGAGGGAAGGGGCGTGTCCTCGAACACGCCCCCGTCAAGGAACGCCTCGACGGTGGTCGGTCGCAGGTTGTCGACGACGAGGTTGCCCTTCGAGCCGAAGGCCTCGAAGCGCTGGTCGTAGCCGTAGCCGGTCTGGCGGCTGTTGTCGATCACGCACAGCGCGCCCCCCTGGAGCCGGAGGGTGACGATGGCGGTGTCGATGTCGCCGGCGGCGCCGATCGCCGGGTCGACGAGCACCGCGCCGGCGGCGTACACCTCCTCGATGTCGCGGCCGCTCAGGTGGCGGGCCGTGTCGAGGTCGTGAATCGTGAAGTCGAAGAACATTCCCCCGGAGCGCTTTACGAAGTCGATGGGAGGCGCCTTGGGGTCGCGGTTGATGATGCGCAGGCCGTTCAGCTCGCCGACCTCTCCCTGCCGCACCGCCTCCGCAAGCCGTCGGATGCTGGGGTCGAAGCGACGGTTGAAGCCGACCTGGAGCTGGACGCCGCCTGCCCTGGCGGCCTCGATGGCGCTGGTGATGGATTGGGGGTCGAAGGCGACGGGTTTCTCGCACCAGATGTGCTTGCCCGCCTCGGCAGCCCTCCGGATCAGCTCGACGTGGCGTCCGGAGGGCGCGGCGATGATGACGGCGGCGATCTCGGGATCCCGGAACACGGCCTCGTTGTCCTGGGTCGCGACCGGGATCCCGAGCCCTCGGGTCCAGCCCTCGTCGATGTGTGGGCTGCTCACCGCCTTGAGGCGCGCCTCGGGGACATGGTGCACCAGGTTGGACGCGTGCATGCGGCCGATACGACCGGCCCCCACGACACCGACGGTGACGGTAGACATCGCCGCCCCCCGCCGCCTAGAGATCGAACCTGACGCCGAGGGTTCCCCACCAGCTGTAGTACTCGACCTGGCGCGGCCGGTCGCGGGTGCCCTCGTAGACCCAGTACGGTTCGTCGGTCAGGTTGATGAGCTCCAGCACCACGCTGATCTTCGGGGTCACCTGGACCTGGCCCAGGAAGTCGATCTGGCCGTGGTCGTCCACCCACAGGTCGTCCGCCGGCTCGCCGCCGACCTCGAGGATGTTCTTGCCGTGGAAGTTGTAGGACAGGCGGGCCGAGAAGCCGTACTTCTCGTACACCAGGGCGGCGTTGCCCACGTGCTCGGCCTGCCCCTGCAGCCTGGTGGCATCACGATCGGGGTACCTGGCCTCGGAGTCGACGTAGGTCCAGTTGAAGTAGACGCCGAAGCCGCTCCAGAAGCCGGGAGCATTCGTGAAGTTGTTCTGATAGGCGAGCTCGATGCCCCACAGGGTGGCGCTGTCGCCGTTGCGCGGCTGGGTGACCTCGAACTCGACGCCATCGAACTCCTCGTCGAAGCGGAAGAAGTAGACGTTGTCGGAGAGCTCCTTGTAGAACAGGCCCGCGGAGATGATGCCGATGGGATCCAGGTAGCGCTCGTACATGAGGTCCAGGTTCCAGGCGGTGGTGACGTCGAGGTCGGGGTTGCCGAGCTCGATCTCCTCGTCCTCGCGGTTGGTGAGACGCCACGGGGCGATCATCTCGAAGTTGGGGCGTGCCAGCGACCGGGTCACGGCGGCGCGCAGGTTGGACCGCTCGTCGAGCTTGTAGACGAGGTGGAACTGTGGCAGCCACTCCGTGTAGTCCTTGTCGCCCTTGACCGGGGTCAGCGACACCGGGTCGCCCTCCTCGTCGTACACGAGCTCGAACGCGTTGTAGTCGGTCGCCGTGCTCTCGACCCGGACACCGCCCAGGAGGGTGGTGTTGCCGCCGAACATGAGCTCGGCCATGCCGTAGCCGGCCATGGTGTCCTCGGACGCGTCGAAGTCGCTCAGGTCATCCTCGAGGCTCTTCTCGTCGAACTCGAATAGGCCTTGGCTCCACATGGAGCGGATGAGGCCGGGGGACTGGAAGCGGCCGAGGGTGTAGCGGCCACCGATGAAGGGCGTCTCGGACTGCCAGTCGTCGAGGACGTCGGTGATGTTGAGGTCGCCGTCATACCCGTACGCGAAGACCTCGTAGTACTGGTCCTTGGTCTTGGCGCGGTACTTGGCGCCTGCCTTCCACAGCCCGGAAAAGCCTGCGTCGCGGTACCAGCCCTGGGTGAAGTTGATGGCACCGACCACGTCCTCCTCGACCGCCTTTTTGGACTCCTCCTCCAGCTCGTCGAACCAGAACTCGTTGATGTCCTCGTTGAGGGGGTTGGCCTGGATGTCGTTGGGGTTGATGGACCCCGGGCCCACGTTGGGGGCGAACTCCACGTCCTCCTGGAGGAATGTGGAGGTCAGCTGGAAGGCGGTCTCCTCCTGGGCCCTGTTCCAGGCCAGGCGGTAGTCCACGACCAGGGACGAGCCGGCGATGTGCTCGCCGCCGAAGGAGGCGGAGTAGATGTGCGACTTCTGGGCGCGGTCGCGCAGGGCGCGCTCGATCTCGCCGTCCTCCACCACATCGCCCTTTGCCCGCCGATCCTCGGTGTCCCTGTAGTTGGTCCACAGGCCACGCAGGAAGAAGTTGGAGCGGTCGGAGGCGTTGTAGTCCAGATCGGCGGTCATACCGTCGCGCTCGCGCTCGATGGTGTAGTCGCGGAGCTCGATCACCGCGAGATCACCATCGTCGTACTCGGGCTCGAAGTTGTCCGAGCCCTGCTTGCTGTCGGACGTGCTGCCGGAGAGCAGTATGCCGAGCTTGTTGTCTGCGAACCGTTGCCCCCAGGTGAGGAAGGCGTTGTAACCGGGTTCTTCGACCAGCTCCCGGTAGCCGAGGCCGGCCATGGCCGACACTCGCAGCTTCTCCGGCGCCCGGCCCGTGATCAGGTCGACCGTGCCGCCGATGGAGTCGCCGTCCATGTCGGGCGTGAGCGCCTTCGAAACCTCGATGGACTCCAGCAGATCCGACGGGATGGTGTCGAGCGCGATGTCGCGGGTGCCGGCCTCGGGGGAGGGGATCCTCTCGCCGTTCACGGTCGTGGAGTTGAGCCGCGCCTCGGTTCCCCGGATCATCACGTAACGCCCCTCGCCCTGGTCGCGCAGGACGCTGATGCCGGGGATCCGCTGCGTCGCCTCGGCCGCGTTCCGGTCGGGGAAGCGGCCGATCTGGTCGGCAGCGACGATGTTGGTGATGTTGATGGTGTTCTTCTGCTTATTGAGGGCCTTGGCCTGGCCGACCAGGAGCGGTGAGCTGCGAACCTCGATCTCATCGCCGTACGCGAAATGACAGTCGTGGGTCAAGGTCCCCCCCGCCTCGACGGTCACCTCTTCGGTCACATCCGGGTAGCCGATGTAGGAGCACACCACCTCATGGGTGCCGGCAGGCACCTGGCGCAGGATGTAGACTCCGTCGTTGCCGGAGATCGCGCTCAGGTTCAGGCCCTTGACGGCGACCTTCGCCTTGTCGAGCACCTCCCCGGCCGGGCTGTAGACCTTGCCGATGATCCTGCCGCTCGATGCCTGGGCCCAGAGTGCGACCGGAACGGCGGCGATGCATAGCGTGACAAGGAGCATGCTCCTCAGGAGAACCGAACGTCGGGACGTCATACGAGCCTCCTTCACGTTCGTGGCTCATGGCGAGCCGTTCGTCAGAACGATCGGCCCTCCGGCCCATCGCTGGAACGTTCCATCCCCCGGGACCAACCGTCTGGGCTCCGGAGAGTTGTGCACGCCGTCATGCTGCCGTTCTCACCAATTCTGGAACGTTCCAGGTTGTCTAGACGGATGTAATGAGCTATGATTGGAACGTTCCAAAAGGAACGTATCGGATCGGGAGAAGGAAGTCAAGTGCCACGAGGAGAGGACAACGCAGGCGGATCCGGAAGGCGCAAGCCCACCATCTTGGATGTGGCGCGTCGAGCGGGGGTGTCCAAGTCGCTCGTGTCCATGGTGATCCGTGGAGACGAAGGGGTGAGCGATGCACGCAGGCGGGCGGTTCTCGACGCGATCTCTGCCCTGGGTTACCGGCCCAACGCCATGGCGCGCGGTCTCGTGCAGCGCCGGACCCGCCTCGTGGGCGTGGTCATCTCGAACCTTCGCAACCCCTTCTTCGGAGACGTCGTGTCCGGCGTGCTCGAGGAGGCGATGAGCCTGGACTACAAAGTGCTCTTCAGCACGGGCGATGGCGTGGCGGCACGGGAAGGGGAGGCCATCGAGAGCCTTCTGGAGCTGAGAGTGGACGGCTTGATCCTGGCCACCTCGCGGGTCGACGAGGCCACCATCGGCCGCGTCGCCCACTCCGTACCGACCGTGGTTCTCAACCGAGAAACCAGCGACGGCGCGAGCGACAGCGTCACCAACGACCACGTCATGGGAGCCGAGATGGCCGTGGAGCACTGCGTCTCCCTCGGGCATCGCAGGATCGCCCACATCGACGGTGGAGCCAGCCCTGCGGCGGCGTTGCGCCGCAGGGGGTACCAGCAGGCCATGGACCGGCTCGGCCTGGCCGCGCACTGCATCGTTGTCGGAGGGGCGTTCACCGAGTCGGGAGGCTACCGCGGAGCCCAGGCACTCCTCGGGCAACACCCCCTCCCGACGGCGATCTTCGCCGCCAACGACCTCTGCGCCATCGGTGCCCTCAATGCGCTGGAGGAGGTGGGGCTCAAGATCCCGGCCGACGTGTCGCTGGTCGGATACGACGACAGCTCGCTCGCCGCCCTTCGCCACGTCTCACTGACCAGCATCCATCAGCCCGGGGGCCAGATGGGGCGCATGGCCATGGAGCTGCTGGCCGAGCGCATCCACGAGGGGCGAACCGAGCCTCGCCACCACGTCATCGTTCCGAGCCTGGTGACACGGTCAACGACCGCACCACCCGCCGTCGCGGAGGGATCCGCCAGTGAGGTGGAGGCAGCCCTTTCGAGATTCGCGCCATCACACGACCATGACGAGCAAGGAGGAGAGCGATGAGACGTGCTTCAGGCGATGCCCAGTGGGTGCCGAGGATCCGGCGAGCCATCGGTCCGGCCATGACGGTGGCAATCGTCGTGGCAGTCGCGGCGTGCGGGCCCGCAGCCAAGGTGCCGCCCGGAGCGACGGTCGTGCAACCGGTGCTGGTCACCCAGCCGGTGGCGGTGGACTCCGATGATCCGGCGATCTGGCTGCATCCCGACGACCCGTCCAAGAGCATGGTCCTGGGAACCGACAAGGGTGGTGGGTTGTACGCCTTCGACCTCGACGGCAACATCATCGACGACAGGTCCGTCACCGACATGGGCAGGGTGAACAACGTCGACGTGGAGTACGGGATGATGCTGGGCGGGGCTCCCACCGACATCGCCGTCGCCACCGATCGCAATGCCAACTCCCTGCGCGTGTTCCGCCTGCCGGAGATGACGCCGATCGACGGTGGCGGCCTGCCGGTGTTCGAAGGAGAGGCGCCGGAGCTGCGACGGCCCATGGGGATCGCGCTCTACAGGCGGCCGGCGGACGGCGCCGTGTTCGCCATCGTCAGCCGCAAGACCGGGCCCGACGGTGCGTACCTGTGGCAGTACCTGCTCTCCGACGATGGTACGGGCACGGTGGCCGCCACCAAGGTCCGCGAGTTCGGCGCGTTCCGGGGCACGTCGGAGATCGAGTCGGTGGCGGTCGACGACCCCCTGGGCTACGTGTACTACTCGGAGGAGGACGTCGGGGTCCACAAGTATTTCGCCGATCCGGACGCGCCGGATGCGGCGCGCGAGCTCGCCCTCTTCGGCACCGAGGGGTTCACCGAGCAGCGCGAGGGGATCTCGATCTACGAGATCGACGATGGCACCGGGTACATCATGGTGTCCGATCAGCAGGGCAACGCCTTCCGCGTCTTCCCCCGCGAGGGAGTTCCGGGCGATCCGAACCAGCACCCCGAGATCGGGGTGTTCTACGTGGCCACCAACGAGAGCGACGGCTCCGACGTGACCAGCACAGCGCTGGGAGAGCGCTTCCCGTCGGGCCTGTTCGTCGCGATGTCGGACAATCGCACGTTCCAGCTCTACTCCTGGGCGGACATCGACGCCGGTGTGCAGTGGGAGGCTCCGGGCGACGTCGCGGAGCAATAAGAGCAACAAGAGGGGGTCAGGCACCCTCTGGCCTACGCGGAGTGGGGGGTGGCACCTTGCGGGTTGCCGCGGCCCAGGGCGAGCTCCATGATCCGCTCCTGGGTCGCCTCGGACCGCGGCACCACGTCCTGCAGCCCGCCTTCGTACATCACCGCGACGCGATCGGCCAGCCCGAGGAGCTCGGGCATCTCGCTCGAGATCAGGACGACCGCCACGCCCTGCGCGACGAGCTCGCCGATCAGCTCGTAGATCTCGGCCTTGGCGCCGACATCGATGCCGCGGGTCGGTTCGTCGAACAGGAGCACGCGACAGTGGGCCGCCAGCCAGCGGGCGAGGACGACCTTCTGCTGATTGCCCCCGGACAGGAGCGAGACCTCCTGGTCCGGTGACGCCGTTCTGATCCGGAGCCTCTCGATCAGCTGGACGGCCTGCGTCCGTTCCCCGGCGAGGCCGAGGAAACCGAGACGGGAGATGCGGTCGAGAATGGTCAGGGTGATGTTCGCGGCCACCGAGCACTGCAGCACCAGCCCCTGCTGCTTGCGGTCCTCGGTGAGGAACCCGAGACCGGCGGCGATCGCGGAGCCGGGAGCGTGGGCAGGGAGCCGTCGGCCGGCGACGTGGATCGTTCCACCCCGGGCCGTGTCGGCGCCGAAGATCGCCCGCGCCAGAGCGGTGCGTCCCGAACCCATGAGGCCGGCCACACCCAGGATCTCTCCCGAACCCACGGCCAGTGTGATTGGCTGGGTCGACCCGTGGAGCAGAAGGTCCTGCACCTCGAGCACGATGTCGCCGATGGGCACCGGGCGTTTCGGGACCTGCTCCACGATGGTGCGGCCGACGGTCAGGCGGATCAGCTCGTCCGCCGAGGTCTCGGCCACCTCGAGCGTACCGACGGTGTGACCGTCACGCATGACGGTCACTCGGTCGCCGATGGCGAAGATCTCGCTCAGGCGGTGCGAGATGTAGATGACGGGGGTGCCCTGCCGGCAGAGCGTGCGGATGACCTCGAAAAGGGCATCGATCTCGGTATCCGACAGCGCTGCGGTGGGCTCATCCATCACCAGGAGCCGGGCCTGCTCGCGGAGCGCCCGGGCGATCTCCACGAGCTGCTGCTCGGCGACCGAGAGGTCGGCCACGATCCTGTTCGGATCGACGTCGCAGCGCAGCCTGTCGAGCAGGTCGCGGGTCTGGTCGCTCATAAAGGAGCGGCGGATGAAACCGCCGGTCGTGGACTCGTGTCCCAAGAACACGTTCTCGGCCACCGTGAGGCCCGGCACCAGGTTGAGCTCCTGGTGGATCATGGCCAGCCCCAGCCGCTCGGCCTCCTGCGGCCCGGAGGGCGCGATCTCTCGGCCGCAAAATGTGACGGTCCCCGCGTCGGGAAGGTACTGCCCACAGAGGATCTTCATCAGCGTGGACTTGCCGGCGCCGTTCTCGCCCAGGATCACGTGCACCTCTCCAGGCAGTACCGCCAGCGATGCTTCCTGGAGCGCCTGGACGCCCGGGAACCGCTTGCAGATCCCCGCCATGCCGAGGAGAGGCGCGGGCACTGTCATCGATCGCCCTCGTCCCGTCCCCCGTCGGAGCCGCCCGTAAACTCGTCGATGTTGTCGCGGTCGATCATCTCGACCCGGGTCAGGATCTCCTCCGGCGGGGCCACTCCGTCCCGCAGCAGCCTCACGGCGTAACGGACCCCGAGCCTGCCCATCTCGCCCGGGAACTGAGCCACCGATCCCAGCAACCGCCCCGCCCGGATGTTGTCGAGCGCGCCGGGAATTGCGTCGAACCCTACGACCTCGACGTGCCGCGACCTCCTGGCTGCCGCCACGGCCTCGAGGGCTCCGAGGGCCATCTCGTCGTTGGCGGCGAACAGGGCGTCGAGCCTGGGGTGAGCCTGCAGCAGGTTCTCGGCCACGTTGTACGCCAGGGCCCGCTCCCAGTTCGCGGGTTGGCTCGCCACAACTCGCACGCCGGGGTGGCTCCGGATGCCCTCCAGGAATCCCAGGCGACGCTGGTCGGCGGTCTCGTGGCCGGAGATGCCCTCGATGATGGCCACCCGGCCCGAGCCCCCGAGCCTCGCTGCCAGATAGCGGCCGGCGACCGCTCCCCCTTCGAAGTTGTCGGAGCCGATGTAGGTGACGACGTGGGCGCCCATGGCCCCGGCCGCGGCGGCATCGACGCGGGTGTCGAGCAACATCACCGGGATCTCGGCCTCGTTGGCCTTCCTGATCGCCGGTATCAGCTCCCTGGAGCCGGCGGGCGCCAGGAGGATGGCATCCACCCGTTGCTGGATGAGGTTCTCGATGATCTGGTACTGGCGCTCCACATCGGTCTCGCGGTCGGCGGCGAGCGCGATCAGGTGGACCCCCCGCGCAGCCGCCTCCCGCTCGGCCGCCCGCTGCATGGCCCCCCAGAACGGAGAGTTGAGGGCTTTGGGGACGAAGGCGATCGTGAGCCGCTTCGATTGATCCGGCGCCGACAGGGAGGCGCGGAAGACGATCGCCCCGGTGAACAACACCAGCGCGGTGGCTGTGCCGACCAGCACGGTTCGGTAGCGCCGCCATCCGACCCGAGGCGGCGCATCCGACGAACGGTGGCGTGCTCGGTCGAGGACCACGGCGGCGACCAGCACGCCGCCCACCACCATGCCCTCCAGCGCGGACGGTACGTTGAGCGCGTTGAGGCCGTTGCGCAGCGTGCCCATGATGAGGGCGCCGATCAGGGTGCCCATGACCCGGCCCTCGCCGCCCATCAGGCTGACGCCGCCGATCACGGCGGCGGCGATGGCATAGAGCTCGTACATCTCACCGGTGAGCGGTGACGCGGCGTTGAGCCGAGACGTCATGAGCACCGCAGCGACCCCCGCCATCAGCCCGGACAGGCCGTAGATGGCGACCTTGTAGCGGCCGACGGGGACGCCGGACAGCCAGGCCGCCTGCTCGTTGCCTCCGATGGCGTAGCTGTAGCGCCCGAGCTTGGTCCGGGTCAGCACCAGATGGGCGAGGGCGTACAGGGCGGCGACGACCAGCACCAGCACGGGCACTCCGAGGAGGTCGCCGGAGAGAGCGCGAAAGCTCTCGGGCAGCCCGGAGATCGGCTTGGAGCCGGAGTAGATCTTGGCGGCGCTGCGCGCGATCAACATCATGCCCAGCGTCGTGATGAACGGGGGGATGCGGCCGAGGACGGTGATCAGGCCGTTGGCCAGACCACACAGCAGGCCCACGCCGAGCCCGAGGGTGATGGCGACGGCGGAGGAGTGCCCGGCCACCAACAGGTCGGCGACTACCAGGCCGCACAGTGCGAGGATCGAGCCCACGGACAGGTCGATGCCGGCCGAGATGATCACGAAGGTGAGACCGATGCCGAGGATCGCGTTGATGGCCGACTGCTGCATCACGTTGAACAGATTGCTCGTGGTCAGAAAATGAGGCGACGCGAAGCCGAACAGGAGCACCAGTCCGATGAGCACGGTGAGGGTCTGGAGGCGGGCGACGAGGGTAGTCCTCATGACGTGTCAAGCTCCTGGATCACGCGGCGGGATAGGGGCGCGACCCGCGTGGCGCCGTCCCGGGCGCTGGAAGAGGATGTGTGGGCACGCACACGGGCCACACGCCGACGCCGGCGCCGGGAAGGCGGTCGGATGCGGACACCACGACCGCGCTCGGATGCGGCTGGAGGATTCCGGAGCATTCGCCACGCTCGTTGTCAACGCCAATGGTATCGTCGATCACGCCTGCGCCTCAACCGAGGAGCTGCCCGAGTCGAGCGCGGACGCGGAAAGCCGGGGCCCGGTCGACGACGGGGCGGCCTGCGCGGCTCTCCGCGTGTGCGGGAGGATCGCTCAGGGCTCGAGCCCGAGGGCGCCCGGGTTCATGACGCCGTGGGGGTCGAAGTGACGTTTCAGGGCGCGCAGCACGGCCACCTGCTCGGCGCCCAGGAAGC
Organism: uncultured Holophagae bacterium; assembly: GCA_963844865.1. GTDB lineage: Bacteria > Acidobacteriota > Thermoanaerobaculia > Thermoanaerobaculales > Sulfomarinibacteraceae > CAWJPY01. The sequence continues at coordinate 74,694 of CAWJPY010000009.1, forward strand.
CCTCGAGCCACGGCGCCAGGAGGCGCCCGATACCGTGGTGGTGGCTGGGCGCGCCGCCGGCCGCGACCATGGTGTCCACGAGGCCGTTCCGGAAGTGGACGTGCTCCTCCCGCGAGGCCCTCATGCCGAAGATGAAGTAGAGGTTGGTCCCCGAGGGGTAGAAGTGCGAGGCATGGCTGATGCACAGCACGTTCGGGAAGCGATCGGCGTAGGCGTGCACGGCCTGGTGGACGGTGTGCAGAGTGTCCCATCGCACCGGGGTCTCGAGGGTGTCCAGGATGACCCCGTAGTCCATCAGGGGCTCGCTGATGAGGTACGAGGTGTAGCGGCTCGCCTCCCAGCTCTTGACGGCTCGGGAGGGCAGCCTCATCCCGTGGTGGCGCCTGGCCACGGCGCGGATCTTCCGCGCCGTGAGGCGCGCGGCGTCGGCGTCCCCCTCCACGGTGCCGAGGCACAGGGCCCGCTGGCCGCTCCGGCACCCTCTCAACGCCAGGAATCTCTGGATCAGCGACGGGATCCCGAACATCTGGAAGGCGTGCTCGGTCTCCTCCGCGTCGGAGATGCGCAGCACCGCCGGCAGCCCGAACTGGCCCTGACAGATGTCCCTCGTGGTGTCCACCGCCGCCTCCCAGGTGGGGAAGAGGTAGCAGAAGGAGCGCCGATTGCCTGGCAGGTGGCGGAAGATCTTCACCGTCAGCTCCACCACGACGCCGAAGGCGCCCTCGCTGCCCTTGAACACGTCCAGGACCTTGGGCCCGGCCGCGAAGCTCGCGAAGTCCGGGGTGCGGATGACGCCGGCGGGGGTCACCACCTCGACGCCCAGGACGAGGTCGGCGGCATCGCCGTAGTAGGTGGAGGCCTGGCCGCTGCCCAGGGTCACCACCCAGCCGCCGACGCTGGAGATCTCGAACGACTGGGGGAAGTGGCCGCAGGTGTAGGCGTGCCGGGTGTGGTGGAGCCGAGGGGCGTCGTTGAGGGTCGTTTCGAGGTCCGGTCCCATGCAACCGGCCTGCACGCGCGCGGTCTGGTTGCGCTCGTTGACCTCCAGCACCTTGTTCATGTGCGTGCTCAGCACCACGGTGACGCCGCCGGTCTCGGGCTGGAGCCCCCGGGTGACGCTGGAGCCGCCGCCGTAGGTGGTCAGTGGGATCCGGCGCCGGTCGCAGAGGGCAACGATCTCCTGGACCTCTCTGGTGTTGGCTGGGTGGACCACGGCGTCGGTGATCGGGCCGGAGATGCCCTGCTTGAGCAGCAGGACCTCCTCCTGCAGCTTGCCGTGGCTGTACGCCACCCGGTGATAGTCGTCGAGCTGGAGGTCCTCCGGGCCGACGATGCGCTCCAGCTCCTCGAGGAAGGAGGCTTCGAGCTCCACCGGACGGAGGGCGGTGACGGGGCCGTCCCCCGAGGCCACCACTTCCCTGAAGTCGTCGTCGTCCAGGCCGAGCTCCCGTTTCAGGAGCTCGAAGGTGGACCGGGACGGCACCTCGATGTCGTCCGGCTTGCCGAACTTGGCGATCGACCTCCAGGTTCCGGGTCGCGGCGGCTCGTCCGTCCACGGTGGGAAGCTCGTCTGGTCAGTCATGGTGGGCTCCGTTCAACATGGGACAGTGGCCCCCGCACCTCGGGCGACCGGCCCATGGGTTCGAGCTCGTGGTGCGGAGTATAGACTGCGCAGGCGGTGCCGATGAGCGCCCACGACGCACGTTGGGTTGGCCAGAGATGGTGCGTGGCACCGCCGTCGAACGGACCTCCGGTCGGAGTTTTCCTGCGGCCACCTCGCGTTTCCCGTTGCGAGGTGCGACGAGACCAGGAGGTACGGCATGGCGAAGGCAACGATGAGGGCAGCACAGATCGAGAGGGCGGGCGGAGACTTCAAGGTCGTGGAGAAGCCGGTCCCGGAGCCCGGGACCGGACAGGTGCGGATCAAGGTCGAGGCCTGCGGCATCTGCCACAGCGACCTGTTCGTGAAGGAGGCGGTGTGGCCCGGCCTGGAGCTGCCGCGGGTGCCGGGGCACGAGGTGGTGGGGGTCATCGACGAGCTCGGTGCCGGGGTGACGCCGTGGCGCCGCGGCGACCGGGTCGGGGTGGGCTGGCACGGCGGCCACTGCTTCACGTGCTCACGCTGCCGGCGCGGCGACTTCATCACCTGTGAGAATCGGGCGGTCACCGGCATCAGCTACGACGGCGGCTACGCCGAGTACATGGTGGCCCCGCAGGAGGCGTTGGCGCGCGTCCCCGAGGAGCTGGGTTCGAGCGAGGCGGCGCCGCTGCTGTGCGCCGGCATCACCACCTACAACGCCCTCCGCCACACGGGGGCCCGCCCCGGCGATCTGGTGGCCGTCCTGGGGATCGGCGGGCTGGGCCATCTGGGTGTGCAGTTTGCCCACACGATGGGCTTCCGGACGGTCGCCATCTCCCACGGCAACGCCAAGCGCGACCTCGCCCTCGAGCTGGGGGCGGATGACTACATTGACGCCTCCCGCGACGACCCTGCCCAGCGTCTCGAGGCCGCGGGCGGGGCGCGGGTCATCCTCGCCACCGCCCCGAGCAGCGATGCGATCAGCGGCGTCGTCGATGGTCTCGGGCCCGACGGCGAGCTCGTGGTCGTGGGGGTGGACCAGGAACCCATCCGGGTGACGCCCCTGGCGCTCGTGGGCCACCGCCGCAGCATCCGGGGATGGCCCAGCGGCGACGCCAGGGCCTCCCAGGACACCCTGGAGTTCAGCGCCCTCACGGGGGTCCGGCCCACCATCGAGCGTTTCGAGCTCGGCGACGTGAACGAGGCCTACGAGCGGATGATCACCAACCAGGCTCGCTTCCGGGTGGTGCTGGAAATGCGCTGATCAGACCCGCAGCCCCGGTGTCGCCCGGGGAGCGCTGTAGACTGCCCGTGGAGGATCTGGCGACATGAGGGGACTCCCGGGTCGAGGCCGTTCGGCGGACGAGGGCGTGAACCGACGCGAGCTGCTGCGGGGAGGGGCCGCCACCGCCGCGGCTCTGGCGGTGGGCGTCGCGGCCGCGCCGGAGGCCGAGGGTCGCGGCGCGGCGGGCGCCGCCCGGTCGGCCTTCGAGCTGGAGGAGGCAACCATTGCCTCGCTGCAGGCCGCAATGGAGGAGGGCAGGCACACGGCCCGCTCCCTGGCCGAGACGTACCTCGGTCGCATCGCGGAGGTGGACCGATCGGGCCCGGACCTGCACTCCGTCATCGAGGTCAACCCCGATGCGTTGGCCATCGCCGACGAGCTGGACCGCCAACGACGGGCGCGCGGTCCCCTGGGCCCACTGCACGGCATTCCCGTCGTCATCAAGGACAACATCGCCACCGGGGACCGCATGGAGACCACCGCCGGCTCCCTGGCGCTCGTCGGTGCCAGACCGGGGCGCGACGCCTTCGTCGCCGCGAGGCTGCGGGCGGCCGGGGCGCTCATCCTCGCCAAGACCAATCTTTCGGAGTGGGCCAACTTCCGCTCCAGCCACTCCTCCAGCGGTTGGAGCGGTCGCGGCGGGCAGTGTCGCAATCCCTACGTGCTGGACCGCAACCCCTGCGGCTCCAGCTCCGGGACCGGGGCGGCGGTGGCTGCGAACCTGGCGGCGGTGGGCGTCGGCACCGAGACCGACGGCTCCGTGGTCTGCCCCTCCCACGCCTGCTGTCTGGTGGGGATCAAGCCCACGTTGGGGCTCCTCAGCCGCAGCGGGATCGTGCCCATCGCCCACTCCCAGGACACGGCGGGGCCCATGGCCCGTACGGTGACCGACGCGGCGTTGCTGCTGGCTGCCCTGGCCGGTCACGACCCCGGCGACGCGGCCACCGCGGTGGCCCCGAAGGAGCCGGTCGACTACGCGAGCTTCTTGGAGCCGGGCGGGCTGAAAGGAGCCCGGATCGGGGTCGCCCGTAAGCGTTTCTTCGGCTACAGCGAGGAGACCGACGCCCTCATCGAGGAGGCCATCGCGGCGCTCAAGGGGGAGGGGGCAGACATCATCGACCCGGCCAACATCCCCAATGCCGGGGACTACGACGATGCCGAGTTCGAGGTGCTGCTGTACGAGTTCAAGGCCGACCTGAACGCGTACCTTTCGAGGTGGATGCCCGACGCCGGGCCCAAGAACCTGGCCGACCTCATCGCCTTCAACGAGGCCCACCGCGACCGCGAGCTGCCGTACTTCGGACAGGAGATCTTCGAGATGGCCCAGGCCAAGGGCCCACTCTCCGATGCCGAGTACCGGAACGCCCTGGATAAGTGCCGCACCCTGTCGCGTAGCGAGGGCCTGGACATGATCTTCGCAGCGCAGCGCCTAGACGCCCTGGTCGCCCCCACCGGCGGCCCGCCGTGGACCACGGACCTGGTGAACGGCGACCACTTCCTGGGCGCCTCGTCGACGCCGGCGGCCGTGTCGGGCTACCCCAGCATCACCGTGCCGGCCGGCACCTCCTTCGGCTTGCCGGTGGGGCTCACCTTCATCGGCAAGCCCTGGGGGGAGGGGCCGCTGATCCGACTCGCCTATGGCTTCGAGCAGGCGACCCGCCACCGGCGGCCGCCCCGCTTCCTGCCCACCGCGGCCCTCTGACGCCGGCCAGGGCGGCTGGTCACGAGCGGCCGCTGCGGTCCAGCCACCGGCCGTAGGAGACCATGCGCGCCAGGCTCTTCACCGCCTGCTCCGGTGCGGCGAACACCACGCCCTTGGCGGTGCAGCCGGGCACGTCGACCACCGTCCTGTCCCCCGGGCCCTTGGTGAGGGCCACGCCCAGGACCGGCTTGCGGTAGCGGTCCGCGAGCCTCACCACGTGGGCCAGGTACTGCTCCTCGAGGTCGCTGGCGAGGGCCGCGAGGGACGCGAGGAGCTCGGGGTCGGCGTCGGGGTCGGCGGCAAGCCCTGCCGCCCGCATGCGCTCCACCAGGTGCTTGCGTCCCAGCACCCCGAGGTGGATGACGGCGTCGCACCCGTCCCAGGCCACGAGCGCTTCCATCACCTTGAAGGGGACCTCGGGATGGGTGTCGCCCACCAGGTCCACGGGGTTGGCGCGGCTCCAGAAGTCGGGCAGGAGCGCGCCGATGGTGTCCAGGATCGCGGGTGGTAGCTCGGGGAGACGGAGACTATGGGCGGCGCAGAGGTCGGCGGTGACCACCCCCCAGCCGCCCCCCAGGGTCATGACCGCCACCCGGCTCCCCGCCGGGAGGGGCAGGGAGGAGAAGGCGGCCGTCAGGTCCAGCATGTCCATGGGCCGGTCGGCCAGGACCACACCGGCCTGGCGGCACGCGGCCTCGAAGACGCGGTCGTCCGAGGCCAGAGCGCCGGTGTGGCTGGCGGCGGCCGCCCGTCCCATGGTGCTGCGCCCGCCCTTGAGCAGCACGATGGGCTTGAGCGCCGACAGGGCGCGGGCCGCCGAGAAGAAACGGCGGCCGTCCTTGACCCCCTCGACGTAGAGCAGGACGGTGCGGGTGAGCTCGTCCACCGCGAAGCTCTCCAGGGCGTCCTCCATGGTGATCATGGCCTCGTTGCCGGTGCCCGCGAAGGCACGGATGCCGATCCCCTGCTCCTCGGCGAAGCCCAACAGCTGGACCCCCATGTTGCCGGACTGGGAGACGAAGGCGGTGGGTCCGGGCTCGGGCCGGCTGATGATGCCGGTGCAGTAGAAGGCGTGGTGCGGGTTGCAGATACCCATGGTGTTCGGCCCCAGGACGAGGATGCCGAGGCGGCGGGCCTCGGCCACCAGCTCGTGCTCGAGGTCGCGGCCGGCGGCACCCACCTCGGCGAAGCCCGACGTGACGAGAACGGCCCTGGAGATGCCCTTGGCCGCGAGCTCCGGCAGGAGAGGGAGGACGTGCCGGGCCGGAACGGTGATCACCGCCAGGTCCACCGGCCCCGGGATCTCGGCCACGGTGCGGTGGACGGGCCGACCGGCGATGTCGCCCCCCCGCGGGTTGACCAGGTGGACCGGGCCCGCGAACCCTCCCGCCAGGACGCTGGTCAGCATCAGGTTGCCCCACTTGCCGAACTCGGCCGAGGCGCCCACGATGGCCACCGAGCGGGGGTAGAAGAGGGCGCCCACCGCGGCCGGCGGCACCGGCGCGCGGTTGGTCTGCTGCGCCTCGGGCGGGCCCTCCACGACCAGCGCGTCCACCGCCACCACGCGGCCGTCCGGCGTGATCAGGAGGGGGTTGACGTCCACCTCCGCCACATCCGGCCGCTCCTCGCCGAGGCGGGCCAGCCCGGTCAGGGTCGCGATGAGCGCGGCCCGGTCGGCCGCCGCCTCGCCCCGGAAGGGGCCCAGGATGCGGCTCGAACGCAGGGACCCCAGCATGTCCTCGGCGTCCGCCGCCGTCAGCGGGGCGAGCCGGAAGGTGGTGTCCGCCAGGGCCTCGGTGAGCACGCCGCCGAGGCCGAGCATGACCACGGGGCCGAACTGGGGGTCGCGCAGGAGCCCGGCCACCAGCTCCCGCCGTCCGGCGAGCATGGGCTGGACCAAGAGGCCCTCCAGGTCGGGCCCGGCGGCCGTGGCGATCTCCGCGGCGGCTGCCCGGACCTCGGCCGCCGACCGCAGCGCGAGGCGCACGAGCCCGCGTTCGCTCTTGTGGGACAGGCGGGAACCCAGGGCCTTGAGCACCACCGGGAAGCCGGTCTCCTCGGCCGCATGAACCGCGCCCATCGTGTCGGCGGCCACGCGCTCGCGGACCACGGGCACGCCGTAAGCTGCCAACAGGCGCTTGGACGCGGCCTCGTCCAGGGTGGTTCGGCGATCATCGCCCCAGTCGGCGCTCGGTGGTGTGGCGTCCATGGCGTGCTCCGGTGTGGGGCGCCGGTCCTCGGCGATGTCCCCGGTGGAGTCGGAGTGTAGCAAGCTGCCGCGGGCCGTCGCGCCAGCCGTTCGAGGCGGCGTGATGGTCCCGAAGACCGGGACCGGCCCGCTCGCCGCGCCGTCCCCCGGCCCTGTGTCCGTTCCGTGGCACCAGCCTGCTATCGTGGTGGTCTCAAAGGAGCGATCCATGGGCGACGCGATTGCAACCGTTCTCGACCCGAAGCCGCGCGACCTCGGGGGGTTCGTAGTGCGCCGGGTCCTGCCCTCGGCGACCCGCCGCACGGTGGGTCCCTTCGTCTTCTTCGACCACATGGGGCCGGTGGACTTCGCCCCCGGCGCGGGGCTCGACGTCCGCCCCCATCCCCACATCGGCCTGGCCACCATCACCTATCTCTTCGAAGGTGAGATCCTGCACCGGGACAGCTTGGGCACGGTGCAGGCGATCGTGCCGGGAGACGTCAACTGGATGACGGCCGGCCGCGGGATCGTGCACTCCGAGCGCACCGCCGCCGAGCGCCGCCGGGCCGGCCACCGCCTGCACGGCATCCAGGCCTGGGTGGGGCTGCCGCTGGAGTCCGAGGAGGTCGCGCCGTCCTTCGCCCACCACCCGGCGACCACCCTGCCCGAGCTCACCGAGCGGGGCGTCGCCCTCCGGGTGATCGCGGGGTCGGCCTTCGGCGCCGCCTCACCGGTCGAGGTGTTGGGGGAGTTGGCGTACGTCCACGCCCGCCTCGAGGCGGGGGCGCGCTTCGAGGTTCCGGGCGAGCACGAGGAGCGTGCCCTGCACCTGGTGTCGGGGACGCTCGAGGTCGGTGGTCGGACGCTGGTCGGCGGGACCATGGCGGTGCTGGCGCCAGGGGGGACGGTGGAGGTCTCGGCGGCGGAGGCGAGCACGGCGATGCTGCTGTCCGGCCCGGCCCTGGATCGTCGCCGGCACGTGGTGTGGAACTTCGTCTCCAGCGACCTGCGGCGGATCGACCGCGCCCGGGCCGACTGGAACGCGTCCATCGCCGGAGGATGGAGTCAGACCCCGTTCGTGCTGCCCCCCGGCGAGCACGAGCACATCCCGCTCCCCGAGGCCGCGACCGGCCCGCCGCCGTCCACCCGGGACTGCCCGACCACATGATCGAACGCGTCGAACGCCTCAGGAGGTCATGATGTACGACTTTCATCTCAGCGAGCCGGAGCGGGAGCACCGCGATCGGGTGCGCGCCTTTGTGAGGGACGAGGTCGATCCGGAGTACCTCAGGCGCATGGACCGGGACGAGATCGCGTTTCCCAGGGAGCTCTATGAGCTCTTCGCCAAGCACGGCTTTCTCGGCGTCCGCTTCCCGCCCGAGTACGGGGGAAAGGGCATGAGCTGGGTCGCAGACTGCGCCGCGATGGAGGAGATCGGCGCCCTGGGCACCGCCGCCGGCTGCGCCTTCGTCATGCCCTCCATCGTCGGCGAGGCCCTCAACACCTTCGGCACCGACGAGCAGAAGCGGCGCTTCCTGGCGCCCATGCTGGCCGGGGACCTGGTGTCGGCGGAGGCGCTCACCGAGCCCCGGGGCGGCTCCGACTTCTTCGGCGCCACCAGCCGCGCCGAGGACAGGGGCGACCACTTCCTGGTCCGCGGTGCCAAGCGCTTCGTGGTCGGCGCCGAGGGGGCGGACTTCTTCCTGGTCTACGTGCGCACCAACCACGACCCCGCCGCCGCCCCCCACGAGCGCATCAGCACCGTCGTCATCGAGCGCGGGCCGGGAGTCGAGGTGAAGTACCTCTACGGCCTCATGGGGACCCGCGGAGGAGGCACGGGCCGGGTGGTGTTCCGGGACGTCAAGGTGCCCAAGGAGAATCTGGTGGGACCGCTCCATGGCGGGGCGCTCATCTTCAACACCATGATGATCCCGGAGCGCCTGTGCAGCGCGGCGCCCCTGCCCGGGGGCATGAGGTCCTGCCTGGACGTGGCCATGGGCTACGCCGACCGGCGCAAGGCCTTCGGCCGCCCCATCAGGAAGTTCCAGGGGGTGAGCTTCATGATCGCCCGCGCCCAGGTCCTCATCGACGCCGCCCGGGCCATGATCCACCAGGCGGCCCGGGCCGCCGACGAGGGCGCCCCCAACCTGCGCCGGATCGTGTCGGAGACCAAGAAGTTCGTCACCGAGGCCGGGTGGGACGCGGTCAACCTGGCCATGCAGGTCACCGGCGGCATCGGCTACACCGACGTCTACCCCATCGAGCGCGCGGTCCGGGACACCAGGCTGGCCCAGATCTGGACCGGCACCAACGAGATCATGAGCCTCATGATCCAGCACGATCTGTACGACGAGTTCCGTGCGGAGCGGGGCCGCTACCGTGACTTCGAGGCCGATGCGATGCACGCGGCGGACGAGTCGGAGAAGGTCTTCGACGACGACGACATGTGGCGGATCATGGACCAGGACCGCTGAGGGCGGGCCCGTGCCGGGAGGCGCGCTCAGATGGACGAAGAGGCACGCATCCGTTGTCCGTACTGCGGCGAGGCCATCACCCTCGCCATGCCGTGGGACACGCTAGGCCGACTCATCGAGGACTGCCCCGTCTGCTGCTCGCCCATCGAGCTCGAGGTGCGGCGCGACGAGTGGGGAGACCCGGTGGTCCGGGCCGAACGCAGCAGCGGGCAGTAGCCATGGCTCATGGCGGCCTCTTTGATTCAAGGTCGCCAGCCTAGGCGCCTCCGTGCTGGTCGATGTCGACGGCCACTCCTGCGCCGCCGGCGAAGAGCGTGATGCGACTGAGCGCCGCCGTCTGCTCGTGCGCCGGGGCGGGGGTTCACCCGGTCTTCGTGCCGCTCCACTTGAAGACGTCCTCGCCCCCCGCCGTCATGGTGCCCTCCATGCTGTCGCCCCGCACGGTGCCCCGGAAGGTGAGGGTGAAGACGCCCTCGTCGCTCTCCACGTCCACCGCGAACTCGATGGCGTGTCCCTTGACCTCGCCGGTGACCGGTGAGGTGTTCTCGCCCGGGTCGGTGTAGGTCCCGCTCAGCTTCTCCCCGTCCTGGGTGAAGGTGAAGGTGGCGCTCTGGGGTCCCTGCTGGGCGTCCCAGGTGACCTCCCAGGTGCCGCCGACGTCCGCCGTCTCGGCCGCGGCTGCCACGATCGGTGTCGCGATGAGCACCAGCACTGCCACCCAGATGAACCGGCTCTTGCCTCCGCTGACCATGTCCCATGCCTCCCTTGCGCGTGCGTGAACGCGAGTCGCCGCTGCCAAATCGGCTCGTTCCGGAGGAGCCCCGACGCTTCGGGATCCCCCGCGGGGCGATCGTCGGGCCACGGCTCCTACGCCGCGCCCTCCGCGCGCCTCTTGATGATGCGAAAGGCTTCGGCGGGGTCTTCTATTTCCGCCAGCAGCTCCTCGGTGCGGCACAGGACCCGGTCCACCAGCTCGTCGTAGGTGAAAGGGATGCCGCGACTCTCGAGGAATGTGACGGCGAGGCGGCTCATGATGCCGGCGTGGACGCGCTGAATGCCCAGGTGGACCATGATCATGGCGGCGGCCTTGCCCACCACCTTGTCGACGGCCACCAGCTCCCCGCGGGGGCGGGGACCCGACGTCAGGAACGCGCCCAGCTCCAGGAGGGGATGCAGCCACGAGCCGTCCGAGCTGAAGACGGTGTGTCCGCCGGCCAGGACCTCCAAGGTGGGGCTCACCTCGCCCCCCGCTCCGTCGCCCGGATCCACGGCTCCGGCAGGCCCGTCATGACCTGGACAGCGGCGGCGACGTCTGGACGAGGGATCCGGCCAGTCGGTCGCCCACGAGCTCGCGGGCGCGGCCGACGATGCCGCCCACCAGCTCGTCGATGGTCGGGACGGCGTCGATCAGCCCCACCACCTGGCCGGCGCTGAACAGGCCGTAGTCCAGGTCGCCCTCGGTGAGCACCTTGTAGCCGCGCTTGCCGCTCAGAAGCGGCGCCAGCTCCTCGAGGGGGGCGCCCTTGGCCTCCAGCTCCACGACCTGCTCGGCGACGGCATTGCGCAGCACCCGCGCGGTGTTCTTGAGCGAGCGCATCACGAGCACGGTGTCGGCCTCCGACGAGCGCACCAGCCACTGCTTGACGGCGGGGTGGGCCGGCGCCTCCTCGGTCGCCAGGAAGCGGGTGCCCATGTTCATGGCGTCGGCGCCCAGGGCCAGCGCCGCCACCAGACCCCGGGCGTCTCCGAAGCCTCCGGAGGCGACGATGGGGATGCTCACGGCGTCGGCGGTGCGAGGAATCAGGATCAGGGAGGTCACGTCCTGCTCCCCGGGATGGCCCGCACATTCGAAGCCGTCGATGGAGACCGCGTCACAGCCGATGGCCTCGGCCTTCTTGGCGAAGCGGACGGCGGTGCACTTGTGGATGACCTTGATGCCGGCGGCCTTGAGCTTGTCCATGTACGGCTCGGGGTTGCGCCCCGCGGTCTCGACGATCCGGATCCCGCCGTCGATGATGGCGTCGATGTAGGCGTCGTAGTTCTTGGGCACGAGGGTGGGCAGGAGCGTGAGGTTGACCGCGAACGGCTCCGAGGTGAGGGCGCGGGTCCTGGCGATGGCCGCCGCCAGCTCCTGGGGGGTCTCGTAGGTGAGGGCGGTCATGATGCCGAGGGCGCCGGCGTTGGACACCGCCGCCACGAACTCGGGGCTCGCGACCCACATCATGCCGCCCTGGATGATGGGGTGCCGGATGCCGAGCAGCTCCGTGATCCTGGTCCTGAACACCTGGTCCATGGCCTCCTCCTTCTCGGGAACCGCACCAGTATAGGGGGGCAAGGAGCAACGCGTGCGCGCGTCGCTCGCCGATGCTTCCGCGTCCGTGTCCGCGTCCGGATCCGTGAACGCGCCGGCGGACTCGGAGTCGTCGCACGTCGCTGACGGCCGTCAGCCTGCCGGCCCCGAGTCCGCGGGGCCACGAAGCGGCGCCCAGCGGCTGGTCGCCCGGGCGACCTGGGCGCCGTCACCGCGAGTCAGGCGGTGCAGGTAGGTGGTTCCGTCCCCGTCGGCGGGCCCGCTCTCGGACGTCACCGTGTCCCCGAGCCGACACTCGCCCAGGAAGTGCACGTCCAGCACCGCCGGGCGGCGGTCCACCCACAGCGCCTCCGGTACGGACTCCACCGCCCACTGCGGATAGTGGGCGTTGTTGACGTGACGCACCATGTCCAGGTCCGACAGGCGGACCTCGAAGCGGCGCCGGCCCGCGACCCCGGCCGGCTCCCCGATGGCCGGCGCCGACCAGGGTCGGGCCTCCGGGTCGATCAGCGCGCCCATGCTGCCGCGGATGAACTGTGGCAGGCGGATGGGCCGCCGGCGCTCCAGGTCCATCACGATCCACAGGCTGGTGGCGCGACCCAGCTCGCCGGCGGGGTCGGTGAGGAGGAAGCGGCGCTCGATGAGGAGCCGACTGGCGGCGTGGGGCCAGGTCTCCACCGTCACCTCGTCGCCGCCCCGGGGCCAGCGGGACAGCTCGAGCCGGAGCCGGGAAAGGACCCAGGCGACGCCGTCCTCGATGAGCCGTTCCACGGCCACGTCGAGGAGGGCCGCATGGACGATCGCGGCCTCCTGGAGGAGCTGGCAGACGGCACGGGGCGTGGCCCAGCCGTCGGGATCGGTCTCGTACCATCGCACCACGTAGGGCTCGCGGTGGCGGGCCGGTGGGGCGGCGGGAAGAGACTCTTCAGGCATCGGTGTTCGACGTAGCGGGATGTAGTATACCGTGCACCGACCCAACAGCCGTGCCGCAAAGGAGTTATCCATGCCGAGGTCGGAGCTGCCCGGGCCGGGCGGCGCCTGATGTGTGTCGTGCTCATGGCCCTGGATGCCCACCCCAGCTACCCCCTGGTGGTGGCGGCGAATCGTGACGAGTTCTACGCCCGCCCCACCAGGCCCATGCACTGGTGGCAGGAGCCGTCGGGGCTGCTCGCGGGCCAGGACCTGCGATCCGGGGGCACCTGGATGGGTGTGACGCGGGCCGGGCGATTCGCGGTGGTCACCAACGTCCGGGAGCCGGGTCGAACCCGCCCGGACGCCCCCTCGCGGGGCCTCCTGGTGACCGATGTCCTGACCACGCACTCCTCGCCGCCGGCCTTCATGGAACGTCTGGCCGACAACGGCGACCGTTACAACGGCTTCAACCTGGTGGCCGGGACCGGCGGCGGGCTGTGGGCGTACTCGAACCGAAGCCGGCGACCTCCGGTCGCGATCCCACCCGGGGTGCACGGCCTGTCGAACGCGCTCCTCGACACACCCTGGCCCAAGGTCGTGGGTGGCGTGCGCGAGCTTGCGGCGTCGCTCGGGCTCGGGGGCGCCCAGCTCGAAGATCGGTTGCTGGAGGTGCTCGCGGACCGGACCACGCCCCCCGACCGCGACCTGCCCGACACCGGAGTGGGGCTCGACATGGAACGGGTCCTCGGCCCGCGCTTCGTCGTCACGACCGCCTACGGGACCCGCGCATCCTACGTCGTGCTCTTCGGTCGAGACGGCGTCGTGAGGGTGACCGAGCAGGTGTTCGACCACGGCGAGCCCGTGGGCGAGCCGCACCGTTTCACTTTCACCGTCGGCTCGTGACCGGCCGTCAGCGGTAGAAGCTCCTGCCTGCCTCGGCCAGGCGCAGCAGGTGGGCCGACGGAGTGAAGCGGTCGCCGAAGCTTCGCTCGTACTCGCGGAGCCGGGCGACGACCACGGCGAGGCCGAGCTGATCTGCCGAGCGCATGGGCCCCCCCAGGATGGCGGGGTGACCGCACCCGATGACCATGGCGACGTCGACGGCCGCGGGAGACGCCGCAATGCCCTCGGCCAGCACCTCGGCACCGTGGTTGATGGTGGGCAGGATGAGACGGTCGGCGATCTCCAGGTCCGTGATGTCGTCGCGTCGCACGATGCCGCTGGCCTCGCGGGCCTGCGCGAGGATCGGGGCCAGATCGGGGTCGGGAAGGGGGGTCGGGTCCCCGTCCCGGTACCGGTAGTACCCGGCGCCGCTCTTGGTGCCCAGGCGTCCCCGCTCCACCAGCATCGCGGGGTGCCCGACGGGCGGGTAGTGGGCGAGGCAGGGGAGCTGCTCGCGCATGACCTGCCCCACCATCTGGCCGACGTCGTGGCCGATCATGTCCAGGGCGTGCAGGGGCCCCACGGGGAGACCGAGGGTCAGCGCCACGTCGTCGATCCGCTCCGGGCTTGCCCCCTCCTCCACCAGCAGGCCCGCCTCCATGGTCGAGCAGTACGAAACCCGGGTGGCCAGGAAGCCCGGCACGTCCGGGACCACGATGGGGACCGTGCCGATGCGATGGGCCGCGATGACGGAGGTGCGGAGGGTGTCGGTGCTGGTGACGGCGGTGCGGCCGATCTCCATGAGCGGCCGCAGGGACGCCGGGTAGAGGAAGTGGTGTCCCACCACGCGGTCGGGTCGCGAGGTGGCGGTGGCCATGTCGGCGATGGACAGCGACGAGGTGGCGGAGGCGAGGATCGTGTGCGGCCGGCAGATGCTGTCCAGCTCCGCGAACACGATCTTCTTCAGCTCCAGCACCTCGGGCACCGCCTCCACCACCAGGTCGAGGTCGGCGAAGCCGGTGAAGTCGAGGGTCGGGGTGATTCGTTCCACGACCGCCGCTGTGGCCTCTTCGTTCGGGGCCACGGGCCCGAGCCGCGTGGCGGCGAGCCGACGGGCCGATGCCAGTCCCCGCCCCAGGGCTGCTTCGTCGACCTCCTTGAGGAGCACGGGGAAGCCCGCCGCGGCATACGCATGGGCGATGCTCGAGCCCATGGTCCCGCCGCCCACGACCCCGACCCGACCCACCACGGGGCGCGTCGTCTCCTGATCTGCCAGCCCCTCCACGAGGTCGGCGCCGCAGGCGGCCCGCACCACGTGCACCAGGTTGACGAAGGCCTGGGCCGGGATGGGCGGACGGTAGACCGCGGCCACGGGGGCCGGGATCCCGCCGGGGCTGGTCATGGTCCTGGCGCGCTCGAGGTCCACGGTCACCGTCGCCCGGCGTTGCGAGTCCGTGATGGTCAAGGTGTGGACCTGGCGGCGCCACCAGAAGCGCTCCATGATGGCGACCAGGTCGAGCCCCGGCACCACCCCCCGTCCGTCCCTGAGCTCCACCAACCCGAAGCCGGACCTCTCGTGCACGGTCTGGATCGCGTCTGTCATCCGTCGCCCCTCCGCGGTCCCGGCGAGGCCCTGCGTCCCGCCGCCGCCCCAACGGCTCCGGGCCGACGGGCGTCCGAGCGGGTCCACACGACCGTCATGGTCGCCCCTGCACGGGCAGCACCGCCAGGGCGGCGCCGAGAGCGCCCACCAGCTGGGGCTCGGGCAGCACCGTGATCGGGCGCTCCAGCGCCCCGGCCAGAGCGTCGGCCATGGCCCGGTTCAGGGCCACGCCGCCGCTCATGAGCACCTCGCGGTGATCGGTCAGGCGGCCGGCGAGGGCCGCCACCCGGCTGGCCAGGGAGCGGTGGAGCCCGAGCACGATGTCCGCCACCGCCTCGCCCTGGGCCACCAGGGAGATGACCTCGCTCTCGGCGAACACGGTGCAGGTGCTGGACACCGTGGCCGCGTGCGAGGCCTGCTCCACCAGTGCGGGGGCGTCGTCCAGGCCGACCTGGAGGCGCCCCAGGATGACCTCGAGGAAGCGTCCGGTGCCGGCGGCGCACTTGTCGTTCATGCGGAAGTCGACGACCTCGCCCCGGTCGCCGATGACGATGACCTTGGTGTCCTGGCCGCCGAAGTCCACCAGCACCCCGGGCCGCTCCGCAAGGTGGAATGCGCCGCGGGCATGGCAGGTGATCTCGGTGACGACCCGCGTCGCCGCGGGCACCCGCTTGCGGCCGTAGCCGGTGGCGCCCACGGGGGAGTCCGCGCCGCCGCAGTCGGCGCGCAGGACCGCGAGAGCTGCGTCCGGTCTGGTCCTCGACGAAGGGAGAGGTGGGCTCCAGGAAGCGCCCGATGACGTCGCCGCCGTCGTCGACCGCCACCGCCTTCGTGGTGGTGCTGCCGATGTCGATGCCGAAGGCCCGGGCCTCGGTCGCGCTCACTGGAAGCTCTCCATGAAGGCCTGCAGCCGGTTCTCGACCTGCTCCGTCGCGTACTGGCGAGGATCGGCGTGATCGGCCTCGATGACCGCCACCTTCACGCCCAGCTCGCGGGTGAAAGCTTCCTTGAGGTCGTACTGGCCCACCGAGTAGGGCTTGCAGGAGCGGTCCGAGTGCAGCACCACCCCGTCCGCGCCGAAGTCCGATATGAGCTCCCGCATGAGCCGGAAGCGGTTCCGGAGGTCGCGATTCAGGAGGGTGTTGGAGAGCATCTTGGCCGACGAGCCGACCCGGTCGTCCAGGTCCCACAGGGGAACCGACTCCCGCCAGCTGTTGGTGTAGGTGGCGGTGACGAAGTTGAAGCCGTTGCTGGCGAACAGCCAGGACAGTTCGCGCAGCTTGGGCCAGATCGCGATGTTGTCCCACAGCAGGCGGTGGCGCTCCTCCTTGATGCCGCCGATGCCGCGCGCGACGCGATCGTTCAGCTCATCCAGGAGCTCCCGGTAGTACGCGTTGCAGTCCTCGGTGCCGCGCAGCGTGACCACCGGCGCCATGTGGAAGAACTGGTCGAAGGCGGTCCACGGGGCGGGGCGGTGGCGGCTGACGTCCAGGCACTCCCCCCACAGCCGCGCCCCTTCCTTGGCCGTCCGGTTGACCCGGTCCAGCTCCTCGTCGCTCACGTGGCGGCCCGACACGTCGCGGGCGACCACGGCCAGCTCCTCGAGCTGATCGGCCACGAAGTCGAGGTGGTGGTCCTTGAAGTCGCCGTACACGTAGGGGGTGTCCAGGATGAAGAAGGGCACCCCGAAGTGATCGGCGATGGTGCGGAACCAGTAGAGGACGGTCTGGCAGATGTTGGAGCACGCCGCCACCAGGTCCGGCCGGGGCATGCGCCCGAGGGGTGTCTTGCCGGAGAGCACGCTGCCGATGTCGGTACGGGCGTAGGCGCAGAGGTCCTGGGAGTAGCCGGCCTCCTCGGCCACGGCGGCGAGGTCCGGCATCATGTGGCGCGCGGCGCACAGGGCCCCGTGGTTCTCGGGGTAGACGGCGTAGAAGCCGAAGGGGCGCATCAGCTCCACCGGGAAGCCGCTGGAGATCCAGGCCACCGGCACGGCCCCGTCCGCCCACCGCCCCTGGTAGTAGTAGATGCTCATCAGGTCCTTCATCTTGCGGGAGCAGGCGATGGGAGGCCCGAAGGGATGGTCCTTGGGGGCGTGCTTGCGGCGCCGGCGTTGGAGCCGGTAGTTCTCCAGGGCCATCAGGATCGGTCCGGTGACCTGGCCCGCGAGCTCGTACTGGAGACGTCTCGTGATCACGCCGGCCTCCTCACCTGACCTCGAGCCGCACCGGCGCCTGCATCTCCACGAACGCCTCCAGGCGGGTGACCGCCTGGCCGGAAAGCTCCTGCTCCAGCTCGGTCTCCATGTACAACACCGGCGTCCCGCGCTCGGCCATCAGGCGCCGGATGAGGGGGACGTCGAACAGCTCGGGCTCGCAGAACTTCACCTCGTGGATGACGAGACCGACGGCGCCGCTGCGCTCCAGCTCCCCTTCGATGTGCTCCAGCCGACGCGTCTGGTTGATGGTGCGGGTGGGGCAGGGCGGACCCGCGAACTGGAGGTCCACCAGCGTGTCGAAGGGATCGTCCCGGAGCCGAGGCTCGTCGCGGAGAAGCCGACGGCCGAGGCCCGCGTAGTCGTCGGCAGCCACCCAGCCTCCGGCCTCGGCGATAGCGTCGAAGATGGCCATGGGCTCGGGCACGATGCCGGTGAGCATGAGGGGCACCCCCCGCTGTACCGGCTCGTCGCGCAGCCCGGCCACGGCGGTCTCGAGCTCGGCCAGGTGGTCCTCGGGCCAGAGGAACTCGCCCCGCCGCAGCAGGGTGTAGAGCTCGCGGTCGGTCATGTCGAGGAAGGCGCGCCGGTCGGCCAGGCGCAGCCGCAGCTCCCGGATCCTGCGGTGGAGCTCGATGGCGTCGCGCAGGGCGTCGGGACGCAGGGGCTTGCCGGCGAAGGTCTCCAGGTCGACTGCCAGGTGCTCCAGCTCTCGGCGGACGAAGCGGCGTGCGCTGGGGCGCTCGTCGCCCTTGGGATGGAGGTACCGAAAGACGGCCTTTCCCCAGCCGCCGAAGTCCGGCGCCTGGGTGGCCAGCCCCTGGATGGAGTCGCAGGTGTGCGGGAACAGCAGGCCGTCGACCCTGTCTGCGCCGCCGGCGGCCAGGAAGGCCAGGGCGTTGCGGACGATGGCGCAGACGTAGGGCTGGATGCGCCCAACGTCCGGGCCCCGAGGCGGCCCCGGGGGGCCCCAGAGCTCCACGGCCAGGATGTCAAGGGCGGTGAGCATCTCCTTGGGGTAGTGAATCGGCAGCACCGCCATGACCTTGCGACCGTGCCGCTGCTGCTGCTCGATGATCGTGGTTCTTCCCATGGGACCTCGTCCGTCACGACAGTCTGACGCTCCTCTCGGCGGGGCGCAAGCGTGTGCGGGGCCACGCCGTCGCCCTGCCATCGTAGCGGGGGTGGCCTCCCGGCGCCAATCGCGAGCCGTGACGCCGCGGGCAGCTCCAGCTCTGACCGCGCGTTCGGGAGCACGTGGGTGGCCGCCGACCCCGGTCGCGTGCGTGAGGTTCTCCAGGTGCGGTGCACGGCGGACGGCCTCTCGACGTGATGGAGAAGGAGTCATCCCGGGATTGTCGAGGTGCGACTCACAGCGGCAGCGACGGGGACGGTGAGCAGCGACAGGTGCAGCAAACAAGCGGTAGAGGCAGTGACCGGCAACGGCGAGGAGCGGTAGTGGCGGCGGCTGCATCCCGCGACTGACGGAGCTCGCGCCGATCGATGCTGGGAGATGGCATGATGGGCCCCACCGGGAGGTCGCCATGAAGGAGTCGCAGGCGGTCCGCTACCGAGCCAGCGTGGCGGGCTTCGCGCTCGCCAGGACCCTGGGCAGGGTGGCGCCCGGCGTGATGTTCGGACCCCTGGGCGCGGTGGACATGTGCGCTGCTCCGGATCCGGCCCTGCCAGGCCCGGACTGGGTGAGGCTCGAGGTGTCGGGCTGCGGGGTGTGCGGCACCGACCTGTCCGCGATCTCCTTCGCGTCGAGCCCGGCCATGGAACCATTCGCCTCCTTCCCGGCGGTGCTCGGGCACGAGATCGTGGCGCGGGTGGCCGAGGTCGGGGACGGAGTCCTTGGGCTGGAGCGCGGCCAGCGGGTCAGCTTCGACCCCACCATCTCGTGTATGGTGCGGGGCCACGTCGAGCCCTGTGCGGCGTGCACCCAGGGCCATCCGCCGGCGTGTGAGCGCTCGGGGGAGGAGGGCGAGACTGTGATCGACGGCCACCCCCTGGCCCCGGGCCTGACCGTCGGCTTCCACCGCGACCTGCCCGGGGGGATGGGCGCCCGCGTCATCGCGCACGTCAGCCAGGTCTACCCATTGCCGGACGAGGTGGGCGACGACATTGCTGTGCTCACCGAGCCCCTGGCGGTAGCGACCCACGCCGTCCTCCGCATGCCCCTGGACGATCGGGGACCGGTGCTGGTCATCGGCAGCGGCGCCATCGCCCTGGGAGTGATCTGGGCGCTGCGCGCCACCGGTTTCAAAGGCGAGGCGGTGAGTGTGGTCAAACGGCCCCACGAGGCGGAAGCGGCACGACGGCTGGGAGCCGATAGGACGGTGCGTCCGGGGGCGGAGGCCCGGCGGGCCCTCCTCGACACGGGCGCCAGGGCGTACAAGCCGATCATCGGTCCCGAGGTGTTCTCCGGTGGTGGGTTCCCCGTTGTGTTCGACGGCGTCGGCAACCGCTCCAGCCTCGGGCTCGCTCTCGATGCCGCCCGGGTACGCGGTCACATCGCGGTGCTCGGCTGCGCCGGCCGCATCCGGGACCTGGAGCTGAGCTTCCTGTGGGCCCGGGAGCTCGAGGTCCACGGCTTCGTCTGCTACGGCGCGGAGAGCTGGCGAGGGGAGAGCCTGCACACCTTCCGGGTCGTGCACCGCCTCATGGTCACCCACGGCAACGCCCTTCGGGCGCTGCTCACCCACAACTTCCCCCTTGATCGCTACCGGGAGGCCCTCCGCACCGCCGCCGACCATGCGAGGACCGGCGCCATCAAGGTCGTGCTGCGTCCCTGAGGTTACCCGATGCGCTCGAGCCAATCGGCGACGGCGCGGCCGATGGCCTCCCCGGAGTCCTCCTGGAGGAAGTGGATGCCGGCGGCGGTGACCTCCTCCTGGTTGGGCCAGGACCGGCAGAGCTCGCGCTGGCGCCCGGTGAGGATGGCCCCGGGGTCGGCGTTGACGAAGAGCTTGGGCAGATCGGCCATGGCCAGCCAGCGGCTGTAGCCGGAGACGATCTCGTGGACGTCCGCTGGCTCGCCGCCGATGGGGATCTCGCGCGGCCAGGTGAGGGTGGGTCGCCGCCCTTCCCCGGGCTCGGCGAAGGGGCGCCGGTACTCGTCCATCTCGTCGTCCGTCAGGGTGCGCAGGGTCGATCCGGGCAGGATGTTCTCCACGAACACGTTCTTGTCCAGGATCATCTCCTCACCCGCCGGGGAGCGCAGGCCCTGGAACATGCGCCGGGCCGGCTCGGGCCAGTCCTCCCAGGTCAGGGGGGTGACGATGGCCTCCATGTAGGCGACGCCGCGCACCCGGTCGGGATGCCGGTGAGCCCAGTCGAAGCCCAGGGCCGAGCCCCAGTCGTGGACGACCAACGTCACTCGGTCCTCGACGCCCAGCATCTCGAGCAAGGCGTCCAGGTAGCGGCGGTGCTCCACGAAACGGTAGCGCCCGGGCCCCGAGTCCTGGAGCTTGTCCGAGTCGCCCATGCCCATCAGGTCGGGGAGGAGACAGCGGCCCAGGCTCTCCAGGTGGGGCACGACGTCCCGCCACAGAAACGACGACGTGGGGTTGCCGTGTAAGAGCACGATGGGGTCGCCCTCCCCCAGCTCCAGGTAGGCCATGTCCGCGCCCAGCACGGTGGCCGTCTTCTTCCGCGCTCTCCACTCGGCAGCTTCTTGCATGGTCCCTCCGGGTCGTTCAGCCGGAAGCGTAGCCGGTGGCCGGCCTGTGTCAAGGGATCGCCGCGGTCTGGCCTGCCCGAAGTGACGCCTCCTGCGGCGTGCCGATTCTGTCGGCGCGCTCCCCGCGGTTGCCACCGCCGACACTTCTTTGGCCCGCAGGCGATGCGCGGCCGGCACAGGCTGCTCCGGAAAAGTGTCACCAGTGGCACGCCCGAGGGAGGCGCCGTTCTCTGGGAGGCCGCTGTTCCGCGAGGGTGGGCCGCCGCTGAACGCCGTCGTTGATCGCCGACGCTGGAGACTGCCGCTGATCGCGGACGCGGGGCCTCCCGCCGGCGTGTGTGTCATGAGGGGGTCGGGCGCTCGAGCACCTAGAGGAAGCGGTCGAGGGGCTTGCCGGTGTCCTCGCTACGCTTGATCATCCACTCGATCATGTTCTTGGGAGCCCTGACGCACTGCTCTTCGGGCTTGCGGACCATGGTGATGGACTCGGTCGGGCAGGTGATCGAGCACACCCCGCAGCCCAGGCAACGCTCCCGGTCGACGAGGTAGCAATCGTCGGCCTCGGAGATGGCTTCCACGGGGCAGCGCTCGTCCGCGCACACTCCGCATGCCTGGCAGGTGTCAGGGTCGATGGCGGCCCAGAAGTTGGACCTGGCGATCAGGTTCGGCGCCTCGAACTCGATGAGCCCGCGGAGCAGGCCGCAGCAGCAGGGGCAGCAGTTGCAGAAGTGGTAGGTGTCGCCCGTGACGTTCATGGTCGAGTGCACCAGCCCCGCCTCGGCGGCCTCACGCATGATCTTCTCCGCCTCCTCCCGGTCCACGGCGCGGCCCCGGAAGCTGTGGTCGAAGGCATGCTCGTTCATGGACATGGTGATGCAGTTGCTGATCGGCTTGCCGCACGGCTTGCCCAGCAGAGCCTGTTCGGTGCGACAGATGCAGTCGATGGTGTAGAACGCCACCGCCCTGTCCATGAGCTCACGCACGCTCTCGTAGGGATGGATCTCGAGCCCGGCCTGGATCGAGCGTTCCACCGGAACGGTCTGCAGGAACGCCGGCTTGTTGTTGCCGATGCCCGCAAAGAAGCCCTCCCGAGCGTACTGCTCCATGAGCTCGGCGGTCTCCCGGTCCACGCGCGGCAGCTGGTACTCGAGGACGCCGATGACGAACGGCTGCAGGTGGTACCGGCGCCGCTCGCGAGACCCCATGGCCCCGATGCAGCCGTGCTCCCGCATCTCCTCCAGCAGTCGGGCGGTGGCCTCGGGATCACGTCCGAGGCGCTCGGCGATCTGGGAGGCGGCTTCCGGCATCAGCTTGAGCTTCGAGGTCAGCTCCGCCTCCTCCTCGGTGTAGATCTTCCTCAGGATCTCGAGCTCGATCCCGCTCGCGGTGCGGGGGAACCCGTTCGGCAGGGCATCGAGGGTCTGGGCCAGGCGCTCGTAGACGTCCGTGCTCATGAGGAGACTCCCAGCGGCTGATTCCGATTCGCTCGGCAGCGTACCACGACCGGGCGACCGGCAAAGTGTCCGGCCCCGGGGTCGCCGGGCGGCGAGTCCCTGTCGCAGTGTTTCAACGTTTCACCGGCCGCGTGAAACACCCGTCAACAACCTTCCCCCGGCCACTGCTGGCCGGGCCAAGTGACTGAAGATTAGCTCGTTGCAGCGTGCACGCACGGCAGACGGTCAGTGGCCCCCGAGAGCCGGCCTGTGTTCCAGTCGGATGGTCGCCGCGCCTCCTGGGTCTCCTGGCCGGCACCCGTCCGATCATCATTAAGTCACTATTAATGAGGAACTTATTACTCAGGACCTGGGAGTGCGGCGGGCCTGGCATGGCGGTTGCTCTACGACTCGCCGAGTTCGCAGTCAGATCTGGGCCGAAGTCGCTTCCGGGAGTGTCCCGCTGGCTCGGTTCCGGAGGTGCCGACAACGAGGCGCCGGTGATCGGCGCATGGAGACAGAGGGAGGTCCCCACGCGAAACCATGGACGGCTCGCAGCCCCGAAGGCCCGGAGGTGGGCGCCGGCCGCTTGCGGCGCCTCTCGCATCGAACCGAAGCAAACCACTCACGGAGGATCGAAGATCATGAGAAAGCAGACAACCACGATCAACGCCATTGGGTTGACCCTGGCCACGGGCCTGGTGCTGGGCCTGCTGCCGGCGGTCGCCCATGCCCAGGCCGTGCCGGGCGGCACGCTGGACCCGCTCACCATCCCCAAGTACGTGACCCCGCTGGTCATCCCGCCGGTGATGAACGACACCGGGACCGCCCACGACTACGACATCGCGGTGCGCCAGTTCCAGCAGCAGATCCTGCCCGGTGGGATCTGGGCGACGCTGAACCCAGCGATCGGAAACACTCTGCCGAGCTTCCCGGCGACCGCGATCTGGAGCTACGGCCCCGCTGGCGATGATTCGCCCGACTCCAGCGCGCTCGGCGGCGGCCCCGGGATCGCCCCCGCGCCCAACTCGCAGTTCAACTACCCCGCCTACACCGTCGAGAACCTGAAGGACACGCTCACCACCGTCGACTGGATCAACGACCTGGTGGACGGCAACGGCAGGTACCTCTCCCACCTGCTGCCCATCGACCAGACCCTGCACTGGGCGAACCCGGTCGCGGACTGCCTCATGGACGGTGCGAGGACCGACTGCCGCGGTCGCAGCCAGGAGCTGTACACCGGTCCCGTCCCCATCGTGACTCACGTCCACGGCGCCCACGTCGGTCCCGAGAGTGACGGTTACCCGGAAGCGTGGTGGCTGCCGGATCCGGCCAAGGGCGGATTCACGTGCACGGATGATCCGGCGCTCGCCGACCCGGCGAACGACGTCTACGTGTGCCAGGGCAAGCTGGCGAACGGCTACGGCATAACCGACAACACGAACGCGATCCCGGGCGTTGCCAACTACTCCTACCCCAACGACCAGCCGTCCACCACGCTCTGGTACCACGACCACGCCCTCGGCATGACCCGCAACAACGTCTACGCCGGCCCCGCCGGCTTCTGGCTGATCCGCGACAGCGGCGGCGGTGAGACAGGGCTGGTCTCGGGCACGCTCCCCAGCCCAGCACCGGTGGCGGGTGAGGGCCTGGCGGCGACCAACTTCCCGGCTGCTCTCGGCGGCTCGCGGGAGAAGTACCGCGAGATCCCCATCGTCATCCAGGACCGCTCGTTCAACGCCGACGGCTCGCTCTTCTACCCCGCCAACCGGGCCTTCTTCGAGGGCCTCGGCGACGGGCAGACCGCTTCGGTTCCGGGCAACACCGGCGCCGGCCTCGACATCGACTTCATCGACACCAACGGCTCGGACATCTCGCCGATCTGGAACCCCGAGGCGTTCTTCAACGTCATCGTGGTGAACGGCGTGAGCTGGCCCGAGCTCGAGGTGGCGCCGGCGATCTACCGCTTCCGCTTCCTCAACGGCTGCAACTCCCGCTTCCTCAACCTGTCCATGTTCCGCCTCAACAAGCAGGGCAAGCCCAACAAGGAGGTCCCCTTCTACCAGATCGGCGCCGAGCAGAGCCTGCTGCCGCAGGTCGTGGAGATCGTCACCGGCAAGGCCACCCCGCTGGTGCCGGGCCAGGCGACCTGGAACCGGGTCAGGGCCCCCTTCAAGGACCAGGCGCTGCTCATGGGTCTCGCCGAGCGGGCCGACGTCCTGGTGGACTTCCGGGGCCTCAAGAACGGTGACGTCGTGCGCATGTTCAACACCGCACCCGACGCGCCGTTCGGCGGCTTCCCCGACATCCCCGCCGATCCCGCCACCACGGGCCAGGTGATGCAGTTCCGGGTCAACAGCGCCCTGCTGGGCCAGAGCGCCACCGATCCGGGCGGCGCCACCCCGGCCACCGACCCCTGGAACCTGGTGCTGAGCGCCGTTGACGGCGTGGACACCTACCCTGTCGGTGCGACCTTCACCCGTGACCTCGCGCTCCTGGAAGAGGAGTCGGCGGTGGTCTGCGTCAACATCAACGTCGTGACCGGGGGCATCACGCAGGACTCCGCGGCAACTCCCGACGGTCTCGGAAGCTGCGTGGACGCCACGGGCGCCATCGTGGCCTCCCTGCCCTTCGCGCCCAAGGCGGCGGTGCTCGGCACCGACGGCGCGACCCTCCCTGCCGGACAGCTGTGGATGGACCCGATCCGGCAGAACCCGGCGCTCGACTCGACCGAGACCTGGGAGCTCTGGAACTACACCATGGACGGCCATCCCATCCACCTGCACCTGGTGAAGTTCAAGGTGCTCGGCCGCGAGCCCTTCATCCTCGATCCGGTCACCGGGCTCCCTGTCCTGCAGGGTCCCGTACCGCCCGAGGCTGATGAGACGGGCTGGAAGGACACCGTCATCGCCTACCCCGGCCAGGTGACCAGGGTCGCTGCGACCTTCGACAAGGAAGGTCTGTACGTCTGGCACTGCCACATCGTGGAGCACGAGGACAACGAGATGATGGTGCCGTACTGCGTGGGTGATCCCAACGCCAACGGCTGCGAAGGTCTTCTGTAAGGCCCGTCGAGTCATCCGAGCCCCGAGCTGCAATCGACCGGGGCCGCCCCCGCGGGCGGCCCCTTCTCGTCCGACCTGATAAGGTCGCGCCACCCATCTCGCAAGGAGGTCTTGACCCCATGAGCAGCCGTATCGTGATGTCGTTCGTCGTGGCTGTGGCCGCCTGCACCGCGGCGGCAGCCGAGCAACCCCTGGATTTCAGCGACGAGGCCGTACGCGTCAACTACAGCCTGGGCTACCAGATCGGCGACGACTTCAAGCGCCAGGGTGTGGAGATGAACCCGGAGGCCGTCCTCCAGGGGATCGCGGACGCCCTCGCCGGGGCGGAGCCGAAGATGAGCCAGCCCGAGATGCACGAGACCATGGTCGCCCTGAAGCGGAAGATCGAGGCCGAGCAGCGGGCCCACGTGAGCGCGGAGTCCGAGGCCGTGCGCCAGGCGGGCATCACCTTCCTGGAGAAGAACCGGACCAAGCAGGGGGTTCAGGTCACAGCCAGCGGGCTCCAGTACAAGGTGCTCGAGGAGGGTTCCGGGCGTTCCCCCGGTCTGGGCGACACGGTCAAGGTCAACTACCGGGGCACCACCGTGGACGGCCACGAGTTCGACAGCTCCTATGAGCGGGGCCAGCCCGCCGAGTTCAAGCTCTCAGGCGTGATCCCGGGATGGACCGAGGGCCTCCAGCTCATGAAGGAAGGCGGGAAGTACGAGCTGTACATCCCCTCCGAGTTGGCCTACGGCAGACGCGGGCCGTTGGCCGGTCAGGTCCTCGTCTTCTCCATCGAGCTGCTGGCCGTGGAGCCGGCAGCCGCTGTGGAAGACCCCTGATCCGGGGCAGGGAGCGTCGGTCCCGTGTGCGAAGGCCCGCCCTGTGTGACGACGGTCACGTGGGCAGGGGTCCGGCAGTCCCCCAGCCCTGCGGGGTGCTATCTAGAGAGTGGCTCATGGGTACCGGATGGGAGAGGATTGATACCGATGAGCACTTGGGCACGGGGCATCCTGCTGGTCGGGCTGGACGACGCGCTGGCGCGGCGGGCCGTCCTGGCTCTTGAGCCCCTGGGCATGCACTTCCAGAGGACCAGGTCCCTGGCGACCATGAGGAAGACGGTCGGCGTGACGCACTTCGCAGCCGTGGTCCTCGCCTATGCCCAGGACCGGATCGGACGCGCGAACCGGGACGAGGTCTGTGCCTGGTCGGACAGCTGCGGCCGATGCGCGGCCGTTGTGATGCTGTGTCCCGCTGCCCTGCTGGGTCAGGCTCGGGCATGGCTCGGCAGGGGCATCAGCCGCGTGGTAGGGATCGACGCGATCGCGGAGGAGCTGCGTGGAACGGTCGCGGAGCTGCTCGGAGTGGCGCCCCGCGTGCGGCTCCGCATGCCGGTGCGTCTCGTGCCGGAGAGCACGCCGGTCGCTGCGGCAACCCCTGGAAGGACAGAGAATATCTCGTCGTCAGGCATGCTGGTGAGCTGTCCGGACGAGTTCGCCGTGGGTGGCGCCGTCCGGTTCGAGATCGTCATGCCGGACAACGAGCTGAAGGTCCAGGGTTCAGCGCGGGTGGTGCGCCGTGCCGATCCCACGCGTGAGGGCGCCCGGGGTATCGCGGCCAGGTTCACCTCGTTCCTGGGCCCCGGCGCGGTACGCCTGGACGACCTGTTGTCGCGCCACACGTTCTGAGGCCTCGGAGTGGGCCGGTGGATCAGCCGCCGTGGTGGGTGGCGGATCGGCCGCTGAGAAAGCGCCACAGGGTGGTGCGGGAGACGCCGAGCCGCTTCGCAGCCTCGCTCCGGTTGCCGCTGGTCTCCCTGAGGACCTGGTCCACGGTGGCGGGGTCGAGGGCGTGACGGGTGGTGAGCCCCGGCCTTTCTCCGTGGTGGTGGACAACGTTGGGGGGCAGGTGTCGGGGCTCGATGGGGAGGCCGCGGGCTCGGATCGCCGCGTAGTGGATGGCGTTCTCCAGCTCGCGCACGTTCCCCGGCCAGGGATGCGTTTCGAGAACGCGCAGCGCCTCCTCCGTGAGGGACGTCTCCAGGTCCGTGCTGTCGCCACCGAGCCGTGTCAGGAAGTGGGTCGCCAGAAGGGGAATGTCGGTGGCCCGCTGCCGCAGAGACGGGACCCGGATGGGAACCACGCACAGCCGGTAGTAGAGGTCACTCCGGAACCTGCCTCCGGCCAGGTCCCGGTAGAGATCCCTATTGGTCGCGCAGACGACGCGGCTGTCCGCGGTGACGGTGCGCTCGCTGCCCACCGGCTCGAAGCTGCCGTCCTGCAGGACGCGCAGGAACTTCACCTGCATGGCCGGGCTCAGCTCCCCGATCTCGTCGAGGAAGATGGTGCCGCCGTCAGCGAGCTCGAAGCGGCCTTTCTTATCCCGATGGGCGCCCGTGAACGCGCCCTTGACGTGCCCGAACAGCT
Organism: uncultured Holophagae bacterium; assembly: GCA_963844865.1. Taxonomy (GTDB): domain Bacteria; phylum Acidobacteriota; class Thermoanaerobaculia; order Thermoanaerobaculales; family Sulfomarinibacteraceae; genus CAWJPY01. Next base: position 102,433 of record CAWJPY010000009.1, read on the forward strand.
CGCTTTCCAGCAGACCGTCGGGGAGGGCGCCGCAGTTGACGGTGACCAGGAGGCCCTCGGTGCGCCGGCTCCAGCGGTGCAGGGCCCGGGCGACCAGCTCCTTGCCGGTGCCGGTCTCGCCCTCGATCAGTACCGGCACGTCGAGTGGGCCGACCTCGCGGATGATGTCGTAGAGCTCGAGCATCGAGGGGTGGCGACCGATCATGCCCCCCACGGTGCCGTCGGCCTCTCCGGCCCGCAGCCTCAGCAGCTCGCCGGTGTTCTCGACGAGCACCACCACGAACCGTTCCTCGCCCACGCTCACGGGAACTGCCGAGCACTCCAGGTGGACGTCCTCCAGCCGCCCCTGGGTCGCGATCTGGAGCCTCGCCCGTCCCCGCGCCGAGTGCTCGCCGAGGAGAGCTCGGGTGGTGAGGGCTGCGAGCTCGCAGTCCTGGCAGAAGGCGCTTGGCTGCCGGTGGTGGTCCTCCCGTGCCGCATGGAGGCAGCCCAGGGCACCGCCCTGGCAGCTGCCGATGTGGCTGCCATCCTCCAGCCCGAGCGCCCGCCTGAACTCCCTGTTGAGCCGCCGGATGCGACGCTCGCTGTCGACGACCAGCACGGCGCAGGGGATGGAGTCGAGGACCTCCGCGACCGCCTCTCCGGAGATTGCATTGAGAGCGGGGATTCCGAGTCCAGGGGAGAGGGGGTCGCGGCTCACGTCGGTCACCCGGGCGTGGCGCAGAAGAGGCACCCGCGGACGTGCCTCGACAGAGCGCCTGTGCGGTCGGCGGGGGGCGCCCAGGCGGTGCCCGCGTTCCGCATCCAAGGGGCGATGATTGAGAGCTGCATGGAGGTGCCTCACCCTACTCGTTACGAGACCGGGTGTCAAACGCCGCGCCCCGGTCCATTCTTCCCGGGCGACGGAGCCGTTCACACCCGCCGGGAAGCGGCGTTCGGGCGTGGCGCGGTTCGCTCCCGGCGGCGGGCGCGGGACCGGACTCGGATCAGCCTTCACCCTCCGGGATGCCCGCCAGCCGCTTGGCCAGCTTCTTCTTGGACTCCAGGTTCATCTGGCGGGCGATCTGGATGCGCTGGGCCTGGGGCGACCCGGCCCCGTGCAGAGACTCCGTGAGGTAGCCCACGGAGTTGCGGCCGTGGGTCATGTTCTCGATGAGACGCAGCATCCGTATGCGGTGTTCGGTGGGCACATCGGCCCGGCCCTTCAGGTACTTGTCGAGGAGCGGGCCGACCTCGGGGGACGCGAGGTCCCTCTCGGACGGGCAGGTGGCGAGCAGACCTCCCGCCAGATCCTCGGCCAGGCGGGCGAGCTCGTAGGGGAATCGGGTCACGTTGTGCTTGCAGACGTTGGCCAGGAGGCCGTCGTTCTGCCAGTTGCCGGCCGTCGTCTCGGAGGACTCGTGGGAGGAGGCGATGCCGGCGGAGTAGATGGTCTCGTTGAGGTGGGCCATCTCCACCAGCTTGTCGCGGACGTGGGAGGCTGCCGGCACGCCGTTGTAGTCGGCGATGGTGGCCGCGGCGCCGATGAGCACGTCGCCGACCCGGTCTTGCACACGTAAGAGCGACGGTGGTAGGCGGTGAAGCGCTCCACCAGGCGGCGCCGCGAACTCGAACTCGCCGTACAGGAAGACCCTCTCCGTAGGGGACGAACACGTCGTCGAGGACGATCAGCGCCTCCTGGCCCGCCGTAGCTGGCGTTGCCGGCGTCGATGTCGCCCCCCTCCAGGGCCCGGGTGTCGCAGGACTGGCGGCCGTAGACGAAGGTCAGGCCCGGGATCGGTCGACGGGGATGGCCGCCGACGATCGCGTAGTCGCGGTCGCCCTCCGTCAGGCGCATGGTCGGCATGACGACGATCCAGTGCGAGTTGACGCAGCCGGTCTGGTGGGCCTTGGCGCCGCGGATCACGACCCCGTCGTCGCGCCGCTCGACGACGCGGAGGTAGAGGTCGGGGTCGGCCTGCTCGGACGGGCCCTTGCTGCGGTCGCCCTTGGCGTCGGTCATCGCGCCGCCGATGACGAGGTTCAGCTCCTGCATGCCGCGGACGAACGCGCTGCAGCGCTCGTGATAGGGCGTGCCGTGCTCCTCGTCGATCTCGTAGGTCACCGAATACAGCGAGTTGATGGCGTCCATGCCGACGCAGCGCTGGAAGCAGGTGCCGGTGAGCTGGCCGAGGCTGCGCTGCATGCGGTTCTGCGGCACCACGTCGTCCGCGCTCTCGGTGACGTGCAGGAAGCGGTTCACCGCCTTGCCGCTGAGGCTCGAGTGAGCCAGGGCCAACTCCGGCTCGGCCACCGCGAGGTCGTAGGTGGCCGCCATGGCGTTGATGGACGGCCGGATCATCGGGTGGTCGACCGGCTCCTCGACCCGCTCGCCGAAGAGGTAGACCTTGAGGCCGCGGCCGCGCAGGCTCTCGATGTAGCCCCTGCCGTCTCGTATGGGCTCCGTCACGCCGCTGGCGGCGGCGAAGTCGTCCGTCCCGATGTGGCTCGTTGCCATGGTGTACCTCCGGAGTCGCTTCCGCCAGTGTAGCGGGCGCGGATGGTGCGTGGCCAGAGAGGCGGCGCGGGCGGGCGGTGAGGGGTGAGGAGTTAGAAGTTAGACGTTAGAAGTTAGACGTGAGGGCGTGAGGGCGTGAGGGCGTGAGGGCGTGAGGGCGTGAGGACGTGAGGGCGTGAGGGCGTGAGAAGCCGGCAGTTCGAGGTGAAGAGTCCCTCCTCTCGTACCCGTTCGGAGGCGCTCGTGAGGATGTGTGGCGCTCCGGCACCGGGGCGCCGACCTCTTCACTTCTGACTTCTCACTTCTAACGCCTTGGGTCTCACGCCCTCACGTCCTCAGTGGGCCACCTTCGGGGTCGGGAACTCCCGCGGGATGAACTCGGGGGAGCGCACCGCCCGCATCTGCAGCGCGCCGGAGGGGCAGCCCACCACACACACCCCGCAGCCGAAGCACTTCTCGGCGGACACCGACGAGGTGAGGAGGCCTGTGGTCTCGTCGGTCGTCATGTCGACGGCGCCGAAGGGGCAGCGCTCGACGCAGTCCTCGCAGCCGTCGCAGCGATCAGGGTCGGCCACGAAGGCCTCGTAGCGGCTCTTCTGCCACATGATCCCGACGTCGGCGCCGGCACGGCGGGCGCTGACGGCGTTCATGCAGCAGTCGTCGCAGCACTGGCAGCTCGTGTGTACGCCGGTCATGGCGCCGCTGTTGCCCCACATGTGGATGAGGCCGTGCTCCTCGATGGTGTCGGCGAGCTCGAGGGCCTGCCCCAGGGTCAATCGCCGGCCCGAGCCGCGCTCCAGCACATACTCGGCGCCGCGCCCGAACTGCAGGCACACCCACAGGAGGGTCTCTTTGTGCCGGGTGCAGGGCTCCTCCACCGAGCTGGTCCGGAACCGGCACGAGCACGGCACCACCGCGATCAGTTGCTGGGCCTTGAGAAGCTCGTGGAAGTCCTCCTCCGGCAGGACGCCGGGCAGGTCCTTGATCGCCTTGTGCGCGGGCACGACGCGGGTCGGAGGGGCGTCGAGCGCTTCGTAGGCGCCGATCATGGCGGGGTACATCTCCTCCAGGCAGAAGTCGTGCCACTTCTTGAAGAACGGTCTGTGGGTGGGGACCATGAGCTGCTGGGTCGCGAGGCTGGCGTCATGGAGCTGGATGACGTGCCGGGCGAGGCGGTACTCCGAGCGCCGGGCGAAGTCGCCCCTGGGGAACACGACCCCCTTGTAGAAGAGGTCGTCCAGCTCCCGAGCGGCATCGTCCTCGTCGACGCCCGCCCGCGCCGCCACGTCGACGACGGATCCCGGCAGAGCCGCGGCGATGCGCGCCTGCTCGGGTGTCATCAGTGCCTGCAGGATGGCCCGCAGGCGGGCCGAGCCGGGGAAGCCGAGCCGTTCACACAGGGTCTCGAAGGCGTCGTTGGAAGTCATGGTCGTGCCCTCCTCTTTCTTCCCTTCATGGCCGGTGCGATCGGCGGCGCACCACGGCGTCGCCGGCCGCTCCGGGCTCTCTCCGACGGCAGACGCCACCGCTCGGCGGGACCGCGCGCGCGGCGAGTCTGCAGGATGCATGTCACGGAGTTCTTCCTTCCTATTAGGATACAGCGTCACGCGCCAAGTTGCGCGGCCGGGGGATGGGCGCCCCCCGGCCGTCCGCTCCCACCGCGCCCGCCGATCTCTCGGATGTCCTCCGGCATGCCGCGTGTTGTGTCTCGAGACAGGCCGGGTGGGCGGGCGTACCCGGCGAGGGGAGCAGGATGAGCGAGTACGAAGACGAGACCGTGGTGGTGGTGACCTACGGGGCGGATGAGCAGGCGCGGGCGCTGCACGCTGAAGTTCTCGGTGGGTGGGCGCGGTTCGTCTATCTCAAGGACCTCGCGCCGGGGCAACGGCGGGCGGCCCTGACCTCGGCCAGGGCCCTGATCTCGTGGAGCCCCGGCAAGGAGCTCGAGGACGAGGAGCTGGCCCTGCTGGGGCGCGCCGGCCTGCTGCAGCTCCTGTCCGCCGGCACCGATCACGTGCCGTTCGCGAAGCTCCCGGCGGGGCTCCCGGTCGCCGGCAATGTCGGGGCGTTCGCCGAGCCCATGTCCGAGCACGTCCTGGCCATGGCGCTCGCCCTGAAGAAGAAGCTCCTGGTCAATCACGCCAAGCTGGCGGCCGGCGAGTTCGTGCCCTTTGCCACGACCGGCATGCTCCGGGGATCGGTGTGCGGCATTCTGGGCTTCGGAGGGATCGGGCGGGCCGTGGCGCGGCTCATGCGCGCCCTGGGGCTGTCCATTCACGCCGTCAACACGAGTGGTCGGAGCTCGGAGCCCACCGACTTCATCGGGACCCTCGACGACCTGGAGCAAGTGCTGCGAGCGGCGGACTGCGTGGTCATCTCCCTGCCTTTGAACCGGCAGACCCGGGGCCTGATCGGGGGGCGGGAGCTGGCCTGGATGAAGCCGGACGCCATGCTCATCAACGTCGCCCGGGGCGCCATCGTCGACGAGCACGCCCTGTACGAGCACATGCTCGCCAACCCCGACTTCGCGGCGGGTATCGACGCCTGGTGGGTGGAGCCCTTCCGGGCGGGAGAGTTCCGCACCGACGAGCCGTTCTTCGAGCTGCCCAACTTCCTGGGCTCGCCCCACAACTCGGCGGTGGTGCCGGGGGTCATGGTCGGGGCCACCCGCAAGGCCGCCGAGAACGTGCTCCGCCTGCTGCGGGGCGAGCCCGTCCGGGGCGTGGTGCGGCGCGAGGACTATCTGGTGGAGACCTGACCCCGAGCACCGCCTGGGAGGTGGCACATGAGCGACTGGTTTCACGCACTGGTGGGAGCGAGCGCCGACACCATCGTCTGGTGGCAGATGGCCATTCGCGCCGTCTTCATCTTCTTCGCCGCCCTGGTCTTCGTCAGGTTCGGAGGGAAGCGCGTCTTCGGAAAGCACACCAGCTTCGACATCGTGCTGAGCGTGATCCTGGGCTCCAACATGAGCCGCGCCCTCACCGGGAACGCCCCGTTTCTGGCCACCGTCGCCGCCAGCGCCGCCATCGTGGTGCTGCACATGATCCTGGCCAAGACAGCCTTCTACAGCGACGTGGTGGGTCACCTCATCAAGGGGCACGAGGACCGGCTCGTGGACTCGGGGGACATCCGCTGGCCGCAGATGCGGAAGAACAACCTCACCGAGCGGGACCTCATGGAGGGGCTGCGCGACACCGGCGTCGACCGCCTGGAGTCGGTTCGTGCGGCCTACATCGAGCGCGGTGGGCAGATCAGCGTGATCCGTGCCGGCCGGCCGTGATCCGACCCGCGTGGGCGAGCGGATCAGCCCCCGGCGAGGGACTCGGTGGTGACCGCCATTCCGTGGGAGAGGACCAACCCGGCCTGGGTGTGCGCCTCGAACAGCAGCCGCCGGTGCTCGTCGTGGCGGGCGCGTACGGTGAGGACGTCGCCGGGAACGACGGGAGCCGCGAAGCGGGCGCCGATCTGGCGCAGGCGGGTCGGGTCGTCGCCACAGGCGGCGTGCACCAGCATCCGGGTCGCATAGCCGAAGGTGCAGAGGCCGTGCAGGATGGGGTGCTCGAAGCCCGCCCGGCGGGCGAACGCTGGATCGACGTGGAGCGGGTTGCGGTCACCCGAGAGACGGTAGAGCAGCGCCTGGGAGGCGGGGATGGCGGCGGTCACCTCCAGCTCCACCGGATCGCCGCCCGCTTGGGGCGCCTGCGTCCCCGTGGTCCCTGTCTGCCGCGAGGGTGCCTCCGGCAGCTCGATGATCAGGAAGCGGTTGTCGCACACCATGTGGTCGGTCTCGTCCAGGGTCCGGCTGAGGAAGCGCACGAAGGTGCCGCTCGGACGCTCCTTCACCTCCACCACCTCGGTCCTCGTCCTGATCAGGCCCTCCGTGGGCATGGGCCGATGCAGGGTGAGGGTGTGCTCGCCGTGGAGGGAGCGGGCGACATCGAAGCCGAGCCGGTGCAGGAACGCGCCGGAAATGCCGGGGGCGAGGGTGGCGAAGCTGGGGACCACCTGCAGGCCCCCGGCCGCACCCTCGAACACGTACGGGAGGTCGTCGGCGCCCGCCCCGACCCCCAGGGCGTAGAGGATAACCTCCTCCGGCCTGTACTCCAGGACCGTCTCCGGCAATGTGCTTCCCACAAGGCTCGTGTCGAAGCTCATGGCGCCTCCTCGCTGGCTGTAACTCGGACGGCGCGCCACCTCATCCCGAATCGCCCGTCTTCGACCTGCCGCCGCCCTTCAGCTGCCTCCGCATCTGCTCCTTGAACCACGCCACCACCGGCGACGGGACCGGAGGGTGCCAGTCCGTGGCCTTGGGGTCCTCGTGCCAGCGGAACGGCAGGTGGACCACGGTGCCCGGTGCGTGGGCCAGCTCGTACAGCTCCAGCGCTCGCTGCAGGACGGCGCGCTGGGTCACTGCGTCGCCGACGTCCCCGAAGGGGCGCCCGAAGGGGTGCTCGATGGCGGCCACCCGCGGCATCCCCACCAGGCGTTGGTAGGTCCAGATCATGTTGAGGGTGACGGTGGCGATGCCGGCCGTCTCCACCAGGCGCGCGACCAGTCCCACGGACCGGCAGCAGTCGGGTCAGACCGGGGCCAGCAGCAGCAGGTCCACCCCTTCCGCCTGTAGGGAGTCCACGATCTCCTCGCCGCTCGCCTCGGCGATGCGGGCCGGGTTCTCGCCCTGGTACCCCATGACCGAGTAGTGGCTGTCCGCCACCGATCCAACGACACCATCCGCCACCAGCTCACGCAGACGGCCCAGGGGCAGGGCGACGTTCAGGTCGCGCCTGATGTAGTCGGTCTTGATGTGAAGGTGGGCCACGTCGACGTCATCGGCAGTGGCGTCGGCGCGGAGGCGCCGCCAGCTCGGGTCGCCCCACAGGGGCTCGCGACGCTCGCGCTCCAGGTCGAAAGGGCGGTCCCCCTTCATGAACAGCCCCGCGGTGGTGAGCAGCGCCACCCGGGCCGCCGCCAGGGGCCCGGCGGGCGGCGTCCAGGGGATCTCTCCGTAGGATGGCTCGTCGGGGATCGAGGAGGTCACGAGCGAGCGGAGGGTGGGCCCCATGAAGCGGTAGGGGTCGACGCGGGAAGCCGCGCTGGAGCCGTCTGGGTCGGTCATGGATCTCCTCCTCCGGCGGTGTGGGCGTGCTCGGGCATGACTCTATCACCCCATCACCGGCGGCGGGGGCAGCGACCGCGGCCGCGCTCAGCGACAGCGACCGCGTCAGCGATCAGCGGCCGGACAACGGTCCGCGCGATCGGAATGCGGGCCACAGACGCCCCTGAGAACGGCGCCTCCCTCGGGCGTGCCACTGGTGACAGCGCGCCGGGGGAAGGGCGCGTCCCTCGTCTCTCGCTTCAGGAAGGCCAGAAGCCGTGCCAGGCACCCTTCCAAACGTGCCGATCTGCGTGCTATCGAATCAAGACGGGGTGCCTGGCACCGGCATCGACGTGGCGGCGCGTATCGACGGTGCGAGGCACCCTCTCTGGTGCTCCCGGAGCTTCTCGCCATTGGGTACCATGGGTGCCGGCCATGCCGCACGACGCTGCCTCCCCCTGTCTTCGCCACGGCTGCGACGCCTGCTGCCGGGACACGAAGATGAGCCTCACCGAGGCCGACGTGCGCCGGCTGGAACGTGCCGGACACCGGGGCTTCTATGAGGCCTGGGCTGATGGAACGTTGCGCCTCTGCAACAGCGACGGGTGCTGCGTCTTCCTGATCGACGGCTGCTGCGCCGCCTATCCCGACCGGCCCGACGGCTGCGTCCTGTACCCCCTGATCTGGTTCACACGCGACCGGGAGGCGGGTCTCCACGACTTCTGCCCGTACAGGCACGAGTTTCGCTTCTCGAGGGGGGACGAGGAGTGGCTGGAACGCAGCATCGCCACCGAGGATGCCGAGGTGGCCGCCCGCCTCCGCCGCAAGGCCGAGTCGTAGGGCCGCCGCTTCACTCCGCCTGCCCGCGATCGACGTTTCTCAGTTTGTACGCAGCAACAGGGCGGAGCGCTCGATGGGAAGCGAGGCGGTCGCGTCGATGGCCAGGCCTTGCCGCTCTGCGAGGGACATCGACCGTGCGAGATCGGCCTCCTTGACGTGTCCCTTGGGCTCCACCACGAGCAGCCGGCCACCGGGCTTGAGGGTGTGCGCGAGCTGGCCGAAGAAGGCCGCCTGGTCGGGAACCTCGTGTACCACGTGCAGAGCCAGGGCGAGGTCGACGGCTCCCGCCAGGTCGTCGACGCCGAGGTCGCCGGCCGTCGCCAGGCGGCGCTCGATGCGACCGGCCAGGCCCGCACGACGGGCGCGACGTTCCAGGCCCCTCAGCATCCGTTCCTGGAGGTCCACCGCCACCACGCGGCCGGAGTGACCAACCATGCGGGCTGCATGGAGGGTGAAGAAGCCCATGCCGCAGCCCGGCTCCACCACCACCATGCCCTCGCGCACCAGGGGTGCGAGCAGCTTGGTCGGGCTCTCGACGAGCCGGCGCAGCGGGCTCACGTGGAAGTACCCGAGCCACCAGGGGCAGATGTGGTGGGCCATGACACATCCTCCAGAGGAGGGATCGGCCGTAGCCTACCACGAGGCGCGGCGCTGGGCGGGAGACACAGTGCGTCACCTCCAGCGTCCATGCCCATCCAAAGGGACGGCGACGGCGAACCGCGTCAGCAAGCAACGACCGTGATCCGCAGCAGCGAACAGCGACCGCGGCGGTCACCAGCGGCGGTGGCAGTGAGCGGCGGTCAGCGTCGGCGATCACGGATCAGCGGACGGCGATCGGCGCCCTCGCGTCGGGAACGTCAGAGGGGGTGCCAGGCACCGCAGCAGATGAAGCGAACGGGTGGCTGCCGCCGACGCGGACGCGGGTGCGGGAAGGAACTGATCCTTGACACGACCCGGATTCGAATCTATGTTCGAACGATCAGAACGAGAGGTCGAATTATCCGACGCGAGATCAGGCATGGCTAGGAACCCCGCTCGGCCGCCGGCGGTCCGGAAGGCGCGTAACGCCGAGATCCTGCAGGCGGCGGCCAAGGTGTTCCGTCAGAAGGGCTTCCATGCTGCTCGTATCCAGGATATCGCCGACGAGGTGGGGATGCAGAAGGGAAGCCTGTACCACTACATCTCCACCAAGGAGGATCTGTTGCACGGCCTCGTGGAGGGGGCCCTGGAGCGGATGATCGAGGAGACCCGCGCCATCCTGGGGACCGGCTACTCGGCTCCCCAGAAGCTGGCCATGGCCATCGAGATCCACCTCCGGCAGACCCAGGAGGACCGCGACATCTGGGGCATCCTGCAGCGCGAGGACCTGGACCTGCTCAACCGCAACTCGCCCACGGACATCCGCAAGCTCATGAAGGACTACGAGTCGCTGTGGGCGCGGATCCTCAAGGAGGGCGTGGACGCCGGCGAGTTCGACCCGAGCCTCGACCGCCGGGTGGTGGTGCAGGGCGTCGTCGGCATGTGCCGGGCGGTGTACATGTGGTTCAAGCCCGATGGACGACTGCCCATTCAGGAGGTGGCGCGGATCCTGGCCGAGATCTCGCTGCACGGGCTGCAGCGGTCGTCGAGAGCAACCCCCAACGGGTGACGAAAGGGAGTGGACGATGACACGGGAAGCATACATCTTCGACGCGATCCGAACCCCACGTGGCCGCGGCAAGCCGGACGGCTCCCTGCACGAGGTTGAGCCCGCGGTGCTCCTCGCCGGCCTCCTGGAGGAGCTGGCGCGGCGCAACGACCTGGACACGTCCCAGGTGGACGACGTGCAGATGGGCTGCGTGGGCCAGGTGGGCGACCAGGGGGGCTGCGTGGCCAAGAGCGCGGTCCAGCTCGCGGGCTGGCCCGACACCATCCCTGCCCTGACGCTGAACCGCTTCTGTGCCTCGGGCATGGAGACCGTCCTGTCCGCAGCCATGAACGTCCGGGCGGGGTGGATGGAGCTGATCGTGGCCGGCGGTGTGGAGTCCATGTCCCGGGTGAAGATGGGCTCCGACGGCGCCGCCTTCCTCCTGGACCCCGAGATCAACGCCAAGATGGAGTTCGTGCCCCAGGGGATCAGCGCCGACCTCATCGCCACCATGGAGGACTTCAGCCGGGAGGATGTGGACGCCTTCGCGTTGGCCTCCCAGGAGAAGGCGGCCGCGGCGCGGGACGCGGGCTACTTCACGTCCCTGATCCCGGTCAAGGACCGCAACGGCCTCACCATCCTGGACCGTGACGAGCACATCCGGCCCACCACCATGGAGGGGCTGGCGAAGCTCAAGCCTTCCTTCGCTGACATGGGCGCCATGGGCTTGGACGATCGCGCCCTGCGCAAGTACATCACGGTGGAGCGCATCAACCACGTGCACACCGCCGGCAACTCGTCGGGCATCGTCGACGGCGCCGCCGCTGTGCTCGTGGGCAGCAAGGAGAAGGGGGAGGCCCTGGGGCTCAAGCCCCGGGCGCGCATCCTCGGCGGCGGCGTGGTGGCCACCGAGCCCCTGATCATGCTCATCGGGCCGGCCCCGGCGTCCCGGAAGGCCCTCGCCATCGCCGGCATGAGCATCTCCGACATCGACCTCATCGAGGTCAACGAGGCGTTCGCTGCGGTGCCCCTGCGCTTCATGCGCGACATGGGGATCGATGACATGGATCGCATCAACGTCAACGGCGGGGCCATCGCCATGGGGCACCCCCTGGGCGCCACCGGCGCGTGCATCCTGAGCACCGCTCTCGACGAGATCGAGCGCCGTGGCCTCGGCACGGCGCTGGTCACGCTCTGCGTGGGCGGCGGCATGGGCATCGCCGGCATCATCGAGCGCGTGTAGGGACGGAGGACACCATGAGCTTCAAGTACGACAAGGACGGGCAGAACATCGTCACCGTCACCATGGACATGCCCGGTCGCGCCCAGAACGTGATCAACGAGGAGTTCGGCGCCTCCATGATGGAGATGCTGGACAAGCTGGCCGCCGAGAAAGACCTGGCCGGCGTCATCATCACCTCGGCCAAGAAGGACTTCTTGGCCGGCGCAGACATCGACATGCTGTACGGCATGACCGATCCCGAGCAGGCGTTCGAGCGCACCGAGGAGATGAAGGCCGGTCTGCGCCGGCTGGAGACCCTGGGCAAGCCGGTGGTGGCGGCCATGAACGGCACCACCCTCGGCGGTGGCCTGGAGCTGGCCCTGTGCTGCCACCACCGCGTCGTCCTCGACGATGATCGGATCAAGATCGGCTTCCCCGAGGTTACCCTGGGGCTCCTGCCCGGGGGCGGCGGCGTCGCCCGCCTGACCCGCGGCATCGGGCTGCTTGCCTCCTTCCCCTACCTCACGGAGGGCAAGCAGGTGGGGCCGAAGGACGCACTGGCGGCGGGCATCGTACACGAGGTCGCCGAGAGCCGCGAGCAGCTCCTGGCCAAGGCTCGGGAGTGGATCCTGGCCAACCCCGAGGCCTCCCAGCCCTGGGACCAGAAGGGCTACAAGATGCCCGGCGGGAACGCCCAGCACCCCAAGATCGTGCAGATGCTGGCCATCGGTCCGGCCATGCTGGAGAAGCAGACCTGGGGCAACTACCCGGCCCCGCTGTCCATCATGAGCGTAGCCGCCACCGGCTCGGTGGTGCCCATCGAGGTCGCCACCCGCATCGAGTCCCGGCACTTCGCCGAGCTGGTGACGGGCCAGGTGGCAAAGAACATGATCAACACGTTCTGGTACCAGCTCAATCAGATCAACGGCGGAGCCAGCCGGCCCGCCGGGATCGACAAGTCGGACACCACCAAGCTGGGCATGTTGGGCGCCGGCATGATGGGGCACGGCATCGCCTACGTGTCCGCCCGGGCCGGCATCGAGGTGGTGCTCAAGGACGCGACCCTCGACAAGGCCCAGGAGGGCAAGGACCGCATCGCCAAGCTCCTGGGCAAGCGGGTGAAGAAGGGCAGAACCTCCGAGGAGGAGGCGCAGGCGATCCTCGACCGCATCCGGCCCACCGCGGCGGCCGAGGACCTGGAGGGCTGCGACCTCGTCATCGAGGCGGTGTTCGAGGACCGCAAGCTCAAGGCCGGGGTCACGAAGGAGGCCGAGGCCCGGATCGCCGACGACGCCGTGTTCGCGTCCAACACCTCCACCCTCCCGATCACCGGCCTCGCCGAGGCCTCGGCCCGGCCGGCCAACTTCATCGGCCTGCACTTCTTCTCGCCGGTGGACAAGATGCGGCTGGTGGAGATCATCCGCGGGGAGAAGACCTCGGACGAGACCCTGGCCAAGGCCTTCGACTACGTGCTCAAGATCTCCAAGACCCCCATCGTGGTGTCCGACAGCCGCGGCTTCTACACCTCCCGGGTCTTCGGCACCTACCCCGGCGAGGGCATGGCCCTGCTGGTGGAGGGCAACGATCCGCGGGCCATCGAGCAGGCCGGTCGTCTGGCGGGCATGCCGGTGGGGCCCCTCGCGGTCACCGACGAGGTGAGCATCTCACTGTCCAAGCACATCCGGGACCAGACCAGGCGCGACTTCGAGGCCCAGGGCAAGACGCTCCCAGAGCCTCCGCACTCGAAGGTGCTCGACCTCATGGTGGACGAGTACGATCGCCCGGGGAAGTTCGCCGGCAAGGGCTTCTACGAGTATCCGGCGGACGGCCAAAAGTACCTGTGGCCCAAGCTCAGGGAGATCTTCCCGGCCGCCGCCGAGCCGCTGCCGGTTCAGGAGATGGTCGACCGGATGCTGTTCGTGCAGGCCCTGGAGACGGTGCGCTGCTACGAAGAGGGCGTCCTCCACACCGTGGCGGACGCCAACATCGGCTCCATCTTCGGCTGGGGCTTCGCGCCGTTCGAGGGCGGGACGCTCCAGTTCATCAACGCGTACGGCGTCCGGGACTTCGTGAACAGGTGCCGTGAGCTGGCGGCCGCCTACGGGGAGCGGTTCGAGCCGCCGCAGCTCGTGGTTGACATGGCCGAGTCGGGAGAGAGCTTCCGGGGGTGAGCCCGGTGATGGAGGCGTCACGCGACCCGTGCGGTCCCGCACGCCTGTCTTGTAAAACGGCCGCCAGCATCGGCTGGGCCTGGGTCGGGGCAACGCGGTTGGCGTGGCCCCCACCCAGGAGCGGGAGGGAGGAGCTGCCATGAGGGCCGGGGTCGAGGTCCGTGAGCCACGGGACCCGGGGGTGTCGGCGTGCTCCGCGGGCCCGCCGCCGACGGCGTGGAGGTGGTGATGAAGATCCTGGTGTGCATGAAGCAGATCCTGGACCCGGACCTCCCGGCCCGGGACTTCCGCATCGATCCCGAGCGCAAGGAGGCGGTGCGGGGCGGCGCGAGCCTCGTGCCCAACATCTTCTGCGAGAACGCCCTGGAGACCGCGCTCCAGCTCAGGGAGGCGGCGGGTGGCACGGTGACCGCGCTGAGCTACGGCGCCGAGGAGGCCGAGGAGGTGCTGCGCAAGGCGCTGGCCATGACCGCCGACGAGGCGGCCCTGGTGGTGCGGGACCCCGGCCCCGCGCCCGACTCCCTGGAGGTGGCCGGGGTGCTGGCGGCGGCGGCGCGCAAGCTCGGAGACTTCGACGTGGTGATGGTGGGCCGCGAGTCGGGGGACTGGGGAGTGGGCCAGACCGGTGGCATGCTGGCCGAAGAGCTGGGCCTGCCCATGGTGGCCCTGGTGGACGAGGTCACCACCACGGGCGAAGGGGTCACCCTCCACCGGCAGACGGACGACGGGTCCGAAGAGGTGGCGGCCCGCTGCCCCGTGCTGGTGACCGTCACCAACCGGGAGGGCAACGTGCCCCGCATCCCCAAGACCCGGGACGTCATGAAGTCCTACCGCAAGCCGCTGACCACCTGGCGGCTCGGCGACCTCGGCCTCCCCGCCGCCGAGCCCTGCGCCGAGGTCGTCGCGCTCACCATCCCCACCAAGGAGGTCACCTGCGAGTTCGTGACCGGGGACAGCCTGGACGAGAAGGTGGACGCCTTCGCGCACAGGATCGCCGACGTGATGAGCGCACTGAGCTAGGGGTGCACCATGGCTGATGACGTGATGATGTGTGTGTTCGCTCACTCCGGCTTCGACCGGGTGGCGCAGGGAGTGGCCGGCGCCGGTCGCGCCCTGGCGGGCGAGCTCGGCGGGCGCCTCGATGCCGTCGTGGTCGGCCCGGCGGACGAGGCGGCGCTCGCCGCCCTCGCCGCGGTCGTCGATCGGGTCACGGTCGTGGACCATGCCCGCCTCGCCGCCTACGAGCCGGAGCTCTACCTCGCCGCCCTGGAGCAGGTGGCGAAGGACCGCCAGCCGGGGGCGGTGCTGCTCGGATCGGACACGGCCAGCGTCGAGCTGACGGCGCGACTGGCCCACCGCCTCGGGGGCAGCCCGATGTCCGACGGGACCGCCGTCACGGCCGCGGACGGCAGGGTACGGGTCACCCGCTCGGCGTACGGCGGCAAGGCGGAGGCGGTGTTCGAGCTCCGGCGGTCTCCGGCCGTGGTGTGCTTGCGCGGCCGCGCCTTCGAGCCGGCCGCAGGGACCGGCGGCGAGGCGGCCGTCGAGCGGCTGGAAGCGGTCCTCCCCGAGGACGTGCCCACCCGCGTCGTGGCCCGCCACAAGGAGGCGGTGGAGGGCATCCCCCTGGAGGACGCCCAGGTGGTGGTCGGTGGCGGCCGCGGCCTCGGCGGAGCCGAACCCTTCGCCGAGCTGGCGGAGCTGGCCGAGGTGCTGCACGCTGCGGTGGGCGCCTCTCGGGCGGCCTGCGACGAGGGATGGGTGCCCCCGTCGTGGCAGATCGGCCAGACCGGCAAGAAGATCGCCCCCGAGCTCTACCTGGCGGTGGCGATCTCCGGTGCTGCCCAGCACCTCCTGGGTGTGTCGGATGCGAAACGGATGGCCGCCATCAACAACGATCCCGACGCCCCCATCTTCCGCCACTGCAACTTCGCCATCGTGGAGGACTACCGCAAGGTCCTGCCGCCTCTCATCGCCAGGCTCCGCGAGCTGACGTGATGGACCGGGCGGAAGCGACCCGTCAGATCTGCTGGAACATCTCCCACGTCTGGTTGATGTACGTGCTCTTCGCGCCCACGGTCGTCATCGGGGGCTACGGGCTGTGGCGTCGGTTCCGCCTCTGGCGGGCCGGCCAGCCGGTGGTGCGCTTCGACCGGCCGCTGCAGCGCGTCGGCCTTCTCGCCCAGCACGGCCTGCTCCAGCTCCGCACCCTGCGCAAGGCCTACCCGGGGACCTTCCACCTGCTCGTCTACGGGGGGTTCATCGTGCTCACCATCGCCACCACCGTGGTGATGCTGGACTGGGACTTCGGGCTCCGGATCATGCACGGCCCGTTCTACCTCTGGTTCCAGTCCCTGATCGTGGACCTCCTGGGCGGTCTGCTCCTGGTCGGCGTCGGCCTGGCTGTGATCAGGCGCTGGGCGCAGCGGCCCCGTCACCTGGTGTACACCCGCGAGGCGAGCTGGCTGCTGGTCCTGATCGGCGTGATCGTCGTGACCGGCTTCCTGCTGGAGGGCTGGCGCATCGCGATCACCTCGGACCCGTGGGCGGCGTGGTCGCCCATCGGCGCGTTCACAGCCTCCATCTTCGACAGCGTGAACCTCGCCACCCTCCGCGCCGCGCACCTGTCCGTGTGGTGGTTCCACCTGGTGCTGGTGTTCGGCTTCCTGGCCTGGGCGCCCTACACCAAGCTGGCCCACGTCCTGACCGCGCCGCTGGCCATCTTCACCGCCAATCTGGACGGATACCAGCGCGGGCTCAAGCCCCTCGACTTCGAAGGGGAGGCGCCCCTGGGGGTCGCCTCTCTGGAGCGCTTCCACTGGCGGGACCTCCTGGATCTGGACGCGTGCACCGAGTGCGGCCGCTGCACCGCGGTCTGTCCGGCCAATGCCGTGGGCAAGGCCCTCTCCCCGCGGGACATCATCCTCGACCTGAGGCGGCTGGCCCACTCCAGAGGTGCGGACCTGCTGGCGGCACGTGGCCGCGAGGCGAGCGCGGAGGAGGAGCCCGCGATCCCGGTGATCCGGGATGGCACCGCACTGAGGCCCGAGGCGCTGTGGGAGTGCACGACCTGCGCCGCGTGCCTGGAGGCGTGCCCGGTGTTCATCGAGCAGCTGCCCAAGATCCTGGACACCAGGCGTTTCCTGGTCATGGAGGAGGCGGAGTTCCCCCAGACCATGGCCGACGCCGTCACCTCCCTGGAGCAGCGGGGTCATCCCTTCCCCGGCGCCCAGTTCTCACGGGTGGACTGGGCCGAGGGGCTCGACATCCCGATCCTGGGCGAGCTCGAGGACCCGGGCAGCATCGACGTCCTGCTCTGGGTCGGTTGCGCCAACGCATTGCTCGAGCGCAATCACGCCATCGTGCGCGCGGTGGCGACCCTGCTCTCGGACGCCGGCGTGTCTTTCGCCATCCTGGGGCGCGAGGAGCGTTGCACCGGGGACCCCGCACGACGCATCGGCAACGAGTTCCTGTTCCAACAGCTCGCCACCAAGAACATCCAGCTGTTGGAGCGGTACGGCGTGCGACGGATCCTGACCTGTTGCCCGCACTGCTACCACACCTTCGCCAACGACTACCCGGCCCTGGGCGGCGTCTACGAGGTCCACCACCACGCCAGCTACCTGGCGCGCCTGGTGACCCTGGGCAGGTTGCGGCCGGAGCCCTCCGGGGAGGGCCCGGTCACCTACCACGACCCCTGCTACCTGGGCCGCTACAACGGGATCTTCGGGGCGCCCCGGGACGTGGTGCGCCGGGCCACGGGCGGCGCCGTGGTGGAGATGGCCGCACACCGCGGCAACGGCTTCTGCTGCGGCGGCGGCGGCGGCATGTCCTTCGCCGAGGAGCCGCCGAACCAGCGCGTCAACCGGGAGCGCGCACGGCAGGCGGCCGCCACCGGCGCCGAGGTGGTGGCGGTGGCCTGCCCGTTCTGTATGACCATGCTGTCCGACGGCGTCGGCGCCCTCGCCAGCGATGGCGGCATCGCGGTGCGGGACGTGGCCGAGCTCCTGCGCTCCGCGGTCCCGCCCATGGACACCACCCACTGAGGAGGACTGATGGACCTGACACCGAGCCCACGGGAGGAAGCGTTCCGGGCCGAGCTCACGGCCTGGCTCGCCGATCATCTGCCTGCCCCGTTCACCGGTGACCCGCACGCCGAGAACCCCGACTACGTGGCCTACCTGCGGTCATGGCAGCGTGCTCTGGCGGAGGGAGGCTGGCTGGGAATCACCTGGCCTTCGGAGTACGGCGGACGCGGGCTTTCGCCGGTGGAGCAGGCCATCTTCCTGGAGGAGATGGCCCGCGCCAAGGCGCCTCCCGTCATCGGGCAGGTGGGCATCGCGCTCATCGGGCCGACCATCGCCATGCTCGGCACCCACGAGCAGAAGGACCGCTACCTGCGCAAGATGCTGCTCGGCGAGGAGGTCTGGGCCCAGGGGTTCTCCGAGCCCAACGCCGGCTCGGACCTCGGCTCCCTGGCGACCCGGGCGGTGCGCGACGGTGATGAGTTCGTGGTCAACGGCCAGAAGACGTGGACCAGCTACGCCCACGTGTCGGACTGGATCTTCCTGCTCGTGCGCACCGACCCGTCCGCGCCCAAGTACAAGGGCATCACCTGCCTGCTGGTGGACATGAAGAGCCCCGGCGTGTCGGTGCGACCCCTGCGCATGATGAGCGGGGACGCGGCCTTCAACGAGGTTTTCTTCTCCGACGTGAGGGTGCCGGCGGCCAACGTGCTGGGTGAGGTCAACGGTGGTTGGAGCGTGGCCATCACGGCCCTCATGCACGAGCGCGCCAATCTCGGCGGTGCGGCGTGGATCATGCTCTCCGAGCTCATGGACGGCGTGGTCGCGGCCGCCCGCACCCAGGGACGTGCAGCCGATCCCCTCGTCCGCCAGAAGGTCGCCCAGTCGTTCCTGGACGTCGAGGTGTACCGCAGGACCGCCCAACGGGCCCTCAGCAAGGTGGGCAAGGGCGAGATGCCGGGGCCTGAGGGCTCGATCCTGAAGCTCTTCTGGTCGGATGCCAACCAGCGCCTCACCACCACGGCCGTCGAGGTGCTCGGTCCCTACGGCCAGCTCACCACCGGTGATGCGGGCGCCCTCTCGTACGCCTACCTGCGCTCCCGGGGGAACTCCATCGAGGCCGGGACGTCCGAGATCCTGCGCAACACCATCGCCCAGCGCGTGCTGGGCCTACCCAAGAGCTACTGAGGAGGCAGCATGGACTTCGACCTTTCCAAACCGCAGAAGATGCTGCAGGCGTCGGTGCGCGACTTCCTGGCCCGGCACTGCCCCCTGGAGCGGGTGCGCGAGCTGATGGAGACGCCCACCGCCTTCGATGCCGAGCTGTGGGCCGGCCTCGCCGACCAGGGCTGGACGGGCCTGACGCTGCCGGAAGACGTGGAGGGCCTGGAGCTGGGCGCCGTGGAGCTGGCGGTGGTGGCCGAGGCCATGGGCGGCGCCTGCCTCCCCGGGCCGTTTCTCTCGACGCTGTGGGGCGCGGAGCTCATGGCGGCCTCGGGCAACGACGAGCTGGCCCGCGAGATCCTGCCTCGTGTGGTGGACGGCGAAACCAGGTTGACCGTGGCCATGTTGGAGGAGAGCGGGAGCTGGGAGCCCGCGGATGTGCGACTCCCCATCACCCAGGAGGGCGATGGCTGGAAGCTGACGGGGACCAAGCTGTTCGTGTCCGACGCCGAGACGGCGGACCCGATGCTCGTCGTGGGCCGGATCGGAGACGAGCTCGCGGTGGTGGCGGTGTCGGCCGCGGCCAACGGGGTGACCGTGGAGGCCATGCCGGCCATGGACGCCACCCGGAAGCTCTATCGCGTGGCCTTCGACGGGGCGCCCGCCCATCACCTCGTGGCGCGGGGAGCGGCGGCTGAGCGCGCCCTCGGCCACGCTACCCGACTCGCCAGCGTGGCGGTGTGCGGGGAGCTGGTGGGGACGATGCAGTGGATCATGGAGACCTCGGTGGAGTACGCCAAGACCAGGGAGCAGTTCGGCCGTCCCATCGGCTCGTTCCAGGCGGTGGCCCACATGTGCGCCAACATGCTCTTCTACCTCGAGAGTGCCCGTTCGGCGGCCTACTACGCCGCCTGGGCGGTGGCGGTGGACGACCCCGGCGCCGATGCGGCGGTGGCCGTGGCCAAGGCGTACTGCTCCGACGCCGGGCGCGAGGTCGCCAACCTGGGGGTGCAGACCCACGGCGGCATCGGCTTCACGTGGGAGCACGATCTGCAGCTCTTCTACAAACGCGCCAAGTCGGACGAGGTTCTCTTCGGCGACGCCACGTTGCATCGAGAGCGTCTGGCCGCTATGGTGATCGACGACGGTCTCACGGCGTGATGCAGGAGGGAAGAGGGCCGAGGGCTCTCGCGGCGCCCACGCCGGCGAAGGAACGGTGCTCTTCCCGTTGCCGCGTGGACGCCCGGGAGCGGGACCACGGGAGGTGACGATGCGGGATCGCCCCTGGCTCCAACACTACGATCAGGCCGTTCCGACCACGATCCGCTACCCGCAGGTACCGGTGACCGATTTGCTGGACCTGCCGGCGCGGGTCTGCCCGGACAAGCCGGCGCTCGTGTTCTTCGGCCACAAGATGTCGTTCCTGGACCTGCGCCGGCAGGTGATGCGAATGGCCAACTCCCTGGCCGGGCTCGGCATCGGCAAGGGCGACCGGGTGGTCCTGCACCTGCCCAACTGCCCGCAGTACGTCATCGCGTACTACGCGACGCTGCTGAACGGCGCCATCGCGGTCAACGCCAACCCCCTGTACACATCCCACGAGCTGGCCTACCTGGCGGAGGAGACCCGGCCCCGGGCCATGGTCACCTTCGACATGGTCCTGCCCAACGTCCACAAGCTGCTGGAGAAGGTCCAGATCGAGGACATCATCCTGACCGGGATCCTGGACTACGCCGGCGGCCAGCCACCCGACGACCTGCCCGTGGGATGGCACTCGTTCCGACCGTTGCTGGAGCGAGGGGCGGTGAAGCTCCCGCGGGTCCGGGTGACGCCGTCCGATCCGGCCCAGATCCAGTTCACGGGGGGCACCACCGGCGTGCCCAAGGGCGCGGTCCTGACCCACGCCAATCTGATCGCGGGCGCGTACGAGTGCGTGTACTGGGGAGCCAGCATCTTCAACCTGGTCCCTCCGGCAGAGCGCGTCACCATGGCCGTGCTGCCCTACTTCCACGCCTACGGCAACATCGTGGTCCTCAACTCCTCCCTGCTCAACTGCGCCACCCAGATCGTGGTGCCGCGCTTCGAGCTCGAGGAGTTCATGGCCGTGCTCGAGCAGTACGACCGCATCACCTTCTTCCCCGGTGTGCCCACCCTCATCGGGGCGGTGGTGAGCCATCCCCGGGCGGCGGAGCTGGGCCTGGACCGCAAGCTGGGCCTCCTGAACTCGGGCGCCGCTCCCATGCCGGTGGAGCTCATCGACCGGATCAAGGACCTCGGCATCGCCTACGGCGAGGGCTGGGGGATGTCCGAGTCCACCTCGTTGGGCTGCTCGAACCCCATCATGGGCGTGAAGAAGGCGGGCAGCATCGGCATCCCGTTCCCCGACGCCGACCTGCGGGTGGTGGACCTGGAGGGAGGCACCGAGGAGGTGCCGGTGGGCGAGCCCGGAGAGCTCGTCATGCGCGGCCCCCTCGTCATGCAGGGGTACTGGAACGCGCCCGACAAGACCGCGGAGCAGATCCGGGACGGCTGGCTCTTCACCGGCGACATCGCGATCCGCGACGAGGACTCCTACTTCTTCATCGTGGACCGCAAGAAGGACATGATCATCGCCGGCGGCTACAACGTGTACCCGCGCGAGGTCGACGAGGTCCTCCACCAGCACCCAAAGGTCCAGATGGCGGTGGCGGTGGGTGTGCCCGACGCCTACCGCGGCGAGACGGTGAAGGCGTACGTGGTCCTCAAGGAGGGCGAGGACGCCACCGCCGAGGACATCATCGCCTTCTGCCGGGAGCGTCTCGCTCCATACAAGTCGCCCAAGCTGGTGGAGTTCCGCAGCGAGCTGCCCATGTCGGCCGTGGGCAAGGTTCTCCGACGCAAGCTGCGGGAAGAAGAAACGAAGAAGTCATCTTGAATTTTGAGTTCTCACGGATGAATTGCCCCCACCCGCCCGGGACGTCGGGGTGGGGGGCAATGAGCAATCGAGAATCGAGAATCGAGAATTGAAACTGGGCGCGTGGGGGGGGTGTGTCGTGCGACGCAGCGTGCTGGGAGCGATCGGGGCGGTGGTCGCGTTGGTGGCGGTGGGTTGTCCGCGCGCACCCATGGAGAGGCCGATCCGCGTCGACGGCGGCCTGATCCGGGGCGAGCCGGCCGCGGAGGAAGGCGGGATCCACGCCTACAAGGGCGTGCCCTATGCGGCGCCGCCGGTGGAGGCGCTGCGCTGGCGGCCGCCGCAACCGGTCGCGCCGTGGGACGACGTCATCGAGTGCGCCGGCTTCTGCCCGGCATGCCCGCAGCCCCAGTGGCCGGCCGACACCCCTTACGGCAGCACTCCCGCCGACCAGGACGAGAACTGCCTGTGCCTGAACATCTGGACGCCGGCGAAGACGCCTCGGGAAAGGCTGCCCGTCATGGTCTGGCTTCACGGCGGCGGTTTCCAGCGGGGAGCGGGCTCGCTGGAGATGTACGACGGCGCAGCGCTGGCGGCCAAGGGCGTCGTGGTGGTCACCCTCAACTACCGTCTCGGCGTGCTCGGCTTTCTCGCTCTGCCGTCACTCAGCGGCGAGTCGGACCACGGCTCGTCCGGCAACTACGGGATCCTGGACCAGGTGTTCGCCCTCGGCTGGGTCCGACGCAACATCGCCTCGTTCGGCGGCGACCCGGAGAGCGTCACGGTGTTCGGCGAGTCGGCCGGCGCCACCAGCGTTTCCTACCTGATGGCCAGCCCCCTGGCGGCGGGGCTGTTCGAGCGCGCCGTCGGCGAGAGCGGGGGAGGGTTCGCGCCCATGCGGGCGCTGGCCGGCGGGAAGAGCTCTGCGGAGGCCAAGGGCGAGGCCTACGCCGCCAGCCTCGGTATCCCGGCGGGAGAGGACATCGCCGCGGTCCTGCGTCGGCTGTCCTCGCGGCAGCTGGTGGCGGCGGCCGAGGCCCCCGGGCAGCCCGGCGAGCTCGCTTTCCGTTTCTTTCCCAACGTCGACGGCTGGGTGTTCGAGCGGCAGGTGGCCGCCGTCTTCGCCGCCGGCGAGCAGCAGGCGGTGCCGGTGATCGTCGGTTCCAACGCCGACGAGGGCACCGTGGTCACGCCCCCCGCCGCCGCGCCGGGCTCGGTGGCGGCGTATGAGCGCATGGCCGAGGAGCGCTTCGGCGACCTGGCCCCGGAGTTCCTCTCCCTCTACCCCGCGACCAACCCGGAGGAGGTGCGCACCGCGTTCCGCCAGGCCGAGGGAGACCGTCTCATCACCTGGAAGGTCCGGGCCTGGGCGCGGGACATGTCCCGGCTGTCGGCGCCCGTCTACCGCTACCTCTTCGACCACGCCCCGCCGACCGCGGCGGGCAGGGAGTACGGCGCCTACCACGGGGCGGAGATCCCCTACGTCTTCGACAACCTGGCGGTGCTCGGAGACCACGTCGATGAGGCCGATCGGGAGCTCGCCCGCCTCATGTCCTCCTACTGGGTGAACCTGGTCCGCTCGGGGGACCCCAACGGCGAGGGCCTGCCGGTGTGGCCACCCTATGAGGACACCACCGCCAGGACGCTCCGACTGGACATCCCGGTCCGTGTCGAGGAGGGGGTGCGGGCCGCGGCGTCCGATTTCTGGGAGCGAGTTGCAGCCCGCTCGGGGGGCGCCGGGGGCGTCGGCGGTGGTGCGGTCTCGAGCGGCCACCCCGAGACCGTGTCCGGAAATTGAAGGTCCCGGCTCGAGGCTTACCACTCTCGGGGCGGGCGTCGGAGGGCATCCGGATCCGGGCCTCGAGCACGACCCACCACAGCGCGGGGGCAGCATGATCGAGCACAGCGAGAACCACCTCTTCACCGCCACCACCGGTTCGGTGAGGACCGTGACCTTCAACCGCCCGAGGAAGAAGAACGCCTTCACCCTGGACATGTACGGCAGGCTGGCAGATGCCCTGGAGCACGCGGCGGCGGATCCGGCGGTACGGGTGGTCGTGCTCACCGGAGCCGGGGACTGCTTCACCGGCGGTAACGACGTGGAGGACTTCCTGAATCTGCCCGACCTCGATCACGATCCGCCCACCTTCCGCTTCCTGCGGGTCCTGGCGGGGTTTCCCAAGCCGCTGGTGGCGGCGGTGAACGGGGCGGCGGTGGGTATCGGCGCCACCATGCTGCTCCACTGCGACCTGGTGTTCGCCGCGTCGTCGGCAGTCCTGTGGATGCCGTTCACCCACCTCGCGCTCAGCCCCGAGGCGGCGTCGAGCATCCTGCTGCACCGCGTGGTCGGCCTGCAGCGAGCCGCGGAGCTGCTGCTCTTGGGCGAGCCCTGCGACGCGCGGCGCGCCCAGGAGATCGGCCTCGTCAACGAGGTCCTGCCGCCTCAGCGGCTGCTGGAGCGGGTGGCGGAGCGCGCGGCGGCCCTCGCCGCCCTGCCGCCGGCCTCGGTGCGGGCGACCAAGGAGCTGATGCGGCAGGGCCTGCGATGCGAGGTCGAGGAGGCCATGGAGCGCGAGGCGAAGGCGTTCCGCGAGCGGCTGGTGTCGCCGGAGGCGCGGGAGGCCCTGACGGCTTTCCTGGAGAAGCGCGCTCCTGACTTCAAACGGTTCGACTGAAGGGGTGGAGAGCCGGACCCGGCGGTCGCACGACCGACCGGTCTGTCCGGCCAGGAGAACGGAGACGCGTCCGCCGGGCGCGTCCCGGACCGGAGGAGCCCAGTGCAGACCCTGTCAGAGATCCTGCCCGACCTCTACCGCATCGAGGTGCCGCTGCCCGGCAATCCCCTCAAGAGCGTCAACTCCTGGGTGGTCCGGTCCGGGGAACGGACCCTGGTGATCGACACCGGCATGCGCCGGGCCGAGTGCGAGGTGGTGCTGCGGAGTGGCCTGGAGGAGCTCGGCGTGGACCTGGAGACCACCGACGTGTTCGTCACCCACATCCACGCCGATCACATGGGTCTGGTGGGAGAGATCGCCTCCGCCTCCTCCACCGTCTACTTCAATCGGCCGGACGCCGACCTCGTCGACCGCATGGGCCGCAACCCGGAGGGGTCCATGCACGACCTCGTCGAGGAGGCCCGCCGCGGGGGCTTCCCCGAGCAGGAGATCCAGGAGGCTCTGGACAGGCACCCGGGCTTCCGCTACAGCCCGCCCTCCTACCCTCCCTTCACCTTCCTGGAGGACGGGGACGAGCTCCGGCGCGGCCGGTATCGGCTGCGCGCCGTGGCCACCCCGGGCCACACCCCGGGCCACACCTGTCTCTACGACCAGGAGCACCGGGTCCTCTTCTCCGGTGACCACGTCCTCGGCGACATCACCCCCAACATCACCCTGTGGGGGAAGGAGGACTCCCTCGGCGACTTCCTCGAAAGCCTCGATCGGGTGGCCGAGCTGGACGTGGACCTCGTCCTACCGGGTCACCGGGCGCCGTTCGACGACCTCGGGAGCCGGGTCGAAGAGCTGCGCCACCATCATCGGGACCGCCTGGCCGAGGTCGTGGCCATCCTCGGGGAGGGCCCTCGCACGGCCTACGGTGTCGCGTCCCGGATGACCTGGGACATCGTGGCCGACTCCTGGAACGACTTCCCCGTCGTGCAGAAGTGGTTCGCGGTCGGCGAGGCGGGGAGCCATCTCCGCTACCTCGAGCTGCGGGGCCGCATCGTGCCCCATGAGCGCGAGGGCGTCGTCGTCTACCGGCTCTCCGATTGAGGGCCATTCCGCGACGCGGGCAACCACAGCGGTCAGCGCCCGCTGCCGCCGGACGCTGGCGCCGACGAGGTGCTACCCGCCCGCGGACGGGGAGGCGGTGGGCGGCACCGTGGCTTGGCGGGAGCCGCGAGCCGGGACCAGGAGACGCATGGCGTTGAGGATGACGGCCAGGGACGCCGCCTGGTGGACCACGGCGGCGGCGGCAGGTCCGAGCCACCCCAGAGCCGCCGCCAGCACCGCGGCGAAGTTGACTCCGAAGGCGAACACGAGGATGGAGCCCCGGATGCGGGCGATGGTGGTGCGGGCGAAGGCGAGGAGCTCGGGGATCTGCTCCAGGCGGTCGCGGATGAGGACCGCGTGGGCGGCCTCGGCGCTGACGTCGGCGGCGCCTCGCCCCATGGCCAGTCCCACCTCGGCGGTGGCCAGGGAGGGCGCGTCGTTGAGGCCGTCCCCCACCATCAGAGTGACGGCCCCCGTGGCGGCAAGATCCCGGATCGCGGCGGTCTTCTCCTCCGGCAGGAGCCGGCTGTGGACCTCACGGATCCCGGCCTGGCCGGCGATGGTCCGGGCGGCGAGGGGATCGTCACCGGTCAGCATCACGATGCGCTCGATACCCAGCTCGCCGAGCTGCTGCACCGCGGCCGCGGCACCCTCGCGAAGGCTGTCGCGGAGCGCGATCACCCCTGCCACGGCACCGTCCACCGCCACCACCACGGCGGTGGCGCCCTCGGCGCCGAAGCGGCGCACCGACTCCTCGGCCCAGTGGAGGCCACCGGAGCCGGCCTCCCGCGCCAGGTCCGGGCTCCCCACCATGACCTCGCGGCCCCCGACCCGCGCCTCGACCCCGAGCCCCGGCCGCAGGTGGAACGTCTCCGGGTCCCGGCCGGGCAGGGCTCGCCGCCGGGCCTCGTCGACGATCGCCCGCCCCAGGAGGTGCTCCGACGGCCGCTCGGCGGACGCTGCCAGCTCGAGCAGCGCCTCCTCCCGCCAGCCCGCGACGCAGGAGACGGCGGCGACCGAGGGGCGACCCTCCGTGAGGGTCCCGGTCTTGTCGAAGGCCACGGTGTCCACCGCGGCCAGGCGCTCCATGACCGAGCCGCCCTTGACCAGGACCCCGTCCCGGGCCAGGCGGGCGATGGCCGCGGCCATGGCGGTCGGTGTCGCCAGGACGAGGGCGCACGGGCACGCCACCACCAGGGCGGCGACGGTGCGCAGCACCTCACCGGTGAACAGGTACACGAGGCCGGCGGCCAGCACCACCGCGGGCAGGAAGTAGCTGGCGAGGCGATCGGCGGCGCGCTGGATGGGTGCACGGTTGCCCTGGGCCTGCTGGATGAGCCGCGCGATCCTGGCGACCGTGGTGTCGGCGCCCACCTGCTCCGCCCGGACCTCCAGGGGTCCGTCCTCGTTGACGCTGCCGCTCCACACGGTGTCGCCGGGCGCCTTGGCCACCGGCACCGGCTCACCGGTGATCAGGCTCTGTTGCACCGAGGAGCGGCCGGCGAGCACCGTGCCGTCCACCGGGACGGTCTCCCCGGCGCGCACGATGACCGTCTCCAGCGACCGGACCCGGTCCGGGGCCACCTCGACCTCGGCCCCGTCGCGCCGGACCCGCACCCGCGTCGGCAGGAGGCGGACGAAGCCGCCGATCGCTCGGCGGGCGCGGTCCACCGACAGCTCCTCCAGCCCCTCGCCGACGAGGACGATGAGCATGACCTCCGCCGCGGCGACGTACTGGCCGACGGCAATGGCGGCGGCGGCGGCCACGGCGATGGTCAGGTGGGTGGAGAGATAGCCGTGCAGGAGGTCGTCGAAGGCATGGCGCAGGAGGGGAAGGCCTGCCACCAGTGTCAGCAGCAGGGCCAGGTCGACGCCGAGCAACGTGGTGACGACACCCAGCCAGTACAGGAGGAGCGCTGCGGCCACCGCTCCCGTGAAGGCCCAGAACATCCACGGGGGGCCGTAGTGATGGTGATCGTGGCGCTCGGCTCGGCGGCCGTCAGCCTGGGGGCGGTCATGATGATGGACGTCGTGGCGACGTCCGGTACAGTCGCGGTCGGTCACGGACGGCCCTCGGCCGCTCCCGCCGTGAGGGAGAAGCTGGCGGCGGCTCGTCGGGCGAGCTCGGCGCCGATGGCGAGGGAGGCGGTGGCGGCCGGAGAGGGCGCGTTGACCACGTGGAGCATGCCGGGGCCCTCGACGATGTGGAAGTCATCGAGCAGGCTGCCGTCGGGGCCCATGGCCTGGGCCCGTACGCCGGCGCCGCCGCGCTCGAGATCCTCCACCGTCACCTCGGGGACCAGCTCCTGGACGGCGTGGACCAGGGCGTGTCGGCTCAGCGAGCGCCACAGCTCGCCGAAGCCGGTCTTCCAGTAGCGGCCCGCGAGCCGCCAGAACCCGGGGTAGGTGAGGGCCTCCGCGGCGTCGCGCAGCGACAGGCTGGTCCGGCTGTACCCCTCCCGGGCGAGGGTGAACAGGGCGTTCGGCCCGATCTCCACGCGACCGTCGATGCGGCGGGTGAAGTGCACTCCCAGGAAAGGGAAGCGGGGATCGGGGACCGGGTAGATGAGGTTCCGGACGAGGTGGCGGCGCTCGCGCCTGAGCTCGGAGTACTCACCCAGGAACGGCACGATGCGGACCCCGGGCTCGACGCCGCACGCCCGCGCCACGCGGTCGCTCTCCAGGCCGGCGCAGGCGATGAGGTTGCGGCAACGGACCGCTCCCACGGTGGTCTCCAGGACCGTGCCGCCATCCTCCCGCTGGAGCGACACGAACTCCGCCCCGGTCGCCACACCGCCGCCGCGCCTCAGGATCACCGCGCGGAGGGCGTCGGCCACCAGCGAGTAGTCGACGATGCCGGTGACCGGCACGTGCAGGGCCGCCGCACCCCGGGCATGGGGCTCGATCTCCCGGAGGTCCTCGAGTCCGAGATGACGGATGCCCTCGATGCCGTTGGCCCGGCCCCGCGCGGCGAGGCGCTCCAGGAGGGGCACCTGCTCGGCGGTGGTGGCCACGACCACTTTGCCGCAGCGTTCGTGGGGGACGTGGTGCTCGGCGCAGAACCGGTACAGCATCTCGCGCCCGGTGACGCACGTGCGGGCCTTCGCCGAGCCGGGCTCGTAGTAGATGCCGGAGTGGATGACGCCGCTGTTGTGCCCGGTCTGGTGGGCGGCGAGGCGCTCCTCCTTCTCCAACACGACCAGGTCCAGGTCGTGCCGCTCCAGGAGCGCCGCAGCCGTCGCGAGACCGACGATGCCGCCCCCGATCACCACCACGTCCCAGGGTCTGTCGCGCGCGACCGGATCCGTCATGGCGGGCTATCTTAGCAAGAGGCGGTGCCAGGCGCCGTTCTCTGTGACGCGGCCGCTGGTCAGTCGGCGGACTTCTCCACCCGGACCGGCAGCGCCTGCGGAACCGAGTCCAGGTGCAGGGTGCGGGTCGGGTACGCGAACTCGATGCCGCGCTCGGCGAAGCCCCGGCACAGCGCGAGGTTGATGCGCTGCTGGATGTCCATGAACATGTTGTATTCCGCCGACAGCACGTAGTACACGACCTCGAAGTTGTACGCCGAGTCGCCGAACTCCTTGAAGTGCGCACGGTCGAAGCGCGTGCTCTCCAGACCCTCGATGACCTCCCGCACGAAGGGCGGGATGGCCTCCAGCTGGTCCGGGGTGGTCTGGTAGAGGACCCCGAAGCCGAACACCACGCGCCGCTGCTCCATCCGCTTGTAGTTGCGGATCCTCGACTTGAGGAGGTCCGAGTTGGAGAAGATGAGCTGCTCGCCGCCGAGGCTGGTGACGCGTGTGGTCTTCAGGCCCACCTTGGCGACCGTCCCCATGTAGCTGTCGACGATGATGAAGTCGCCGGTGACGAAAGGCTTGTCCAGGGCGATGGAGAGTGAGGCGAAGAGGTCACCGAGGATGCTCTGGACCGCCAGCGCGATGGCGACGCCGCCGACGCCCAGCCCCGCCAGGAGGGTGCCCACGTTGTAGCCCAGGTTCTCGAGCATCAGCAGCACCACTGCCACCCAGAGGACGGCGCGGACGACGTAGGAGAGCCCCTGCAGGGTGGTGATGGCGGCCGGGTCGGTCTCGCCCACCGTGACGCGCTGCCGTTCCAGCCAGAGCGTGATCGCCCGGTTCCCCCACACGCCCACCTGGATCGTCAGGGCGATCACCACGACCCACCGGCGCAGGCCGGCCAGGGTGGGGTCGAGGTGGAGGACATAGCTGGCGGCGAAGATGGCGAGGGCGAGGAGGAACGGGGCCTTGGTGTGTCCGAGCAGGTCGATGATGGTGTCGTCGAGAGTGGTCCTGGTCCTGGCCGCCAGCTTGCGGAGGCGAGCGTGGAAGACCACCAGCAGGAGGCGCAGGACGGCGAAGGAGATCACGGCGATGGCCACCGCCAACAGCCAGGCGAAGAGGGTGTTGCCGGCGATCTCGAAGCGCAGCACCGGCAGGCCGGAGAAGCGCTCGATCAGGGCGCCCACGGGCTGGGATATCTCGGTCACTGATCTTCGTCCTCCGCCTGGATCGTGAGCACCGGGGTCTCTGCGAGGCGCACCACCTTCTCGGTCACCGATCCCGACACGAAGCGGGACAGACCGCTGGCGCCGCGGGTGCAGAGGATGATGAGGTCCACCTCCCGCTCCTCGGCCAGTCTCACGATGCTCGCCGCCGCAGGCCCCCAGACCACCTCCTGCGTCACGTCGAGCCCCTTCGGTACCTGGGCCTCCACCAGGTCTGCGAGGGCCTTGCGGGCCTCCTCGAGAAGGGCGTCCCGATAGGGACTGAGGTTGATGGGGATCTCAGCGGGGTCGGTGGGGAAGGCCGCGGGTAACGGCGTGAGGACGTGGAGGACGGTCAGAGACGCCTCGAAGTGCCCGGCCAGCTCACAGGCGGCGGTGAGAGCGGGAAGCGATCGGTGGCTGAAGTCGGTGGGCGCCAGTATGGAGCGAATGGGGAGCATGCTCGAGACTCCTTCTGGAACGGTACGAACGCGGGGCCTCCGGATGGAGCGGCTGCCCAAGGGTAGCAGAGCCATGCCGTCGGCCGGTTGGGCCCACGAGCGGCCGGGCACCGTGAAAAACTTACCGGTTGGCATGCGCAGGAAGTGCACCGCGAGGCACTCCCAGCGGCCGGGAACCGCCAT
Source organism: uncultured Holophagae bacterium (assembly GCA_963844865.1). Classification (GTDB taxonomy): domain Bacteria; phylum Acidobacteriota; class Thermoanaerobaculia; order Thermoanaerobaculales; family Sulfomarinibacteraceae; genus CAWJPY01. The sequence goes on from CAWJPY010000009.1 coordinate 132,888, forward strand.
CCGAGCGCCCTCGGCGCGGGTGTCGGCCGTTTGCCGCGGAACCGGCATGCGTCGTGCATGAACACAGTACAGAGGAGGGCTGGCTCGGATTCGAGCGGGGAGCGGAATGAAACGTTGCCTGTGATCGCCGAGTCTCCCAGCGGAGGCAGTACGAATGGACGGGCGAAGGCTCCGCACACTGGTGGTCGTGGTCGCGGTGGGGTTGGTCGTGGGGCTGGCCGGGTGTGGTGTCCACCGCACCAGCAGGCGGATCGACCTGCTTCCACGCCATCACCGGACCGCGCAGGATGGTGCCGACGGCAGCCAGCGGCAGGCCGCACGCGACGGCGAGGCCGCTGCGGCGGCCCCCCCTGCTCCCACTCCATGGGCATGCCCCTCGACAACGGGGAAGGAGCAGCGTCGGACGGGTCGTGAAGACATGGCGCCCCGGGCGGCGTCGTGATCGCTCTCTCCAATGGAAGGAAGGAACTATCCCATGAATGATCTCTCGAAGTTCGCAGTCAAGCTGCAGGTCGTGCTGGTGGTGGCGTGTGCGCTCGCCGTGCTGCCGGGATGCGGTGAACGACCTCCCAAGAAGGGCCTCGTGAAGGACCTGGAGACATTGATGCCCGAGCAACCCCAGGTGCCGCCGGCGGCCGCCGAGGCGCCCGAGGATGCGAGCATCCTGTACGCGGGCGATTTGGTGAGCATCACCCGGTTCGCGCTGGAGCCGGGCAAGAAGATCCCCGAGCACCCGGCCGACCGGCGCGTGCTCTACTTCCTGGGCTCCGGGACGGTGGAGATCACCCACGGGGGCGCCAGCCACACGGTGTCCGTGACCGCCGGTCAGGTCGAGTACCTGGAGCCGGGGGACTACAGCGTCGCCAACAGCGGCCAGGGCCCGCTCCAGTTCCTGATCGTCGACCGGACGGACGTGGACCTGCCGGCCGACATGGCGGCGTTGACGGGTGGGGGAGTTCCCCCCGGCGATGTGGTGTTCTCGAATGCAGACGTGCGGGTGTGGACGCTCATGATCAAGCCGACCGACGAGGCCGATCTGCCCCAGGTGCCGATCCGCATCGTGTACTCGGAGAACGCGCTGGTGCTCGCCTACACCGGTGTCGGAGGCCAGACCGAGGAGGTCGACATGGCAGCGGGTCAGGCGGCAGGCAGGGCGGGCAACGACGTGTCCGTCCAGGACATCGGCCAAGGGAGCGGCGAGATCGTGGTCTTCGAATGGTTGGCGTGACCCGAGGACGCCATCGGCAAGCTCGCTCGGCCTGCGTGGGGCGGCTCGGAGGGAGGGGCGAGGATGTTCGGTAAGAGCTTCAAGCTGTTCAAGCTCTTCGGATTCAGCGTCAAGGTCGATGTGAGCTGGCTGGTGATCGCCTTTCTGGTGAGCTGGTCTTTGGCGGCCGGCGTGTTCCCGGCCCTCCATCCCGAGTGGTCCAAGGGTCTGTACTGGGCCATGGGCATCGGCGGCGCCATCGGTCTCTTCCTGTCGATCATCCTCCACGAGCTCTCCCACTCCCTGGTGGCGCGGCGCTTCGGCCTCCCCATGACCGGCATCACCTTGTTCATCTTCGGGGGCGTGGCCGAGATGTCGGACGAGCCCCCGAGCCCGAGGGCGGAGTTCGCCATGGCGATCGCCGGCCCACTGGCCAGCGTGCTGGTGGGGGGCATCTGCTTCGGGGGCGCGTTCATCGGGCGCTGGGCCGACGCCCCGTCATCCGTGGTGACCGTGGTCGGGTACCTGGGGACCATCAACCTGGTGCTGGCGGTGTTCAACATGATCCCGGCCTTCCCCCTGGACGGCGGCCGCGTCCTGCGGGCCGTGCTGTGGGGGTGGAAGGACAACCTGCGCTGGGCCACCAAGGTCAGCTCGATGGTGGGCGCGGGGTTCGGGGCGCTCCTCATCGCACTCGGGCTGGTCAGCCTGCTCTTCGGACGCCTCATCGGCGGGATGTGGTGGATCCTGATCGGCCTCTTCGTGCGCCATGCGGCTCACGGCTCCTATCGCCAGCTGCTGATGAAACGGGCGCTGGAGGGGGAGCCGGTGCGGCGTTTCATGCACGATCGACCGGTGGTGGTGCCGCGCCAGATCTCGGTGGAGGAGCTGGTGAACGAGTACGTCTATCGCCATCACTTCAAGTTCTTCCCCGTGGTGGAGGGCGAACGCCTCGTCGGTTGCGTCAGCACCCGCGACGTGAAGGAGCTGCCGCGGGAGGAGTGGTCGCGGCAGACCGTGGGCGCCATCACCCAGCCCTGCACCGCCACGAACAGCGTGGGGCCGGAGGACGACGCCATGGACGCGCTGTCCAAGATGAACCGCAGCCGGCTGTCGCGCCTCATGGTCGTGGAGGGTGACCATCTGGTGGGGGTCCTCAGCCTCAAGGACCTCCTGGGCTTCTTCTCCATGAAGCTGGAGCTGGAGGAAAGCTAGGGAGATCGTTGCGAGTGGCGGGTGCGCTTCCGAGCTGCAGAGTGAGTGCCACGCAGCCCGCGCCGGTGGGGAAGGCGTCGGAAACGCCGGAGAGCGTGTGTGACGACACCGTGTCGATGAACGCTGCGACGTCAAGGAGCGGGGCCAGGCACCCCCTCTTGATCCGGTAGCACGCACATCGCTTCATCCAAGAGGGTACCTGGCACCGTCTCTGTCCTACCCGACGACAACGGAGGGCGCCTGGGCCCTTCCCCGGCTCGCCGGGCTCACGTCCAGTCGTCGGCCAGCCCCCGCATCTTGGCCCCTGTCACCATGTACTTGATCACCTGGCTCAGATGCCGCTTCTCCATGGCGATGATGCCGTCCAGCGTGGTCGAGGGACCGATCACCTCGCGCATGGCGTGGTAGTAGAGCAGGGTCGACTTCTCCAGGTTGTGGGCGAGCTGGAGCGCGTCGTCGCGATCGCTGACGGCGTCCACCGCGGCCAGGGGGTCGTTGTTGCCGTAGAAGATCTCGGCGGTGGAGATGGCCCGCAGGTACTCGGCGTTCTCGTCCGAGAGACGGTCGCTTCCCGCGGGCAGCTCCTGCTGCATGCGGCGGAGCTGTGACTCGTGGAGCTCCTCGTCCCGAGCCAGCTTGCTGAAGAGGTCGCGGAGCTCGTCGTCGCTGGCGTGGACGTCGGCGAGGCGGCGATAGAACTTCTGCCCCAGCGCCTCGGTGGTGATGGCGAACTCGACGGCGTTCTCCAGTGTGGGATGCTCGATCATGTCTTCCTCCTCGTGATCTGGATTCCTCGGTTCGGCGGGCGGCACGAGGGAAGCGCACCCGAAGGTGGTGCCGCCTCCGCACGTCGGCCGCCGCGTCGGGCCCTCATCCTCGGCCCCTGCATCAGCGGGACCGGACAGGGCGGCATGCGGTGAACGCTACCCCTTGGCAACGGCGTGCAGCGGCACCACGGCTTCCGGCGCCAGTACCCGGAAGGTGAACGACTCGGAAAAGAACAGGCGCACCGTGGAGGTGTCGTGGGTCTCATACCCGATGGAGGTGTCCTGCCCCAGGGTGAGCTCCGTGTCGCCGCCGCGGCGCGACACCACCACACCGCCGGTCAGGAAGGGCGCGAGGACGATGGGGCCATCGATGAGCTCCCGGACGCGTTTGCGGATGGGGTAGCCGGACACGACGCCTGTCTGGAGGATGGTGTGAAGGGCCGCGCCCAGGGCGAGGGCGTAGGGACCATCCACCTCGGCATAGCGCAGGCGCAGCACGGCGCGCTCCACGGCTTCGGGAAGGGCCGACGCCGTCGGCTTCACGGCGATGGGCTCGAAGGAGGAGGAGTCCATGAGGCCGGTGATCCCCGCCTCGGCAAAGCCCTGGTACACCGCCTCCTCCTCGAACTTGGCCAGCTCCATGGCGGCGCCGTGGAGAGGCCCCAGGTCGGGGTCGCGGGCGCCGCGGTCCATGTTGTCCAGCTCCCAGATGCCGAGCTCGAACGAGGCACGGGCCTCGACGAGGGGCAGAACCTTGCGGACTCCGTAGCGAACAGCCACGTCCTTCTTCTGCCTCTTGGGCAGCTCCAGGCGGCCCAGGTTGACCGCCGAGAAGTCGAGGCCGTGCGGTTCGGACACGTCGACGATGGAGCGCGCCGACAGGTTCAAGCGAAACGCATCCTTCGCCTCGCGGGCGATCTCCGCCCACGCAGCATCGGTGATCGGCGCCAGGGAGCGCTTGAGGAAGTCCATCTCAGTCGTCTCCTTTCATCCCGCCCAGGCCGAGGCTGGCGGAGGCTCCGGACGGCCCGCCGTCGGAGGCCTCGGCCCCGGCCTTCTCCTGCTCCTCGATCTCGTCGATAGCGCCCTCGGTGAAGAGGTAGGTCTCGAGGTGCTCATCCCAGCCGGTCATGTGCCGGCGCAGCCATTCCATGAGCATGGCGGCGTGCTCCATCTCCTCGTTGCGGTTGTGCTCGAGCACGGCGCGGAGGCTGGCGTCGGCCGTCACGGCGGCGCGCTGGTTGTACCAGTCCACGGCCTCGAGCTCCTCCTGGAGGCTCTTCAGCGCACGGTGCTCGTCTCGGGTCGCGGCTGGGATCTCTTCCCACTTCTCGTGATACTCGGTCATGTTGTGTCGTGCCTCCTCCCTTGGCAGCGGTCGCTCGTTCCGGCGTTCGGAACATGCAACCGAGATGCCACGGCCTTTGTTCTCACCTGAGACAGCCATGGGGGCTGCCCCGAGTAAGTTGTTCGGTCAGGTGCTGTAAGAATTACACGATGCGGTCGGAGGACGCCTCCTGACGGCCCACTCCGCGCTCCCCCGGTCTGGCATCAGGCTTGCTCCTACGAGAAATGGAGAGCTCGAGTCGATCGGAGGCGTCCATGCACACCAAGCAGCACATCGCAGCGCCGGACCGCGGAGAGTGGATGGGGATGCTGAACGAGCTGGGTCAGGTCGCGAGCAGCGCCGCCGGCCTCGCCGATGGTCTCGACGCCGCGGTGGAGGTGATGGGGAGCCGCCTCGGCTGCCCGTTGGGTTTCGTCTATCTGGTGCGTGACGGCGGACAGCTCGTCTGTCACAGCGTGTGGGTGGCGGAGGCGGGAAGGCGCCCGATGCATCCGGACCCGGATCGCCCCGTCGACTTCACCCTACCCAGGAAGGCCCTCGCCACGGGAACCGGCCAGTGGTCCGATCTGGACGGGAGCGCAGAGCTGGAGGGGCCGGGCCGCCGCGCATTCGCCTTCCCGGTGCTGTCCCTGAGCGGCGTGGCGGCGGTCGTCGAGCTGGTCGGAGACGATGCGGGCGGCAAGATCTCGAGGCTCGGACAGGACGCCCACCTGATCGGCGTGCTGTTGGGCAGGCTGACGGAGTCCGAGCAGATCGCGGAGGCGGTCGCCCACGAGCGCCGCCGCATCGGGAGGGAGCTGCACGACAGTGTCGGCCAGCAGTTGAGCGGGCTGGGCATGTTCGCGAGGAGCCTGGCCAACCGCGCCACTGCGCGATGGGACGAGATCCGCGACCAGCTCGACCTGTTGGCGACCGGGCTCAAGGATGCCCACGTCGAGGTCCGGACGCTGAGCCACGGGCTCACCGCCGACGGAGACCGGAGGGAAGGCGAAGGGCTCGCCTCCGCCCTCGCTTCGTTGACCGAGCGCGCGGCCAGCCAGTGCGGCACGGTGTGCAGCTTCACCGGGGACGCGACGCTCGAGGTGGACGATCCCGCGACGGCGAACCATCTCCTGCGCATCGCCCAGGAGGCGGTGAGCAACGCGGTTCGTCACGGCCACGCACACATGGTCGAGGTGGACCTGCGTCGACGGCAACGTGATCTCACGCTCCAGATACGCGACGACGGGCGCGGCATCGCGCCCGGTCCTCCGTCCTCGGACGGCATCGGTCTCGCCAACATGAAGGCGCGGGCGCGGGAGGCAGGAGGCCGGCTGAGCATCCGGTCCGACGCCCACAGCGGCACGGTGGTGACCTGCTCGCTGCCGAAGGGAGCACACTGATGCAGACACGACGAGTGGGTGGGCGCCGCCCCTACCGGGTGGTGATCGTCGACGATCATCCCGTGGTCCGACTGGGGCTGCGGCAGCTCCTCGAGAACGAGCCCGATCTGGAGCTCTGCGGGGAGGCCGAGGGAGCCGCCGAAGCGCTGTCGGTGATCGAGGAGACACGGCCCGACCTGGTGGTGATCGACATCTCGCTGAAGAACGGCAGCGGCCTCAGCCTGGTGAAGCAGATCACGGCCCAGGATCGGACCATCAAGACGCTCGTGTCGTCCATGCACGACGAGGCGTTGTTCGCCGAGCGCGCCCTGCGCGCGGGGGCCATGGGCTACATCAACAAGGAGGAGGCCATCGACCAGATGGTCAGCGCCATGCGCAGGGTGCTCGCGGGCTCCATTTACCTCAGCCCGGGGATGACCGATCGCGTCCTCCAGTCCATCGCCCGGGGTGAGCTGGAAGGCGGCAAGGTGACCCTCGAGCAGCTCTCCGACCGCGAGCTGGAGGTGTTCGAGCTCATCGGCAAGGGCCTCACCACCCGGCAGGCCGCCGATCACCTCAACCTCAGCGTCAAGACCATCGAGACCTACCGCGAGAACATCAAGACCAAGCTCAACCTCGAGAACAACAACGAGCTCATCTGCCGTGCGGCCCAGTGGATAGTGGACTGAGACCATGGCGCGGAAAGAGCCCAGGGAGATCGCGAAGCTGGACGAGCTGCGGGCCGAGGGGACCCGGAAGGCCATGGATGTGCTGCGCTCCTGCACCTTCGATGCCGGCTTTCTCGCGACCCCCCAAGGAGGCGAGAACTACCGGCGGGTGTGGGGTCGTGACAGCGTGATCATGGGTGTGGCGGCCATGGGGACCGGGGACGAGGGTCTGGCGGCGGCGACCCGCCGCACCCTCGAGACCCTGGCCGAGCACCAAGGGCCCCACGGGGAGATCCCCAGCAACGTGGATCCGTGGAGCGGTCGGATCAGCTACGGCGGCACGGCGGGTCGGGTGGACGCCGACCTGTGGTTCGTGATCGGCTGCGGGGAGTACTGGCGCCGCACCCGGGACGAGAAGTTCCTGCACGACCATCTGTCGGCCCTGGAGCGGGTGCGCCAGCTCCTCGGCGCCTGGGAGTTCAACAACCGCGGCCTGCTGTACGTCCCACTCACCGGGGACTGGGCGGACGAGTACCTCCAGCACGGCTACGTCTTCTACGATCAGCTGCTCAACCTGCAGGCGCAGCGCTGCTACGCCGCCTTCCATCGCCACCTGTACGGCGTCCGCGACCAGGATCTGGAGGCCCGGATCCACGAGCTCCGAGAGACCCTGCGCGCCAACTACTGGCTTCCCCGAGGCCGCGAACGGCCGCCGGAGCACGTCTACCACCCCGTGCTCTGGGAGAAGGGTGAGAAGGCCGCCGGCCGGTGCGCGGGATCCCAGTGGATGCCCTTCTTCTCTCCCACCGGCTACGGGTACCGCTTCGACGCATTCGCCAACGTCCTGGTCTCGCTCTTGGACGTGGCCGACGACCATCAACGTGCAGCCGTGGACCACACCATCGACGGCATAGTGAACGAGAAGCTGCCGTTGCTGCCCGCCTTCCACCCCGTCATCCGCCCCGTGGACGAGGACTGGGAGGACCTCCAGATGACCTTCTCGTACGCCTTCAAGAACAAGCCCTACGAGTACCACAACGGCGGTCTCTGGCCCCTGATCACCGGCTTCTACGTGGCCGACCTCGCGCGACGGGGACTCGTCGACCGCGCCGAGCGCTTCGTTGGCGCCCTCCACCGCGCCAACTCCCTCGAGATGGAGGGTGAACCCTGGAGCTTCCCCGAGTACGTGCACGGGAAGAAGCTGGTGGCGGAGGGCAACCGGCATCAGGGATGGAGTGCCGCGGTGGCGTTGCTCGCCGAGCAGGCCATGGCGGGCGAGACCATCTTCGAGGTCTCCGGCGATGGCGTCTGATTGCGCCGTGCTCCTGTGCTGCGACATGGATCGCACCGTGATCCCCAACGGCGATGCGCCCGAGGACGAGCGGGCCCGACCCGTGTTGCGGGTGGTGGCTTCCCGGCCCGAGGTGACGCTCATCTACGTGAGCGGTCGCTCCGAAGCCCTGCAACGGGAGGCCATCGCCGCGTACGAGCTGCCGGCGCCCGACTTCGCGGTGGCGGACGTGGGGACCTCGATGTACGAGATCGCCGGCGACGAGTGGCGGCTGCTCGACGCATGGCACGAGCACATCGCCCCCGGCTGGTCCGGACACAGCCGCGACGATCTCGAGGACCTGGTCGGCCAGGTGGACGGGCTGCGGCTCCAGGATCCCGAGCAGCAGGGCCGTTTCAAGCTCAGCTTCTTTGCCGATGCGGACGGGGACCCAGAAACCCTGCTCGAACCGATCAGGCGCCGTCTCGACGAGGCCGGGGTCAGGGCGAGCCTCATCTGGAGCGTCGACGAGGCCAAAGGGGTCGGGCTGCTCGACGTGTTGCCGGAGCGCGCCACCAAGGCCCACGCCGTCGACTTCCTTCGTCGGCGCCTCGGCGCGGCGGAGGCGCGGACCGTGTTCGCGGGGGACAGCGGCAACGACCTGCCCGCGCTGACCTCGGACCTGCAGGCGGTCCTGGTGGCCAACGCACGGGACGAGGTGCGGCGGGAGGCCCTGGCCCGGTCCGGGGACTCGGAGAGGCTTTACCTGGCGCGCGGCGGCTTCCTCGGCATGAACGGCAATTACTCTGCAGGCGTGCTCGAGGGCCTGGCCCACTTCCTGCCCGAGACCGAGGCATGGATGCGTGATGCGTTGACGAAGCCTTGACCTTCTCTCCTCCAGGGCGTTCGGAACTCGGGGCGACGGAGGTCGCAGCGGCCGCGAGCCGCGCCCGGCGGCAGCGAACGGCGATCAGTGGACAGCGGCAGTGGCAGCGCTCAGCGACAACGGGCAGCGGCCGGCGCCGGGATTCCAGAGGGGCCACCCCGGAAGGTCCGCAGGAGCGACCCCGACCCGGCTGTGCCCGGGGCCGCAGCCGGACCTGCCCCCATGGTGGACGAGGAGTGGGCGGCGCCATGATTGGGTCATGGATGAGCCGACCATGCTCCGTTTCGGCGAGCTCGTGGACACCGCCAGGGGCCTGGGCTTCGATCTCTACGACTCCCAGAACCTCCTCGTGGACGAGGAGCTGGAGATGGCATTGGAGGACGAGAACCTGGTGGCGGCGCCGGTGCACGTGCACTTCAGGCCCGCTCGCGGCGGGCAGGAGGAAGGCATCGTGGCCGACCTGACCGTGGGCGCCCAGGTCTTTCACCTCCGCGGGGAGTGGTCCCTGGCCCGGGAGCTGGAGCAGGTGCTGCGCGGAGCCCGTGCCACTCCGGGGGCCTCCTCCCTCGGGGAACCTCACCAGGAACCCTCCGGCGATCCTGAGGAGCCGTAACCTTCGCGGCCGCGGCGCCCCTTCCCCAGTCGGTCACCACGACCATCCGGGCCGTGCAGATTGCGGCAGGCGCGAGCCTGTCGTCTGTGAGGCGTCGCGGCTCGGCGATCGAGGCGGAGCCGCGTCAGTCGGCGTCCTCTTCGTGATCGTCCTTGCCAGTCTTGCCGAACGTCTTGCCCTTCAACGCCAGCTCGCGCAGCCGGTCCTCCGCCGCCCGATTCACCGACCCCTCGGGGAAGGTCCCGTCCGGACCGCGGTCGCCGGCTTCTCGGCCGGTGAGGAGGGCGATGCCCTCGTCCACCGTGGCCACCGCCCACACGTGGAATGAGCCGTTCTCCACCGCCTCCACCACGTCCTCCCGGAGCATGAGGTTGCGCACGTTGGCGGCGGGGATCAGGACGCCCTGGGTGCCGGTGAGGCCCTTGACGCGGCAGACGTCGAAGAAGCCCTCGATCTTCTCGTTGACGCCGCCGATGGCCTGGATCTCGCCATGCTGGTTGACCGAACCGGTCACGGCCACGTCCTGGCGGAGGGGGTAGCCGGAGAGGCTGGAGAGCAGGGCGTAGAGCTCCGTGGAGGAGGCGCTGTCGCCTTCCACCTCGGAGTAGCTCTGCTCGAAGGTGATGCTGGCCGACATGACGAGGGGGATGTCGCTGGCGAAGCGTCCGCCGAGGAAGCCCGAGAGGATGAGCGCTCCCTTGGTGTGGATGGGGCCACCCAGCTTCGACTCGCGGTCGATGTTGACGACGCCGGCGCTTCCGACGTGCGTGCGTGCGGTGATCCGGGTGGGGCGGCCGAAGGCGTAGTCGCCGAGCGGCATCACCGCCAGGCCGTTGACCTGTCCGACCCGCTCGCCCTCGGTGTCGATGAGGATCACGTTGTCGGTGATCATCTCCCGCAGGCGTTCCTCGATCCGGTTCGAGCGGTACGTCTTCTCGTCCACGGCCCGCTGCACGTCCTCCCGGTTGACGTGGTTGTTGCCGTTCCGACTCGCCCAGTAGGCGGACTCGCGGATCACGTCCACCAGCTCGGCGAAGGTGGTGGCCAGCTTCTCCTGATCGGCGGCGCGGCGCGAGGCGTACTCCACCAGGCGGGCCACCCCGGAAGGATCGAAGTGGAGGAGCCCCTCCTCCCGGCAGACCCGACCGGCGAAGCGCGCATACAGGTGGGGTGTGTCGTCGTCCCACCCGGTGTCCGTGGCGAAGTCGGCCTTGACCTTGAACAGCTCGCGGAAGTCCTCGTCCAGGTTGTAGAGCAGGTAGTAGACCCTGGGGTCGCCGGCCAGGACGACCTTGACGTCGAGGGGAATGGGCTCGGGCTGCAGGGTCCTGGTCGTGATGACCCGGTACTCCTCCATCATGGACTCGATCTTGACCTCGCGGTTCTTCAGCGCCCGCTTGAGCGTCTGCCAGGCGAAGGGGTGGAGCAGGAGGTCGCGGGCGTCGACCAGCAGGAAGCCGCCGTTGGCGCGATGTAGCGCCCCCGCGCGCAACATGCGGAAGTTGGTGACGAGGGCGCCGAAGCGGGCCTCGTACTCCAGCCGACCCACGAGGTTCTGCTCCGTGGGATTGCGTTCCCGCACCACCGGGGCGGCGTCGGTGCCGCAGTGGTCGACGATCAGGTTGACCCGATAGTGGTCGAAGTCGGGGCCGCGGTCCGCTGACTGAGCGAAGCCGGCCGGGAGCTGCTGCTCCTTGCGCTGGCGCATGCTTTTGAACTGCTCCACCTCGTCCACGATGTCTTTGCGGACCTGGTCCAAGAACTCGCGCACGATGTCCAGCTCCTTGAACCTCTCCTCCACCTCGTCCACCAGGTGCGACACGGTGAAGCCGACCACCTGGCGGTCCAGCTCCCGCATCTTCTCCTTGGCCTGCTTCTGTCGGCGCTGGACCTCGCGCATGGTGTCCCGGACCTCATCCTGCAGCTCCTGCTGCTTGCTCTCGATGCGCTCACGCTCCTCCTCGTTTAGCTCCTCGAACTTGTCGGGCGTCATGATCTCGCCGTCGAGGACGGGCGCGAGGGCCAACCCCTGGGGAGTCTGGATGAGGCGGAAGCCCTCCTCCTCGGTGCGCTCGTTGAGGCGGTTGATGATCTCCTGTTGCTCCTTCTGCAGATCACCCTGGATCTTTTCGCCCTCCTTTTGGTACTCCTCGGCCTCGAAGGCGTTCGGGATCTCCACCTGCAGCTCCTCCACGAGGTGGTCCATGGCGTCGCGGAGGGCGCATCCCTTGCCGGCCGGGAGCCGCAGGGCGCGCGGCTTCTCCGGGTCGGTGAAGTTGTTCACGTAGCACCAGTCGTCGGGGACGGGCCGCTCGGCGGCCTGTCGTCCAAGGAGACGTTCCACCACCGTCGCCTTGCCGGTGCCGGCGACGCCGAGGGCGAAGGTGTGATAGCCGGGGCTCGAGATGTCGAGCCCGAACTCCACCGACCGCACCGCGCGGTCCTGGCCGATCACCTGCTCCAGCTCCGGGAGGCTCTCGGTGGTCTGGAAGTCGAAGATGGCAGGGTCGCACCGCCGACGCAGGGCGTCGAGGGGGAGCTCGCCGGAGGTGGTGGGTGTGGAGTGGGAGTTGTCGTCGGCCATGGGGTCCTCCGATCGGGGGTCGCAACGCCACGTGTGCCGATGATCGGTCGGCGACCGCGCGCGCTCCACGGGGACCTCCCTGATGGCGCTGTGGGGGAATGGATGCGTCGGCGAGCGGTTCGCCGTCCCAGGTCCCGGCACGTACGTTCCCGAGGGCCGACGTCTGACCGCGGCGGGGCTAGGCCCGACCCGCGGACAGGATCGGCACCGATGGCTGCCGGCCGGCTGCGGATGGCATGTTGGAAGGTGCGAGCCGTCCTCCGAGCGGCGCCGCCGACAGTGGGCCCTCCGGGGACGGGGGGAGGGGACGTCATGGAGCCATTGACCTCAGAAGAGTTCCGCGAGCTGGCCACGCACCGGCATCCTGCCAGCGTCTCGGTATACATGCCGAGCCGTCATCTCGGGCGCGAGGCACGCCAGAACCCGATCCGGTTTTCCAACCTCCTCGCCGAGGCCGCCGAGGGCCTGAAGGCACGGAGTCTCGACGAAGATGTCATCCAGTCGGTGCTGGCGCCGCTGGAGCGGCTGGTCGCCGACGACGGCTTCTGGTCGCGTCAGAGCGACGGCCTGGCCGCGTTCGCTGCCCCGGATCAGAACCGCGTCTACCGTCTTCCCGTGGCGGTGGAGCAGCTGCTGGTGGTGGGAGGCAGATTCCACCTCAAACCGCTGCTGCCGATCCTGGTTCGGGACGGCCGCTTCTACCTCTTGGCCCTCAGCCAGGGACGGGTGCGACTCTTCGAGGCGTCCCGCCACGCCATGCGGGAGATGGACACCGGCGACATCCCATCCAGCCTGACCGACGCGCTCGGCTACGACTGGGAGGAGCGGTCGCTGCAGTTCTACAGTGCCGCGCCGCGGGGTGGCGCGAGCAGCGGACGCGAAGCCATGTACCACGGGCAGGGCCGGGGTCAGGACGACTCCACTGCGGAGCTGAGGCGATTCCTGGAGCTGGTGGACCGTGGGGTGAGGGGGCTGATCCCCGACCCCGAGGCACCCCTCGTGGTGGCGGCGGTGGAGGCGGTCTTCGGAGAGTACCGGAAGATCTCCCACCACCAGGCGCTGGCGACCGACTTCGTGCGCGGCAACCCGGATCACGCCGATCCCGATGAGCTGCTGACCGCGGCGTGGAAGGTCGTGGAGCCCATCTTCAGCGCGGACCGCAGGGAGGCGGCGGCCAAGGTGCGCCAGCTCCTCGGCACCGGCATGGCCAGCCAGCAGCTGGAAGAGGTGGTCGTGGCCGCCGCCGACGGCCGTGTGGCCAGCATGTTCATGGCCGAGGGAGCACAGCGCTGGGGACGCTTCTCGACCGAGGACCGGCGGGTGGAGGTGCACGGTCAGGCGGAGCCGCGGGACGAAGACCTCCTGAACCGCGCCGCGGTGGAGACCTTCGTCCACGACGGAACGGTGTACGTGGTGCCGCCCCGGGAGGTGCCCTCGGACCACGGGTCCCCCGTGGCCGCCGTCCTCCGCTACTGATCAGGCGCCATCGCTCCCACGCTGCCTGAGCAGCGGGATGAGACCCCCAGCGAGGATCATCTCCACCTGCCGCCCGGACAGCTGGTGGCGGACGGCGAAGGAGCTGTCTTTCGTCTGGTTCTCCACGGTGAGGGTGTCCCCGGCCGCGAGCCCGTCGCGCAGGCCGGTGAGGCGCAGCCGGTCGCCCCGTTCGATGCTGCCGGCGTCGTTCTCGTCCTCGAAGGTGAGGGGGAGGATGCCGAAGTTGGCCAGGTTCTGCCAGTGGATGCGGGCGAAGCTGATCGCGATGACCGCCCGCAGGCCCAAGAACCGCGGCGCCAGGGCGGCGTGCTCACGGCTGGACCCCTGCCCGTAGTTGCGACCGCCGACGATGAGGTGGCCCCCGGACTCACGGGCCCCGCGGGCGCGCTCGGCGTAGCTGGAGTCCACCGCCTCGAAGCAGAAGCGGCTGATCTCGGGGATGTTGCTGCGGTAGGGCAGGACCTTGGCTCCGGCGGGCATGATCTCGTCGGTGGAGATGTCGTCGCCGACCTTGAGGAGAACCGGCGCCTCGATGGTGTCGGGCAGCTCCTCGAAGGCGGGCAGCGAGGCGATGTTCGGCCCCTTGCGCAGCTCCACAGAGCGGGCCTCGTCGGGGTCGAGAGGCGCCCGGAACGTGTCGGTGACGAGCACCAGCTCCTCGGGCTCGGCCACCTTGGGGTAGGGGGCGTCCAGGGTGCGGGGGTCGGTGATCTCGCCGGTCAGGGCCGACGCGGCCGCGGTCTCGGGGCTCACCAGGCAGACCTTGTCCTCGCGGGTCCCGGACCGTCCCGGGAAGTTCCGCGGCACGGTGCGCAGGCTGATCTCGTGGGTGGCCGGGGCCTGACCCATCCCGATGCAACCGTTGCAGCCCGCCTGGTGGAGACGGGCCCCGGCCTTGAGCAGGGACGCGATGTGGCCGTCCCGCATCAGGTTGAGGAGGATCTGCCTGGAGGTGGGATTGATGTCGAAGGAGACCCGGTCGTGCCGCTGCCGACCCTTGACGATCTCGGCCGCCACCGCGAAGTCCCGGTAGCCGGGGTTGGCGGAGGAGCCGATGTAGCACTGGTAGATGGGCTCTCCGGCGACCTCGGCCACGCGGGTCACGTTGCCCGGGCTGGAGGGCATGGCGATCAGCGGCTCCACGTCTGCCAGGTCGATCTCCGTGTGGCGGTCGTAGGAGCATCCCTCGTCGGCGAGGAGCTCCCGCCACTGATCTCCACGCCCCTGGCGGGTGAGGAAGGCGCGCACCTCGTCGTCCGCGGGGAACACCGTGCTCGTGGCGCCGAGCTCGGTGCCCATGTTGGCGATCACGTGGCGGTCCATGGTCGAGAGTGAGCCCAGGCCGGGCCCGTGGTACTCGATGACCGTGCCGACCCCACCCTCCACCCCGTGGCGCCGCAGCATCTCCAGGATGACATCCTTGGCGCTCACCCAGTCGGGCAGCTCGCCCACCAGGCGGACCCCCCAGACCTCCGGCATCTTGAAGTAGAAGGGTTGGCCGGCCATGGCGACGGCGACCTCCAGCCCGCCGGCGCCCATGGCCAGCATGCCGATGGCCCCGGCCGCCGGAGTGTGGCTGTCCGAGCCCAACAGCGTCGCTCCGGGACGCCCGAACCGCTCCTGGTGAACGGGGTGACTGACACCGTTGCCGGGGGGGCTGTACCAGATGCCGAAGCGTTCGCAGGCGCTGCGGAGGAAGAGGTGATCGTCGGGGTTCTTGAAGTCCTCCTGGATCAGGTTGTGATCCACGTACTGCGCCGACAGCTCGGTCGCGACGCGGTCCACGCCCATGGCCTCCAGCTCGAGCATGACCATGGTCCCGGTGGCATCCTGGGTCAAGGTCTGATCGATGCGGATGCCGATCTCCGTGCCCGGCACCATGTCGCCCTCGAGAAGGTGGTCTGCGATCAGCTTCTGGGTCACATTCTGCTTCATGGGCTCTCTCCTCGTGGAACGTCGATCTCGTCGATGACCTCGACGCAGCCGCGGCTCGTCTCGGCCGTTGTCACGGCGATGGTCCGCAGCCTGCGGGTGGGCAGGACGCCGCTGAGGGTGACCGACCCCCCCCGCGCGGCGACCTCGACCCTGGCGGCCTCGAGGCCGAGCTTCGTATACAGGCGGAACTTGACGCGCGCCGCCAGGAGCTCGTCGCCAACCTCCACCGTCAGCTCCCCGCTGGCGGTATGGGCTCCCTCCGGCCGACCGGAAGCCACCGACAGCTCATTGTGGACGGTGGTGATGCCCGGCAGGCTCGTGGCCACCTGCCCGGCGATGATCAGATCTCGGGGTCGACGGACCTCGCCGGTCAGGGTGACCTCGCTGCCGGACACGTGGGGGTCGACGGCCAGGCCGTCGGTCCCCATCCTGGTCAGAAGAGCGACCCGCGCCTCCAGCTCGGTCGTCGCCGCCACGAGGGCCGCCTCCATGGACGCCTCCGAGCTTCCCGAGAGATCGGCGCCCGCTCGCTGCTTCACGTCATCATGCGCCGCGCAGGCTGCAAGCCCGATCAGAATCACGGCGAGCCATGCTGCGCCGTGTCGCTGCGTGTGGCTGGGCGTCACGATCGTCCCCGTCCGGAGTCTTGTCTCCCTTTCCAGGCTAAGGCGGCAACCCGGCCGCCCCCATGGGGCGATGACGGGCGCTGTCCTGGGGGACGTACCGACATGGGGTGCTGCCCCAGAGCGCGTTCGGCCCCTGCCGGGTGGTCACCGACGTTGAGAGGCGCGAGCATAGTCGCATGTACGTGGTCGAGATTCCCCACCTTGACGCGACGCTCGAGGACGGTGCGACCCACCAGTTGCTGCCCCAGCTCGAAAAGGAGCGTCCCGACCATATCCCCAGCTCAGCCGAAAGCTGAAGCGACCGTCAGACCACACCACCGTCCCCCGACGCCCCGGTTTGTCCGAACCGGGGCGCCGCGCTGTATGGGCTGGTGCGGACCGCCCTCAGGCGCCGTACTTGTCGAAGCGCTGGGCGTGGGCGAAGGCCAGCGGGAGGAGCTGGATGGCTGGGATCCTGGGTCCGAGGGACCCGGTGGCGCACTCCCGCTCCCCGAAGCGCCGGACGCCGTCCGACCGGCACGTGGTGGACCAGAGGAGCACCGGCACCTCGTGCCAGCTATGGCCGCGCAGCACCGCAGGAGTCGAGTGGTCGCCGGTGACGAGGACCACGTCCGGGGCGAGCTCGAGCAGCCGCGGCAGCTCGCGGTCCACGCTCTCGATGAGCTCGACCTTGCGGGCAAAGTCCCCGTCCTCGCCCGCGCTGTCGGTGGTCTTGAAGTGGAGGAAGAAGAAGTCGAAGTCGTCCCAGCGATCGGCGATGGTGGCGATTTCATCGGTGAACGTCTCGCCGGTGTCGAGCACGTCCATGCCCACCAGGCGGGCCACGCCCCGATACATGGGGTAGACGGCGACTGCAGCCGCACGGACGCCGTAGACCTCGGGCAGGAGGGGCCAGGACGGCCGGCTCGAGAACCCGCGCAGCAGGACCATGTTGGCCCGCTCGTCGCCGGCCAGCAGGTCTCCAGCGCGGTCGATGAACTGGCGCACGACGGCTGCGGTGCGTTCCGCTTCCGGGGCCAGCGGCCGCGGCGCCAGCGGCTCGAGGCCCGTGCTCTGGGGGTCGGTGTCTGCGAGCCCGGGGCTGAGCCCCTCGCCTCTCAGGACGAGGAGGAAGCGGTAGTCCTTGACCGTCTCCACGTGCATCTCGGCGCCCTCGAGCTGGATGCCGCGCAGGCGCTCGCACAGCTCGCGGTTACGGTCGCTGGACAGGCGCCCGGCCCGGCGGTCGGTCACGACGCCGTCCACCACGGTGCAGAAGTTGCCGCGCGCCGCCACGTCCCCCGGTCTGAGGTCGAAGCCGATGCCGAGGGCGGAGAGGACGCCCCGGCCCACCTTGTGCACCAGGGGGTCGTAGCCGAAGAGGCCGAGGTGGGCGGGCCCGCTCCCCGGGGTGATGCCGGGCCCGACGGGTTGGTGGAGGCCGCACACGCCTTGGGCCGCCAGGCGATCGAGGTTGGGCGTGCGTGCCGTCTCCAGCTCGGTGGCGCCGCCGGGCCTCTCAGGCAGGCCCCCCAGCCCGTCCATGACCAGGAGCACAACCTTGCCGCCGCCGGAGTGCTTGAGAGCGCTGATCTCCTCGAGGTTCATGGTCTTCCTCCGTGCACGGGTCAACCACATGAAGCGTGGCAGCCCATGGGACGCTGGTCCATCCGGATCCTTCCGAGGGCTCCATCGGGACCGGCCCGGCCGGGGCGGGCCCGGGGCGAGGACGGGACCGCCCCCGGTGGAGATCGGAGGGTTCGCTCCGCCAGCATAACAGCGGCGGCCACCGCCGGGGAGGAGTGCCGTGGCCACGACCGATGACCTGAAGGAGTATCGAAGCAAGCGAGACTTCCGCTCCACCTCGGAGCCGAAGGGGAACGGATCCCGAGCCGGCGAGCACCCCCTGTTCGTCATCCAGAAACACGATGCGAGCAGCCTCCACTACGACTTCAGGCTGGAGGTGGATGGGGTCCTCAAGTGCTGGGCGGTGCCCAAGGGTCCCTCCACCGATCCCCGTGAGAAGCGGCTGGCGGTGCCCACCGAGGACCATCCCCTGGAGTACGCCGACTTCGAAGGCACCATTCCCTCCGATGAGTATGGCGGAGGCACGGTGCTGATCTGGGATCGTGGGCCCTACCGCAACCTCCGGGCCGACAAGGATGGCGAGGGGATGTCCATGTCCGAAGCCATCGCCGACGGCAAGGTGGAGGTGTGGCTCGAAGGCGAGAAGATCAGCGGGGGCTACGCCCTGGTGCGCACTGGCGGCGGTGACGACGAGCGCTGGCTGCTGATCAAGATGCGGGACGATGCCGCGGACGCGCGACGCCGTCCCACCTCCACCGAGCCCGCGTCGGTGGCCAGCGGCCGCACGTTGGACGACGTGCGGGAGGCTGCGGAGGATGGTGACGGTGGGTGACCCCTTCGCGAGCCTGCCGGAGGAGGCGCGGCAGCGGCTCGAGAAACGCCCCCACCCCGACTGGGTCGAGCCCATGCTGGCCACCCTCAGCCACGACCACTTCTCCGATCCCGGCTGGATCTTCGAACGCAAGCTCGACGGCGAGCGATGCCTCGCCTTCCGCCATGAGGGTGCTGTCCGTCTGCTGTCCCGCAACCGCAAGGCGCTCAACGACAGCTACCCGGAGCTGGAGGAGGCGCTCGCCGATCAGAGCAGCCGTGACTTCGTGGTGGACGGCGAGGTGGTCGCCTTTTCCGGCCGTACCACCTCGTTCCAGCGTCTGCAGCCACGGATGCAGGTCTCCGATCGAGAGGAGGCGGCGCGGAGCAACGTCGCGGTGTACTACTACCTCTTCGATCTCCTCCACCTGGCCGGTCGGAGCACCGAAGACCTCGCCCTTCGGGACCGGAAACGTCTGCTGAAGAAGGTCTTCCACTTCGAGGACCCGATTCGCTTCACCCCCCACCGAAACCGGGAAGGGGAAGCGTTCCTGGACGTCGCCTGCCGCAGGGGGTGGGAAGGCCTGATCGCCAAGGATGCGGGCGCCCCGTACGCGCACAGCCGATCCAAGAGATGGTTGAAGTTCAAGTGTGCGGCCTCCCAGGAGCTGGTCATCGGAGGGTTCACGGAACCGGAGGGAGAGCGCGTCGGCCTCGGTGCGCTGCTCCTGGGGACCTACGAGGAAGGCGAGCTGCGCTACGCCGGCAAGGTGGGAACCGGATTCGACGATGACACTCTGCGACGTCTCCGCGGCCGTCTCGAAGGGCGGCGGCGCAAGACGACGCCGTTCACCGCGGGCGATACGCCGGCGGATGTCCACTGGGTGCGCCCCGACCTCGTGGCCCAGGTCCGCTTCACGGAGTGGACCGACGACGGCCGCCTCCGCCATCCCGTCTTCCTCGGTCTCCGCCGGGACAAGGAGGCGGAGGAGGTCCATCGCGAGTCGCCCGGAGGCAGCTCGTGAGTCGGCGCGTGCACCAGGGCCGCTACACGATCGAGATTTCCCACCCGAACAAGGTGTACTTCCCCGATGACGGGCTCACGAAGGGCGACCTGGTGGACTACTACCGCCGCGTGGGGGAGGTCATGGTGCCCTACCTCAAGGGGCGACCGGCGACGCTGCACCGCTGGCCCGACGGGATCGAGGGCGCCGACTTCTACCAGCAGCAGCGGCCCGATCACCTGCCGGATTGGGTCGGCGCCGCCGAGCTCCGCCGCCGCCAGGGAGGCAGCGTCACCCACACCGTCATGGACAGCGCGGCGGCCCTGGTGGCGGTTGTCAACACCGGCTGCATCACCCCTCACCTGTGGCTGAGCAAGGTGGACCTTGCGGACCGGCCGGACCAGCTGATCTTCGATCTGGACCCGCCGTCCGCTGGGGGTTTCGGGGAGGTACGCCACGCCGCCCGGATGGTGCGGGCGCTACTGGACGAGCTGGAGCTGCCCGCTCTGCTCAAGACCACGGGGTCGAGAGGGCTGCACGTCGTGGTGCCGCTGAGGCGCAGCCACGACTTCGACGAGGTGCGCTCGTTCGCGCAACGGGCGGCCGGCCTGCTGGCGACCCGGGAGCCCCACCGGCTCACGGTCGAGCAGCGCAAGGACAAGCGAGCGGGCAGGTTGTTCCTGGACACCGGACGCAACGCTTACGGGCAGCACGCGGTCGCGCCCTACGCTGTGCGGGCCCTGCCCGGCGCCCCGGTGGCCACCCCCCTGGAGTGGTCGGAGCTGGAGGACGGCGACCTGGACGCCAGGCGGTGGACGGTGGGCAACCTGTTCCGCAGGTTGGGACAGCGCGACGACCCTTGGCGCGGACGTTGGCGCTACGCCCGCTCCCTGAAGGGCCCGCGGCAACGACTCGAGCGTTTGGAGCGCGAAGCGAGGGAGTGAGATGACGGGCATTGTCCGCGTCGCGGCTCTCCTCACCGTTCTCGCGCTCTCGCTGTTGATCACCCGTCTGGCGACGGTGGCCCTGACCCACACCGGCATGTCCACCCAGGCGGCCCGTTTCCAGGCCCGCTCCGCCTTCACCGGCACCGGACTCACCACCTCCGAAGCGGAGCAGGTGGTGCGGCATCCGGTGCGACGGCGCATCGTCATGACCCTGATGGTGCTGCGCAGCGCGGCCCTGGCGGAGCTGGACCAGCGCCACGCCGACGTTGGCGGCGAAGAGGCCCACCACCGGGCGGTGCAGGAGCAGCGGCACGAGATCAGTGGAGAGCGGCGACGGGACCGGGAGCGAAGGGGGCCGGACGAGGAGTAGGTGGGGCCGCTTCCTCGAGGCCCGAGCCCGGCGTCGGACCACTCCTGGGGCACTTCCCCAGACCGCGGGAGGTGAGCGACCGATATTGCCACCGGCGGCAGAGACTAGGCTTGCAGTGAGGACCGTGTCATGGTGGCCGACTTCATCATCGCCTTCGTTGTCGCTACGGTTGTGGTCCTTGCCTTCGTGCTCGCCGGCTGGAGACGACCCCTGCGTGGGCTCCTGTGGGCGTTCTCCCTGGTCCTGCTCCTCCTCATCTGGGCCGGGGGCATCTGGCTGCAGCCCATCGGACGGGCAGGTCCCGGCGCCTCGGTGTTGTCGTTCGTGGTGGTGGGGCTGCTCCTCGCCCTGCTCTTCGCCGCCTTCGTGCCCCGGGATCGCCCCCGGACCCGTGGTGAGGCGCTCCGGCAGGTCGACACGCAGCGCGCGGCGAACCGGGTCGTGGGCGTCTTCTTCTGGATCCTCGTGGCCATGCTGGTGGCGGTGATCGTGTATCGGTACCTGTAGACGTTCGCGGCGGCGGAACGTCGAGTCCACCCGCCGTCCTGGGGGCGACGATGCGACTGGTGAAGAGCAGTCTGGAGGGCGACGACCACGGCTTCTGCCTCGGCACCGTGGCCGTGCAGTGCAACCGCGCCGAGAGCGGAGCGCTGAGCCGTCTCCCCGATGTGTATCACCCGATCCTGGACGTCTTCGAGGCCCGCATCGTGATGGGCGCCCTGCGAGAAGGGGAAGGTGAACTGGTTGAGCTCAGGGTGCAGATTGCCCGCAATGACGCCCACTCGCTGGAGCTGCTGCTGACGCAGCGGGTGCAGGAGCTCACCGCCTGGCGAGCCCACGACGCAGCCCCGGTGCGAGCGGTCTGGAGGCGACACGCTGGGGTATAGTGGCAAACGGCCGGGCCTGCCCGGTGGGAGGCAGCTGGAGTCACGACGCTGCATCCAGGGGTCGCCATGAGGTGTGGTCGTTGAAGGTACGTGCACCAGCCTTCCGTCACGTCGCCATCCTCGTTGCCCTATACGTGACGGGAACGGTGGCGATGTTCATGTGGTCCAGAGAGGGTCTGCGGGATGCCTCGTGGGACGTCATGGAGTCGACGGCCCGCCTCGTGGCCTATGAGATCGCGTCGGCCATGGGGGACACGGTGCGGCAGCACGTGACGGGCGAGGGCGGCGCGCCCGATCCCCGGCTCCTGGACACCGTCGTGTCCCTGGCTCAGCGCTCGGCCACCGTCCGCTTCGCCACCATCGTGAACAGCCGCGGCAGGGTGGTGGCGAGCAACGACCCGGACGTCGCCGACCATACCTTCCCGACGCCGGCCGATCTCTTCGACGCCGATCAACGACCCCGCCTGGAGGCGGACGTGGGCCCCGACCTGCGTCGCGGTGAGTTCGTGGTCCAGATCCCCTTCGTGGACCATGGCAAGCCCTACGCCTATCTGGAGCTGATCCTCTCCTCGGCGAGCCTCGCCGCTCTGTACCGGAGCAGCTATGTGGTGCTGGTGGTCGTTGCCGCCGTGGGGCTGGCCGCCCTGGGGGGCATGGCGCTCCTGCTGCATCTGCAGTACGAGCGCAGTGAGCGGTTGGCGGCCCGTCAGCTCGCCGACCGGATCGAGGGGCGCACCGTGGGCGAGGGTGCGGTCCTCGACACCGTGTTCGAACCCGTGCTGGCGGCGGCGGACCGCCTGCGCGCGACCCTCAGCGACCAGAAAGGGCGGGTCGAGGAGGCGCGCGAGCAGCTCGCCCAGCTCGGCCGTCTGCTGGATGTGGGCGTCGTCCTGTTGGACACAGACGGGCGACCCGACTTCGCCGGGGAGCGGGCCCGTGAGCTGTTCGGCGTCACCGCATCGGACGCGCCGCTGGAGGAGATCGGTCGTCTCCTGGCCCCCGTGCGGGAGGAGCTGCTGTGCGTGCAGAGGGACCGGCGGACCGTGGAGACCGCGCTGCAGTTGACCGGCAATGATCCGCCGACCGTTCTCCAGCTCACGGCGGCGCCCAGCGCCCAGGACGAAAGCGGGGGTCTGCTGCTGAGGGTCCGCGACCGCGGACAGCTCCGGTCCCTGGAGCGCGATCTGTTGCAGGCGGCGCGGCTGCGCAGTCTCACCCGGCTGTACGTGGGCGTGGCCCACGACCTGAAAGCGCCCATCAACGCCATGGTGCTGAACCTGGAGAACATGCGCTCGGCTCTCGAGCGGCAGGCGGCCGATCATCCGTGGGCCGAGCGGCAGGCGGTCACGGTCTCGGTTCTCGAGGAGGAGCTGGAGAGGCTGCGTCGGATGCTGCAGATGATCCTGGCCCAGACCGCTCCGATGCGGTCCGAGGAGGACGAGATCGACCTCGACCACATGCTGGAGGAGATCGAGCTGCTGCTGGCGGCGCAGGCTCGTCAGCAGCGGATCCAGCTCGAGTTCGAGCGCTCCGGCCAGCCGGTCCGCGTCCGTGGCAATCCCGATCAGATCAAGCAGGCGGTCCTCAACCTGCTCATCAACTCCCTGGAGGCGGTGGCGCGGGGAGGACGCCTGGTGGTGACCCTCGAGCGCGCTGCCGCCGCGGGCCGGATCCGCATCTCCGACGATGGACCCGGCATCCCGGAGCGCGTCCTCTCCCGCCTGTACGAGATGCACGTCACCACCAAGGAGACCGGGACCGGTATCGGGCTGTTCGTCGCCCGCTCCGGCATCGAGGCCGCGGGGGGGACGCTGGAGCTCGTCCACACGGGTGAGGACGGCACCACTTTCGAGATCGTGCTGCCGCTCACTGGGGAGGGCGCGGTTGTCCAGTCAGCCTGAGATCCTGGTGGTGGATGATGAGCCCAACACCCTGAACGCGCTCGCGGAGCTCGTGGAGCGGGAGGGTTTTGCCGTCCGTACGGCCGACGATCTGGCCACAGCCCGCACCGAGATCAGGCGTGCGGTGCCCGACGTGGTGCTGTGCGACTTGGTCCTGCCCGACGGCGACGGCACGGAGCTGCTCGGGGACCTCGAGGATCACCCAGAGGTGCACACCATTCTCATCACCGCCAACGCCACCGTGCAGTCGGCGGTGGAGGCGTTGCGTCTGGGGGCCTACGACTACCTCACCAAGCCTCTCGACCTGGGTCGGCTCAAGGCGCTCCTGTCCCGCCTGCACCGCGACCTCGCCCTGCACCGGGAGGTGACCTCGCTGCGTCACGAGCTCCGCGAGCTGGGGCGCTTCGGCGAGCTGGTGGGTACGTCTCGCCCCATGCAGCAGGTGTACGACCTCATCGAGAGGGTGGCGCCGACGAACGCCACCGTGCTCATCATCGGCGACAGCGGGACCGGGAAGGAGGTGGTGGCCCGCACCATCCACCGGCTCAGCCCGCGCCCGGCGAACGCGTTCATCCCCATCAACTGCGGCGCCGTCTCCCCGCAGCTCATCGAGAGCGAGCTCTTCGGCCACGAGCGCGGGAGCTTCACGGGCGCCGACCGGAGGCGCCGCGGGGTGTTCGAGCATGCGGACGGCGGCACGCTCATGCTCGACGAGATCACCGAGATGTCGGAGGAGCTCCAGGTCAAGCTGCTGCGGGTGCTGGAGACGGGGGTGATCCGGCGGGTGGGCGGAAGCGCCGAGATCGCGGTGGACGTGCGGGTCGTGGCGGCCACCAACCGCGATCCGGAGGTCGCC
Source organism: uncultured Holophagae bacterium (assembly GCA_963844865.1). Classification (GTDB taxonomy): domain Bacteria; phylum Acidobacteriota; class Thermoanaerobaculia; order Thermoanaerobaculales; family Sulfomarinibacteraceae; genus CAWJPY01. The sequence continues at coordinate 157,206 of CAWJPY010000009.1, forward strand.
GTGAAGGATGGCAAGCTCCGGCGGGACCTGTACTTCCGTCTCAACGTCTTCCCCGTGAAGCTGCCGCCCCTGCAGGCCCGGGGGGGAGACGTCAAGCTGCTGGCGGTGCACTTTCTCCACCGTCTCAGCCGCTCGGCCGGCATCGCCAAGGAGTTCGACCCGGAGGCCCTGGAGCTGCTCGCGCGGTGGGCGTGGCCGGGTAATGCGCGCGAGCTCAAGAACGTGGTCGAGCGCGCCTTCATCCTGGCCGGTGACGTGCTCACCGCTGATTGCCTGCCGGCGGAAATCCGCGGTGAGGGTGGGCTCGGCACGACGGGTCTCCAGGCACCGGTCGGGACGCCCCTCGACGACGTGATCCGCAGTCACACCCTGGCCACCCTCGAGCACTTCGAGGGCAACAAGACCCGCGCCGCCGAGGCCCTCGGGATCAGCCTCAAGACCCTCTACAACCGCCTCGCCCGTTATGAGAAGGAAGCCGCGAGCGAGGATGGGGGATAATCGGGAGGGGCGCCGCCCGGGCGGCCCGTGGGAAGGAAGGGCATGGAGCTGGCCGTCTCCGGCGTCACGGTGTCCCCGTGGCTGCCGCCGCTCGTGGCGTTCGTCATCTCGTTCGTGACCTCCATGGGCGGTGTGTCCGGGGCCTTCCTGCTGCTGCCCTTCCAGATGAGCGTGCTCGGCTTCACGGGTCCCGCGGTGAGTGCCACCAACCAGCTCTTCAACGTGATCGCGATCCCCTCCGGCGTGCTCCGTTACCTGCGTGAGGGGAGGATGGTGTGGCCGCTGACGGGCGCGGTGATCGTCGGCACCCTGCCGGGAGTGCTCGTGGGCGCCGTCGTCCGCGTCCGCTACCTGCCAGACCCCCGCCCCTTCAAGCTCTTCGTGGGTCTGGTCCTCGCCTACGTGGGCGTCAGGTTGGCCGCGGACCTGCTGGTGGGGGTGCGCGCCGGTGCGAGCAGGCACGCGGCCGAGACACGCTTCCAGGAGCTGGTGAGCTCCTACCACCGGCGCCGGCGGGCAGCCGTGGCTGACCTGCCGAAGGTAGCGGTGCGCCGCATCGGCTGGCGCCGCGTCGACTACGAGTTCTACGGCGAGCGCTTCTCCTTCCCGACCGCGGCCGTCCTGCTGCTCAGTCTCGCGGTGGGTGTCGTGGGGGGCATCTACGGCATCGGTGGCGGGGCCATCATCGCCCCCTTCTTGGTGTCCGTCTTGCGACTGCCCGTGTACACCGTGGCCGGCGCAGCCCTGATGGGCACCTTCGTCACCTCCGTGGCCGGCGTCGGCTTCTACCAGGCGCTCGCGCCCTTCTACCCCCACCTGGCCGTGGCGCCGGACTGGCGGCTCGGGGCGCTGTTCGGCGTGGGTGGAATGGCCGGCATCTATCTCGGTGCGAGGGCCCAGAAGCACGTGCCCGCGCGGGTGATCAAGGCCATGCTCGCCCTCGTGGTGGTCGGTACCGCCGCCAAGTATGTTGTCGGCTTCTTCACCCAATGACACGGCTCGGCGGAACAGCCCGCGTCCGAGGCCGGCTGCACGCTGCATCTGGTTGTTGACGACCGGAGGTGGCCCGGCGTCCCTGCTTGCGGGTTGGGAGCGCGGCCCCGTATCCTGCGAGCGGGAGCCGCGACCGAGAGAGGAGCCGGGAGGTGGAGCGTACCGAGCCTGTGGTCTCAGACCTGAACAGCCCGGGTGGAGGTGGGGGCGACGTGGCGCGCTGGCGACGGATCGCGAGCCGACTGGTGGCCGCGACCCTGGCCTACAACGGGGTGGAGGCCGGGGTCGCCCTGTGGTCGGGGTTGTCGGCGGCCAGCATCGCGCTGGTGAGCTTCGGACTCGACAGCGTCATCGAGATCGCCGCGGCGGCGGTCATGCTCCGGCGACTCGGTCTGGAGAAACGCGGGGTGGACCGGGAAGCGGTGGAGCGCTCGGAGCGCCGGGTGCACCGCTTCGTGGGCTGGACCTTCCTGGCCCTCGCCATCTACGTGACGGTGGAGGCCTCCTCGACCCTGTGGCGGCACGCCGAGCCCTCGGAAAGCGTCGTCGGGATCATCCTGGCGGCGGTGTCGCTGCTGGTGATGCCGGTGATCGCCTGGGGCAAGCTGCGGGCGGCGCGCGAGATCAGGAGCGGCGCTCTCCGGGCCGAGGCCAAGGAGACCCTGGCGTGCTCCTACCTCTCGTTCACCCTCCTGGCGGGGCTGGTGGCCAACGCCGTGGCCGGTTGGTGGTGGGCGGATCCGGCGGCAGCCCTGCTCATGGTGCCGTGGCTCGCGCGCGAGGGCCTCGAAGGGATTCGAGGCGAAGACGAGGACGAGGAAGAAAAGTAGCTCCAACTTCCCCCGAGCGTGGTCCCCGTCCGGTGGATCGAGCTGTGTGTGGAATGTTAGACTGCGCTTCGCACTCTCAACAGACTCGATGGGACAGAAGGACGATCGCGGGGAGGGGGGCTCCATGGCGGCGCAGAAGAAGGCGGCAGGGAAGCGCCCCGGCCGCAAGCCGAGCGGTTCCCCGCCGGTACTGGCCGGCGGAGCCTCCCCTGCAGGCAGCGGGCCCGGCCCGGTGGTGGTGGGGCTGGGGGCTTCCGCGGGCGGGCTGCAGGCTCTCATTCGCTTCTTCAAGGTGATGCCGCCGGACTCCGGCATGGCCTTCGTGGTCGTGCAGCACCTGCGACCCGACCACGAGAGCCTGACCGCGGGTCTGCTCGAGAAGCACACTGCCATGGGCGTGTCGGAGGTGGTGGACTCTCCCGAGGCAAGACCCAACCATGTCCACGTCATCCCGCCCGACAAGCACCTGAGCATCGACGCCGGCAGGCTGCACCTGCACGAGCCGCCCCAGAAGGGGAAGGTGCGCGGCCCCATCGACTTCTTCCTGCGCTCCCTGGCCACGGCCCGCGAGGAGAGGGCGGCGGGGATCATCTTCTCCGGCTCCGGCTCCGACGGCGCCCTCGGGCTCATAGAGGTCAAGGCCCGGGGCGGCATGACCATCGTCCAGGACCCGGCGACGGCCGAGCACGCGGGGATGCCTCTGGCGGCCATCGCCACCGGTGCGGTCGACCACGTGCTGCCCATCGAGGAGATGTCCCGGCGGCTGATCGGCTACGCCGAGCACCCCTACGTCAACGGCGGCACCTCCCCCGGCACCGATCTCCTCGGCGAGGTTCTCGCGGTGCTGCGCGCGCGCACCAAGTACGACTTCGGCCACTACAAGAAGAGCATGGTGCTGCGGCGCGTGCAGCGGCGGATGGGGCTGATCCATGTCGAGCACTACACCGACTATCTGGACCTGCTTCGCACCGCCCCGGAGGAGGTCAACGGGCTCTTCAAGGACCTCCTGATCGGCGTGACCGGCTTCTTCCGCGAGCCCGAAGCGTTCAAGGTGCTCGAACGCGAGGTGATCCCCAGGATCGTCGACGGGCGCCAGGCCGAGTCGCCGCTGCGGGTCTGGGTGCCGGGGTGCGCCACCGGTGAGGAGGCGTACTCGCTGGCGATGACCGTGCTGGAGCGCCTCACCCGACTGGGTCAGCACAACCGTGTCCAGGTCTTCGCTTCCGACATCGACGAGGCCGCCCTGGAGGTCGGGCGCACCGGCCTCTATCCCGAGTCGATCGCCGACGCAGTGAGCCCGGACAGGCTCCAGCGTTTCTTCGTGCACGAGGACAGCTCGTACCGGGTGCTCCAGGAGCTGCGGGACACCGTGGTCTTCGCCACCCACAACCTGGTCTCCGATCCGCCGTTTTCGCGGCTCGACCTGATCAGCTGTCGCAACGTTCTCATCTACCTGGAGCCCGCGCTCCAGAGCAGGCTCCTGGCCCTCTTCCACTTCGCTCTCGACAGGGACGGCTACCTGTTTCTCGGTGCATCGGAGGCAGTCTCCTCGCACCCCGAGCTCTTCGAGCCGGTGTCCAAGAAACATCGGGTCTACCGCCGAATCGGGGTGACCCCCCGGGGGGCGGTGGAGTTCCTCTACCGTCCACGTGAGCAGGGCCGTCTCGTACCCGCTCCCGAGCGCGAGCGGCTGCCGGTGGGTGCAGCGGACATTGGCTGGCTCGCCCAGCAGATGCTGCTCGCCGAGCACACCCCGGCGGCGGTGGTGATCGACCACAGGGGCGAGGTGCTCTACTTCCACGGCGACACCGACCGCTTCCTGGCGCAGCCGCCCGGCCAGCCCACCGTCGACCTTTTCAGGCTCGCGCGTTCCGATCTCGCGAGCAGGGTTCGGGGCGCGGTGCGACGGGCTGCGGAGGGCGGCGAGCAGGCGGAGCAGGTGACCGCGATCAGGTCGGCCACAAGTCGCTGGCAGGTGAGGATCACCGCGACGCCGATCCGGCACCCGCGCGGAGCTGAGGGGCTCATGCTGGTGACCTTCAGGGAGGAGCCCGCGCAGCGTGAGCTCGCCGGCGGCGATACGCAGCCCTCCCGGGATGGCGGCGCCGTGGGCGATCTGGAGCGGGAGCTGAAGACGACGCGGCAGGAGCTCCAGTCGACCATCCAGGAGATGGAGGCGTTCAGCGAGGAGCTCCAGGCTTCCAACGAGGAGATGCTATCGGTGAATGAGGAGCTCCAGTCCACCAACGAGGAGCTGGAGACGGCCAAGGAGGAGCTGCAGTCGCTCAACGAGGAGCTGACCACCGTCAACAACCAGCTCGAGGCGAAGCTGGCCGAGCTCGAGGCGACCAACAACGACCTCACCAATCTCCTCGCTTCCACCGACGTCGCGACAGTGTTCCTGGACACCCGGCTGCGGATCAAGCGCTACTCCACAGCCATCGCCCGCGTGTTCAACCTCATCCCCTCGGACGTGGGGCGGCCCCTGTCCGACATCGCCCGCAAGTTCACCGACGACCACCTGCTCGCGGACGCGCAGGTGGTGCTCGAGACACTCGCGCTGTCCGAGCGGGAGGTGCATCTTCAGGGCGGACATTGTTTCCTGCGCCGCGTGACGCCGTACCGCACCCTGGACAACCGCACGGACGGGGTGGTGATCACCTTCTCCGATGTCAGCGACCTCAAGCGGATCCAGGCCGATCTCGAGGCCGCGAACCGGCGCCTGGAGGGCTCAGTCGAGCGGCGCAACGCGGTGCTCGAGCTGCTGCGCGAGGTGGCCACCGTCTCCAACCAGGCGGCGACGGTGGAAGAGGCTCTGGAGCATGTGCTGCCGAGCCTCGGGAGCTACGCCGGGTGGCCTTGCGGGCAGGCCTGGTTGGCGTCCGGAGAAGAGGCCGGCACGCTGGTCCTGCAGCGCGTCTGGTGTCACCGGGAGGAGGACCGGTTCCGGGCCTTCCGGGAGGCCACCGTCGCCAGTCATGCCGTCGCCAGGGGGTGGCTCGTCGATGCCGTTTGCGCTCGCGCCCAGCCGTCGTGGACCGACGACCTGGAGGTTGCTCTGGGGATCGACCGGGCGCGGGCGCTGGCGGGCGCGGGTGTTCGTTCCGTCGTCGGGTTCCCGGTGCGGGTGGGAACGGAGGTGGTGGGAGCCGTGGAGTTTCTGTCCGAGGTCCCGGCCGAGCGGCGGGAGCTGGTCAAGGAGCTGGTCGTGGACGTCGGCACCGAGCTCGGGCGGGTTGTCGAACGGACGGCCCTCCAGCGCAGGCTCGCGGAGGTGACCCTGGCCGAGCAGCTCAAGCTCGGCCAGGAGCTGCACGACGGCGTCGCCCAGGAGATCGCCGGCATCAAGATGATGGCCGAGACCCTGAGCAGCAAGCTGGCCAGGAGAGGCGCCGCGGAGACCGAGCTCGCTGCCGGGCTGCAGGAAGCGGCGGAGCAGGCGCAGAGCCACGTGCGGGCGCTGGCGCGTGGCCTGGTGCCGGTGCGGGTGGAGGCCGGCGGGCTGGAGGCGGCGCTGGAGGAGCTGGCGCGCCGCAAGAACCTGGAGGTGGGCCGCGACGTGGTGTCGGTGGCGCACGACTGCGTGCTGGTGGAGGAAGCCGCGATCGCCACGGCGCTCTACTACATCGCCCAGGAGGCGGTGCTGAACGCGCTCCGGCATGGCCGTCCCGAGTGTGTGAGCATCAGCCTGCGCGGTGACGACCGCGGGCTGACGCTCGAGGTGCGCGACGACGGGCCGGGCTTCGATGCGACGAAGACGACACCCACTGGCTCCGGGTTGCGGATCATGGCCTACCGGGCGCGCTTGATCGCCGCCCGCCTCGAGGTCTCGTCCCATCCCGGAGGAGGGACCACCGTCACCAGCAGCGTGGGTGGAGGCTGGCGGGTTGGAGACCCGGTCCGCGGCCGTCGGTAGCCGCGCGGGCGGGACGGCCCCGGGTCGACCGGCGGGCCATGCCACCACTCCTTCTCGGTCGCTGATTCTGCGGACGCGAGCCCAGCGCTCAGACGACTCGTCGCCGTCCGGAGATCAGGGAGAGGATGCAGTGCGACCAATCAGCTCCTCAACGTGATCGCGATCCCGTCCGGGGTGGTCCCTAACCGCGCGGGGGAGGGGTGGTGTGGCCGCTAACGGGCGTGCCGATCATAACGACCCACCGGGGTGTTGGCAGGTGTCAGCGGCCGGGTGCGGTACCTGGCCGACCCGCGCGCCTTCAAGCCGTTGGTCGGTTTGGTCCCGGTGTACGTCGGAGCCAGGATGGCCCGTCACCCTGCTTCTGGTGGAGGACCCTTGTAAACGCGTCCAGCCGGGGCTGTGGAGATTACACGGTCGCGGGCCAGCGATCCCACCGTCTCCGGCACATGCCTTGCAACCCCTTCTCGATGAAGAATCTTTCGGAGGTTTGCATGAACTGGGATCAGGTCGAAGGGAACTGGAAGCAGGTGCTGGGGAGCGCCAAGGAGCGCTGGGGGAAGCTCACCGACGATGACCTCACGATCGTTCGCGGCCGTCGCGAGCAGCTCATCGGCGCGATCCGGGAGAGCTACGGCATCGCCAAGGAGGAGGCCGAGCGGCAGGTGGAGGAGTGGCGATCCCAGCTCGAGGGGTAGGCGTCGTTCTCTGTCTGACCTGCCTGCTCGAGGCATCTCGAGGCAGGCGTCCCCTCCGGAGCGAGGGAACGGCTCAGGGAACGGCGGCCGCGGCCCCACGGTCCCCGCCATCGGAGAGGGTGAGGTCGTTGACCGCGTCCCGGACGCCCCGGGTGTGCCGGGCGAGGCGCTCGGCCTCGAGGAGCCGGCCCGGCGAGTCCATCACTCCGGACAACCGGACCGCCCCGTGGACGTTGTGCACCCTCAGGGAGCCCGCTGCCGTCGATGCCAGGGGCACGAGCTTCGCCCGGGCCCGGCGGGCGACGTCGGCGTCGCTGCCCCCGTCCACAAGTCCATGGAAGGCGAGCAGCCCCGCCAGAAGACCGCGCCCACGGCGACCGCTGCCACGGCGAGATGCCGAGCCCACGGGGCGACTCCTTCGAGGTGCGCGGGCCTCCCCGACTCCCGATCTCCGTCAACCTCCGGCTGGGGTGGAGTCGACACCCTACGGTGATCCGTCGGCTCGGGCTCGCTGTGCCGACCTCCACCGGTGGCGGGTTCAGTGATCGGCACCAGGGGCGAGGAGCGGTTCACACCCGTCGCCTGCCGAAGATGAACGAGAGGATGAAGAGCACCAGGAACACGAAGAACAGGATCTTGGCGATTCCGGCGGCCGCGCCGGCAATGCCGAAGAAGCCGAAGGCGCCTGCGACGAGAGCGATGATGAGGAAGACGAGCGCCCAAGCGAGCATGGTGAACCTCCTTGGAGTCCTCGGGCCGCGAGGCGTACAGCGAGCTGTCGTCGGGAACGGGGACTCGCGTTATTCGCCGAGACGGATTTGCAACTTTCATACCACGCCCCGGCGGGTCCCGGCCAGCGGGGGCGCGGACGGCTCATGGCATGCCGGTTGCATCGGTGGACCTCAACAGACACCCTCGTCCGCGGTCGGCGCGGACATGCACAGCAGAGAAGGGAGCAGAGAGTGAGGACGACGAATCGACGACGCGGAAGAACGGCATGGATGACGTGGATCGGCGTGGTTGCCGCGGTGCTGACGGTCGGAGCCTGTCGCAGCACGGAGACGGCGGGGTCGCAGCTCTCAGATGCGGCCCTCACCAGCAAGGTGAAGGCCAGGCTGGCAGCGGATCCCGAGGTGAACCCGTTCGAGATCGACGTGGACAGCGACAACGGCGTCGTTCGCCTGAGCGGCACCGTGGACAACGAGAGGGCCCGTGACCAGGCCGTCACGGTGGCCAGCCGCACCAGCGGCGTGCGCGACGTGATCGACGACATCGAGATCGGGGAGCCCACCTTCAAGGAGAACGTGGACGATGCCTGGATCGGCACCAAGATCAAGGCCAAGCTCACGGCGGCCCCGGACATCGACCCCTTCAACATCGACGTCGATGTGAACCGGGGGGTCGTGACGCTCACCGGCAAGGTGCGGACCTCCTATGCCCGTGACCACGCGGGTGAGCTGGCCCGGCAGACCAGAGGTGTGGTCGAGGTCGACAACCGCATCGAGGTGGTGGGCGACAACGACTGACTCCGAGAACCCGGGTGCGGTCAGCGGCCAGTGCGGACCGGACGCCGGGGATCACATGGCCGTCACGCGACCTCGCTCCGGCGAGGTCGCGTGGTGTCCGCACCTTGGTACACTTTCCGCGCGGACGGCCGCCCGTCCAGGAAGGCGCGTCGTGAAGAGGGCTTTCGTGGTCATCGGGGAAGGGGAGAGCCGCCGCCGGGTGGCGGTGGACACCTCCCTGGTGGTCGGTCGGTCGCCCAACTGTGGGCTGGTCATCGACGATGCGGCGGCGTCGCGGCGCCACCTCGAGATCCAGGCGACGGCCGAGGGATTCTCGTGCCATGACCTGGGCAGCCGCAACGGCACCCTGGTGAACGGCGTCCGCGTCTCCGGCTGCGAGCTGCGGCCCGGAGACCGCATCGGCATCGGCCAGACCGTCCTCCGCTTCGAGGTGGCCGAGGACGAGGTCCGCAGCACCCCGGAGCGGACGGTCTTCCCCCAGACGCTGCTGGATTCCACGGGCCGCGTGCAGAGCCCCTCCGGCGGGGGCGCCTCCAGGTCCAAGGAGCTCCTGGAGGCCGCCTACACGGTCATGAACGCTCTCGCGTCCAACTTCGACCAGTGCGAGCTCGTGGACTGCATCCTCCGCACGACCCTGGGGGCGATGCACGGCCAGCGTGGGGCCGTCCTCTTCGCGGGCGTGGATGGTGAGCTGCTGCCCTGCGCGGCGTGCGGCGCCGTGCACACGATCCAGGACGGGGTGTCGCACCCCGCACGGATCGACGACATCGAGATCAGCGGCAGCGTCGCGCGCCGGGTCCTCCGGGAGGGGCAGAACGTCCTCTTCCAGTCCGCCCGCGGTCCCGCTCCCGCCAGCCAGTCGGAGAGCATCAGCAAGCTCAAGCTCACGTCCATCCTGTGCGTGCCCATCCGCACCCAGCAGGACATCCTGGGCATCCTCTACATCGACACCGACGTGGCGAGCCACGCCTACAACGAGGATGACCTCCTCCTCGCCGCCGCCGCCGGCAACAGTGCCGGCCTGGCCCTGGAGAACGCCCGCATCCACAAGGACCTTCTCGACAAGCAGCGCCTGGAGCATGACATCGCCGCCGCGTGGACGATCCAGGAGGGCTTCCTGGTCAAGGACTGGCCGGAGGAGGACTCCCGCTTCCAGGTCTACGGTGTCACCCACCCGGCAAGGGTGGTGGGCGGCGACTTCTACGACTTCGTCCGGCTCGGCCCGGACACAGTCGGCCTGCTGATCGGCGACGTCAGCGGCAAGGGCGTGCCGGCGGCGTTGACCATGGCCCAGCTCCTGGCCGAGTTCCGGCTCTGCTCGCGTACGGCCGCGTCACCGTCGGAGGTGCTCTCCCTCCTCTCCGAGCGCCTGGTTCGTCGCAGCCGGCGCGGGACCTTCTGCACCATGGTCTACCTGGTGGTGGATCTGGCGGCGGAGACGATCACCGGGGCCAACGCCGGCCACCCGCCCGTCGTGCGTGTCTCCTCCGGCGGGGCGCAGCGTGAGCTCGAGCCCTCCGGCCCGCCGTGCGGGATTCTCACAGGGGCCCAGTGGCGCGACGAGACTCTGCCCCTGAGGAGTGGTGACAGCCTCCTTCTCTACACCGACGGCATCATGGAGGCCCGCGAGCCGGGCCCCCAGGATGAGGCGGCCTCGCCGCCGGCGGAGTACGGCATTGAACGTCTGCTGGAGGTGGCGGCGACACAGGCGGGACGACCGCCCCAGGAGCTGGTGGACTCGGTCCTCGCTGACGTTCGATCGTACTGTAGGCCCTTGCCTCCACACGACGATTGCACCATGATCGCGTTCACGTACCGTGGCCAGAAGCTGTGACCTCCGCCTGAGCGCGCGCTCGGATCCCCGGCTGTTGGGGTCGATCCGCAGCCTGGTGCGGGGATGGGTGGAGGCCTTCGGCCTCGCCCCCGATCGTGCCGACGAGGTGGTGCTGGCCATCGACGAGGCCTGCTCCAACGCCATCCGGCATTCCTACCGGGGACGCTGCGACCGGGCGCTGGAGCTGAATCTGAGGACGGCGGGTGAGTTCCTGGAGTTCGAGGTGTGCGATCACGGGCAACCGTGCCCCCCCGAGCACGTGTCTCGACGCGACCTGCACACCCCGACCCCCGCCGACCTGAAACCGGGCGGCCTGGGAGTACAGTTGATCTACGTGGTGTTCGACGAGGTAGAGTTCCGGCCGGGCAAGACGCGCGGCAATCGGGTCATCATGCGATTGCGCCGGCCGGAGCGTGCCGAGGGATGAGCCATGGCCTTGGACCTTGACAGGAGCGTGACCGACGACCGGGTGCAGATCGCGGTGAGCGGCGAGGTCGACCTCTACACCTCGCCCGAGCTGCGTAGCGCCATCCTGGAGGCGGTCGAGACCGCCGACAGCGAGGTGGTGGTGGACCTGGCGGGGGTGAAGTACATGGACTCCTCCGGCGTCGCCACGCTGGTGGAGGGTTTGCGCAGCGCCCACCAGCACGACAAGATCTTCAAGCTGGTGGCGCCCTCGCCGCAGGTGACCAAGGTCCTGGAGCTGACCCGCCTGGACAGCGTGTTCGAGATCGAGCCAACGGCATGAAAGCCGTCTTCGGCACCGTCGGCCGCTGGACCCTGGTCGCCCTCGGCGCCGGGGCCCGGGTGTCGGTGCTCATCGTCGAGACCGTGCGGTGGGCAGTGGTCGCACCGGTCCGTGGCCTCGGCCGGCTGCGCGTGCGCAGCGCGGTGGAGAGCTTCGTGGAGTTCGGCGTCCACTCCCTGCCCATCGTCGGCACGATCTGCCTCCTGGTGGGGGTGATCATCGCCCTCCAGTCCTCCTACTCCCTGTCCCAGTTCGGCGCCAACCGCTACATCGCCGACCTGGTGGCGGTGGGTGCCCTGCGGGAGCTCGCGCCCCTGATGGCCGCCATCCTGATCACCGGACGCTCAGGCTCCGCCATCACCGCCGAGATCGGTACCATGAAGGTGGGCGAGGAGATCGATGCCCTGGAGGTGATCGGCCTCAACCCCATCCGCTTCCTGGTGGTGCCTCGCTTCCTGGCCATGGTGACGGCGGTCCCGGCCGTCACCCTGGTGGCCATGTTCCTGATGATCTTCGGGGGCTGGTTCGCCGCCGTCGCCATCGTCGGGGTGGACAGCGGCATCTACATCAGCGAAACCCTGAGGGCCCTGGTGGAGAAGGACCTGGCCACGGGGCTCACCAAGAGCGTCTTCTTCGGCCTCGCCATCTGCTGGGTCGGGGTCTACCGCGGCTTCCAGGTGGAGGGTGGGGCGGCGGGTGTGGGCCGCAAGACCACCTCGTCGGTGGTGACCGCGATCTTCTTCATCATCCTCGTTGACCTGGTTTTCACCGTTCTGTTCTACTTCATGTGAGCATGGCGTCCAACCACTCCCCCATCATCGAGGTTCGCGACCTGACGGTCAGCTTCGGCCAGCTGCGGGTGCTCGACGGGGTCAGCTTCACCGTCGTGCGGGGGGAGAACTTCGTGATCCTGGGCGGCAGCGGCTCGGGCAAGACCACCCTCCTGCGGGCCATGGTCGGGCTCCAGGAGGCGGACTCGGGGCAGGTGCTCATCAACGGTGAGGAGCTCACCGCCATGTCGGGCGAGGAGCGGATCGAGCTGCGCAAGAGGATCGGCATGTGCTTCCAGAGTGCCGCCCTGTTCAACTCCATGACGGTGGGCGACAACGTCGCCCTGCCCCTGCGCGAGCACACCCGTCTCGAAGAGTCCACGATCGACATCATGACCAGGATCAAGCTCGAGCTGGTGGGCCTGGAGGGCTTCGAGCGCTACCTGCCCTCGGAGCTCAGCGGTGGTATGAAGAAGCGCGCCGGCATCGCCAGGGCCATCGCCATGGACCCCGAGATCATCTTCTACGACGAGCCTTCCTCAGGGCTGGATCCCATTGTTGCGGCGGGCATCGACGAGCTGATCCGCACCATGCAGCAGACCTTCCAGCTGACCAGCGTGGTCGTGACCCACGAGATGGAGAGCGTCAAGGTGATCGCCGACACGGTGTGCGTGCTCCACGGCGGCAAGGTCGTGGGCATCGGGTCCCTGGATCAGGTCGGGCGCTCGGAGCACCCGTACATTCAGCAGTTCTTCGCGCGGCGACCCAACCGGGAGGGCAGCGACGAGGTGGAGTTCGCACGCTCCCTGGCGGGCATGGATTGAGCAAGGGTGGATAATGCCGGTCGAAAAGCAGAGCTTCACCGCCACTGAGATCAAGGCCGGAACGTTGGTGCTGGTGAGCCTCCTCCTGTTGGCGGGCTTCGCGGCGGCGGTCCGGGGGTGCCGGCCCGGCGGCGCCCCGATGGTCCACTACCATGCGCTGTTCGCGAACACGCGGGGGCTCGACGAGGGCGCCAACGTGCGTTTCGGCGGGGTGAAGGTGGGGCGGGTGACGGTCATCGAGCCGGACCCGGAGAACCGGACCCGGATCCGCGTCACGGCGGAGGTGCTCCGGAACGTGCCGGTGAATGCCGCCAGCGTGGCCACCATCGAGCAGATCACCCTGACCTCGGAGATGCACCTGGAGATCTCCACCGGCAACGCGAAGGCGAAGCTCCTCGGCGACGGGGCCATGCTCAAGTCCAAGGCCACACCGGCCTTCGGCGAGGTGCCGAACCTGGAAGGCGTCACGTCCAGGCTGGAGAGCGTGCTCGACGGTCTGAACTCGCTGCTGGGGACCCAGACCGGCGGCGCGCCGGTGGTCAGTCTCGCCGACGTCACGACGGACCTCCAGAAGACCCTGCACCAGACCTCCAAGGTCGTGGAGAACGTGGACAGCCTGGTGGCCGAGAACCGGGAGGACATCCACAACGCGCTCAAGCAGCTCGTCAAGCTGGTCGCCGACGCGTCCCGGGTGGTGGGCGAGTTCAACGCGGTGGTGGAGGAGAACCGGGCGCCGCTGCACGCCACCGCCACCAATCTCGAGCAGCTCACAGCCGATGCGCGGACCCGCCTGGACGGCCTCGCCGACTCGTTGTCCTCGACCCTGGACTCTTTGGAGAAGGTGGGCGGCACCGCCGACCACCTGGTGGACCGGGAGGCCCCCGCCATCGAGGAGATCGTACGCAACCTGCGCGAGGTCACCCGCAACCTGCGCGAGTTCTCGCGCATCCTGGCCGAGCAGCCGCAGGCCCTGATCCGGGGCGCGCGGCCGCAGGGGCGCCCCAGCGGAGAGAGGCCATGACGCACCACAGGCTCCCATTCCTGCCGTTGCTCGCTTCGATCCTGGCTGCCGGACTGGCCGGGTGTGTCTCCACGCCGAAGGTGAGCTACTACACCCTGGACATGACGCCCTCGGGCCGGGGGCCGCACGACGTCAACGTGCAGGTCCGCGACATCCAGGCCGTGCAGGGTCTGAACCGTCCCCAGATCATGATCCAGACCGCGCCCACCGAGGTCGACTACTACGCCACGGCGGACTGGGTCGCGGACGTGGGCGAGCTGGTGCGGCGCAAGCTCGCGGCGGATCTCGGCCCTCCGGTGGCGGGGCGGCCGACGGTGGTCGTGTCGGGCACCCTCCTGGACTTCGAGGAGGTGGACAGGGGCGACGCCACGGCCGCCCGGGCGACCCTCCACCTGGTGGTGCGGCGTGCAGACGCCGCCTTCGGTCCCCCGCTCGTGGACAAGGTCTACGAGGTCACCCGCACCGTGGGGACGCGCACGCCCGGCGCGGTGGTCGCGGTCCTGTCCGAGTGCGTGGATGCGATCGCGGCCGAGCTCGTCGCCGATCTCGGCCAGGTCTCCCTCCCGGCCTCGGCGGGGGCCTCCACCGGGGGATGAACGGGCCGGCGACGGGCGGCCGTCCTCCCTCCCTGCGCCGTGGAGGACGCATCGCACCGGGCCGCGGCTGGAGTGAGGAGCGCCTGTTCTTCGACGGCGCCGAGTACTTCGCCGCCGTCGAGGAGGCCATCGCCGGGGCCCGGCGCTCGGTGGACCTGGAGATGTACATGTTCGAGCCCGACGTGGTCGGGCATCGTATCGCCGCGGCCCTCCTGGAGGCTCGCCGACGTGGGGTGCGGGTCCGGGTCCTCGTGGACGGCGCCGGTTCCCTGCGCTGGCGGCGGGCCTTCGGCAAGGAGTTCCGCGCTGCGCAGATCCCGTTCCGCGTCTATCACGAGCTGCCCTGGGACCGTCTCCTGCGTCACCGTGACGTAGGCCCCGCCCGCGAGACCCTCCGCGACATGGTGGACCAGATCAACCGGCGCGATCACCGCAAGCTCATCATCGTGGACTCCGAGGTCGCCTTCGTGGGCAGCCACAACATCTGCGATCCGCAGTGCGGAGGGGTCGACGACGAGCCGGCGTGGCGGGACACCTCGGTGAGCCTGCGGGGAGACCCGGTGGAGGAGCTGGGCGAGTCCTTCGGGCTCGTCTTCTCCCGCCGGCCCTTCCGGCGCCGGCTCCTGGGGCGGCGCCGGCACCACACCGAGCGGGGAGAGCTCACCCTGGTCCACACCAACCTCACCCGCCCCATGCGCGGCCGCGCCCGGAGCGAGTTCATCGCCCGGCTCGACCGGGCCCGGGAGAGGATCTGGTTCACCACCGGCTACTTCGTGCCCCGCCCCCGCCTGATGCAGGCCCTGGCCAGGGCGGCCCAGCGACGGGTGGACGTGCGCCTGCTGGTGCCCCTGCGCTCCGACATCCCGTTCATCCCGTGGGTGAGCACCGCCTTCTACCGCTCCGCCCTGCGTTCGGGCGCCAGGATCTGGGAGTACCTGCCCACCATCCTGCACGCCAAGACCATGATCGTGGACGACTGGTTCACCGTCGGCACCACCAACCTCAACCACCGCAGCTTCGTCCACGACCTGGAGCTGGATGTGGTGATCACGGGAAGCGGCGCCACCCGCGAGCTGGCCGGTCGTTTCGTGGGCGACCTGGAGGTCTCCCACCCCGTGGTGTCCGAGGCGGGGAGTCGCCACGGTCCCCTGCGGCGCCTCGTGGGGCGCATCCTGCTGTCGCTGCGCTACTGGCTGTAGGCCGCACTTCCTGGGGGCTCCCGCCGGGGCTCCGGCAGGGAGCGGTCATGACGGCGGCCGGAAGTCGCCGGGGCGCGTCTCACCCTGGGGGATCTTCCTATACTGGTCATGGGGATTCTTCGGGAACTCTCCTCGGATGGGGGGACACAGCGTGAGGCGGTGGGGCGTTGCGGTCGTCGGTGTCGTGGTGGTGGCAGGCCTTGTCGGTGGCGGGCGCGTGGCGGCTTCGCCTCCGGGAGTGACCTCCGACCTCGTCCCTGGTCAGGCGGGGCGGGTCGGGGCGACCCTCGAGCGTCTCGGGGCGGTGACCGACGACGAGGCGACGATCGCCACCATCGAGATCCCCCGGGTCGCCGTCTTCGGCGCCATCCTGGAGGGGGTGGACGATGTCACCATCCGTCGGGCGGTGGGGCACTTCCCGGGCACCGCGCTGCCCTTCGAGCACGGCAACATGGCGCTGGCAGCCCATCGCACCACGCACTTCGCGGGTCTGCGCGGCATCAAGATCGGGGACACGGTGCTGATCCACACGGAGCGCGGTGATCTCACCTATCGGGTGGAGACGACCTGGGTGGTGGAGCCCCAGGAGACGTGGGTCCTGGATCCCACCGAGGAGCCGTCCCTCACCCTCGTGACCTGCTACCCCTTCGACTATGCGGGCCAAGCCCCGCAGCGGTTCGTGGTGCGGGCCCGCGAGGTGCACTCGGGGGACACCCTCTGACGTCGCTGCTGCGGCCCCTTCCAGATCGCGGCCCCCGCCCGCCGCCGAGGCCTGATCATCAGTCGGCCCGGCGGCCCTCCGGAGGCGGTGCCTGACTGCCACGGCGCTCGGCCTCCACGATGTTGTCGGCTTCGATGAAGATCCGTTGCACCTGGGGATGGGCCCGGCGGATGCGTTGCTCCACCCGATCCACCGCCAGGGCGAGATCGGTGGACGAGAGGTCCTCGCGGAACTGGATGTCGAGGTTCAAGAGCACCTCATTGGGCGAGAGGTGCATGGTCAGGGGTCGCCGCACGCGGGTCACGTCGGGGTCGGCGGCGGCCAGCTTGCGGATGTCGTCGGCGACATCGGGGTCCACCGCCTCGCCGAGGAGCAGCTCCTTGCTCTCCCAGGCCAGGAGAACGGCGACGGTGCCGAGGATGAGCCCGATGATCAGGGACGCCACTCCGTCCAGGGCAGGGGCGTCGAATGTGCGGCCGAGGAAGATGCCGAGAAAGGCGACGATGAGACCCGCCAGGGCTGCGGCATCCTCGAAGACGACCACGAAGACCGCCGGGTCCTTGCTCCGATGGACCGCGCCCACCACCCCCGCGCCGGGGTCGCTCCGCCGCAGCTCGCGCAGGGCGATGGTGAGCGACGTGCCCTCGAAGAGGAACGCGAGGCCCAACACCGCGTAGGACCAGACCGGGTTGGTGACCTCGGTGGGGTGGGAGATGTGGACGATCCCCTCGTACACCGACATGCCTCCGCCGATGCCGAAGAGGATGATGGCCACGATCAGGCTCCAGAAGTAGAGCTCCTTGCCGTGGCCGAACGGGTGGTCCTCGTCGGCCGGCTGCCGGCTGCGGGCCAGCCCGAGCAGGAGCAGCGTCTGGTTACCCGTGTCCACCACGGAGTGGATGCCCTCCGACAGCATCGCCGAGCTGCCGGTGATGACAGCGGCCACGAACTTGGTGGCGGCGATGGACAGGTTGGCGGCGATGGCGCCGTAGACCGCGACGGGCTTCGCGTGGGGCCCGGCCATCACCGCCGCCGGCCGCTGAGCAGGCTCACCACGGCCACGAACAGGGCGGAGCCGAGGATGGACCACACCACGGGGAACGCCGTGTCGCCGACGGAGACCGTGAAGATGGGCGGCCAGCCCAGTCCGCGGGCCACCCAGGTGCCGAGGAGAGCGCCCACGAAGCCGACCCCGATGGACACCAGGCAGCCGCCGCTGGAGAACCCGGTGACGGCCTGTCCGATGGCGCCGCAGATCCCCGCGATGAGCAGGAGGAGGAGAAAGTCGATGATCGTCATGAGTGATACCTCCAATCGTGGCAGACATCCGGCGGCAGCACCACGACCGTTCCTCTGCGTGGCTTCGAGCTGCTGCCGTTGTCGACGCACTGAGGCAAACAGTATGCCATCCCTCGTCGTCGAGGGTCGCGAAAGCACCGGTCGAGGCCGGGTGCGGCTGTGGAGGTCCGGACCTCAGATCTCGATCTGGGATCCGATCTCGATGACCCTGTCCGGCGGGAGGTCGAAGTAGGTGGTGATGGTCTGGGAGCTGCGCATCATGAGTGCGAAGAGGCGCTCCCGCCACATGGCCATGCCGGGCTTGGGGGTCACGATCGGGGTCCGCCGGGCGACGAAGTAGGTGATCCGGTCCAGGTCCAGCTCCAGCCCGTTCCGCTCGGCCAGCCTGAGGAGCCGCGGCACCCGGGGGCTCTGCATGAAACCGTAGCCGGCCTGGATGCGCCAGAAGCCGTGACCGAGGTCGTCGATCTCGATGCGCTCGGAGGGACGGACGTAGGGCACGCCCCGCGTGGAGATGGTGAGCAGCACCACCCGTTCGTGCAGGACCTGGTTGTGCTCGATGTTCTCGATGAGGGCGCCCGGCGTCCCCCGCGCGCTCCCTGTGAGAAACACCGCCGTGCCCTGCGCGCGGGCGAGGCCGTCCACATCGAGATCGGCGAGGAAGTCCTCCACGGGCCGCAGGTGCTCGTACGCCTGGCGGGCCAGGAGCTCCCGCCCCCGCTGCCAGGTGGACATCAGGGTGAAGACCGCCGCCGCGACCAGGAGGGGATACCAGCCGCCGTTGGGGACCTTGACGCTGTTGGCCGCGAGGAAGGACAGGTCCACGAGCAGGAGGCCGGCGGTGACCGCGACGACGGCCGGCAGGGGCCATCCCCAGATGTCGCGCATCACGGCGGCCAGCAGCAGGGTGGTCACCACCATGGTGATGGACACGGCGACACCGTAGGCTCCCGCCAGGGCGCTGGAGGAGCCGAAGCCCACCACCAGACCCACGGTGGCGATGCACAGCACCCAGTTGACGAAGCCGATGTAGACCTGGCCGATCTCCTCGCCGGACGTGTGCTCGATCTTCATGCGCGGGCTGTAGCCGAGGTAGACCGCCTGGCGGGTCAGGGAGAAGGCGCCCGAGATGATGGCCTGGGAGGCGATCACGGTGGCCATGGTGGCCAGCAGCACCAGGGGGTAGACGGCCCAGCCGGGGGCCAGGTGGTAGAAGGGGTTCTGCACGGCGGTGGGGTCGCTCAGCAGGAGGGCGCCCTGGCCGAAGTAGTTGAGGAGCAGGGCCGGCAGCACCAGGCAGAACCAGGTCAGACGGATGGGCCGGCTGCCGAAGTGGCCCATGTCCGCGTACAGAGCTTCGCCGCCGGTGACCACCAGGAAGACCGCGCCCAGCACGAAGAACGCTTCCTCGGCATGGTGGAGGAAGAAGCCGACGGCATGTCCCGGCCAGAAGGCGGTCAACACATGGGGCGCGTGGGCGATGGCGATGGCCCCCAGCAAGCCGATGACGAGGAACCAGCTCAGCACCACCGGTCCGAAGATGGATCCCACCGCGGCGGTGCCCCGCCTCTGGAGCACGAACAGGCCGATCAGGATGGCCACCGTGATCGGGACCACGAAGGTGGAGAAGGCGGGTGTGGCGACCTCCACGCCCTCCACCGCGCTGAGGACCGAGATGGCGGGGGTGATGCTGCCGTCGCCGTACAGCAACGCCGCTCCGAACAGACCGAGGGCCACGAGGATCGGTCGCAGGCGGCCGTGGCGGCCGGCCTTGTCCGCCACCAGGGCCATGAGGGCGAGGATGCCGCCCTCGCCGCGGTTGTCGGCCCGCATGACCAGCACGAGGTACTTGGTGGAGATGACGATGATCAGGGACCACACGATCAGGGAGAGGATTCCCAGCACGTTGGCCTCGTTGACCTGGATGCCGTAGGAGGGGGAGAAGCACTGGCGAAGCGCGTACAGGGGGCTGGTCCCGATGTCTCCGTACACCACGCCGAGAGCCATGAGGGCCACCGTGGCGAGCCGTTTGCCGTGGGGCGGCCCCTCGGCCTCGGCGCTGGTCGCCGGAATCCGTCCCTCCTCCTCCTCAGTGGGCGGGTTCTCGGGGACAGAGCCCTCATCCGGCATGGCGCTGGATTTCCATCATGGTGTCCCCTCCGGGTCCCTCCGCCCTCGAGGAGCGTGCTCCGTGACGGGTCATGCCTTGCCCTTGAGCAGAATCTCGACTCGCCGGTTCTGGCGTCGCCCCTCGGGGGTGGCGTTGCTCGCCACTGGATGGCTCTCCCCGTAGCCGATCGCGGTGACGCGGGCCGGGTCGACGCCGCGCCCGATCAGGTCATTGGCCACCATGTCGGCGCGGCGCTGGGAGAGATCCAGGTTGTGGGCCTCGGTGCCGGTGGAGTCGGTGAACCCCTCCACCACCACCGCGGTCTTGGGAAAGTCCATGAGCACCTGCGCTGTCTGGTCGAGCGTGCTGCGAGCCCCGGGTGCGAGGACGGCCGAGTCGACGTCGAACAGGACGTCCGAGGAGAAGTGCACCAGGAGCGTGTCCTTGCCCACGCGCTCCACGGAGGTCCCGGGGATGCGGGCGAGCTTCTCCTGCTGGGCGTCCATGTAGGCGCCGACGCCCGCCCCGACGCCGGCTCCGATGGCGGCGCCGGCGAGGATGCTGTCGGCGTGGCCCTCGCCCACGATGGCGCCGAGAACCGCGCCGGCCGCGGCACCGATCTCCGCTCCGTGAACGGTCTTGTTACGCGGGGTCGTGTAGCTGCCCGACAGGCAGCCCGTGGCGGTCAGGAGGGCAGCCAGGGCGACGGCGGCACGGGGACCGCTCCACTTCATCCGGCGTGTCGTTGACCCAGAGGAACGCGAGAGGACCGTCATGACGTCTCCTTCCGATGGTGGTCGCTGTGACGCCTCGCGGTCGGGCGCCTCACTTGCGGGGTCTCACCGCCAGGGTCACGGCGCCGGCGGCGACAGCCGCGACGCCCGCCCACAGGGGGATGTTGACGTGCCGCTCCTTCTGGATCTTGACCTGCACCGGACCCAGGTCCGCGGCATGGCTCTCCGAGGGATAGCTGAACCCGCCGACGGCGATGGCGAGGATGCCGCCGGCCAGCAGGATCAGTCCGATGAGAGTGCGAACGCTCAACTTCATGTCAACCTCCCGGCCGACCGGTGGGTGCCGCCCGCTCAACAAGAGGAAGGCTGACAGGCCGCCGGCCGGGCGCAGAATCTGGAAAGCACGTTGCAATCACGGTGCCAGGCCGGCGTCCCGCGTGCGGCCGGGGCGTGCGGGTGGCCCGTCGGGCGCGTCGGGTGGTCAATTCTTTCCGACCGGTATGGAAGGCTTACATGGCTGGAGGCCGCCGCCGGTGACCGCCGGGGCGCGTGGCCGCCCCCCGGTCGGTGGTACACCTCTTGCAACCGAGTCTCGTGCACCCCAACGCAGACTGCGGTTGGGGCGAACGATGGACCACAAGGAGGTTTGAACAATGCGACTCATGAGGTATACCAACGTACTCGCACTCGCGGTGGTCATGGTCGGCTTCGGCGCCACGGCCCACGCCGCTGACCAGGGCAGCACCCAGACTCTGCATAAGATCACGGGCAACGTGCTGTTCATGACGCCGGACGAAATGCAGGTGGGCACCACCCAGGGCATCGTCGACCTGAAGATCACCAAGCAGACCGAGCCCAACCCCAACGTCTCGCAGAACGACTACGTGGACGTGTGGTACGAGGCCGTCCCCAACGTCGGCAACGTGGTGGTGCGCTACGCCAAGTCGTCGCAGCCGATGCACGAGCAGAGCGGAGCCATGCAAAGCGGCCAGAAGGCGACCGGGTCCTCGTCGAGCAGCAGCAACGCCATGGGCTCGACGAGCGGCAGCAGCACGATGCAGCAGTCACAGTCACAGTCCAGCACCAGCCCGCAGCCCGCGGCCGCTCAGCCCACGCAGGGTACGAGCTCCCAGTCGAGCCAGAGCGGCAGCCAGGGCATGAAGGAGCTGCCCCACACCGCGTCGAGCTGGCCCCTGGTTGGACTGGTGGGTGCGTTGGCCCTCGTGGGTGCCGTCGTGCTCACCGTACCCCGACTGCGCGGATGACCTCGCCCGAGCTCGACGATCGGAAGCGGACGGCTCCCGGCGATGGTCGGGAGCCGTCGCTGGTCGCCCCTCAAGGCTCCGAGCGCCGCGGCCGGACCGCGACCGTCATCCGCTGGACGAGCACGGTGCTGTGGGGGGTCGCGGCCACCTGCCTCGGGGCCTGGAGCTTCAGCGAAGGGCGGATGTGGTACATGCAACGGCGGGCCATGGCCGAGCTGGACCGCCAGGCGGTGGCGGCGGGGTCGCCACCGGAACCGGAGGTCGCCCGCGCCGGGTCGCCCGCGGCGGATGCGCCCCGTTCCCCGGCCGGCGACGCTGCCCGAGGACGGGACGCGGCGCCCGTGGCGGGAGAGCCCCTGGCGACCCTCTCCATCCCACGGGTCGGGCTCTCCTCGGTGGTGCTGGCCGGGGTGGACGGACGTGAGCTGGCCGTGGGCGTAGGGCACTTCCCGGGCACGCCTCTGCCGGGTCAACCGGGCAACGTGGCCCTGGCCGGCCACCGGGACTCGGTGTTCCGGCCCCTGCGGCACGTGCATCCCGGCGACCGCATCCTGCTGCGGACGCCACAGCGCGTGGTCACTTATGTCGTCCGGTGGACCAGGGTGGTCGACCCGGATGCGCTGTGGGTGCTCAGGGCGACCGGCGGTGATGACCTCACCCTGGTGACCTGCTATCCCTTCGAGTGGATCGGTCACGCCCCCAAGCGATTCGTGGTGCGTGCCGCGGAGGTGGCTCCCTCCGAGGGGACTCGAAACGACGCGGCGCCCGCGGACCTGTCCGCTCCTCCGGGAGCCGCCGTCAACTGACGGCCTACTCGCCTTCCAGGATCCAGACGACGGCGTGACGGGTGAGCTCGGTCCCGCTCTCCAGACCGAGCTTCGCCTTGATGTTCTCTCGGTAGCTGTCCACCGTCTTGATGCTGCGCTCCAGGCGCTCGGCGATCTCGCGGGTGGTCAGACCGCGGCCGATGAGCTCGAACACCTCCAGCTCGCGATCGGACAGCGCCTGGACGCCCGTCGGCTTCGGTTTGTCACCGCTCCACCCCATGGTCTGCAGCATGCGCTGGGTCATGGCGGGGCTCAGGTAGACCCTCCCTTTGGCCAGGTAGCGGACCGCCTGGATGAGGACGTCCCCCTTCTCCTCCTTGCTCACGTACCCCATGGCGCCGGCGCGCAGCGCGCGCTGGGCGTAGAGCTTCTCGTCGTGCATCGACGACACCAGGAGCCGGACCCTGGAGTTGCGCTCCTTGGCTTGCTTGATGAGCTCGAGGCCGCTGCCGTCGGGCAGGGAGATGTCGACGATGGCCACGTCGGGATCCAGGTCGGTGATCCTGTCCAGACCTTCGGCGACGCCCGCCGCCTCGCCGCAGACCTCGAGGTCGGGCTGGGTCTCCAGCATCTGGCGGAGGCCCATCCTCATCACGGGGTGGTCGTCCACCAGCAGGACTCGGCAAGGACGCTTCCCGGTGGGTGCAGTCGGCTGCGGCACGTTGTCCCTCCTCCCCTGAGCGCCGGCAAGAGATCCCGCCGCGCGAGCACCATGCCCATTCATAGGATGGACCTTCCACGGAGTGTGGTCAATGTTGAGAGAGCGGGCTGGCCCCCCATGTCCTGGTCAGGCTCGCTCGCCACCGGCCCCCGGGGCCATGGGGAGCCACCGTGACGCGGGCTCGGAAAACTCCCCATGTCGGACAGGATGCCAGGATTCGAGTCAGCCCCCGGCTCGCGTCATGGCGTTGATGAGGTTGTCCACCTTGGTCACGCCACGGTGGTCCGACGCCAGCTCACCGGCGATGGCCGCCGCGCGGGGCTCCCGCACGGTGCCCTCCAGGACCACGTGTCCGTCCCGGGCCGTGACCCGGATCCGGGCTCCCGCGAGATCCGGGTGGGTGACCAGCAGGCGGCGGAGGCTGGCCTCCAGGCGCCCGTCGATGGGAAGTGAGGTGTCCCGGCTCGGTCCCACGGTCAGCTCGCTGTGGCAGACGTCGCCGACCCCGGGGACCCGCCAGGCATCAGCGATGGCGGTCAGTCGGGCGAACACGGTCGGCACCGTGCCGCTCAGCTCCACCCGTCCACCGCGCACCTCGACGCGAAGCCTGGCGGCGGCGAGCCGTTGGTCGTTGCGGATCCAGCCTGCGATGTCGCGCCGGATGTCGTCGTCCGGGCGGTGGACGATCTCCCGGCGGGCGCGGCGGCGGGGACGACCGCGCCGCATCAGTGGCCTCCGGCCTGGGCCAGATGGTCTCGGACCAGCACGCTCAGGATGGGACGCCGCGGCGTGTCCCCGACGATCGTGGCCGGGGCGTCCGCCTTGCACAGGCGGGCCACGCGGTCGGGTGTGCCGAGGTCGCACCAGCCGCAGGGGGGAACCCTGCACACCAGCAGGTGCGTGGGCACGCGCTGCAGGATGTCGCGGGAGAAGTCGGCGGAGGCCAGGTGGTCGAAGGTCGTCGCCATGGACGCGGTGGGTGCGCCGCTGGCGCTCCAGCGGGCCGCACGCACGGACCACACCAACCTCGGGTCGAGCTGCTCATACAGGGCGAGCAGGCGGTCGGCGCGGGCGGCGAAGATGAAGCTGCTCCACAGCGCGCCGAGGTCCCGGAGCTGACGGGCCTGCTCGGCGGGCGGCTTCTCCACGAAGAAGGACACCTCATGGACGCCCTCGGTCCGGTTCGGACCGGGCACCAGCCAGCCGTAGTCGGCGTCGAGGGCATCGGGCGTGATGCCCAGGGCCACGATGGCGCCGGGCTCGGCGTCGAGGCCGGCGAGGGCCTGCCGCATCGCGGTCTCGAGAGCGACCTCGTCGGAGACGAAATGGTCGGATGGAAGGACGAGGATCGTGGCGAGCCCGTCCCGATCGAGGATCTCGAGAAGCGGGAGCAGCAGGCCCACCGCCGTACCTCGGTTTCTCGGTTGCACGATGATGTTCGAGGGAGGAATGTGGTCCAGGTCTTCGGACCACCATTGCCGGTGATGGGCGTTGACCACGGGCAGGATGCGCTCGGTGGGCACCATCCGCTCCGCGCGCTTCAGCGTGCGCTGGAGCAGGGTCGGCCCTCCGGACAGCGAGCAGAACTGCTTCGGGACCGGAACGCCGTTGTGGATCCGGGTCACGTTGCCGAGACGAGTTCCATCCCCCCCTGCGAGCACCACCGCCCATGTCGTCTTCGGATCCACCGGAGCCCCTCCTCCCTTCGGTCGCGGATTCCGATTAGACCAGCCTGTGGGCCCTCCCCGGAACCGTCCCGTTCCGGTGTGGACGGTGGGGAAATCTCCGGGCGGACGTGGCGGGGCAGGGGGTGTCGGCGGGCATAGGTGGGGTCCCGGGCGGGTGGTGGGGGAGGGCTGGGTGGCGGCGCCCGGCCGACGGGAGCAAGGTCGGGATGCGGGCCGAAGCCCCCGCGCGGGAGGGAGCGATGATCTGGCTGGACATCCTGTTCGCGTTCGTGGCCGCGGTGATCTTCACGCTGCTCCTGGCGGGACTTCTCGGCTGGCGGCATCCGGCCGGAGCGGCCACCGGCGCCGGCGAGGCGATCCTCTTCGCCTTCATCGTCCTCTTCCTCGGCGCCTGGGTCGGGGGCATCTGGATCGCGCCCCTGGGCCCGACCCTGGGGGGGGTGTCCTGGGTGCCCTTCGCGCTGGCGGCCCTCTTCGTGATGTTCCTGCTCCTCGCCGCCGCGCCCCTTCGTCGGCAGTCGCCCGGCGACCGGCCTGTGCAGCAGCAACCCGAGGAGCCGGTGCCGTCCATGGTCTTCGGCAGCTTCTTCTGGCTGCTCGTCATCGCCCTCCTCGTCGCGCTCATCGTGGCGTACTGGTAGCGGAAGCACCGTCTCTGGCGTATCCGATGCGAGAGATGCCGCGACGCGCCTTTCTCTCGGCGCGTTCCCCGAGGTTGCCACCGCTGACCACGGCGAAGCTGCAAGCGAAGCCGGGTCACCAGTGGCACGCCCGCGGGAGGGGCCGAGGCGTAGCGCTTCGGGAGCACCAGAGAGGGTGCCTGGCACGCCGTCTTGCTTCGACAGGACGCGGATCGCTTCATTCGAAAGCGTGCCTGGCACCCGCTCTGGCCTATCCGAAGTGAGAGATAGCGCATCGCGATCGGCTCGGGCCCATCCGGAGTGACCATGCCGCCAAACGCTGCCGCCGCTCACTGCCGCCGATGGCTGCGAGGGTCAGCGGCGGCGGAAGATCGCATCCGGGTGCAGGCCCAGGACGGGCAGGAGGTGCTGGATCTCCCGGTAGAAGCGGTGGCCGTCACGGTAGTAACCGGCGGTCGGGGCGAGCTCCTCCAGGCGCGACGCCCAGAACGCGTTGAACCGGTCCATGAGGAGCTCGCGCAAGTACTTGCTGGCCATGGACGCGAGGGCCACCGGGAGCTGGCGGTCCTCGCAGCCGACCGTGAAGTGGACGTCGAAGCGGTGGTCCCCGACCCTCACCTCGTAGCTGCTGTGGTGATCGCTCTCGTCCACGATCCAGATCCAGGAGGCGGGCCACAGCCGTTGCAGGGGCGGGTGGTAGCGCTTGCGCCCGCCGTGACGATCCACGTGCACCACGAGCTCGCGGCCCGGCGCCAGGGTGCGCGCCGCCTCCAGCAGCCGGGTGGCCACCGTGAAGTGCATGCCGCCCTTGTTGCCGCAGTCGTCGATGAGGTCGTTGAGCTCGCGGGCGAACACCGTCTCCGAACGCACCGCCAGCAGCCGCACCTCCGCCCGCCTCATCCGCCGGGCCAGCCGCTCGGCCGAGTCCTCGATCTCGGATCGGGCGACGGTGCGCGGCAGCTCCAGGTCGAGATCCCGGTACCAGGGGTAGGCGCCGGCAGCGGTCAGCGCAGGCGGGCTCAGGAGGGCCAGCAGCTCGGCGAGGGACGCCGGGGCGTGACCCATGACGCGCAGCATGGTGAGCACGCCCCGCTCCAGGTGGACGAGACCCTCCCTGCCGTGGAGGCCGTGGTAGAGGGTCTTGCTGTCGGCGATGGCGACACAGGAGCGGCGGGTGCTCGGCCGCCGGGCGACGGTGCCCGAAAGCTGCTGCCACAGGCTCACGTCGGCCCTCTCGTCCGGCACCTCGACCGCCACCAGGCTCATGACCATCGGCCCCAGCACCGGCCCGAGGCCCGCCTCGTCGATGCCCGCCACCACCGTCACGCCGTACCTCCCTCGGACGCTCACACTACACGAAACCGCAACGCCGAACCTCCCGTCCGAACAGGCCCCTCGGTGATCGGGCCGCAACCTCCAACAGAGACAACGGGGATCGCGACGATCGCGACGATCGGTTCGGAACGGGGCGGTCGTCAGCTCGTCGGGAGTGCCGCGCCGCCATGGAGCAGGTGAGAGCAACCCGCGGGAATGGGCTATTCTCTCGCGAAGCGAAGGAGGGACCATGACCCACGTGCCCGGCGACCTGGTGGCCCTGATGCAGCCGGAGGAGGTGGTCCAGGACCGTTACCTGGGGCAGTGCATCGACCTCGGCTGGGGACGGCTGTTCGGCGGTCACGTGCTCGGGCAGGCGCTCCACGCGTGCTCCCGGACCGTCCGCGAGCCCTGGCTGCCGCACTCCCTCCACGCCTACTTCCTGCGCCCGGGCGCCGTGGACGCTCCCATCCTCTACGAGGTGGACCGCATCCGCGATGGCTCCAGCTTCGCCACCCGGCGCGTCGTGGCCCGGCAGAAGGGCGAGGTGATCCTCAACCTGGCCGCTTCCTTCCACCGTGACGAGGAGGGCTTCTCGCACCAGCTCGAGATGCCGGACGTGCCCCCGCCCGAGGACCTGTCGTCCGAGGTGGAGCTGCGGCGTGCGGTCGCCGACCGCATTCCGAAGGAGTTCCGGGATCTCTGGATGAGTGAACGCCCCATCGAGATGCGTCCCGTGGAGCCGGTCTCCTTCTTCCGCCCGGAGCCCCACCAACCCCAGCGGCATGCGTGGATCCGGGCTACACACCCGGTGCCCGACGACGACGTGATCCAGCGTTGCCTGCTGGCCTACGCCTCCGACTTCGCGCTGCTCTCCACCGCACTGCTGCCCCACGGTGTCACCTTCCTCAACCGCGGCATGCAGGTGGCGAGCCTCGACCACGCCATGTGGTTCCACCGCTCCTTCCGGGTCGACGACTGGCTGCTCTACGCCATGGACAGCCCCTCGGCGTCGGGCGCCCTCGGCTTCACCCGCGGCAGCATCTTCGACCGGGAGGGCCGGCAGGTGGCCTCGGTCGCCCAGCAGGGCCTCATCCGGCGCCGCGAGGGGTAGCGAGAGGCGGTGCCAGGCACCGTTCGGGAAGCGGCGCACCGCCGTCTTTGAGCGCACGACCCGGTGCCGGGCACCGGCCCGCTTGGTGGATAGGCAAGAGGCACTCGCTTCGGGAGCACCAGAGAGGGTGCCAGGCACCGTCACGATCGAGCCGAGAGGGGTAGGCGCCGCATCTTCAACGGTGCCTGGCTCCCACTCTCGCTCTCAGGGGACGGGGAGAGCTCAGGAGGCGTGCCGGCCGGCCAGGAATGCCTCCACGCGGCGGGCGACGTCGGTGCGGAGGTTCATGTAGAAGAGGCCGTAGTCGTGGTTGTGGTAGCTGGCGCCGGGCATCAGGAAGCGGCGGAAGGCTCGGGTGCGGGGCCGGGAGATGAAGAGGATGCCGTCGTCGCCACAGCGGGCCGACACCTCCCCCGGCCGGGGCGCGGACAGGCCCCGGCAGCGCACTCCGAGGGGATCCGGCGCCAGGAACCTCCGCATGCTGTGGGACATGCCGTCGATGAGGGGATGGACGGCGCCCAGGTTGAGGGCGGCCGGCGCGGCCCCGCCCCCGCAGCGCCCGGTGAGAGGATTCACGCAGAGCGGCCGCGTCCGGTTGCGCCGGCGCCACTCGCCGCCCCCGCCGGCGACCGGGTACCAGTGCTCGGCGCGGTCGCGCTCGCGGTCCGGGCCGCCTCCCTCGCCGAAGGTGTCCCAGGCCACGATGCAGCCCGTGGCGGTCGGTCCGGGGCTGGGCCGTAGAGGGGCCAGGCTGGTCTCCAGCTTGTCCTCCGGCACCCAGTAGCCGATGAGGTAGGCCGCCACCAGCCGCTCCCGCAGGGACGTGGGCGCCACCAGCTCCTCGAGCAGGCGGATCCCGTGCAGCGTGCCCTGGCTGTGGCCGGCGACGATGAACGGCCGCCCGCCGTTGTGCCGCTCCAGGTAGTGGGTGAACGCCAGGCGGACATCGTCGTATGCCAGCTCGAGGGCGCGGCGGCTGTCCTCGGACGGCGCCATGAAGGCGTACAGGGTGGCCTGCCGGTAGCGGGGCGCGAAGACCCTGCAGCAGCCGTTGAACACCGTCGCCTGCCCCGGTACCACCATCTCGTCCACCCCCTCCCGGGCGCGGGGATCGGTCAGGGCCGCGTTCCAGGCCGTGGCGCCGAAGAAGGTGGTGGGGTGAATGAAGAAGGCGTCCACGGCCGCCTCCTCGGGCGCCATGGCCCCCACCCCCGGGGGCGTCAGCAGGGACTTGCCGGGTGCGTCGGGGAGAACGGCCCAGGCCGCAGGGTCGCGATAGTCGGGGGCCGGGGGCGAGGTCGTGGTGGAGAAGCCGACTCGAGGCTTCAGACCGGCCACGAGACGGCGTGCGGCGGTCCGAAACATCCTCCGCCGGGCGATCGTCCCCAGCCACACCGCGACGGCCACGAAGACGATGATGGGCAGCAGATACAGCACCGTCGCCACCTCCTCGGCTCGCCGTCGAGCGCTCGGCCGCTTGTTATACTCGCACGGCTCGACCGCTGGTGGAGAGGGGGGTGGAGATGCCGAGGGAGGATCTCTTCTACATCGACGGGGAGTGGGTGACGCCCCATGGGGAGGCCCGGCTGGAGGTCGTCGACCCGGCCACCGAGGAGACCATCGCCCTGGTGCCCGCGGGCACTCCGGACGACGTCGACCGAGCCGTCAAGGCGGCCCGGGCGGCCTTCCCCGGCTGGTCGGAGACGCCGGTGTCCGAGCGCGCGGCGGTGCTGCGGCGGATCGTTGACGGCCTGGCGGCGCGCGCGGAGGAGATCGGCGTCACCATCAGTCGTGAGATGGGCATGCCCCGCCGCTTCGCCACCACCGTCCAGGCTGCGCTGCCCCGGGCGACCTTCGAGAGCTTCGCCGACCTCGCGACCTCCTATCCCTTCACCATCCACCGGGGCGGCGCCCGGGTGGTGCGGGAGCCCATCGGCGTCTGCGGCTTCATCACGCCCTGGAACTTCCCCCTCCACCAGATCGCCGGCAAGGTGGCCCCGGCCCTTGCCGCGGGCTGCACCATGGTGCTCAAGCCGAGCGAGCTGGCTCCCCTCAACGCGGTCCTCCTGGCCGAGATCGTGGACGAGGCGGGCGTTCCCCCCGGAGTGTTCAACCTGGTCCAGGGGGAGGGGCCCACGGTGGGGGAGGCCATCGCCTCCCATCCGGACGTGGACATGGTGTCCATCACCGGCTCCACCCGGGCCGGCATCGCCGTGGCCAAGGCCGCGGCGGACACGGTCAAGCGCGTCACCCAGGAGCTGGGGGGGAAGTCGGCCAACATCATCCTGGAGGACGCAGACCTGGAGAAGGCCGTGGCCGGTGGCGTGCGCGCCTGCTTCTTCAACAGCGGTCAGGCGTGCAACGCGCCCACCCGCATGCTCCTGCCCGCCGCCCGCTACGACGAGGCCGCGGCCATCGCCAGGAGTGCGGCCGAGGCGATCCGGGTGGGGGATCCGTCATCCCCGGAGACCTTCATGGGGCCCCTGGTGGGGCACGGGCAGTACGCCAAGGTGCAGCGTCTGATTGCGAGCGGCATCGAGGACGGAGCCCGGCTCCTGTGCGGGGGCCCGGGCAAGCCGGATGGCCTCGACACCGGCTTCTATGTGCGGCCCACGGTGTTCGCCGACGTGGACAACGCCATGACCATCGCCCAGGAGGAGATCTTCGGCCCCGTCCTGTGCCTGCTCCGCTACCACGACGACGACGACGCGGTCCGGATCGCCAACCAGACTGTGTACGGGCTGGCGGCGTGGATCTCGGGGGCCGACCAGCAGCGGGCGGAACGGATCGCAGGGAGGCTGCGGGCCGGCCAGGTGGTGATCAACAACGCCCCGCCCGACTTCACCCTCCCCTTCGGTGGCTACGGGATGTCGGGCAACGGCCGCGAGTTCGGCGAGTGGGGCCTGGAGGAGTTCCTGGAGACCAAGGCGATCCTCGGCGCCGTGCGCGGGTGAGCGCTGCGATGGGCGATGACGGGCGCGGTGCCGGCTCCTCCTCGCCCGGTGCGGCCAACGGGTGCTTCGTGTGCGGGCCGGAGAACCCGGTGGGCCTGCACGTGACCTTTCGCCTCGACGGCGAGACCTGCCGCGGGGAGTTCCGGCCGGGGGAGCACCACGTGGGCTACGACGGCGTGGTGCACGGCGGGGTCCTGTTCAGCGCCCTCGATGACGTGATGGCCAACTGGCTCTACCTGCGCGGAGAGCGCGCCCTCACCGCGCGCTCCGAGGTGCGCTTCCGGGAGCCGGTGGCCGTGGGGACCCGGGTGCTCCTGGAAGCCACCCTGCGCCGGCGGCGGGGCGCCCTGGCGATCCTGGAGGGTCGCGCCCTGCGCGCCGATGACGGCGCGGTGGTGGCCGAGGCCGAGGCCAGCTTCATGGTGATGGGCCCCCTCACCCGCGGCCCCTGAGCCGTTCCCGTCGGCGGCCCCCTCATGCGGGACAGAGGCTCCACCGAGAGGAGCACCCTCCTCGGGCGCGCCACTGGTGACACTTTCCCGCGGTGATAGCTGCCGACCCTCCGTCGCTCGCGATCGGGAACGTGTCAGCGGTGGCAACCGCGGGTACGTCCTCGAGAGCCTCCCTACGCCCCTTCGGGGCGGTGCCGGATGGCATGACACGGAGCCGTTCAGAGACGGTGGGCCGCTGAAGTCGAGCGTCATCCTGAGGCCGGCACTCGGTCCGCCGAGTGCGGCCGAAGGATCCCCTGCCAGCACCACGACCGTACCTGCGCTTCGTCCCACGGGCCTTCGGGGGACCCTTCGACTCGCGGCCCAGGGCCGCTCGCTCAGGGTGACAGGGAGAAGGCGTGTCATTGGGAGCGAGCGGAGGTGTGCTGGAGCGGATCGAAGGATGCCCGGAGAGCACCAGCGTCGCGGCTGGGAGGCGTCCCACGGGCCTTCGGGGGATGGTTCGACTCGTCCCTCGTCGCGGACGGCGAGCTCCTCGCTCACCATGACAGAACAAGGGTGTGTCATGAGGAGCGAGCGCTCCAGTCCCGCGCCGCGCCGGGTATGATCGTGGGCAGCAAGAACCCGGGAGGAGAGCATGCCCACACCCGACCTGAGCGTGATCGGCCGACGCACGGGTCCTGTCGTCGTCGAGTACGAGAGCAAGGATGTGATCCTGTACGCCCTCGGCGTCGGGGCCGGTGTCGACGAGCTCGACCGTGTGTACGAGGGCGCGCCGGGCGGGCTCCGGGTGCTGCCCAGCTTCTGCGTCGTCATGGGAGACCGCGCGGCGTGGCCCGACCTCGGCGACGTGGACCACTCCCTGCTCCTGCACGGCGAGCAGCGGATCGTCGTCCACCGCCCTCTGCCGCCCTCCGGGCGGGTGGTGAAGATCGGCGAGGTGACCCACATCTTCGACAAGGGCAAGGGCGCCCTGTACGTGGTGCGCATGACCGGAGCGCTGGAGGACGGAACGCCCCTCTTCGAGACCGAGTCGGGCATCTTCTACGTGGGGGCGGGCGGCTTCGGGGGCGACCGCGGGCCCGGGGCGAGGACCGCCTCGCCCCCCGACGGCGTGGCGCCCGACTTCACCATCAGCCAGAGGATCGGCGACGACCAGGCGGCTCTCTACCGTCTGTGCGGTGACCTCAACCCTCTCCACATCGACCCCGAGGCGGCGAGCCGTGTCGGGTTCGACCGCCCGATCCTGCACGGCCTGTGCACCTACGGCTTCGCCGTGCGCGCCATCCTGGACGGGGCCCTGGGCGGAGACGTGGGCGCGCTCGCGGCGTTCGGGGCGCGCTTCTCGGGGGTGGTGTTCCCCGGCGACACCCTCACCACCGAGGGCTGGCGCAGCGACGAGGGGTGGATCGTCCAGGCCCGCACCGACAACGGGGTCGTGCTCTCGAACGGCCTCGCCAAGGCCCGCTCCGACTGAAGGGGCTGCTCGCGGCGGCCCGCCTGCGGTCCTTCGGAGCAGCGACGGCAACCCGGGCTGCCGCGTGGTATGGTGTGACCCCAGCGTGACAACCGAGCACCGGCCGCTTGCCAGGATTGCGGGGGGATCCGGACATGCCGCTTCGTCTCGTCGAGCTGATGGCCTCGAGCGCCGAGATCGAGGAGGTTCGGGAGCTGCTGCGCTCAACCGCCGCCCTTCAGGTGTGGGCATCGGGGGCGGCGGACGACGCCCTGCTTCGGATCCTCGTGGATGCCGAGCACGTGGAGAGCGTGTCCGACGCCCTCTTGGACCGCTTCGGGTCGCGCCAAGACTTCCGGCTGGTCGTCCTCGCCGTCGAAGCGACGGTGCCCGCCGTGGAGCAGCCTGAGGAGAGTGAAGGGGCCGCGGCGGGGGGAGGGGGATCGGAGAAGGAGGCGCCGCAGAGGCTCAGCCGCGAGGAGCTGTATGAGGACCTGGCGGATGCCAGCCGCCTGACGCCCGTCTACATGGTGATGACCGCGTTGTCCACGATCGTGGCCGCGGTCGGGCTGCTGCACGGCGACGTGGCCATCATCATCGGTGCGATGGTGATCGCGCCTCTGCTCGGGCCGAACATTGCACTTTCGCTGGCCTGCACCCTTGGCGATGGGGGTCTCGCGAGGCGATCCTTGACGGCCATCGCCGTGGGACTGCTCATCGCCGCAGGACTGTCGTTGCTGCTCGGCGCGGTGGCGGGAGTCGACCCTCGGATCCCGGAAATCGCGGCCAGGACCGACGTGGGCTTCACCAGCATCGTGGTCGCGCTGGCCGCCGGAGCCGCGGGCTCACTGGCCTTCACGCGCGGCGTGCCCGCCGTGGTGGTGGGCGTGATGGTGGCCGTGGCGCTGCTGCCGCCGCTGGTGGTTGCGGGGCTGCTGGCGGGCGCCGGCCAGGAACGGCTCGCTCTCGGCGCGCTGATCCTGCTGGTGACGAACGTGACCTGCGTCAATCTCGCCGCGGTGGCGACCTTTCTCGTGCAGAAGGTCAGACCCCGGACATGGTGGGAGGCGGAGCGCGCCAAGCGGGCAACCGTCCTCGCGGTCGCGAGCTGGCTCGTCATGCTGCTCGTGCTGGTCGGCCTGATGGTGCTGAGACGTCTCGGAATCGTGTGAGCATCCGGCTGACTATTCCCTGTCGGACCTTTCCGGGCCGGCCCGCGGCGCGCGGAGCGGGTCAGGTCGATTCCGTGCGGCGCGGCCCCTGCGAAGCGCCCCTTGTCGACTTGGCGATCAGTGTGACGGGCGGCAGGGAATTGATTCCTCTGCTAAAGTAAGCGCGTATCAACATCTGGGTCGGGGACGAGGGTGGATCGCGAGGACCAACGCGGCCGCTGGTGGAGGTTGCCATGGAGATCAGGGACTTCAAGAACGTGCACGAGGCGTTGCGGTTCACGGTGGACACCTACCCGGACCGGGCGGCCTATCGGTGGATCCGCGACGACCGCACGCTGAGCTCGGTCACGTGGACCGAGTTCTACGCGCAGATGGTGGGGGTGGGCAAGGCCCTCATCGCCCTCGGGGTCGAGCCCGGGGACAAGGTGAACATCCTCAGCTACACCAGCTATCGCTGGATCCTCGCCGACTTCGCGGTCATGTCCATCGGCTCGTGCACGGTGGGCATCTACCAGACGCTCCTCGCCAAGGACTGCGCCTACATCGCCAACCACTCCGACGCGGTGGTGCTGTTCGCGGAGGATGAGGCGCAGCTCGCCAAGATGCGCGAGGTCAGGGACCGGATCCCCAACATCCGCAAGGTGGTGCTGTTCAAGGGGGACCCCGGCGACGACGACTGGGCCATGAGCTTCGAGCGCTTCCTGGCCCTCGGCAACGACGTGGCCGACCAAGAATTCGCAAAGAGGCTCGCGATCGCGACGCCCTCGGACCCGGCGGGCATCGTCTACACGTCGGGCACCACCGGCGTGCCCAAGGGCGCGGTGCTCACCCACGACAACTTCACCTTCACCATGCAGTCGGCGCGAGCGTGCCTGGACGTGGACGACGGCGACGAGACCCTGCTCTTTCTGCCCCTGGCCCACGTCTTCGCCAGGGTGATCATCTTCGGCGCGCTGTACGCGGGCGCCACTCTGGTCGTGGCGCGGAGCCTGGACACGGTGGCCGACGACATGAAGATCGCCCGTCCCTTCTGGTTCGCAAGCGTTCCCCGCATCTACGAGAAGGTGTACTCGCGCATCATCAGCGGTGCCGAGGCCAAGGGGGGCATGGCCCTCAAGATCTTCCGATGGGCCGCGAAGGTGGGCGCCGAGGTCAGCGATCACATCACCCACAATCGCCCCGTCCCGGCGATGACCGCCGCCAAGTACCGCGTCGCCACCAAGCTGGTCTTCTCCAAGGTGCACGAGGCCCTCGGCGGGCGGGTGCGCTGGTGCATCTCGGGAGCCGCTCCCCTCAACCCCGACATCGCCCGTTTCTTCCACGCCGCCGGGGTGCTCATCCTGGAGGGCATCGGCATGACCGAGAACACCTCCTTCACCAACGTCAACCGGGTGGACAACTTCCGCTTCGGGTGGGTGGGACCGCCCGGACCCGGGATCGAGCAGATGATCGGCCCCGATGGGGAGATCCTGTATCGCGGCCGCAACGTGATGAAGGAGTACTACAAGATGCCCGAGGAGACCGCCGCCACCATCAGCCCCGAAAGCTGGCTGCACACGGGCGACCTGGGTGAGATCGACGCGGAGAACTTCCTGCGCGTCACCGGGCGCAAGAAGGACCTCATCATCACGGCGGGGGGCAAGAACGTGGCCCCCACCGCCATCGAGGGCCTGATCGGCACCTCCAAGTACGTCAGCCAGGTGTGTGTGGTGGGGGACAGGCGCAAGTACCTGAGCGCCCTGGTGTCCCTGGAGCAGGAGAACGTCGAGGACTACGCCAAGGAGAAGGGCATCTCCTTCTCCAGCTTCGACGACCTCAAGAAGGATCCGCAGATCATCGCGCTCATCGAGTCCGAGGTGGCGGCGAAGAACGAGGAGCTCGCCTCCTTCGAGACCATCAAGCACATCCGCATCGTGGACGAGTTCACCATCGAGAACGGGCTCCTGACCCCGACGCTGAAGATCAAGCGCAACGTGGCCCTGGAGCGCTACGGCGATCTCATCGACAGCATGTACCCCGACGAGGACTAGCGTTCCGGGCAGAGGACCCTTCCCGCGCCCGCGCCCGTGCTCGCGTCCGAGTCCGTGTCCGTGCCCGAGTTCGAGTCCGCTTCCGCGATCAGCGTCGGCTGTCAGCGACCGCGGCGGCAATCAGCGTCGGGGTCAGCGGCGGCGTTCAGCGACCAGCGTCGGCGTTCGGCGGCGGTGGCAGCGACATCCGCTCCACGGTGCTTCCCCTAACCTCTCACCCCTAACACCTCACGAAAGGACGCTGCACTCACTCCACGACCACAGGCACCAGCTCGAAGCGTTCCACGTCCACCAGCCCGCGGTCCGTGAGGCGCAGCTCGGGGATCACCTCCAGCCCGGCGAAGCTCAGGGCCATGAAGGGATCGGGGTGGCGGCTGCCGAGGGCGCGGGCCGCCTCGAGGAGGCGGTCGAGAGCCTCCGCCACCTCCTCCAGGGGCCGGTCTGAGAGCAGCCCCCCCAGGGGCAGGGGAAGAGCCGCCAGCACCCGCTCGCCTTCGGCGGCCGCCAAACCCCCACCCAGGCCGACGACCGTGGCGATCGCCGTGCGCATGCTGCCCTCGTCCATCCCGGCCACCATGAGGTTGTGGTGGTCGTGGGCCACGGTGCCGGCGATGGCCCCGCGCTCGAGACCGAGGCCGCGGATGAAGCCGAGGCCCACGTTGCCCGTGCCGCGGTGGCGCTCCACCACCGCCAGCCGGGCGATGTCCCGGGACGGGTCCGCACCCAGGACGCCGTCCTCGAGGGGCAGCGCCGCGACCTCGGAGGTCGTCAGGATCTGGCCCGGCACCAGGCCGATGACCCGCGCCCGGCCCGCCGGTGCGCGCAGCCGCAGGTCCAAGCGTTCCTGCTGGACGTGCAGCGCGCGCCGGAGGGGGCCGTCGTCGGCCGCCGGCGGTTGCCACCTCCCCACCGGCCGGCCGGCCTCCGCCACCAGGGCGCCGGCGCTGTACACCTGGCGCGGGCGCATCTCGGAGAGGTCCTCCAGGACCAGGAGGTCGGCCCGGCGCCCCGGTGCGATGGCGCCGCGGTCACCGAGGTTGTAGGTCTCGGCCGCGTTGAGCGTGGCCATGCGCAGGGCGGTCATCTCGTCGAGGCCGTTGCCGGTGGCGAGGCGCACCAGGTGGTCCAGGTGGCCCTCCGTCATGAGCTCGTGGGGATGGCGGTCGTCGGTGCACAGGCAGCAGCGCCGGGAGCTCGCCGGCGTCACCGCCGGCAGGAGGTCCAGGAGGTTCTTGGCCCCGGTGCTCTCGCGCAGCAGGAGGCGCATCCCCAGGCGCAGCTTGGCGCGCCCCTCCTCGGCGTGCACCGCCTCGTGGTCGGTGCCGATGCCCGCGGCCACGTACGCCTGGAGCCACCCGCCGCCGAGCCCCGGAGCATGGCCGTCGATGGGATCGCCGGCGAACGCGTCCAGCTTCGCGCGCACCGCGGGGTCGTCCATGACCACGCCCGGCACGTTCATGACCTCGGCCAGGCCCGGGACCCGGGGGTGGTCCCGGAGCGTGGCCAGATCGGCGGCGTCGAGCTCGGCGCCGGCGGTCGCGAGGTGAGTCGCCGGCACGCACGAGGAGGCGTTCACGAGGACGCCCAGAGGCAGGCCCTCGGAGGCCGCGAGCAGCCAGTGGATGCCGGCCAGGCCGGCCACGTTGCCGATCTCGTGGGGGTCGCACACCACGGTGGTGGTGCCCCGCGGCACCACGGCCCGGGCGAACTCGTACGGGGTCACCATGCTCGACTCGATGTGGACGTGGGCGTCGATGAGGCCGGGGCAGAGCAGATCGCCCTCGAGGTCCACGGTGCGGCGGCCTCGGCGGGGCTCGCCCACCGCGGCGATGGCTCCGTCGACCACGGCCACCTCCTGGTCGAGGACCTCGCCGGTGAACACGTTGACCACCCGGCCGTTGACGAAGACCAGGTCCGCATCCTCGTCCCCTCGCGCCACCGCCAGCAGCCGTCCTCGGTTCATCGCCCACCTCCGGGGTCCCGATGGTACTCCGCCCGCCCGTTCCGCAGCAGCAACGGCAAGAAGTGGCAGCGACAGCGGTCCGCGCCAGCATCAGGTGCAGCGACCAGCGACCAGCGACCAGCGACGAGCGACGGCGAGCGGGGACGCCGCGCCACGGACTCGAGCCGCACCC
The DNA here is from genome assembly GCA_963844865.1 of uncultured Holophagae bacterium. Taxonomy (GTDB): domain Bacteria; phylum Acidobacteriota; class Thermoanaerobaculia; order Thermoanaerobaculales; family Sulfomarinibacteraceae; genus CAWJPY01. Next base: position 195,229 of record CAWJPY010000009.1, read on the forward strand.
TGTCGACCCTCCTCATGACACACCCTTGCTCTGTCATGGTGAGCGAGGAGCTCGCCGTCCGCGGCGAGCGACGAGTCGAACCATCCCCCGATGGCCCGTGGGACGCCCCCCAGCCACGACGCTGGTGCTCTTGGGGGATTCTTCGACTCGCTCCGGCGGACCGACCCTCGCTCAGAATGACAGGCAACTTGGACGTCCCACTGTCTCCGCGCGGCACCGTGTCATGCCATGCGGCACCGCCCCGACGGGGCGTAGGGATGCTCCCAATGACGCGCCTTCTTCCTGTCACCCTGAGCGAGCGGCCCTGGGCCGCGAGTCCAAGGGGCCCCCGAAGGCCGGTGGGACGAAGCGCAGGTAAGGTCGTGGTGCTAGCGGGGGATCCTTCGGCCGCACTCGGCGGACCGAGTGCCGGCCTCAGGATGACGCTCGACTTTAGCGGGCCACCGTCTCTGAACGACTGCGTGTCATCGCTTGTGACACCGCCGCGGCGCGGCGTAAGGATTTCAGGGGGCTACAGTGGGCCCAGAAGTTCCCGCTGAGAGCCAACGTGGTGCGACGTCAGGTGGTGGATCGTGGAGGAGGTGTCGGGGCGGACCTTCGACACCTTGACGGCGGTCATGGGCACTGTCGAGGGTCTGCCCGTCCACCGACCGTGCGCGAGTGGCACTGATATCATGGATGCAACACTGTCGAGGCTGCTCCATCGACGCATAGACCGGCTGGTGCACGTCTTTTTATCCTGACGTCGGCGGCACGGTCCGGCCGACCGCCGGTGAGGTGCACGAGCCGGAGAAACAGGGGGAAGCCGCGCAGTCGCGGGAGATGGTCTGTCAATGACCATGGACCAGGCCAGGGGTGCTCCACCTGCGGTCAGAGCCCCGGACGGGGACGGCCCGAAGGAGGGCGTGCGGGGACGCGTGCTCATCATCGACGACGAGCCCCTCGTCCTCGAGTTCATGGAGTCCGTGGTGAGCTCCGGTGGCTTCAAGGTGGTCGCTCTGCCGGATTCGGCGCAGGCTCTCGCGCGCCTCGCGGAAGGCGCGCGCTTCGACGCCATGGTGAGCGACATCCACATGCCGGGCATGGACGGCATCGAGCTGCTGCGCGAGGTGCGCCGATACGACATCGACCTGCCGGTGGTGTTCGTGACCGGCTCCCCGACCGTGGAGACGGCGGTCCGCGCCCTCGACTACGGCGCGCTCAAGTACCTGATCAAGCCCATGGAGCCGGAGGAGCTGTGCGCCGCCGTGGAGAAAGCCGTCCACCTCGGTCGCCTGGCGGCGATCAAGCGGCGGGCGCTGGAGGCGCGGGGCCTCACCGAGGGCATCGTCGCGGACCTGGCCGGCACGGTGGCCAGCTTCGACGACGCCCTCCAGTCCCTGTGGATGGCGTACCAACCCATCGTGCGGTCCTCGGACCTCTCGGTGGCAGGGTACGAGGCTCTCATGCGCTCCCGCCACCCGGTGCTGTCCCACCCCGGGCTGGTGATCTCGGCCGCGGAGCAGGTGGGCCGGATCCTGGACGTTGGCCGGACGGTGCGTGATGCAGTGGCTGCAGCCATGTTCGACGACGATGTCGAGCTGGTGTTCGTGAACCTGCACCCGCGCGAGCTCTTGGACCCGCACCTGGTGGACCCGAGCAGTCCCCTCAGCCGGGTCGCCTCCCGGGTGGTGCTGGAGATCACGGAACGCGCCGCTCTCGGCGTCGACCCCGGCATCATCGGCGTCGTCGCCGCTCTGCGCAGCCTGGGCTTCCGCATCGCCATCGACGACCTCGGCGCCGGGTACTCCAGCCTGTCCAGCTTCGTGGTCCTGGAGCCGGAGGTGGTCAAGCTGGACCTGAGCCTCGTGCGGGGCGTGGACGCCTCCCCGCTCAAGCACACCATCGTGCACTCGATGGTCACCCTGTGCCACGAGATGGGCCTGCTGGTGGTGGCAGAGGGCGTCGAGACCCGTGAGGAACGCGACACCCTGATCGCCCTCGGCTGCGACCTCCTCCAGGGCTTCCTGTTCGCGCGTCCGGGGCCAGCCTTCCCGGAGGTGGCCGAGCAGGGGTGAGAGCTCGCCCCGACGGCGAGATCAGGGATCGCCTGCCACTCCGGCCCGCGGTCGGGACGCGTCAGGGGCCGTCTCGTCCCTCGTCCTGACCAGTGTCGAGGAGGCACCCGACCTCCTCGGCCAGCTCGTCGAAGTCGAAGGGTTTCTGGAGAAAGCGGATGTTCTTGGCTTCGAGGTCCTGGAGCAGGCCGCTGCCGGTCGAGTAGCCGGAGATGGCGACGGCGGGCAGGCTGGGACGGTGCTCGCGCAGACCGGCGATGACCTCCACCCCGGAGCCGTCGGGCAGGACCATGTCCGAGATCACCAGGTCGAGGTCGCGCTCGCCCACGGCGGCTAGAACCGCCGCCACCGACTCGGCACCCACCGCTTCGTAGCCGATGATCTCCAGCATCTCGCAGATGGAGCGCCGCACCGGCTCCTCGTCCTCAACCACCAGCACTCTCTGGCCGGCGCCGCGCGGCCGCTCGGGGACCGCGGCGGCGGCCACCTCGGGGGACGCCGTGGAGAGCGTGCGCAGCGGCAGCCGGATGCGAAACGTGGCGCCCTTGCCCGTCTCGCTCTCCACCTCGATGTTGCCCCCGGCGCGGGTGACGATGCCGTGCACGACCGCCAGGCCGAGCCCGGTCCCGAGGCCGGCCTCCTTGGTGGTGAAGAAAGGTTCGAAGACCTTGTCTCGGATCGCCTCGGGGATGCCGCTGCCGCTGTCCTGCACCACCAGCGTCGCCCATCCGTCCCCCTCCAGGAAGGTGCTCATCTCCAGCCGGCCGCCGTCCGGCATGGCGTCCTGGGCGTTCACCGCCAAGTTCACCAGCACCTGCTCGAGCTGCCCGCGATCGGCCTCGATGGGCAACGGACCCTGCGTCCGACGGGTCTCCAGGCGGATGTCCTCCCGCAGCAGGTGTCGGAACAGCTTCTCGGTGCCCTGGACCACATCCGCGAGGTCCAGGCGTTCGGGCTGGTAGGTCTCGCGACGGGAGAACAGGAGGAGCTGGCGGGTGAGCTGGGAGCCCCGGCGGATCATGTTGCTCAGCTCCTCGATGCGCTCGGAGAACGCGGCCGGGTCCCCGGCGTGGAGGCGCAGCCCGTGGGTCAGCCCGGAGAACGCCTGCAGGAGGTTGTTGAAGTCGTGGGCGACGCCGCCCGCGAGGCGGCCCACCGCCTCCATCTTCTGGGCCTGGCGGAGCTGGGCCTCCAGCTCGCGGTTGTCGGTGATGTCGACGATGGTGCACTCGTAGAACGCCGGTGTGCCGTCGGGGTTCCGGACCACGGCGGCGTTCACCAGGCTCCACGCGGTGCTTCCGTCCACCCGTCGCAGCCGGGCCTCCAGGTTGTGGATCTCGTCGGCGTGCTCCAGCTGCTGCACGAACCGCCGGCGGTCCTCCGCGTCGGGGTAGAAATCCCGCACCTCCCTGCCGACGAGCTCCCCGGGATTGTCGACGCCGGCGATGGCGGCGGCGGCCGGGTTGCAGAAGAGGATGCGGCCGGCGGCGTCGGACCGCAGCACCCCGGCCAGGTTGTGCTCGACCATGGAGCGGTGGCGCTCCTCGGAGACCCGCAGCGCTTCCTGGGCCAGCCTGCGCTCCGTGATGTCGATGATGAGCCCCTCCAGGATCCCCGGCTCGACCTCGACCCCTTGCTCCCAGACCCACTTCTCACGGCCGTTGGCGTCGTTGATGCGATACTCCAGCACGAAGGGACGTGGCCCTTCGGCCGCCGCCTGCACCTCCTGCCACACCCGCTCCCGGTCGTCCGGATGAATGAGCTCGCCGAACGTGATCCGGGAGCCGCCACCCAGCTCTTCGGGCGTGTATCCGGTCAGCGCGTGAGATCCTTCAGATGCGAACAGCATGGTCCAGTCGGCGTCGCCGCGGCAACGGTACGCCATGCCCGGCAGGTTCCCCATCAGGGTCGACAGCCGGCGCTCGCTCTCCCGCAACGCCTCCTCCGCGCGGCGGCGCTCGGTGATGTCCCTGGCGATGCCCAGCACCACGGTCTGGCCCTGGAGATCCACAGGGTGAGTGGTGATCTCCACCTCCACCTCGCCGCGCTCCTTGCGCCGCAGCACGAGCTCGTCCGGACCCGTGGGCTCGCCCCTGCTGTTCACCGTCAGAAGCTCCGCCGCCTTGCTCACCTCGCGCTCAGGCAGGAGGTCCAGGCCCAGGAAGCTGCCACCGACGAGCTCCTCCTTCGAATAGCCGGTGAGCTGCTCCGCCGCGCGGTTGCCGTCGATGAAGACGCCGTTCAGATCGCAGAGGTAGTAGGCGTCGGGTGCGGACTCGAAGATAGTCCTGAAGCGCTCCTCGGCCCGCTTGCGCCCGGAGATGTCGCGGGTGATGCCCTGGATGGTGACCGGCTGGCCCCATTCGTCTACCAGCACCCCAGCGCGCACCTCCACGTCGACGATGCTGCCGTCGCTGTGCAGATGCTCCAGGTCGACCAGGGCGGTCCGGCCCCGCGTGTCCGTGGGTTGCGCCAGAAGCTTCTCCACAGCCACCTGGATGCGCTCCGCCGACTCCGAGGTGAGCATCCCAGCGGAGCTCTTGCCCAGGGACTCCGCCACGCTGCGACCGGTGAGCGCCTCCCAGGCGGGGCTCAGGTAGGTGAAGCGGCCGTCCATGTCGGTCTGCCAGATCACGTCGTTGGCGTTGTCGGCGAGGAGGCGGTAGCGCTTCTCGCTGTCGGCCAGGGCCGCCGCCGCCCGCTCGTGCTGCTCGCGCATGGTGATGGCGCCCATCGCGAAGCCGAGGTCTGCGGCGAGCTCTTCCAGGAGATCCACGATCTCGCCCTCGAAGGCCCGTGGCTCCGAAGAGTACACCGCCAGGACGGCCTCGATCTCGTCGTCAACCCGCAGCGGGAGTGAGATGCTCGACCGGAAGCCGCGCTCCAGGGCGGCCTCCCTCCAAGGGCCGAAGGACGTGTCGGTGGCGATGTCATCCGAAACCGCGGTTTGTCCCTCTCGCACCGAGCGTCCGCAGGGCCCGGCGCTCTCCCGACCGCCGTCGTGACGGATCGCGACCTCCTTCAAATAGCTGGCATCTTCTCCCGCCGCGGCAACCGGCTCGATCCGGCCCGATGCACGGTCCACCTCGCCGATCCACGCCATCCGGAAGCGGCCGTGCTCCACCACCACGCGGCACGTCTCCGCCAGCAGACGTTCGCGGTCCCTCTCGCGAGCGATCAGCCGGTTCACCTCGCGGATGGTGTCCAGCAGCCGGTTCAAGAAGCGGATCCGCTCCACGGCCGTGCGCCTCTGCTCGCGCAGGCTGTGCCGCTCCAGGGCCTGCTCGACCGCCTTGCCGACGCGACCGAGGCGGTCCTTGAGCAGGTAGTCGGCGGCGCCCTCCCGCATGCACGTGGTCGCCACCTCCTCGCCCACCGCGCCGGTGACGAGAATGAAGGGGATGTCGAGTCCTCGCGCTTTCAGGGCCTGCAGGGCGCGCAGACCGTCCCAGGAGGGCAGGTTGTAGTCGGACAGGATCAGGTCGGGAGGGTCGTCGAGGGCGGCCAGGAATGCGTCCTCGGTGTCAACCCGGTCCCACTCCAGGGCGAAGCCGTGGCGGCGCAGCTCCGCCGCTATCAGCTCGGCGTCCGCCGACTGGTCTTCCAGGATCAGGACCCGCAGCTGGCGCTCCATGCCGCCTCAGAAGGTGGGCGGCTGGTTGAGCAGCAGCCAGTACATGCCCAGGGTCTTCACCGCCTCGGTGAACTGGTCGAAGTCCACGGGCTTGGTGATGTAGCTGTTGACACCCAGGTCGTAGCTCTCCACCACGTCCCGTTCCTCCCTGGACGACGTGAGCACCACCACGGGGATGTACCGGGTGCGCGGGTCGGCCTTGATCTGGCGCAGCACCTCCTTGCCGTCCACCAGCGGCAGCTTGAGGTCGAGGAGGATCACCCGCGGGATGTCGTTGAGGGTGCGCTCTGAGTAGCGGCCGGTGCCGAAGATGAACTCCAGGGCTTCAGCGCCGTCCCGCGCCACGTGGATGCTGTTGGCCAGGTTGTGCTTCTTGAGCGCGTGCAGGGCCAGCTCCACGTCATTGGGGTTGTCCTCCACGAGCAGGATCTCCACCGGTTTGGCGTGCATGTCAGCTCCCTTCGCCGACAATGAATGAGAAGGTGGCGCCCTCGTCTGGCGCGGCGTCGGCCCACATCCGGCCGCCGTGGCGACTGATGATGCGCCGGCAGGTGGCGAGACCCACCCCCGTGCCCGGGAAGTCCTCCTCCCGGTGCAGGCGCTGGAAGACGCCGAACAGCTTGTCCGCGTAGGCCATGTCGAAGCCGGCGCCGTTGTCCTTCACGAAGTAGACGGTCTCGCCCTCGCTGGTCCGGCAGCCGACCTCGATCCGCGCCGGGTCGCGCCGACGGGTGAACTTAAGCGCGTTGCCGATCAGGTTCGTCAGCACCACCTCGAGGAGCTGCGGGTCGGCGTGGCAGGGGCGCAGCTCCCCGACGGTCCACTCAACGTTGCGGCCGTCAAGCTCCGGCGCCAGATCGTCGATGACCTCACCTACCACGACCCCGACGTCGGTCGTCTCCCGGCGCAGCTCGCGGCGCCCCAGGCGGGAGAAGGCCAGCAGATCGTCGATGAGCTGCCCCATCTTCACCGTGCTGTCGCGCACGATGCCGAGATAGCGTTGTCCCTCCTCGGGGAGCGCGCCGGCGTACTCCTCCAGGAGAATGCGCGAGAAGCCGTCGATGGAACGGAGGGGCGCCCTCAGGTCGTGGGAGACCGAGTACGAGAACGCCTCCAGCTCCTTGTTGGCCACCGCCAGCTTGTCCACGGTCTCGCTCAACTCGCGGTTCAGGTCGATGACCGACTGTCCGGCCTCCTTGCTCTCGGTGATGTCTCGGTTCGAGGCCCGCACCCCCAGCCATTTCTGGTCGCCGTCGTACACCGGCTGGCAAGCGTGGCCGATCCAGCGGACCTCGCCGCTGGGCCGCACGATCCGGAAGTCGAGTTGGCCCGCGCTGCCGTCGCCAGTGCCGGCACAGTGGACCGCGAAGTGCTCACGGTCAGAGGGATGGATGATGCGCAGGAGCAGCTCCGGATCGGCAACGAAGTCGCCGGCGGCGAAACCCGTGATGCGCTGGCACGACGGCGACACATAGCGCAGGGTACCGTCCGGCAGCCGCCAGTACTCCCAGTCGTAGGTGTTGTCGGCGACGATGCGGTAGGAGCGCTCGGACGCCGCCAGCTCCGCTGTGCGCACGGCAATGCGGCGCTCCAGCTCGGCGTTCAAGGACGCCAGCGCCTGCTCGGCCTCGACGCGAGTCGAGATGTCGAGGCCTATCCCGATCAGAATGGGACTGCCGCCGATCTCGATCCGACGCGCCGTGAAGGAGTGTGGTGTCGTGGTCCCGTCCTTGGCCCGGAACCCGGCCTCGACCGTCGACTGGCCGCTCGCGAAGGCCTCGGCGATGCGCTCTGCGACGCGCTGCCGGTCGCTCTTCCCGAACAGATCGAGGGGCGAGAGCTCGGCGAGCTCGGCCGCGCTGTAGCCCGTGACGGTCTCGAGGTTGGCGTTCCACCGCCGGAACCGCAGGTCGGCGTCGATCAGGTAGGCGACCCCCGGCAGGCTCGTGAGCATCGCCTCCGAGAAGTCCTTCTCGGCCAGCAGCTCGCGCTGCGCGCGCACCCGTTCGGTGATGTCCTCGGCGGCGCCCTCGTAGGCGACGACCTGGCCGTCGTCGTTCAGGACCGCCCGAGTGCTGTGGCGCATCCAGCGCGTGTCGCCGGTGGCGGTGAGAACCTCGATCTCGACGCCCTGGAGCCGACCCTTGCCCGCCATCTCCCTCTGCCACCGCCGGCGCACCTCCGGATCGGCGTAGATCTTGTCCAAGGGGGTGGCCATGAGCGCTTCGCGGCTTGGGAACCCGAGGATCTCCGCCATGGCCTGGTTGGCCTCGATATACCGTCCCTCCGGTGTGGTGCGGTAGAGGCCCATCGGGACCTGGTCGAACAGCGTGTGGTACCTCTCCTCCGATGCCTCGAGGGCCGCCTGGGCGAGCCGGTTCTCGGTGACGTCCCGGGAGTTCACCACCAGGCCATCCACCCCGGGCGTGCCGACGAGATTGGTGCCCACGGCCTGGAGGTGCCGCCAGGATCCGTCCCGATGGCGCAGCCGGAGCTCGATGAGCCGTCGTTCGCCCGTCATGGTCACCAGGTCCTGGAAGCTGGCGAGGGCGTAGGCGGCGTCGTCGGGATGGACCAGTTCGAAGATACTCGTGCCCGCCAGCTCCCCCGGGTCGTAGCCGAGCGTGCGCCTCGTTGCGGGGCTCTGGTAGCGGATGGTGCCGTCCACGGCCAGGATGGCGGTCACGTCGTTGCCGTGCTCCACCAGGGATCGGAAGCGCTGCTCGCTGGCCTCGATCCGGCGGGCAATGGGATCGCCCAGGCGTAGGAAGAGAAGGGCGCCGGCCGCCACCATCAGAATCGCGAAACCGCCCGCGGCGCCACCGACCCAGAGGAACGGCGCCCGGACCTCGGCCACGCCCATCTTGGCCACCAGGGCCAGGCTGGACCCATGGATCGGCTCGTAGGCGGCGAGCACCTTGCGCCCGCGGTAGTCGCGGCCGACCATGATTCCCGACTCGCCGGCCAGTGCGTGCTGCATGGGCTCGGCAAGCGGCCCGCCCCAGGCGACGGGCGAGGGCATGGTCGGTTCGCCCCTGCGCGGAAGGACCAGAAACGTAACGCGGTCACCCGCGCGCTGTCCGACCATGAACTCGCCGGTGCGACCCATGCCCGGCGCCGCCATCTGTGCCTCGCGCACGAGGGGGAGCACTTCCTTGATGCCGGTGCTGTGCTTGGTCAGCGTCTCCAGCAGCGCGGCGCGGACGTGCACAATGTCTCGCAGCTCGTCCCTGCGAACCTCCAGGGAGACTCGGTAGAGACCGCCGATGGTGACGGCGGCCACCGCCATGGTCACCCCTGCCATCACCAGGAGCAGACGGAGGAGGTCCCGCCGATGACGCGGCGATCCGTGGCCGCCCTCGGCGGGGCCAGGGGAAGCGTCGGTCACGCGAGACCGTCCACGGGGCCGCCGCGGTGTGCGGACGCTTCGTCGGCGAGACCGTGCCTGACGGCGACAACCAGGTCCCGGCCCAGGATCGGCTTCGTCAGGAAGGCGGCGGCGCCGGCCGCGGCCCCTCGCTGGCGGTGGAGTGTGGTGTCGCTCCCTCTCAGGATGAGCACTCGCGCCGAAGGATGGCGGTCGAGGATGATGCGGGTCGCCTCCAGGCCGTCCATGCAGGGCGGTCGGAGACCCGTGAGCACGACCTCGGGGAGCACCGTAGCGGCCGTGTCCACCGCGTCTTCGCCGTTCGTGCTCTCGGTGACCACGGCGTGGAGGAGCGCCGCCGCGAGCAGCGATCGCAAGGCACTCCGAACGCCTTCGTGGTCGTCGACAAGCAGTATGTTCACGTTTCGCTCTTCCCAGGGAGTAACCTGAAGAGACATCCTCCAATTCTCTATTCTATATTCTATAGATTAAGTATACATGCGCCGTGGAAGGGAAGCTCTGTCGAGAGATCTTGACCGAGGACGAATCACCCGGCCGGGGTGATGCCGCGGGCGACGGCGAACCCGACCGGGCCCGCCAGATCCTCCACCCCCAGCTAGGACATGGCGCGGCTGCGATAGGTGTTCACGGTCTTCGCGGACAGCCCCAGCAGCTCCCCGATGCGGGCGCTGGAGTGGCCTCAGCGAGCGTGATGCTTGAGTGTGCCTGTTCTCAATAGCCGGGGGATCCCACGCTCCTCTTCCACGATCGCTGCTTGACCCAGGTCAACGACGGGGTCGTGCCGCCGGCCCATGTTGCAGTCATGGAGGACGACGATCACGAAAGGAGTCGCGCCATGGACCCCCTGGAGACCCTCGGCAACGAGCATGGGTTGATTCGTCACTACCTGGAGAACCTGGCCCTCGGAGCGCGAGCGATCGAGGACGGGCAGCGGCCGTCGCGGGCCTTCTTCGACAAGGTGGTGGAGTTCGCGCGCACCTTCACCGACGGCTATCACCACTTCAAGGAAGAGCACGTGCTCTTCGTGCAGCTGGCCCAGAAGCGGGGAGGCGAGGTGGATGCAGGGCTGGATGTGCTGCGCTACGAGCACGAGCGGGGACGGGAGCTGGTCGCTACCATCGCCGGTGCCCTGGATGGCTATGCGGCCGGTGACCCGCGCCAGACGACGGCTCTCCTGGAAAGCTGCGCCGCGTACGGCTCGCTCGTCCGCCACCACATCCACACCGAGGATCACGTGTTCTACCCGATGGTGCGCGCCGAGCTGGCCGCAGGGGAGCTGGCCGACATCGGCGAGCACTTCGAGAAGGAGCGGGAGCAGCACGGTGGCGCCGCCTTCGAGCAGGCTCACAAGCTCGTGGTGGACATGGGCTCGATCATGCTGCACCTGCGGCCCGTGCCCGCGGTCGGCTCCGCGTGAACGCTGGGGATCGGATCTCCGGGGTGGAGAACCCCCGGGGGGTGGGCCTCGACAGAAGAGGAGAACAGACATGTCCAAGATCATCGACACGTTGATGAACGAGCACCGGGTGATCGAGCAGGTGCTGGGGTCCCTGAAGACCTTCGCCGATGGGCTCGAGCCTGGCCGTGATGGCAGCCGCGAGCGGGTCGCCGACTACGCTCGGTTCTTCCGCGAGTTCGCCGACCGCTGCCACCACGGCAAGGAGGAGGAGCGACTGTTCGTCAGGCTCCAGGAGCGGGGGATGCCCCGGGACGGGGGACCCCTCTTCATCATGCTCTCCGAGCACGAGGCGGGCCGCGAGCACGTCCGCGCCCTGACGGCGCTGGGCGAGGGGGACGGGCCCCTCACAGTTGACGAGTGCGATGCGGTCCGGCGACACGCGACCGAGTACGTCCCTCTCCTGGAGATGCACATCCAGAAGGAGGACGGGATCCTGTTCCCGTACGCCGAGACCATCCTCTCCGACGAGATGCTGGCCGAGCTCGCCGTGCAGTTCGACGAGTTCGAGGACCAGGTGATGGGGGGGGACGTCCACCGCCGGCTGCACGCCCTGGCCGACGAGCTCATCGCGGCCTTCCCCCCGGTTGCCGGGCGGTCCGAGGTCGCAGGCGCCTGCTTCGCCTGCGGAAGCTCCCTCCGCTGAGGCGCGCCTGTCCAGGATCGCCACGCTGTCCTGGTGGGGGCACACCCCATGCCGCCCCTGGTGGGCGAAACGGTAACATCTCGAGGGATGGTTGGTTCCAAGAATGGACCCGCTGCCGCGGAGGTGGCTGGGCAGAGTGGCCGGCCAACCCGGCCGGTGATCGTGGGGGAGGTGCTGTTCGACGTCTTCCCGGACGGCGGCCGGGTGCTGGGGGGTGCGCCCTTCAACGTCGCCTGGAACCTCCAGGCCTTCGGGCTCGAGCCTCTCCTGGTCACCCGCATCGGCCGTGATGACGCCGGGCGAGGCATTCTGGACGCCATGGCGTCCTGGGGCATGGACACCACGGGGGTGCAGCGGGATCCCGACGCACCCACCGGCGAGGTGCGGGTGGAGCTGGCAGGCGGCGAGCCGTCGTTCCGGATCCTGCCCGACCAGGCGTACGACAACCTCGATGCCGACGACGCGGTGACCGCGGTGAGCCGCGTCGATGCGTCCCTCCTCTATCACGGCAGCCTCATCGCGCGCGGGCAGCGGGCGCGCCGCGCGGTCGCCGAGCTCCGCGAGCGCCCGCGTCTGCCCGTGTTCATGGATGTGAACCTCCGCGAGCCCTGGTGGCAGGAGGACCTGGTGACCGCCCTGATACGGGGCGCCCGCTGGGTGAAGCTGAACCAGGACGAGCTCCTGCGCCTCTCAACCCACGGGGCGCGGGCGGCGGCCGACCTGGAGCGGATCGCCGGAGAGTTCCGTCGGCGCTTCGACCTGGCCGAGCTGGTGGTGACCATGGGCGGCGAAGGAGCCCTGGTCGTGACCGGAGAGGAGGTGAGCCGGGCGCGCCCACCCGAGCGCGGCGAGGTCGTGGACACGGTGGGGGCGGGGGACGCCTTCGCCTCGGTGTGGATCGTGGGGCGGGTGCGCGGCTGGTCGGCCGCCGTCGCCCTGCGGCGGGCGCTCGCCTTCGCCGGCGACATCTGCACCATCCGCGGTGCGACCACGGATGACGAGGAGATGTACGAGCGTCACCGCGACAGCTGGCAGGAAGCAGCGACATGAGCCCCGACGACGACGGCCTGTACATCGTCCTGATCAGCGTCCACGGCCTGATCCGGGGGACGGACCCGGAGCTGGGGCGGGACGTGGACACCGGCGGTCAGGTGGCCTACGTCCTGGACCTGGCTCGCATGCTGTCCGACCACCCGGACGTGAGCCGGGTGGACCTGCTCACCCGGCAGATCCTGTCCACGGCGCTCGATGACGAGTACGCCCAGCACCTGGAGCAGATCGCGGATCGGGCCTGGATCGTGCGCCTGCCCTTCGGGCCTCACCGCTACCTGCACAAGGAGACGCTGTGGCCCTACCTGCCCCAGTTCGTGGACCATGCCCTGCAGCACTTCCGCGAGCTCGGGCGCATCCCGGATGTGGTGCACAGCCACTACGCCGACGCCGGCTCGGTGGGCCTGCGCCTGGCCCGTCTCCTGGGGCGGCCGCTGGTCCACACCGGGCACTCCCTGGGACGGGTCAAGAAGCAGCGGCTGCTGGACCGCGGGCTCGACGCCGACACCATCGAGAAGCGCTACAACATCACCCGTCGGATCGCCGCCGAGGAGAGCGTGATCGAGGGCGCCGACCTCGTCATCACCAGCACGAAGCAGGAGCGGGACGAGCAGTACGCCATCTACGATGCCCGCGCCCGGGGCAGGATGGCGGTGATCCCCCCCGGGGTCGACCTCAGCCGCTTCCGTCCTCCCCGCCGGGGCGAGCGCTTCCCGGTCCGGGAGCTCATCGACGGGTTCCTCGTCAACCCCAGGCGGCCCATGATCCTGGCCGTGCAGCGGCCCGACGAGCGCAAGAACCTGGAGACCCTCATTCACGCCTACGGCTCCAGCGACGAGCTGCGGCGGGCCGCCAACCTGGTGCTCCTCATCGGCAGCCGCGACGACATCTCGGAGCTCCCGGCGGGACAGCGCCGGGTCCTCACCGACATGCTGCTGCTCATCGACCGCTACGATCTCTACGGCGCGGTGGCCTACCCCAAGCGCCACGGCCCCGACCAGGTGCCCGAGATCTACCGGCTGGCGGCCGGCCGCCGGGGCGTGTTCGTCAACCCGGCCCTCACCGAGCCCTTCGGCCTCACCCTCATCGAGGCCGCCGCCAGCGGCCTGCCCATCGTGGCCACCAACGACGGCGGACCGAGGAACATCGTCGAGGTGTGCGAGAACGGCCTGCTCATCGATCCACTCGACGGGGAGGGCATGGCCGACGCGCTGCTGGAGGTGCTGTCGGAAGGGGACGAGTGGCGGCGGATGTCGCGCTCCGGCATCCGGGGCGCCAACGCCACCTTCTCCTGGAAGGCGCACGTGCAGCGCTACCTGCGCCAGGTGCGGAGGGTGCGGCAGCGGCGCGCCCGCGTTCGCGCCGCGACGCCGCCTGCGCGCATGGTCCTCGCGGACCGCCTCCTCATCTGCGATGTGGACGACACCCTTCTCGGGGACCGGGAGGCCACCGTCGAGTTTCTCCGCTGGCTGTCCGAGCACCGCGAGGAGCTGGCCTTCGGGGTCGCCTCCGGGCGGGTGCTGCGCAGCACCCTGGAGGTCCTCCAGGAGTGGGAGGTGCCCCTGCCGGACCTGCTCATCACCGCCGTCGGGACCGAGATCCACTACGGCCGCGGTGAGCCGGTGGAGGACGTGGGATGGCGACTGGCCCTCGACCACGCCTGGGAGCCGCCCCGGCTGCGGGAGGCGATGCAGGACCTCCCGGGCATCGAGCCGCAGCCCGAGGAGGACCAGCGACCCTACAAGATCAGCTACTTCTTCGACAGCGACCGCTGGCCGGGCATCCGCGAGGTGCGCCGCACCATCCGTGAGCACGGCCTGTCCGCCAACGTCATCGTCTCCCACGACGCCTTCCTCGACCTCGTCCCGGTGCGGGCCTCGGGCGGGCATGCGGTCAGCTATGTGCTGCGCCGCTGGGGGTTCTCGCCGTCACGCGTGCTGGCGGCCGGGGATTCGGGGAACGACTCCGACATGCTGCGGACGGCCGGGGCCGGCGTCGTGGTGGGGAACTTCAGCCGCGAGATGCGCACCCTCCGTGGGCGCGAGGGCATCTACTTCGCCCGCGCCCCGCGCGCCCGCGGCATCCTCGAGGGCATCCGCCACTTCGACTTCCTCGGTCGTTGAGTCAGGAGCGTCCCGCCAACGCGTTCCGCGGGCTCGCTCGTCAACAGAGGCAGTGACAGCAACAGTGGCAGCGGCAGGTGACAGAGGCAGCGACGGCCGTCAGGAGCAGCCCCAGTGTCAGCAGCAGCCGTCAGTTCCAGTGGCGCCGACAGCGATGTGCTCCCGGAGCAGATGGCGGGTGGAGCGAGGCGGCACGGTCACCTCCGGGTCGTTGGGTCGGGAACATAGCCGGCGGTCAGCCCATGTCAAGGGCTCGCCCTCGCCGAGGCCGAGCCGGTCGAAGACCGGCTTGCTCCGCACCCTGGACATGGGCTGCCCACCGGCTTTCTGCGGAGATATGAACGACCCGGAGGTGACCATGCCTGACACTCGCACCAGCACCGACCTCGTTGCCCACCGCGAGGCCCTGGCGGCAGCCGGTACCGCGATCAAGCTCGTCCTGCGCATACCGGCTCCGCTGAAGCCCATCGCCGACCAGGTCATCCGCTCGGCAAGCTCCGTCGCAGCCAACCTGGCCGAAGGCCAGGGGCGCTCCGGCCGAGACCGCACGCACTTCTGGCGGATCGCCTATGGCTCGGCCAAGGAGGTCGACACCCACCTGCGGCTCCTCGCCGCGACGGGAGCCGTCGATCGATCCGAGGCCGCTGTCGCCCTGGACGTCTTCGACCAGGTGCGGGCGATGACGTGGCGCCTCCTCAATCCCAAACCCTGATGATCCGCGGTCACTGAGGCGTCGCGGGGCTCGGGCCGATCGCAGCCGCTGATCGCAGCCGCTGATCAGGAGTGGGGGATCGACTCCGCCCGCGGCCGGTACTCCAGGGCGTACAGCATCTCCAGGTAGCGCTTGGTCTCCGCCTGCTCCAGGTTGGTGACGTAGCGCCAGAAGCCGTAGATCCTGGCCAGGGTCATCATCCGCTCGGCGTACAGCTTCCAGGTGTAGCGGTCCAGCACCCTGGCGATGCCCCCCTCGGAGATGGCGTGCCACTGGTCGGGATCGCGGGCGCAACGCTCCAGGAAGTCGGCGATCTCCTCCGCCGCCCGGTCGCCGTGGTTGGGGTCGATGTGGAAGCCGCTCACCCCGTGCTGGATGATCTCCCGGGGCCCCCCGAAGCACGTGGCGAAGGTCGGCAGACCGCAGATCATGGCCTCCACCACCGTCAGGCCGAAGGCCTCGAACAGGGCCGGCTGCACGAACACGCCGCGGCGGTCGGCCACGAAGCGGTAGAGCTCGCCGCCCACCACCCGGTCCACGTGGTCGACCACCAGCGCACCTGGCCGTCGAGCTGGTAGGTCGTCCAGGAGCCGGTGCATGCGGTCGATCTCCTCCGTCTCCTCGGCGTCCCGGGACTCGGCCGCATCCACGAAGCCGCCCACGATGAACAGGTTGGCGGCCGCTCGCAGGCGTTCGCTGCGCCCGTACCACTCCACCAGGCCGGTCAGGTTCTTGATCCGGTCGAGCCGTGCCATGGAGAAGAGCGAGCGGGCTGGTCCGGCTCGGCGAGGCGCCCGCGCGAGCCGGCGGCGCCCGTCGCTCGAGGACGGAGCTTCTCCAGGTCGGGCTCGAGCCCGCGGAGGCGGCGCTCGTCGTCGTGTAGGGGAAGTAGACTCCGGGTCGGCGCCCGGGGAGACGATGTTGAACTTGCGGGTCGAAGACGTCGATGCCGTCCACCACCCGGTAGAGGCCGGGCATGGTGAAGGCGCCGTAGCTCTCGTACTGGCCGACACTGTCGCTCGGTGCCGGCGATCTCCTGGTAGGTGCTGGTGATGATGAAGTCGGCCGCGTTCATGGCGATGAGGTCGGCGGTGAACTGGCAGGAGAAGTGGTAGCGCGTCCTCGTTGTCCTGCCAGTAGAGGTCGGAGAGCAGGTACTTGGTCTTCTCCAGGGCGTGGGCGATGGTGCACTGGGTGACGCCCAGGCGGCTGGGAAGGAGGGTGGCCACCAGGTTGCCGTCGGAGTAGTTGCCGATCACCAGGTCCGGGCCGGCCGCCGAGCTCGGCCAGGAGCTCCCTCTCCGCCTCCACGCGCGAACCGTTCCAGGTAGGGCCAGACCTCGAAGCGGGAGACCCAGTGCGGGACCACCTCGCCGCCGGTCGGTCCGGAACGGCACCCGCAGGATGCGGGCGTTGCGTGGTGCCGGGGATGGGCTCCAGGCGCTGGTTGCAGGTGGTGTCCCCGGCCTCGGGGATGAGCCGGGTCACCACCA